>NZ_SODQ01000027.1:0-1343 GCF_004368805.1 Novosphingobium sp. PhB55 | reverse complement strand
TGGGCCAACGGCCTCGGCTTCGATTATTTCTACGGGTTCAACGCGGGTGACATGAACCATTGGGATCCGATCCTGTACGAGAACCGCAACCTCGTCCCCCGATCTGCCGATCCCGAGTATCACCTCACCACCGATATTGCCGACAAGGCCATCGCCTGGGTGCGCCAGACGAGCAGCATCGCGGCGACGCGGCCTTACTTCCTCTATGTGGCCACTGGCGCCACCCATGCCCCACACCACATCTGGAGCAAGTGGGCGGACAAATTCAAGGGCCAGTTCGATGAAGGCTGGGACAAATACCGGGAACTGACGCTGGAGCGTCAGAAGAAGCTTGGCGTCGTGCCAAAGGACACCCAACTCACCGAAAGGTCCAAGGGCCTGCCCGCGTGGGATTCGCTCAATGCCGATCAGAAGCGGCTATACGCGCGCATGATGGAAGTGTTCGCAGGCTATGGCGCCCACTGCGATTACGAGCTTGGCCGCGTGGTCGACGCTTGTAAGGCGCTACCCGGCGGCGAGAATACGATTTTCGTCTACATCGCGGGCGACAACGGCTCCAGTGCAGAGGGCGGACTTGAAGGCTCGCTGTGCGAAAACCTGTTCTTCAACGGCATTTCCGAGAAATGGGAGGACAATATCAAGGCCATCGACGATCTCGGCGGCCCGAAGCACTTCAACCATTTCCCGTCGGCCTGGGCGCACGCGATGAACACGCCGTTCCAGTGGACCAAGCAGGTTGCCTCGCACTTCGGCGGCACCCGCAACCCGATGATCATCTCGTGGCCGGCGAAGATCAAGGACAAGGGCGCACTGCGCAACCAGTTTGTTCACACGATCGACCTGGTGCCGACACTTTACGATATATGCGGAATCACCGCGCCAAGCGAATTGAACGGTGTGAAGCAGAAGCCGATCGAGGGGGTCAGCTTCGCCGCCGCACTCACCGACGCGAAAGCCCCCGAGACGCGCAGGACGCAATATTTCGAACTGGGTTGCAACCGCGGGCTTTACCACGACGGATGGATGGCTTCCGCGCCATCATTCGTACCCTGGGAATCCAACCGCGGGGAATGGGACCCCGACAAACAGGTCTGGGAACTCTACAATATCGAAGAGGACTTCTCCCAGGCCAATGACCTTGCAGCGAAATTCCCGGAGAAGCTGCGTCAACTTCAGGACATGTGGTGGGTAGAGGCTGCAAAATACAATGTCCTCCCGCTCGACTGGCGCGCAACGGAGAGATTCAACTCCGAACTGATGGGCCGGCCCAGCCTCGTGCGTGGTCGCGACGAGATGACGTATTTCCCGGGCACGATCGCGGTCCCCGATGCGGCGTCGCCGCC
>NZ_SODQ01000026.1:0-1352 GCF_004368805.1 Novosphingobium sp. PhB55 | reverse complement strand
GGTTGTGTAACCACAGGTCTGGAAATTCATTCGGGTCGGGACGGTTAAGCCGGTGCCGGGGCATGCCCCGGCACCGGCTGCCCATCTTCAGCATTCCACAGAGACACTACTCAACCGTGGAGCAGACGAATGGACAATCGGAACGATACAGCGATCGAAGCGGTTCTGGAACAGTTGATCGAACACGGCCCCGAAGGGATTGCAGCCGTGTTCGCGCGCACCTTCGAGATGGCCATGCGCATCGAGCGTGAACGCTTCCTGGGCGCACAGCGCTATGAGCGAACGCCCGACCGGCGTGGCTATGCGAACGGCTACAAGCCCAAGCGGATCGATACGCCAGCGGGCCCGGTGCACGTGGCAGTTCCCAAGACCGCCGGTCATGACGGCCAGCCTTTCTACCCGCAATCGCTGGAGCGAGGGTGCCGCTCCGTGCGCGCGGTCATGCTGGCTGTGGCGGAGATGTACGTGAAGGGTGTTTCCACCCGTCAGACCGAGGCGGTGCTGCGCGAATTTGGCATCGAAGGCATGTCCTCTTCGCAGGTCAGCCGCGCCGCAGCCCTACTTGACGAGGAGCTGCAAGCGTGGCGGACCCGTCCACTGGGCGAGATCCGTTACCTCATCCTCGACGCGCGGTACGAGAAAATGCGCCACGGCGGCGTTGTGCGCGATGCTGCGGTATTCTCTGCGATCGGGATCGGATCTGACGAGCGCCGCCGGGTGCTCGGCGTCAGCGTTGCCCTGTCGGAGGCCGAGGTCCACTGGCGCAGCTTCCTCGATGGCCTCGTCGCGCGCGGCATGCGAGGCGTCGAATTCATCGTCTCCGATGATCATGCAGGCCTGCGCGCAGCTCGCCGGGCGGTACTTGGATCGGCCACCTGGCAGCGCTGCCAGTTCCACCTCGCCGCCAATGCCATCCATCACGCTCCCAATGTCGCCATCCGCGCCCGCATCGGCGCCGAACTGCGCAGCGTCTGGAACGCCGGCTCGCTGGCAAAGGCACAGGCCGCGCTCGATGAGCTCGTCGCGGGCTATAGCAAAAACGCGCCCAAGCTCGCCTCATGGCTGGAAAATGCCATCCCCGAAGGCCTGGCTGTCTTCACCCTGCCTGAGCACCATCGCCGGCGCCTGCGCACCTCCAACCCGATCGAGCGCGCCGTCCAGCAGGAACTCAAGCGCCGTACCGTCAAGGTCAGGGTCTTCCCCAACGACGAGGCGCTTCTGCGCCTCGTCTCCGCCGTTCTCGTCGAAATCGACGAAACATGGGCCTGCGACAACAAGGCCTACATCAAATGGGAATGCCGGGATGCGTGATCCCAACCCGATTCAATTTCCATACGTGAGGTTGCTCAATC
>NZ_SODQ01000025.1:0-1564 GCF_004368805.1 Novosphingobium sp. PhB55 | reverse complement strand
GTAAGCGCCGACGGAACCCGGCCTTGTACAGAGCGGCATTGGTGTGAATTTCGCGGGGCACATGGAGGCCTTGCGAGTGGATATCGAGCAGTCAAACGAGCCTCGTATGAGCGCTCGCCGAGATGGCGGAGCGGTCGTTCGAGTGGAACGGCGCCGGCACTGGAGCGACGAAGAGAAGCTGGCGATCCTGAAGGAGACGACGCAGCCCGGCGCCATCATGGCGGTGGTGGCGCGTCGGTACGGGATCGGGACCGGTCAGCTCTACACCTGGCGCAAGCAATTGCTCCGCGGCGCGATGGCCGGGTTCGTGCCGGTTGAGCTGACGCCCGCCGAACCGCTGGCCACGCAATCTGACGCTGGCCGGATCGAAATTCGGCGCGGCGGTGGCTTCACGGTATCGATCGACAAGCTGGTTGACAGAGAGACGTTGAGATTGGCGCTCGAGGTCATCGGGGAGCTTGAACGTTGAGTTTGACGCTGCCCCCGTCAGCGAAGATCTATCTGTCGCTGGCGCCGTGCGACATGCGGAAGGGCTTCGACGGGCTGTCGGCGCAAGTGCGCAATATCCTCCAGCTCGATCCATTCTCCGGCGCCGTATTTCTGTTCCGCGGCAAAAGAGGCGATAGGTTGAAGGCACTGGTGTGGGACGGATCAGAGCTTTGCCTCTATGCAAAACGTCTCGAGCGCGGAAAGTTCGTGTGGCCCCGAACCCAGGGCGGAGCAGCCGACCGGCTGTCGTCAGCGCAGTTGGCAATGCTGATCGAAGGGCTGGATTGGCGGCAGGCAATTGTTCACGACGAAGTGCTCACGCCGACCCTCGCGTGAGCGATGGAAGCTCGGAAAACTGCCATTCTTATAGGCGCGAGATGCCGCGTGCGCTATAGTCTGCAGCATGCGGTTCGACCTTGATCGTCTCCCCACAGACCCCGTCCTCCTGCAGAAAATGCTGCGGGAGATGGCTGAGGTCATGGAGATGGAGCGAGCCGAACTGGGAGCGGCAAAGCAGATCGTCAAAGCTCAGGGCCTGACGATCGAAAAGCTGGAGCATCGTCTGGCCCGGCTGCTGCGCGTCCAGTTCGGTCGCAGCTCCGAGAAGATGGACATCGCTCAGCTGCGTCTGATGTTCGAGGAGGTCGATGCCCCAGAACCGGCCAATGATGACGCACCTGCGGTGTCGAATGCGAAACCGACGCGCAAAGCCGGAACCCGAGCACCGATCCCCGCGCATATCCCGCGGCAGACGACCCAGCATCTTCCCGAGCCATGCGGTTGCGGTGGGAACGAGACCGTCATCTGCGAAGACGTCACAGAAGTGCTGGATTACGTGCCCGCCTGCTTCCGTGTCCGGCGTCATGTTCGCCCTCGCATTGCCTGTCGATCCTGCGAAACGATCCGCCAGGCGCCGACCATTGATCTGCCGCTGCCCAAGGTGATGGCAAGCAGCGCACTGCTCGCGCATCTCGTCGTCAGCCGCTTCGTCGATCATCAGCCCTGGCATCGCCAGTCGGTGATCCTGCGCCGACAAGGCGTGGAGATCGATCGCGACGTGATGGGCCGCTGGTCC
>NZ_SODQ01000024.1:0-1585 GCF_004368805.1 Novosphingobium sp. PhB55 | reverse complement strand
GTAAGCGCCGACGGAACCCGGCCTTGACGCTAACCGCTTAGGCTGCGCAGCAGCGCTTGTACTTCCTGCCCGAACCGCATGGGCACGGATCATTACGGCCGACCTTACTGGCCTGGATAGATCTGAGCGCATTCGCGTCACCATCATGCAGCAGTGCCAGCTTCCTCATACCGACGATTGCACGCGGTAGGAGCTCAGCGTGTTCGTCGCGGATGGCGTCAGCGTCTTCGCGTTCTTCGATCTGCTCGTCTGTCTCGATAAAGCCAACCAGCAGACCAAGGAACGTTGCTGTTCGCTCGTCGTCGGCCAGGTCTGACCAATATTCGGGATGCAGCTTCATGGCTCGATAGAAGCCCTTCATCCATCCCCGGACCCTGCCATGGTCAGCCTTCTGCCCCCTTTCGGAGAAGCTGGGTTGATAGCTCGGCCATCCCTTTTGAAGCTCCGCTTCAATCGCTCTGAACCGTGTCAGAACGGCGGCGAGGGCCTGCTCCATTCTGGCTTGATCCGTCACCGGGGGGAGCGCGGTCCACAAGTCCGCAATCCAGTCGGCGGTTTCCAATGCTGGTGTCACCAGCACGCCGGTCAGGTAGCCGTCCATCTCCAGTGGCGGGAGGAGACCGGGATCCCAGGCGAGAGGTGTGAACAGAGCGGAGTGAGGCTGTGATGTGTTCATGCAGCCTGAGCCGTATCGCGTAGGGCCTGCCAGCGCCATGGCAGGAGTTCGTCGATCCGGTTGATTGGGTGATTGCCGATACGCGCAATGACGTCGGTGAACCAGGCTTCGGGCTCTACGCCGTTCAAGCGGCACGTTTCGGCAAGCGAGTAAAACAGCGCTGAGGCATCTCCACCCGTGGTGGACCCGACGAACATCCAGTTGCGGCGCCCCAGAGCTACGCCGCGCAGGGCATTTTCGACCAGGTTGTTGCTGATCTCGAGCAGGCCGTCTTCGCAATAGCGAACCATCGCCGCCCAGCGGTTAAGCGGATAGCGGCATGCCTTCGCCAAGGCACTATCCGACGACAATCCTTGAATCTGGGCTTCGAGCCATGGTCGCAACGCAGCTAGTTTTGGGCGGGCTAGCTGCTGGCGAACCCGCCTTCGCTCATCGGGCGGTGCTCCCTTGATGTCGCGTTCGATCGCGAAGAGCTCGCTGATCCTCACCACCGCTTCAGCCGCTACCGGCGACGGGTTCTTTTCCAGAATGTCGGTGAACTTGCGCCGCGCGTGGGCCCAGCAGCCGACCTCCGTTACCCCGCGCGGCGCCTTGGTCTTGGGGTCATGATACAGCGCGTTGTAACCGGCATAGCCGTCCGCTTGAAGGTATCCGCGGTAACCGGCAAGGTGGGCTGCGGGATGCTTGCTGCCGCGCCCGGTCGTGAAGCGGAACGCCACAGCAGGCGGGCTCATATCCCCGCTTGAGCGGCTGTCGCGCAGATAGACCCAGAAGTAGGCGGTGTGGCTACCGTCTTTGCCCTGCAGCAAGGTCACGGGCGTTTCGTCGCCGTGTATCTTTGGAGCCTCCAGGATGTAGGAGAGCAACCGTTCGCCGAGCGGCGCCATCAGCCATGCCAGCTTGCGGGAC
>NZ_SODQ01000023.1:0-1680 GCF_004368805.1 Novosphingobium sp. PhB55 | reverse complement strand
GGGTCTGACTCAAATTCCGTGCACTTGGTATCATGCTGGTGCCATGACCCTTGCCTTGAGCAGGTCGATTTTAGCGCGCCCGAACATCTGGCGCTTGATCGCCTTGAGGCGGTTTATTTTCCCCTCGACCTGACCGCTGGACCAAGGCGTGGCGATTGCGGCGGCGATGGCGTCCTTGTCCGCCGCCACGCCGGCGGCGAAGGCGGCGAGCTTAGTGTCTGCCGCCATAGCGATCCATGGATCGAGCCGCCCTTCGTCCTTCGAGCGCATCATGGCATGGAAGCGATCGAGGGCCTCACGTGCGATGATCAGCGCGGGCACGGCCTTTTCGATCACCGCGTTGATCAAGGCGGTTTGCGCAGAACCGGTCTCGCGTTCGGTGGTCATGCTGCGCGCAATGGTCCGCGCGCTCAGCCCAGCGCCACAAGAGTGGCCGAGTTTCTCATCGCGACGGCGGCGCGTAGCCCATTCGCTGACAACCCGCAGGGAGCCGGCAAAACCGGATGCCTTTAGCCGACGCCAAAGTTCCGCGCCAATCCGGCACCCCGCGTTCCACTCGGCCTCGAGTGTCAGCGACCAAGCGTCGAGCGAACTTTCGCGGCTGCGGAACGTATCGTGCCGCTGGCCGCGCAGAACCTTCCGGATCGTCTGGCGCGAAACGCCGATTGCGCGCGCCATGGCTTTGATCGGGATGCCTTGCGCGGCCAGATCGATGATCTGACGATTGAGCGCCTCACGCAATTGCGCGCCATCCCACTGGATTCGCTCGGCGCGGGTCAAGGTTGCGGGATCAACCGGGCCAGTGGGCGCCAATGCCCGACGTAGGCAGGGCATTTCCGAGCGCACTGCGGCGAGAAACGCCGCCGAAGCATTCTCGAACAGGTGCCAGCGGTCGGCCACCTGCCGCGCCTGCGGCGCCGCTTCGCTGGCTGCGGCCCCATACCCCGGGCCTCGGTCACGGCAGATGATCTCGACCTGCGGGTTCTGGCGCAGCCACGCGATCACAGTATTGCGCTGGCGATCGGGCAGCAGGTCTATGACCTGACGGCGCTCGAGATCCACAACGATGCTGCCGTAGCTGTGGCCGCGGCGCCAGGCGAAGTCATCGATGCCGATCACCCGCGCGGGCGGCGGCAGTTCGGAGGCAGGATCACGACGTCGTAGCACACGCAGCATCGTGTCGCGCGACCACGGCATCGCTAGTCGCGCCATCATCCGCGCCCCGGGCCGACCGCCTAGCGCCACCGCTACTGCCCGTACCAAGGCGTCGCACCGGCCCACTCTGCGGCCATATCGACGGCCAACCGGCGGCGCTAATGGTTCGCTGAACGTGCGTCGTTGGCAAGACGTGTGCGTGCAGCGAAACCGACGGACCGACAGCCGAAGCCGAACCGTGCTGCCGCTGACCGGCAAATCCGAGAGCGTGCGGTCGTATCGACTGTGAAAGGACGTAGATGGGTTAGCGCAGTCCGGGCAGATCGCTCCAGCAGACGCCAAGCGGCCCGAAACCTCGACAGTTCCGTCAACGACAGCTCTGCTCTCCACAATCAAACCGGGTAGCGTAAGGCTGCTGTCCCATGCTTTCACGGCCATTGACCCGTACTCCTCGCTTTTCGTGAGCTGGAGTTCGCGGCTACCCTTCGGATTTGTCAAATCTGCACGGAATTTGAGTCAGACCCA
>NZ_SODQ01000022.1:2038-3348 GCF_004368805.1 Novosphingobium sp. PhB55 | reverse complement strand
GATCTGAACCCTAAGCTTCGGTGCATCACTTTAGCCCCGTTACATTTTCGCCGCAGGAACCCTTAATTAGACCAGTGAGCTGTTACGCTTTCTTTAAAGGATGGCTGCTTCTAAGCCAACCTCCTGGTTGTTTTGGGATTCCCACATGCTTTCCCACTTAGTGATGACTTGGGGACCTTAGCTGTAGGTTAGGGCTGTTTCCCTTTTGACGACGGACCTTAGCACCCGCCGTCTGTCTGCCGGATAAGTCTCGTTGGTATTCGGAGTTTGGTTAGTATTGGTAGATCTCGCGACCCCCGCAACCATCCAGTGCTCTACCCCCAACGGCATACATCCGACGCTCTACCTCAATAGATTTCGCGGAGAACCAGCTATTTCCCGGCTTGATTGGCCTTTCACCCCTAAACACAACTCATCCGAGAATTTTTCAACATTCACCGGTTCGGTCCTCCAGTGCGTGTTACCGCACCTTCAACCTGGTCATGCCTAGATCGCCGGGTTTCGGGTCTAATACACCATACTCTGTCGCCCTATTCAGACTCGCTTTCGCTGCGCCTACACCTAACGGCTTAAGCTCGCATGGTACATTAAGTCACTGACCCATTATGCAAGAGGTACGCAGTCACCCCCTAAAGAGGCTCCTACTGCTTGTAAGCATTCGGTTTCAGGTACTGTTTCACTCCCCTCATCGGGGTGCTTTTCACCTTTCCCTCACGGTACTGTGTTCGCTATCGGTCATGTACGAGTATTTAGGCTTGGAGGGTGGTCCCCCCATGTTCAGACAGGATTTCACGTGTCCCGCCCTACTCGAGTCCTTCATCATCGCTTTCGCATACGGGGCTGTCACCCGCTATGGCCACTCTTTCCAAAGTGTTCTGCTAGTTAAAATGAAGGCACTGGCCTGGTCCGCGTTCGCTCGCCACTACTAACGGAATCTCGGTTGATGTCTTTTCCTCCGGGTACTTAGATGTTTCAGTTCCCCGGGTTCGCTTCACCAAGTCTATGTATTCAACCTGATGATACCTTATCCACCTCACTCAATGACTGGTTGCCCATTCATCGAGAGAAATGGTGAAGGTGGGTTTCCCCATTCGGAAATCGCCGGATCAAAGCTTGCTCACAGCTCCCCGACGCTTATCGCAGCGTGCCACGTCCTTCTTCGCCTGTACATGCCAAGGCATCCACCAAATGCTCTTACCTCACGCTTGAGAATCCACACCATCAACGACAACCCTGCATAGAGGCCGCGCTGTTTACAGGTGGGACGATTTATCTCAGCCAGATATATAATGACACGTCGTATGTATTCA
>NZ_SODQ01000021.1:0-8007 GCF_004368805.1 Novosphingobium sp. PhB55 | reverse complement strand
AGATCCAGAACTGGCTCGGCCGCTCGCGCGATCGTGGAATCGAGATAAGCTGATCGGATGCCCAACATCCACACCCCTCAAGAGCTTGATCCTGCGGCTGCGTTCGAGGCCATGGGCCAGCGCCTGGCAGGGCTTACCGCCGCCATCGACGGCCTCGCCGTCAAATTTCAGGAGATGCATGCCCGCGATTACAGTCCCGAGTTCGCCAAGGTCGAGGGCCAGTTCCAGGCCGTGCGCGGCGCGGTGAAGAATTTCACCGAGCTGCCGGCCATGGTGCTGACTCCGGAGAAGATCGCCGCGCAGGTCGAGGCGGCGGGGAGGGATGGTCGTCTGGCAGATCATCAGGCTTGGGAGCGGGCGCGGAGCGACCTTAGGGCGGCCACCGCTTCCATCAATGGTGTCGTCGCGTCTGCTCGCACGGGGCAGGCGCAAACAAAGCGGATGAAAATCGGGGCCGGCACGGCTTTCGTCATTGGAGGTTTGCTGATGTGCGTTGCTTTGGAAGCCATTCCCTGGATAGCGCCCGTAGGTTGGCATTGGCCTGAGGAGCGGGCTGCGAAAATCCTTGGGCGCGACAAGTGGAATGCGGGCGTGCGGCTGCTGGAGGTGGCCGATCCGGCGAAGTGGCAGCAGTTGAAAGCTGCATCGAGTTCAGTTGAGGGTCACGGCGCCGAAACAGCAGAGTCTGCCAGTCGGAAAGCCAATCAAGTTGGGATTGGGCGTGCTAAGGGGCATCGGTTCCGTGTGTCGAAATGACAGGCGTGACCCGCCCAACGGACAAGTTTGTGCCTCAGGTGCAGGCGGTCCAGTTCTGGCAGCTCGCGACCAAACCACGACGTTCGAAAGCGTCCTCGCAAACGTCCGAAACAAACAGAAGCAGCCGCCGGAGCTTCACGAAGCTGAGCAACACCGCTCGCCCCGTTACGGTGGTCGCCCATCATAATAGAATTATTTAGAAGCTGACGCTTTTGATACGCGGTTTTGATACCTACGGATGCGCAGAAAGGAATTCCCAATTCAGCAGTGTCAAAACCGACCGGTTTTGACGCCAGCGATACCAACTCCCTCCCGTGTTAGGTTCACGTGTCGGTTCGATCTTAGCGATATGCGAACAGGATCAGCGCTTGGTCTCCTGCCAGCCCAAGCGCAAGACGGTGCGGAGCACGTTGCCCGTGTCTTCGCCGGCCGTCGCATCTCCGCCTGCCCAGGCAATGGCGAGTGCTCCCAGAAAAATGTCGCGACCCGTCATCGCCCGCCTTGCTAAGCCCGCGCGCTGGGCAGCCTGCAGCAGCCGTTCCGTCGTTTCGATGACGGCGTGGCACGTCGGCGTCAGGGGGGATGCGATCCGGCACGCTGCGCGCAATGGCTCAGGCAAGCCTTCATACGCCAGCATCCAGTCGCCAAGCGCTTCGATCCAGAGCTCCAGCGTGCGAGCGGCATCAGCCTCTTGAGCTTCGATCTCGATGCGGCGTCGATCCAGTTCCTCGTAGTGAAGAACCAGCAACGCGGCCAACAGCGCATCCTTGTTCGGAAAATGGCGATAGAGCGTACCCGCACCGACGGCCGCCCGCTTGGCAATCGCGTCCATCGAAACGTCGACGCCATCGTGATCGAACGCCTGACGCGCCACGGCGAGGATGTGCGCGCGATTAAGCTGCGCATCCCGACGAGGCGGCGACGATCCGGGAATTCCAGGCATAACGATATCACCCCTTGAATATCGGAGAGCCTCTCCGTATCTGCTCAGTTTAGGCGGAGAGGGTCTCCATATAGCGTTTCGATGTCGATTGAACAGGGTCCGGCATTGGTAAGCGCGCTGCACAGTCTGAGAGGAAGTGACATGAAAATCGGCATTATCGGCGCGGGCAACATAGGCGGTACAATCGCACGAAAGTTGGCAGCGGCCGGCCATTCGATCAAGATGGCGGGCTCGAAGGGCCCCGACGACATTCGCGAGAAGGCGGCGGACATCGGTGCCGTTCCTGTAACAGCACAGGATGCCGTCAAGGACGTCGATGTTGTCATCCTGTCGATCCCGTTCGCCCAGATACCCAAGGTCGCCAGCGTCTTTGCCGATGTGCCGTCTAACGTGGTCGTGATCGACACCGGCAACTATTATCCGTTTCGCGACGGGACCATCGCCGACGTCGATAACGGCAAGCCGGAAAGCATATGGGCGAGCGAGCAACTGGGGCACCCCGTGGTCAAGGCGTTCAACGCTCTTCTAGCCGAGACGCTTGTCAACGGCGGTACGGATGAGGGGACGATTGGACGGATTGCAATCCCCGTCGCGGGCGACGATGCAGAGGCCAAGACGGTTGCACGCGACCTCGTGAACGAGACTGGCTTCGATGCACTGGACGCCGGCGATCTTGCCCGCTCCTGGCGCCAGCAGCCGGGTACGCCCGCCTATTGCACGGAACTGACGCTGCCCGAACTCAGGGAAGCCTTGTCTGCCGCGAACAAGGCGCGCGCGCCGATCGACCGGGATGCGCTGATCAAGAGCTTCATGGAGGAAAAGTCCCCTCTCAGCCATGAGCAGATCGTCGCCCGCAATCGCGCGGTCACTGCTTCGCGCTAACCCTTTGCTGTCCGATCGGCGCGGTAATCGCGCGCCAGCGGGCTGGCACTTGCCAATCGAGGAATAGACATGAAAATCGGCATTCTAGGCTCAGGCCATATCGGAAAGACGCTGGCCTTGAAGCTCGCGGCAACCGGGCACGACGTGAAGGTCGCAAACTCGCGCGGACCTGACACGATCGACGCCGCTGCGCTGTCCACCGGCGCGCGCGCTGTCAGGAAGGAGGAGGTCGTCAACGACGTGGAAGTCCTGATCCTGTCGATCCCCTTCGCCGCGATCCCGGCGCTCACCCCCCTGCTTGGCGACTTGCCTGTTGAAACGGTCGTGATCGATACGTCCAACTACATTCCAGCGCGGGACGACAGAATCGAGGCGATCGAGAACGGCAAGACGGATAGCGTCTGGGTGACCGAACAACTGGGCCGACCCATCGCGAAAGCCTGGAACTCGATCTACTCCGTGACGCTGCAAGAAATGGGCCGCCCCGGGGGTCACCCGGATCGCATCGCCGCCCCGATCGCGGCAGATCGTGCCCGTGATCGCGAAGTGACGATGGCGCTCGTCGAGGAGACGGGCTTCGATGCCTTCGACACCGGCCCGATCGCGGAGTCCTGGCGGCAGCAGTGCGGCTCGCCTCCCTATTGCACCGAGATCACGCTGGCCGAGTTGCCGGAAGCATTGGCAGCGGCTGATCTGGCAAGATCGCGCAGACGGACCGACCTGGCCTTCCAGGTCTATGGCGAGCGGTTCACCCTTGGTCAGAACCCCGGCCGGGATTTCATTGTGCAGCTTTCCCGACTGCTGAACGCACCTTGAAAGGCGCTCATTCGGAGAACCGACCAAGCGAGGACGACGACGATCAACGTGCGTCTAGCGACAAGTGACCCTCAGGCGCAGGCTAAAGGACTGTTGCCCTTGAACCGGGGATCATCGGAATGACCGCTTCTGGGTAAAGCCGCACCCAAATGCGTTTGACTTGAAAGACCGGAAAGTCGAAGGGTTTCGGGCGCCGGCAGGCGTACGAAAGTCTTACAAGTACGACCCGCGGAGAGGCTCGCCCTGGTCTATGGGTAAAAGGGCTTTGGTGTTGCTTGGTTTGGCTGAAGCAAGCCTGCCGCCCAGCCTTTGTTGGGCGGAATAGCGTGGAAGTCAGATGGCCATTGTTCTCGTTTCGCCGCTGATCCTGCTGGCAATGAGCGCAATTTCGACTTTGCTGGCGGTGTTGGCACACCTACTCCCATGGGCCGGGTCGCAGTGCCCGCGGCCATCATGCAGGGTAAGCCACGCCGGGTCATGGCGTGTTCTCCCGGGTCTGCGGTGCTGGCTGCGGCGGTGCACGCGGTTGGCACCAGCGGGTGAAGGCTTCAATGATGGTCATGTGCCCGCCGCAGCATGGGCATGGCAGACGATGATCGGGCGGTTCATCGGGTTCGGGCTTCTCGATCGGCGCGGCAACGCCCAGCAGCCTGCGGGCGAGCGCCATGGCCCCCTTGTGCGTTGAACTGGCGAGCAGGCCGTAATGCCGGATGCGGTGGAAGCCGCGTGGCAGGACGTGGATCAGAAAGCGGCGGATGAACTCGTCGGTCGCCAGCGTCATGACCTGCTGGCGTTCGGCGCCATCGCGGCGATAATCTTTGTACCGGAACGTCACGCCGGTCTCGTCGAAGCCGATGAGGCGCCGGTTCGAGATGGCGACGCGGTGGGTGTAGCGCGAGAGATAGGCCAGCACCGCCTGCGGCCCGGTGAAGGGCGGCTTGGCATAGACCACCCAGCGCTTCTTCCGGATCGGCAAGAGATGCCGCAGGAAGGCCTTGCGTGTCGCGAGGCCAGCCAAGGTGCTGAAGAAGGCCAGCTTGCCGCCATCGAACAATGCCAACAGGCGAGTGAGGAACAGCCGGCGGAACAATGCCCCCAGCACGCGCACCGGCAGCAGGAAGGCGGGGCGCGACGAGACCCAGCGCGTGCCGTCCAGCGCGATGCCGCCGCCGGGCACGATCATGTGCACATGCGGATGGTGCGTCAGCGCCGATCCCCAGGTGTGCAGCACAGCGGTGATGCCGATCCGCGCGCCAAGGTGCTTGGGATCGGCGGCGATGGTCAGCATCGTGTCCGCGGCGGCGCGGAACAGCAGATCATACACCACCGCCTTGTTCTGCCAGGCAATGTCGGCGATCTCGGCGGGCACGGTGAACACGACGTGGAAGTAGCCCACCGGCAACAGATCGGCCTCGCGCGCGGCCAGCCAGGTGCGCGCCGCCGCACCCTGGCACTTGGGACAGTGCCGGTTGCGGCACGAGTTATAGGCGATCCGCCAGTGCCCACAGTCGTCGCAGGCCTCGACGTGACCGCCCAGCGCGGCGGTGCGGCAATTCTCGATGGCCGTCATGACCTTGAGCTGGCCGAGGTTCAGATGCCCGGCATGGGCTGCGCGATACGCGGGCCCGGCGCTACGGAAGATATCGGCGACCTCGAGCGAGGCGCGCACCGGCTCAGCCGGGAGGAGCCACCTGCGCCTCGAGCAGCGTCGTCAATTTGTCCAGAGGACTGATGACTGCGCGCACGGTTCGAGTTGCGACCGTGGTGTAGAAAGCGGTGGTCTCGAGGTTCGCATGCCCGAGCAGTGCCTGGATGATCCGAATATCGACGCCATCTTCCAACAGATGCGTGGCGAAGCTGTGCCGCAGAGTGTGAGGGCCGACCCGCTTTTTGATACCCGCAGCCTCGGCAGCATCGACAACGATCCGATGGAGCTGCCTGGTACTGAGCGGCTTGAGATAGTGCATGCCCGGGAACAGCCAGCCATCGGCGTGCATGACGCCTTGCTTGCGGCCAACCGCCCACCACTCACGCAAAAGGGCAAGAAGGTCAGCAGGCAGGAGCGCATTACGATAACGCCCGCCTTTACCGCGCTCCACTCGCAGGAGCATGCGCTTGCTGTCGATATCGCGGACCTTCAGCATCGTGACCTCGGCGGCGCGCAAGCCAGCGCCATACGCAACGGACAGTGCAGCCTTGTGCTTCAGGCAGTTGGTCGCGCCGAGTAAGAGCACAACCTCGTCGCGGCTGAGGACAACGGGCAATGCGCGAGGGTTCTTGACCGTGTAGAGCTTGCGGGACAGATCCGGGCGGTCAATGGTGTGGGTGAAAAAGAAGCGCAGCGCAGAAACCACGCTGTTCATGGTCGGGATGCCAATGCCCGCCTCGCGCTGTTCGACCTGGAATTGCCGGAGTTCTTCTACCGTTGCAGTATCGGGGGGGCGCCCAAGATATGTGGCGAACCTCGCGACATGCCGCACGTAATCGAACTGGGTCTTCCGCGTGAACCGGCGCATGTTCATGTCTTCGATCATGCGCTGACGCAGCGCAGTGACGGGAGCATCAGACAGAATATTGGTCATGGTACGACTCCTTGGTTGAAAGGAGCCGGAATCGTCTGCCTACTCGGGCCAGATCTCAACTTAGACCCAGACCGCCGATCACTGGCCTGACCTCAAGGAAAGCACCACTCCCGCGCCAGCGGGTTCGTACTTGTCGCACGACCCGGCGTTTGACCGCGGTGAAACCGACCCTTATACGACGCTTAGCGGCCATTTTCGCGTTCCCGGGAGCGGACAGTCCGCCTTTCTCATTATCAAGGGGCTAGAGAGACATGATCGTTATAGTCGGCTTGGGCCGATAGGGATGATGCGGACGGGGAACAAAGTTTCCCCCGCCCGCCGCTCGAAATCACGCTGTCCCGCCCGATAGTCGCACTTCCGGCCCGGCAACGTTTACCCGCCAGAACCATCCCAAAGCTCATTTACCCATAGACCAGCGCATGGGGCCTGCGGGTTCCTGCATTGGAGGCTTTCGTACGCAAGCGCCCGAAACCCTTCGCAGCTTATGCCGTTCCGATGCGGCTGCGGGAATGTCGGCTCATGCCAAGTAGCCGCCGTTCGAGCATTGGAAATCAGCCTTTCGGCCTTGCGGCCCAAACTTGGATGATGATTGCCGGTTATTGGGTGCTTTGCGGCACTCGTATCGAATTCGCGAGGCTAATGAGGTTTTGTGGCTTCAAAAGGATCAGACCGCTGCGCGGGCTGTCGATATCGGCGATCAACATGAACGATATGGAGAGAACCACCGGCAAGACCCAAAGAAAATAAGCTTCGGCCTTGAACGACTTGGCCCCGTAACCGACCATAGCGCTGCTGAAAATGGCGATTGCACCCATCAATGCCCATGCCGAGGATGGGATCCGGTTCCACCAGGCGGCTTGTGAATAGCCCTGCGAGTTGATCACATCATTCATACCCCCCACCGCCAGTGCAACAACGGGGTTCGGCTGCGCTGCCCCTGGAGCCTGTACGGCGGTCCAGAGATCGGTTTGCAACTGCGCAGTTCGATGATTCGTTTGCTGCAATTCCCGATCGTTGCGCGTCACGTAATACACGATCCGCTGATCGACGTAGCGCGTCAGGAGCATACGGACCTGCTTCGCATCTGCGGCGGGCAGCAGCCCCGCGCGCAGATATTCGGTGCCGATTGCGTTCGCTTCTTCTTCTTCGTAATTTTTCCTTTGATCGTATCGACCGACCGCCATCGAAAATGTGAACCCTATTATCAATCCCATAATGGTGAGTATTGCGGCAACCAAGGCTCCGTAATCCTGCCGATATTCATCTGCTATAGGCCGTCGTTTCCGTATGATTGTCGCCCCAAACCACGCGGATGCCCAAAGCAAGACAATGGACGTGACAAAAACGAGTAGGGGGTAGTCAGTCAACCTTATCATATTCGAACACCTGATCTTGGGGGAGAGATCGGATTGAAAATCAGCCAGTTAGCGCCCATTCGTGGGCTGGGTATACCCTGGCTACGCGGAGCCTGCGCCGTGCTCATCAGGAGCGTTCTATTGCGACAAGACGCGCCGCCAGCTGTTTGACGAAGTCGATGTTCCGAACCTCAAGCCGCTGCCGTCAGAGCCGTGGGTTCATGCCGAATGGCGCCGCTGCCGGGTCGGGCTCGATTACCATATCGCGATCGAGCGGCATCATTACTCGGTCCCGCACCGCTTCGCCCGCCGTGCACATGCGAGGCAGCGGGAATGGTCGGCACACCACCATCGCCGAGCACATGCCCTCCAGCCATCGGCGCTACGGCGAATGGACGCCGGCGAAGATCCGCGAAGAGGCAAGCCGGATCGGACCGATGCTGTCCCTGCTGGTGGAAAAGGTCATCGAGGCAAACCCCATCCGGAACAGGGCTACCGGTCATGTCTGGGCATCAACGAGCCTAAATCCGGGCCTGCCGATAGGGACTTGTACCTCGCAATCTCCGCCTAGCCGATGTCGGTCTTGCCAAGCTTGAAGTGGACCTGCTCGATCTTGCCGGTGAAGACGAAGGGCAGGTCGTAGGTGAAATCGACCGGCGATCCCACGTCCATG
>NZ_SODQ01000020.1:0-16660 GCF_004368805.1 Novosphingobium sp. PhB55 | reverse complement strand
ACGGCCATTGACCCGTACTCCTCGCTTTTCGTGAGCTGGAGTTCGCGGCTACCCTTCGGATTTGTCAAATCTGCACGGAATTTGAGTCAGACCCAGTTTTGCGCGCCGGTTGACAGCCTGGAACTCGATCTACTCGGTGACGCTGCAAGAAATGGGCTTCCCCGCGGGTCACCCGGATCGCATCGCCGCCCCGATCGCGGCAGATCGTGCCCGTGATCGCGAGGTGACGATGGCGCTCGTCGAGGAGACGGGCTTCGATGCTTTCGACACCGGCCCGATCGCCGAGTCCTGGCGGCAGCAGTGCGGCTCGCCTCCCTATTGCACCGAGATCACGCTGGCCGAGTTGCCGGAGGCATTGGCAGCGGCCGATCTGGCAAGATCGCGCAGACGGACCGACCTGGCCTTCCAGGCCTATGGCGAGCGGTTCACCCTTGGTCAGAACCCCGGCCGGGATTTCATTGTTCAGCTTTCCCGACTGCTGAACTCACCTTGAAAGGCGCTCATTCGGAGAACCGACCAAGCGAGGACGACGACGACGACCATCAACGTGCGTCTAGCGACAAGTGCACCTCAGGCGCAGGCTAAAGGACTGTTGCCCTTGAACCGGGGATCATCGGAATGACCGCTTCTGGGTAAAGCCGCACTCAAATGCGTTTGACTTGAAAGACCGGAAAGTCCCACCTCTCGGGACACGATCAGTCCCACCTGCCGACCAAAGCCTTGATCGCTTTTCTTAATCAGAACGCTGGGTGACGAGAACCACATGATTTCCGGCAGGCCTCAGCCCAAACCAAGCGACGCGACCACATGTCCTCGTGACATGCGCGACAAACCCTGTCGGATTGCCCGATTGTGCGGAAACCCAAATTGTGGGGTTTTCCGTCACCGCCATTGTTAGCGCATATCGGGTTCCGTTCTATGCTAAACCCCTTTGAGGTTCCTGCGACGGAAATGCGGACTTATGACCGCTTCTGAGAAATAAAAATCCGTCGTTGAATGGCGACAATGGGCACTGACCCGCCCCACCAGCAAAAGAAAGCGGACAGGCGGCAACCAGAATCGTCAAAGCGACCACCCAAGGTCTCAAATGGGCGCTGAGCTGACCGGTAGCCTGTCAACGTGGGGAAGACCGTTTTCGGCGTGAGCGGACATTGCAGCGCCCGCATCGGAACGACAAGGGTTGCTCGCCTGCCGCCGGAGGCTCGTGGGACAATGCAGCCATTCGTTCGCACCGTTCAGAAGGACTTTTTCGGCAAAAGCTGACCTTTGCGCATATTACAGTGCAAGATCGCACAATAAGCAGCCTTGCCGGGGCATCGCGGCGGCGGGGTAGGTAAATAGCCCGTTCGGCTGACACATTACTGTAATACGGCCGCCCTAATCGCCCCTTCAAATAATCAGGGGTCGAAACATCACACGCTTGTTTTACTGCTCTATCAGCCTCGCCGCGCTGGCAGCGGCGGGGTCTGCCCATGCGCAGTCCGCAGCAGACGCAGCCTCCGATGAAGGCAACGAGATCGTCGTCTCCGGCCAGCGCGCGCAGCAGCAGCGCTCCATCGATGCCAAGCGCGCCTCGCTCGGCCTCGTCGATGTGACGGCATCGGACGACATCGGCCAGCTGCCCGACAAGAACGTCGCTGAGGCGGTCGAGCGCCTGCCCGGCGTCGGCGTCCAGTACGACCAGGGCGAAGGCCGCTACGTCGCGGTGCGCGGCGTGCCCTCTTCTCTTAACGGCTATACGCTGAACGGTTTCGAGATCGGCAACCCGGACGGCAACACCCGCGCCCTGCCGCTCGACATCGTCTCGGGCCAGCTGCTCAACCGGGTCGAGGTCGCCAAGGTCAAGACCGCCGACCTCACTGGTCAGGGCATCGGCGCCACAGTCGACCTCGTCCCCCAAACCGCATTCGACTTCGACCGCCCCTTCGTGGTCCAGGCCAATGCGCAGGTCGGCTACCAGGAGCTGCGGAAGGGCAGCCAACCCGTCAAGGGCGACATCACGGTAGGCGGCCGCTTTGGGGCGGATGAGCAGTTCGGCATCCTGCTGGGCGCCAGCTATTCCGACCGCACCTATACCAGCTATGGCATCTACCCCGACGACTGGGCACCTGACGAGAACGCCGCGCGCGGGGCCGTGCCGATCAACCTCAAGTACACCGACTATCGCCTCAAGCGCGAGCGCCTCGGCGCGGCCGGCTCGCTCGACTGGCGCAGCGGCGGCACCGAGCTTTACGTGCGCGGCGTCTATTCGAAATTCACCGAGGACGAGTACCGCCAGCGCCTGCGCCTCGATTTCTCGAACATCGCGTGGGACGCGAACGGCCAGACAGGCCTCGCCTCGACCAGCGAGCAGCGCTCGGACCTGCGCACCGAGTACAAGGAAAAGTCGGTCCTCTCGTTCATGGCGGGCGGCAGCACCGAGTTCGCCGACAACTGGAAGCTCGACTTCGGCGCCGCGCATACGCGCAACGAGGTGATCGAGCCGAACGAGCTGTGGCAGTTCCGCGGCAACCCCGGCGCAGTGGCGGTCGACTTGACCGACAAGCTCTTCACCGCGGTGCCGACCGCCGGCCACCTCTCCCCCTCTGGCATGGGCTTCCGCCAGTATTCCGCTCAGGACGAATACGGCCTCGAAAAGACCTGGCAGGCCCGCGCCGACCTTACCGGCAAGCTGCCCTCGATCGGCGAGAACAGCTTCGTGAAGCTGGGCGCCAATGCTCGCTGGACCGACAAGCGCTTCGACAGCTCGAACATGGTTTACGGCCGGGGCACCGCCGCCAACCGCTTCACCCTCGCGGGCCTTTCCGGCGATAGCGTGAACGTCGATCTCGGCAACGGCCACGAGTACTTCCTCAGCCCCGCGATCGACGAAGACCTGATCCGCGCCTACACCGAAGACAAGCTGGGCGGCCCGCAGTTCGTGCTCGACACCGCCACCTCGCTCGCCAATGACACGCTGGGAGACTTCTCGCTCGATGAGAACGTTTTCGCTGGCTACGGCATGGTCAACCTGGAGTTCGGGTCCATTGCGGTCACCGGCGGCCTGCGCGTCGAGCGCACCGAGCTGGGCATCACCGGCTACCTCCTCGAAGGCGACACCGTCACTCCCACCAGCGCCGACCGCAGCTACACCGACTGGCTGCCGAGCCTGATCGTGCGTGTCACGCCTAGCGACGACACCGTGTTCCGCGTCGCCTATTCGCGCAGCGTCGGGCGTCCGCAGTATGCCGACCTCTCGCCCGGCGGCGAAGTCTCGTCCGAGGGCGACGGCGAGCTGAACGTCAGCACCGGCAACCCGGCGCTCAAGCCCTACGTCGCCGACGCGCTGGACATGACGGCGGAGTGGTACTTCGCCTCCGGCGGCATCCTGAGCGTCGGCGCCTTCGCCAAGTTCATCCGCAACCCGATTTTCACGCAGAGCTACACCATCAATGGCGGCAGCTTCGGCGGGGTGGACTACGACCGCATCAACTTCAGCCAGACCCAGAACGCCGAGAAGGGCGACATCATCGGCCTGGAGGCATCGTACCAGCAGCAGTTCACGTTCCTGCCGGGCCTGCTTTCGGGCCTCGGTGTGAACCTCAACCTGACGCTGATCGACGCCAGCCTGCGCCTGCCGGACGGCGGCAGCATCGGCTTCCCCGAACAATCGAAGCTGCTGTGGGGTGCGCAGCTGTTCTACCAGAAGGGCCCGGTCGAGGCGTCGGTCGCCTACCACCACACCGGCCGCGCACTGATCGCGGCGGGGGACACGCGCCTGACGGATAACTTCAACGACGACCTGCGCCGCCTCGACGCCAAGATCGGCGTGGACCTGACGCGCAATTTCCGCGTCTTCGTGGAAGCCCAGAACCTGACCGACGAGCCCACCCGCCAGTACCAGGGCGGCGTGCGCGACTGGGTCTCGCAGAACGAGCGCTACGGCCGCACGTTCTACCTCGGCGGATCGATGAAGCTGTGATGATCGCCGCCCTGCTCCTGCTCGCCGCCGCGCCGGTCGCGGCTGCAAGCGACGCCGCTTCGCCGCCGCCCTCCCCGGTTGCACTGCGGATGAATGCCGCCGAGGCACACCAGGGCGCGGCGTCGGACGGCACTTACCTCTATGCGATCGACAACCACCGCATCGGCAAATACCGCATCGCCACCGGCGAGAAGGTGGCACAGTGGCAGGGCGAGCGGCGGCTGTACCCGCACATGAACAGTTGCACGGTGGTCGGCGCCGAACTTGTCTGCGCCGCGTCGAATTATCCGGCAGTGCCGCAGACCAGCGCGGTCGAGGTGTTCGACACCCGCACGCTGAAGCACGTCCGCAGCGTCAGCCTCGGTTTCGGGCCGGGCTCGCTGACGGTGATGGACCGCCATGACGGCAAGTGGTGGGCGGTCTTCGCCAACTACGAAGGCAAGGGCGGCGAGCCGGGGCGCGACTACCGCTATACCGCGCTGGTGCGCATGGACGACCAGTTCCGAGCCGAGGCCAGCTGGGCCTTCCCCGAGGCTGTACTGGCGCGCATGGCGCCCAAGAGCTGCTCGGGCCTCAGCTGGGGCGACGACGGGCTGATCTACGCCACTGGGCACGACCGATCGGAGGTCTACGCGTTAAGGTTGCCGGAAGCAGGCTCGGGGCTCGAACTGGTGGATACCATCGGCCTAGCCACGCCGGGCCAGGCGATCGACTGGGACCCGAAGGAGAAGCGCCGCCTCTGGACTATCGGCCGCGGCGTAAGCGAAGTGGTAGCCAGCGAGATCCGTACGGTGCGGTGATGGCGGAGTTCATTCCTAGCGTGGAATGCTGCTGCATGAAACGGACTGTTTCGCCTAGCTAAGAAGTCGGAAAGCAAATTCATTGGGAGGGCTTGCAGTAGCAACTGTACAGGCCCGTATCGCATTGAAACGCGTGCATCAAATGCCCAATTTCCCAGCGGCTCGGAAATCCGCAATGACAGATTCCGGCACAACCTGACATTCCCGCAGTAGCATCGGATCGGCGTAAGTTGGTCGTCACGAGCCGCACAGCAAGTCCTGCGCATCCTCGTCGGCGAGCGTTCTGCAGATGGCCAATGTGGCCATAGGAGAACGATCATGGAGATGTCTGAAGTAGAACTCACCGCCACCAAGCGCCCGGTTTGGAATGCCGGAAGGACCGTGGGTGCAAAGCGGGCCCTGAAACCGAAGCAGATTTGGGAAATCCGGTTCTACCTTAAGCAGCGCCGCCGCCTGCGAGATCGTGCCCTGTTCGATCTGGCGATCGACAGCAAGCTTCGGGGCTGCGACCTCGTGCAGATGAAGATCGGCGACCTTGTCAGCGGAGGCCAGATCCGAACGCGGGCGATCGTGATGCAGCAGAAAACGGGGCGGCCCGTTCAATTCGAACTGCTGCCCGATGCTCGGGCCAGCCTGCTGGCATGGCTCGAACGCCGAGGCGGCACGGTGAACGACTATGTTTTCCCCAGCCGGGTCGATCACAATGGGCATCTGAGCACACGGCAGTATGCTCGGCTCGTCGACGAATGGGTGACAGGGGTGGATTTGATGCGAAGCGAGTATGGCACCCACTCGCTTCGGCGAACGAAGGCATCGATCATCTACAGGGCGACCGGCAATCTGCGAGCTGTCCAGATTCTTCTCGGTCATAGCAAGATAGAGAATACGGTACGCTATCTCGGAATCGACGTGGAAGACGCGCTTGCCCTTGCCGAAAACACCGAGATCTGAGCCTTTGGCGCCCGGTTCCGGAAGAGAGCCGGACACGGGCGCCTGGGACATTCCCGACGTGCGTGAACGGTCCCGGAATGGCAGGTCCCCATCCAACACCTGCCATTCCTGAAGCCCCGATCGTCGTTCCAAGACTCCGCGCGACGGGCCGATTGCGGAACGGCAGCTCACCGGCTCAGATCGGCGGATAGCTGCCCGTCGCCTTCGGTGTGGCGCATCGCCGACAAACAAGATTTCTTGCCGGTCGGCATACGCCCCATTGCGGACGTTCGACAACTTGTTTCCCGATAGCGCGCGTCGGCCGTGAAGAGATCGGCGGCTTTTGGCAGCGGTGCCAAAATGGCCGCCGTTTAAGAGTGTTCGCGGTCTAACAGTGAACGACTACCTGAATCTTCGTTGCGACAGAAACCAGTCCGATAGGCCAGCCATGAGTTTCAGGGATAACCCCGATGGCGGCGATCACCGGAATTCTCCAGCTTTCACCCAAGGCGGGCTCTGCATGGCCTCTCGGCTGCGCTCCGCCCTTTGTCGTTTAGCTTCAGGAGCACCATCGTGACGCAATCCGAAAAGCCGGCGTTTCCGCTTCATCTCGATCGGACACATCTGCCCGAGCCGGTATGGAGTTTCCCGAATGCTAAGATCGGGATGTACGCGACTGAGTCCGAACCGGACTTTCCGCCGAACAAGGAAGCACCGAAGGGCGCACCGAATATCTTGCTGGTCCTGCTCGACGACGTCGGCTTTGGCTGGTCGAGCGCTTCGGGTGGCCTCGTTCGCATGCCCACGGCGGAAAAGCTGGCTAAACGCGGGCTGTTCTACAACCAGTTCCACACCACCGCGCTCTGCTCGCCCACGCGGGCCGCGCTCCTGACTGGGCGCAACCACCACACAGTCGCCACGGGGGTGATCGCGGAAATGGCGACTGGCTATCCCGGCTACTGCGGGATCATTCCCAAGAGCTGCGCCACTTTCGCAGAACTGCTCAAGCATAGTGGCTACACCAGTGCCTGGTTCGGCAAAAACCATAATGTACCCGACAACCAGACCAGCGCCGCCGGGCCCTTCGAGAACTGGCCGACTTACCAAGGTTTCGATTATTTCTACGGCTTCATTTCCGGTGAGACCGATCAATTCTTCCCCTCGCTGCTTCGCGACACCACCCCCGTCGAGCCGCCGAAGCGCCCCGAGGAAGGCTACCAGCTCCAGCGCGACCTCGCGGAGGAATGCGTTGCCTGGATCCGCAAGCAGAAGTCGATCGCACCGGACCGGCCATTCATGGCTTATCTCTCGACTGGCGCCGCTCATGCACCGCACCAGCCCCCGCTCGACTGGCGGGGCCGCAATGCCGGGCGCTTCGACATGGGTTGGGACGAGTACCGCAAGATCGTCCACGAGAACCAGCTCAAGCTCGGCGTGATCCCTCCGGGCAGCAAGCTGACCGAGCGCCCCGAGCAGATTCCTTCATGGGACAGCCAGCCCGAGGAACACCGCAAGCTGTTCGCGCGGCAAGCGGAGAACTATGCAGACTTCCTAGAACATGCCGACTACGAGGTCGGCAACGTCGTGGATGCGATCGAGAAGCTGGGTGAGCTCGACAATACGCTGATCCTCTACATCATCGGCGATAACGGTTCGAGCGGCGAAGGATCGCTGGTCGGCACGCCCAACGAGCTGATGAGCCTCAACGGCCGCCAGCCAACCATGGAAGAATCGATCGGCTTCATGGACAAGTGGGGCATGCCCGGCACTTCGCCGCACTATGCCGTGGGCTGGGCATGGGCCGGAGACACGCCGTTCCAGTGGACCAAGCAGGTCGCATCACACTTCGGCGGCACCCGCAACGCGATGATTGTGTCCTGGCCCGAAAAGATCAAGGAAAGCGGCGCCATCCGCAGCCAGTTCCACCACTGCATCGACGTGATGCCAACGCTCATGGAAGTGGTCGGCATCGCGGAGCCGACAGAGGTGAACGGCTACATCCAGCGCCCGATTGAAGGCACAAGCTTCGCCTATACCTTCGACCCCGTTCATGCCGATGCGCCAAGCACGCGTGACAAGCAGTACTTCGAGATGTTGGGCAACCGCGCAATGTATGCCGATGGCTGGATCGCCTCGTGCCGGCACGGCCGCCTGCCTTGGGAAACCTCGGGATCCTCAGGCTTTGATGAAGACACCTGGGAGCTCTACAATATCGAGGAGGATTTCAGCCAGGCCGTCGACCTCGCCGACAAGCACCCGGACAAGCTGCGCTATCTCCAGGACCTATTCATGGGCGAAGCCGCGAAATATCAGGTCTTGCCACTGGACGATCGCTTCGCCGAACGGCTCGATGTCACGCTGCGGCCCAGCTACTTCTTCGGCCGCGACAAGGTGACCTTCTATCCGGGCATGACGCGCCTGCCGGAAGGCAGCGGACCCAAGCTCGTCGGCGTGCCTTTCCGCTTGACGGTGCCGGTCGAAATCCCGGAGGGCGGGGCGGAAGGCGTAGTCTTTGCGCTAGGCGGTGACGCCGCTGGCTTCTCGCTGTTCCTGTGGGAAGGCAAGGCGCGGTTCCACTACAACTTCTTCGCGATCCGTCGCTACGATATCATCTCGACGGAAGCGCTAGGGACCGGCAAGCACGTCATCCAGATCGACTTCACGCCGGAATCGAAGACGCCGGGCTGTGCGGCCGATGTGGTGCTTTCGATCGATGGGGAAGCCGTCGCCAAAGGGCGCATCGACGAGCAGATCCCCATGCGCTGCGGCACCGAGACGATGGACGTGGGCATGGACTGCGTCTCGCCGGTCTGTTCCGACTACGAGAAGAAGGGACTGTTCCCCTTCACAGGCCAGATTGAATCGGTGACCTTCGAATTTGGCGAACATGATGCACCGTCAGGCATGGACCGCCTGAAGCTGGCGACCGCGATGGACTGACGAGTGCAAGGCTCACCGCTGGTTGCCAGTTGTGCTCGGCTCTCGTTTTGAGGGCCGAGTACAACGCTTGTATGAAAGCCGCTTCAGCAGCACACGTCGGCCAGGGATAAGATTCTGGTATACTCGGAAACAGGGAGGATATGGGCGGACTTGAACGGCTGCTTTCAGAGGCGACCTTCGTCATCCCGTACGACGGCAATGGGCGCTTAGCCGACCGGCAGCTGTTGACGGGGAAGGACCGCTTTCAGTGTCACCGGACATTCCAGCGGCTGCACCGGAACGGCCTGAGTTGGTCGGCTCCTGCCGGCAGTTCCTTGGACTTTGCAGTCATTCCCGCTTGTTCCCTTTAACGTCGGGTTGCGACAGAAGCCGACTTGCGGGCGTCAGTCGCGCGATGTGGACAGCCCCGCTAAAGCGGAGCGTAGGTGGACAAACCTACGGGATACGAACTCGGTGAAAAGGCGACGTCGATCGGCTTGCCGTGTGTTAAGGGAGTCTCGACGGCGGTCGCTCGGCCGCCGGGCGCTTTGCCTGATTGCTCAGGTTGGCGTACCTCCTGTCAGAGAGGATATCGCCGAAGGAGCAAAGACGACGTGCAATCGAGAGACGATTCTGCCGCCATCGAGGCATTGCACCCGCTGTTAGGCGGGGCATCCGTCGGCGAAACCCAGAACGCCGCGGCATGGCTCGCCGCGATCGTCGAGAATAGCCACGACGCAATCCTCAGCAAGACGCTAGATGGCATCATTACGTCGTGGAATCCGGGTGCCGCCCGGTTGTTCGGGTTCACCGCCGACGAAGCAATTGGGCAGCCGATCACAATCATCATTCCGGAGGACCGCCTCTCCGAAGAGACAACGATCATCGGCAAGATACGGCAGGGCGAGCGGGTTGCACATTTCGAGACCGTGCGTCGCCGCAAGGATGGTACGCCGGTCGACATTTCGTTGACGGTTTCGCCAGTCCGGGATCGCGAGGGGTGTATCATCGGCGCTTCGAAGATCGCGCGCGACGTCACCGAGACCCGCAGGGCGACCGAAAGGCAGATGCTGCTACTTCGAGAGATGAACCACCGGATTAAGAACCTGTTCGCGTTGACGACAGGGCTCGTCACGTTGAGCGCAAGGGGCGCGAAGAGCGTCGAGCAGCTGAAGGCCGATTTGTCGGAGCGTATTTCCTCGCTCGCGCGTGCCCATAATCTGACACTGGCCGAAATCGGGGGCGATCCGGCGGGGAATGTGACCACATTGAGGGCGCTCCTCGAGGCAATCCTCGCACCTTATGACGAGATCGGCGCGCCCCGTGTCGAGATCCATGGTTGCGACGTCCTGGTCGGTTCGGGCGCGCTGACCTCGCTTGCCCTGCTGTTCCACGAACTGGCGACCAACGCTGCGAAGTATGGTGCACTCTCGCCTGATGGCGGCGAACTCGCCATTCACATCACCACGGAAGACAAAAGCCTGGCGTTGCACTGGCAGGAGACGTCACCGGCTAAATTGGGCGGCACACCTGAACGCGAGGGTTTCGGCAGCCATCTTGAACAGGCGTCGATCCGCGGTCTTTGCGGCACGATCGAACGTGCATGGCGACCCGAAGGGGTGGCGATCGACATCCGCTTGCCCCTTGCTCGATTGATGAGCTGAGCGACCCATATTGTTCGACCCGTCCTAGTGTTCTGAACGTGGGACTTTGTCGTCATTCGCCCACGCTAACGGGAAAGGCAGCTTCTATTCGAAAAGCTGCCACCCCGGCTTGTGGCCAAGTGAAACCGCCTACGCAAAGCTGGGCGCCGGCCCATTACCGACTCTAGCAATCGGAGAAGCCGCGATCCGGGTTCTCGCTGAAAGATACTCTCTCCTGCCTGTCTCCCTCCTGCTCTTGAGCGGTCAGACGCAGGCGCGGCGCGATGACATGGCCGCTTTCACGGCTTTCCGCCCATACGGCTTCCGTGTTCCATGCCTTGGCGGCGGCCCGCGCGATGTTGCGAACATTTGCGAGGGGTTCGCTGGCGGCGCGCTGAAGCTGGACAGCTTCCTGATTGCGGCAGAATGCGGCTGAAAGTGTCATGTCAGATCCTTGCGGGAAGGAGGAAGCTGCGGTTGTTCGCCTCTTCATCGGTGTAGACCTGGAAGCGTGACAGCTTGGCCAGGCCGAAAGTGGTGACGAGCGCCGCATCGGCAGCGTCGCGTCCACGCGCCATCAGGATGCGTCCGGCGCGGGGATAGTTGTGGCGGGCGTCGAAGACGTACCAGCGCCCAGCCAGAAACACCTCGAACCATGCGGAGAAATCCATTTCCCCGCCACGGCGGCCAGGCGATGTCGACCAGCCTGTCCGTCTCGCAATAGCGGCTGCCCAGCAGATAGACCATGATCTCGTCAGGCAGATCGCCCACGGCTAGGGCACGGGCGTCGGGAACGACCACATCGGGCGTGCAGGCGTCCTCGATAGTGAAGCTGCACGACAAGGTGATGCCGCCCGCGGGCATGGTCAGCCGTGTGCAGACGTTGCCGAAGCCGTCGATGTAATCATACAGCGGCACTTCGGGCACGGTGGTGATCCGCTGTACGCTGCGCAGATCGCGGTTGCGCGAGGGATGGATGCTGAGCGCGGCCAGCATCGGGGTGGGCAGATCGGCTTCGAAGGCGATGTCATTTCCAGCGCGGATCAGCATCTTGATCGCTCCTGCACGCAAGGGAAAGGCTTAGTAAGAGCGGGAATGCCTTGTCTCTGAGGAGAAGGTGTGACCGCCTTTAGCATGCAGCACCGGTAAATTATATGGTATGGAAAGAATATTTCTAGAGCTTGTAAAATTATGCCGAATTGATGCGACAAAAATTCAAAATGAGGTTAGAGAGATTTATCACCTGATGATAAACCAAGCCACATGTGACCGAGGGACCGACTGCGCCCCCGCTTGAAGCAGGAGTGCGCTTTATGTGCCTCAACCAGATCCTTTTCGATGAACAGATTGCGCTGATTGGCTGCAATACTTTGGGCAACCCGGTTCAGATGCGGCGCCACCGCCAGCAATTGGCCGATGCGTCGCGATTGCTGCGTGCCTATCCCTATCCGCACCGCCCTTACGATCCCTCGGGACGGAGCAGCGCGGACAAGGCGGGCCAAATGCCCCGCGCCGCTGCTACCCCCTCTTTGCAGACAGGAACCCGCTAGTATGGCCAAGGCACAAAAACGCAGCAATCGCGAAATCCGCAAGCCCAAGGCCTCCAAGCCCAAGGGGCCGCCGGTTGCTGCCTTGCCAAACGCGCCGGTGGCCACGCTGATCCAGAAGCCGAAAGGCAAGCTCTGAGACAAGGCCCTGACCACGGAATTGCGCAAGGATCTGCGCATTGCCTTCATCGGGAATGCGCTGCCGCGACGCTGCGGCATCGCCACCTTCACCACCGATCTGGAACTGGCGGTCAGCGACCTGCCGGAGATTGCCGGTAGCGCCATTCTGGCGATGCGCGATCCGGGGGGCGACTATCTGTGGCCCGCCAATGTGGCGCGCAGCATCGATCAGAACGATCCGGCTCATTATCGCGCCGCAGCCGATGGCATCAATGCGGCCGGCTATGATGTCGCCTGCCTCCAGCATGAATTCGGCATCTTCGGCGGCGAAGCAGGATGCCTGATCCTGGATCTCATCGCGGGCCTGACTATGCCGCTGGTCACTACGCTGCACACCGTACTCGACCGCCCCAGCCCAGCCCAGCGCGCGGTGATGGAGGCCATTCTGGCCGCATCGGCGCGGGTCATCGTGATGGCGCAAAAGGGGCGCGCGATCCTGATCGAAACCTATGGCACCGATCCGGGCAAGATCCGCGTCATCCCTCACGGCATCCCCGATGAACCCTTCGTCACCAGCGATGCAGCGCGCCAGCGCCTTGGTTTTGCGGGGCGTCAGGTCATTCTCACCTTTGGCCTGATCAGCCCCAACAAGGGCATCGAGACGATGATCGAGGCGTAGCCTGCCATCGTGGCGCGCTGCCCCGATGCGGTGTATGTCGTAATGGGCGCGACCCATCCGCATCTGCTGCGCGATGACGGAGAGACCTATCGTCTCGGCCTGATGGACCGGGTCGAGGCGTTGGGGCTGGGCAACCATGTCGTCTTCCTCAACCGCTTTGCCGAGCGACCCGAATTGCTCGATCACATCGCCATGTGCGACGTTTACGTCACGCCCTATCCCGATGAAGCGCAAATGACCTCCGGTACGCTGGCCTATGCCCATGGGTTGGGCCGGCCGGTGGTCTCCACGCCTTATTGGCACGCCACCGAATTGCTGGGCGACGGGACGGGCGTGCTGGTGCCCTTAGGCGATGGCGTGAAGATGGGGTCCGCCGTTGCTGATCTGCTGGTCGATGGCCCGGCGCGGCAGGCCATGGCCACAAGCGCCTATGCCGCCAGCCGCCCAATGGTCTGGGCTCAGGTGGCGCAGCGCTATGAGGATGCCTTTCGTGAGGCCTTGCGCTCGCCGGTCAGCACGCGGTTGCGGGCGGGGTATCCTGCGCCCATGGCCCCACCACATCTGCCCTTGCCTGCCACATCGAACCAGCATTTCAAGGTGATGTGTGACGATACCGGACTGTTCCAGCACGCTATCCGCTCGATCCCGGATCGCCGCCATGGCTATTGCGTCGATGACAATGCCCGCGCGTTGCTCCTTTGCATCAAGCCGGACAATCGGCTCGATGCGGGTTTTGCGTTGGCCGCCCATTTCGCCAGCTTCGTCCAGCATGCCTGGAACCCGGACAATCGCCGTTTCCGCAATTTCATGAGCTTCGACCGGCGGTGGCTGGAACCTGCCGGATCGCAGGACAGCCATGGGCGCACGCTTTGGGCGCTGGGTGTCTGCACGGCCTTGCCCGATCCGGCTTTGAGCGCCTGGGCCACCGACCTGTTTGTCGAGGCCTTGCCGACGGTGCTCGAGTTTACCGCGCCGCGCAGTTGGGCCTTTGCCTTGCTGGGGCTTGATGCCTATTGCCCAACGCGTCCTCATGATAGCCAGGCCGATGCGATACGCCATTGTCTGGCCGAGCGTCTGCACGCCCTGCTGCGCGACACCGCGACCGGTCCATGGCCGTGGTTCGAAAGCCGCCTGACCTATGACAACGCCCGCCTGTGCGAAGCCTTGATCCTGACCGGCGGGCGCATCGGCGACGCTGACATGCTAACCGCCGGCCTTGAAAGCTTGCGCTGGCTGCTGGAGATGCAGACCGCGCCTGCTGGGCATTTCCGTCCGATCGGGTCACACGGCTTCGCGCTGGCCCAGCGCACGCCGCTGCCCTTCGATCAGCAGCCGCTGGAAGCTTGCGCCACGGTGGCCGCCTGCCTTGCGGCGCGGCAGTATGATCCGGATGGCCTCTGGTCATCGGCGGCGCATCAGGCCTTTACGTGGTTCCTGGGTGAGAATGATCTGGCTGTCTCGCTGGTCGATGTCGATAGCGGAAGCTGCCGCGACGGGCTGCACCCTGACCGGGCCAATGACAATCGCGGTGCGGAATCCGTTTTGTCGTATTTGCTCGCGCTGGCGGACATGCGGGCAATGGCTCGATACGGTGCTTCGTTTCCGATCCCACCGGAGGGCCCTTCGGACAAGGTGCCTCTGGATGGGTGAGCGAATTTTCGGCACGAACACACCAACGCGAGGCTTTGCGAGCCCGGGCAATAAGTGACCGTGACAGTCACCGACACCGACACCGGCATGACGCCCGACATCATCGCCATAACCTTCGCCCGCTTTTCACCACCAAGCCGATCGGGCAAGGTACGGGGTCGGGTCTGTCGATGATGTAAGGCTTTGCCCGTTAGTCGAGCGGCTTTGTGAACCTCCACAGCGAGATCGGCGGAGGCAGCTCCATCCGCCTCTATCTCCTGCGCGACTATGCGACGAATTGCGAGGAGCACGCACCCCTAGCAGCGGTCGAGCCGGACGGCGATCACGACGACAACGCCGTGCTGATGGCGAAGATGAGCCGGCTACTCGAACGCTGGAGGAAGGCTACATGACCCCCGCCAGTCGCAAGCATGGCTGCCGGGTTCTTATTTGCCTATGTCGCGGCGTCGCTCTCGTTCAGGAAACCTCGGAGCCAGCCGTCCGACCTCATTACGCGGCGCCGTGGCACGAAAATATGAGCACACCTGTGGCCGCGATGCGCGAGCGGCCGGTTTAAACGTAAGCGGTCGTTTAGACGCTTGCGACGGAATGGCTGAACCTGGTCGACTGCCGCCGGAAGCGAACGCCGGATCGTGGGACGAAGCCGTCATTCAGGCACGGTCCACTAAATGACGGCTTCTGGCATACTCGGTCATTGGCCGAGCCGACTTTCACGCCGCCGAAGCCCGCAAATCTGGTGGAAGCGATCTTGTACTTTTCGGGGTTTGATTGACCTGTGCGGAGACGCTGAATGGTTGCTCATCGCCCCGGTCGACCCGTTAAGTGGTCCCGATGCCGAGCAATTGCGATAGTGCTCGGGCAGCCTCCGCGCCGTCCGTGGGTCGATCGCTGGCCGAAGCGACAAAACCATCGGGCGAATGACAAGGGTTTGCAAGCCTGGCCAGTCGGTCGCGTCGCACCACAGATACGTGACCCGATCAGGATAACGATCAGCAAGGATCTTCAAACTATCGACGTCACCAAAATTGAGCAGGAGCGCTGGTCCCTGCCGAATGTGCTCGTTCAGGCGAATGCCGTCGGCCTGCGCGAAATCGGGAGCGCTGCGTCCTACGAGGGGATGGTCGCCTCCCAGATCATAGCGCAGCGACACGCCCGAGACGCGATCAGCAAAATAGGTCGCGGCATCCGGGGCGGCGGTCAGGTCGCGGCTGCATCAGCACCACCTGCGCGCGCGCAATCGAGGATATGCTCGGCGACCGGCCGCCGCTCGCGCTAATAGCTGTCGAGAAGCCCGGTAGCGGCATCGCCGGGGATCGTCGCGGCGAGCTTCCAACTGAGGTTCATCGCATCGTCCGGTCCGAGGTTGAGGCCTTGGCCGCCCAGCGGCGAGTGGATGTGCGCGGCGTCACCAGCTAGCAATACGCGCCCCCGCCGATACTCGGTCGCCAGATGGGCGTGATCCGTCCAGGTCGTGACAAGGCCGATCGCTGTCAACTCGAGGTCGATGCTTTCCAGATCGGTGGCCATAGGGCTGGCCGAGCGTGGCAGGCGACAGGGCCACTGGCTCTGGTCGATCTGATGGAGGAAGAAGTCGATGCCGGCGAAATGTCCGAGAGGCCTACGCTCCTCCTTCATCCAAGGCGCAGCGGTGGTAAGGGGCAATTACGGGCTTGGCGTTGCCGCTCACTAGGTGGCAAACGGCGAGCGCCGGGTGTCCGGACAGATCGCCATCGATCGCCCAGACACCCGTCGTAACGCGCTTTAGTCCATTGCCGTTGCCAGCTTGAGCCGCTCCATGCCCGTCGGCGGCTCATGCTCGCCAAACTCGAAGGTCACGGATTCGATCGTGCCGGTGAAGGGGAACAATCCCTTTTCGTCATAGTCGGAACAGACCGGCGAAATGCAGTCCATGCCGACATCCATGCACTCGGTGCCGCAGCGCATCGGCACCTGCTCGTCGATCCGGCCCTTCGCCACCGCACTGCCGTCGATCGATAGGACGACGTTCGCCGGACAGCCGGGAGTCTTCGATTCCGGGGCGAAATCAAGTTCGATGACATGTTTGCCGGGGCTCAGCACCTCGGGCGAAATCACGTCGTAGCGGCGCAGGCCGAAGAAATTATAATGGAACCGCGCCTTGCCTTCCCACAGGAACAAGGAGAAGCCCGCCGCATCGCCGCCTAGCGCGAACAGCACGCCCTCCGCGCCGCCATCTGGTATTTCCACCGGCACCGTCATCTTGAACGGCACGCTGACCAGCTTGGGGCCGCTGCCTTCCGGCAGGCGGGTCATGCCGGGGTAGAACGTAACCTTCTTGCGCCCGAAGAAGTAGCTTGGCCGCAGCGTGACATCCATCCGCTCAGCGAAGCGATCGTCCAGCGGCAACACCTGATAGCGCGCCGCCTCGCCCA
>NZ_SODQ01000019.1:0-17198 GCF_004368805.1 Novosphingobium sp. PhB55 | reverse complement strand
CGGTCGGCTTCCGCGCGGTCGGCCGCGGCCTGGCGGAACACGTCGGCGGCGCGGGCCATGGTGCCGATCTCGTCCTCGCGGCCCAGTTCGGGAATGGCGCAGTGCTCGCCCTTGGCCAGGCGGTCCACCGCGCCCGAAAGCTTGGCCATGGGACGGCCGATGATGCCGCCGGCCGCATAGAACAGCGTGGCCAGCACCGCCGCAACGATCACCAGGCCGCCGATCACCAGCTGCCAGGCCATGCTGCGTGCAGGCGCGGCAATCGTCGCCTCGGGAACGTCCAGGACCAGCGCCCAGGTGGTGTTCAGGCCTTCGAACGCGATCGGCCGGACCACGCGGCGAGTCGCCACACCGTCCACCTCGATATCCGTCAGCACCCGCGTCTCGCCCTTGGCGATGGCTGCCTTCACCTCGTCGAGACCGGGATCGGCGTAGAGCTTGCCAAGGCGGGCGGCATCCGGGTTGGCCACCCAGATCGCGCCCGCGGAAAGCAGCATGACGCGGCCGGTACCGAAAGGCTTGAGCCTGGACAGACGTTCGGAAATGTTGCCCAGTTCCATGTCGAGACCCGCCACGCCGATCACCCGGTCTCCCGAGCGCACCGGCTGGGTGATCGACGTCATCAGCACGGTCCGGCCGCCCGCGTCGAAAGTATAGGGGTCGAGGATCGCGCCCTCTCCGCTCTCGAACGACTGGCGGAAGAAGGGCTTGCCGTATCCTTCCAATTCGTTGTTCGGGATCTGGGCAAGCGTGCCGTCGGTCTTGACCCAATAGGGGCGGAAGTTGCCGTCCCTGCTCGATCCGGGCTGGCCGCCTTTGCCCGCGTCCGGTCCATCCCACTGGCCGGGCGCGATCATGGTCCAGGCGCCAAGCGCGACTTTCGACTTGAGAAGGTCCGTCCTCAGCACGTTCGTGGCGGTGCCGCGATCTCGCGCATTGCCGGCGTGCAGATTGCCTATGGTGGCCGCCAGGGTGCGGGCGGTCGCCTCGAACGTGGCGATATCCGTCTTCACCTGGTTACCCTCGGCATCGGCCTGGGCGATGGCCGACTGGTCCGACAGCGTGCCGACGGCGGACTTCGTCTCGAAGACCACGGCGGTAAAGCCGATGACGAGCAGCACGGCGATGGCCAGTCCGGCGACCGTCATCAGCTTGCCCGCGATATGCATGCGGTTGAACACGTCTCTCATTTTCCAGCTCCAGGAATGTCTTGGCAGGCCGCGGCGGCTGCGAGGCACGGAAAGTGCGCCTCCCGCGCGGAAGACTCCCGACAGCAAACCAGGAACGGTGCTGCAAAAGCGCAAGACGGCATCGAGGTCCTCTGCTCGGACGGGAAGGCAGTCTTATTATAGGACGGTATGCCAAAGATCGGACGCAGCGATCGATTTGGCCGGATTGCGCGGCTTGCACCCGGAAATGTCGCAAAAAGGCAATTGGGAGTGCAGAATCTGCAATTGCAGGAAGGCCGCAGCGGGGACATATCGCCCCTGCCTTTCAGGCATCCTCTCCCAAAACTTATTCCGGCCGGTCCTTCGGGACCGGCCTTTTTTTGTGCGCCGAAGCGGCGTTACTTGTTCTTCAGCATCTCGATGGCGATCAGCGACGCCTCGTGCACATGTTCGCGGCATGCCTTGGCCGCGGCATCCGCATTGCGGTTGGCAATGGCATCGACGATCTTGGATAGCCGCTTGAGCCCCGCAGCCTGGCGGCCGACGACCGACAGCGTCATCGCGCGCATCTGGCTGATGCGGCTATTGAGGCGCTGCACGATTTCCAAGGCGATCTCATGCCCACCGGTGGTGAAGATCACCTCATAGAAATGCGTGGAGGCATTGAGCGCGGCAATCGCGTTCTTGTCATTGTGCGCCGCTTCGATCGCCGCCAGCGCCTCCCGCAGCAAGGCGACGGTTTCCGCCGAGGACCGGTCCGCGCAGGCGGCCGCCGCCGAGGACTCAAGCTGCATGCGGATCTCGTAGATCTGCTGCGCCTGTTCCGGCGATATCGTGGAAAGGCGCGGACCGGATGGTGTGCTTTCCACCAGTCCTTCGGATTCCAGATTGCGGATGACTTCCCGGATCACCGAGCGGCTGACGCCAAGACGGTCTCCCAGGCTGCGTTCCACCAGCCGTTCGCCGGGCGCTATCTGCCCCTGCATGATGGCGTCGCGCACACGATCCAGCGCGATGAGCCTCAAAGTCTGCGGCCGCGCTTCGATCCGTTCCAAATCATCCTCCACAAAGGGTTTCGTTACTCTTGAAACTCTCATGACAAGAACCGTTGCATGTGTCCAGTCTTCTGGTATACCACCATACAACATTCCAAGGAGGTTGCCCGATGGCTCTGAAGATTCGCAAGCTCGTGTCCTATGTCGAGGAAGTCCGCATCGAAGGCGGCAAGGACGCCGCACGTCCCGTCACCACCGTTCTCGTGGCCGCTGTCGTGAAGAACCCCTGGGCCGGCCGTGACTTCGTGGAAGACCTTCAGCCCGAGATCCGCGCCTATGCCTCCGATCTCGGCGCACTCATCGTCGATAAGCTGACCGCGACCATCGGCGGCGCGGACAGGATCGAGGCCTATGGCAAGGCGGCCGTCGTCGGCGGCGCGGGCGAGATCGAGCATGCCTCGGCGCTGATCCACACCCTGCGCTTCGGCAACCACTACCGCGAGGCGGTGAATGCGAAGTCCTACCTCAGCTTCACCAACAAGCGCGGCGGCCAGAACACCTCGATCCAGGTGCCGATGATGCACAAGGACGACGAAGGCCAGCGTTCGCACTACATCACCGCCGAATTCGCCATTTCCGACGCCCCGCTCGATGACGAGATCGTGATCGTGCTCGGCGCTGCCGACGGTGGCCGCGTGCATCCGCGCATCGGCAATCGCTACCTCGACCTGGAAGCCATTGCCGCGGAGAAGGCCGCGCAGCAGGGCTGACGGTGGGCGCGAACCCTTTCCCGACGGCCTATGAGGACACGGGCGGAGACAATCCGCCCGTGATCCTGATCCACGGCGTCGGACTGTCGCAGGCCATGTGGAGCGCGCAGAAGACCGCGCTTCAGGATGCCTACCGCGTCATCACGCTGGACATGCTCGGGCATGGCGGAAGCGCCGCGCCGGCCGCCGATGCCGGGCTGGGCGACTATGCCGACCAGGTGGCCGAACTGATGGATCATCTGGCCATCGACAAGGCGGTGCTGATCGGGTTCTCGATGGGCGCCCTGGTGGCACGCGCCTTCGCCTTTCGCTTTCCCGGCCGCCTTTCGGGCCTGATCCTGCTCAACGGCGTCTTCGACCGTTCCGAGGCCGTGCGCGCCACGATCCTGGGCCGGGTGGACGAAGTGCGGCAGGCGGGCCCGGCCGCCAATGCCGATGCCGCGATCGAGCGCTGGTTCACGCCGCAGTTCCGTGCCGCCCAGCCCGGCTATATCGCCGACTTGCGCGCCCATATGGCGGGCAACGACCATCACGGCTACCTCACGTCCTATGGCCTTTTTGCCAGCCAGGACAATTTCGGCGCCGACCGCCTCGGCGAGATCGCGGTGCCCACGCTGGTCGCCACCGGGGAGTTCGATGTCGGCTCCACGCCCGAGATGACCCGCAAACTGGCGGCCCGCATCCCCGGCGCGCAAGCCGAAGTCATCGCCCATGCGCGCCACATGATGCCGGTGGAAATGCCGGAAGAAACCAATGCCCTGCTCCTGGGCTACCTCGCTACGATCACCCAGGCGCCCATAACTGCCGGAGAGGCTTCATGACGACACGGAAATTCCAGATGCTGGTGGACGGCGCGTGGATCGACGCTGCTTCCGGCCGGACGTATGAATCGCGCAATCCCGCAACCGGCCAGGTCTGGTCGGTCCTGCCCGATGCCGACGAAGCCGACGCCGACCGCGCCGTGCGCGCTGCCGATGCCGCGTTCCGCAGCGCGGCATGGCGCGCCCTCACTGCCACCGCGCGCGGCAAGCTGCTGCGCCGCCTGGGCGACCTGATCGCCGAGCATGCGGGCGAACTGGCCGAACTGGAAACGCAGGACAACGGCAAGCTCATCCGCGAAACGCGCGGCCAACTGGCCTATCTGCCCGAATTCTTCCACTACAGTGCCGGTCTGGCCGACAAGCTGGAAGGCAGCACCCTGCCGATCGACAAGGCGGACATGTTCGCCTTCACCGTGCCCGAGCCGCTGGGCGTCGTTGCCGCGATCATTCCCTGGAACAGCCCGCTCTACCTGACCGCTATCAAGCTGGCCCCTGCGCTCGCCGCCGGGAACACCCTGGTCATCAAGCCTTCGGAACATGCCTCCGCCAGCATCCTGCGCTTCGCCGCGCTGGTCGAGCAGGCCGGGTTCCCGGCAGGCGTGGTCAATGTCGTGACCGGGCTTGGCCCCAGCGCCGGTGCTGCCCTCACCCGGCACCCGCTCGTGCGCCGAATCGCCTTCACCGGCGGACCTTCGACCGCGCGCCACGTCATCAAGGCCAGTGCCGAGAACTTCGCCAAGCTGTCGCTGGAACTGGGCGGCAAGTCGGCCAACATCGTGTTCGACGATGCCGACCTGCAGAGCGCGGTGAACGGCGCCGTCGCGGGCGTCTATGCCGCTTCGGGCCAGAGCTGCGTCGCCGGTTCGCGGCTGCTGGTGCAGGACGGCATCTACGATCGCTTCGTTGCCGCGCTGACCGAGCGGATGGCCCGCATCCGCATCGGCGATCCGCTCGACCCGGATTCGGACATGGGCCCCATGGCCACCGAACAGCAGCTCGGCGTGGTGGAGAGCATGGTCGGCCGCGCCCGCGAGGAAGGCGCCGAAGTGCTGGCCGGCGGCCAGCGCCACGCCGGCCGCGAGGGCTGGTATTACGAGCCGACCCTGCTGGCGTGCAGCTCCGACCAGCTCGACGTGGTGCAGAACGAAGTGTTCGGTCCCGTCGCCGCGATCATGCGCTTCTCCGACGACGCCGAAGCGCTCGCGCTGGCCAACGGCACCGAATACGCCCTGGCCGCGGGCATCTGGACGCGCGACATCGGCCGCGCACACCGCTTCGCCCGCGACGTCCATGCCGGGATCGTCTGGGTGAACACTTACCGCGCCGTCTCCGCCATGGCGCCGATCGGCGGCTTCGGCGCAAGCGGTTACGGACGCGAGGGCGGCATCCATGCCGTGCTGGACTACACCGAACTGAAGACCGTCTGGGTCAACCTGTCGGAACAGCCGATGGGCGACCCCTTCGTGATGCGGTGAGAGGAGATAGCGACATGACGACAAGCGCAATCGATCCGGCCGAATTCCGCAAGGCCATGGCCGAATTCCCATCGGGCGTCACGGTCGTGACCGCCCTCGACGAGCAAGGCGCCCTGGTGGGCTTTACCGCCAGCGCCTTCACCTCGCTGTCGCTGGACCCGCCGCTGGTGCTGGTGTGCCCGGCCCTGACTTCCGCCACTTATCCGCACCTCGTGCGCGGCGGGCGTTTCGCGATCCACATCCTCGCGGCCGAGCAGGAGGCGCTGGCCATGGCCTTCGCCTCGAAGGGCACGGACAAAGTGGCGGCACTGGAATGGACGCTGAGCGATCTCGGCAACCCGCTGCTCCAGGGCGCCAGCTGCGTGCTCGAATGCAGCCTCTGGCGCGAATACGAAGGCGGTGACCATGCCATTCTCGTGGGCGAAGTGCTGCGCATAGACCGCTGCGAAAGCGGCGTGCTGCTTTATCACCGCGGGCAGATGAGCAATCACGCTCACCTGGAAAAGGAGGTCGCGGGCGCATGACGATCCGGGATCTTCACCCCTTCCGCGATCAGGCTTTCGTCGGCGGGATCTGGACCGTATCGCTGGATACGGTGCCGGTGACCGACCCGGCGACCGGCGATGTCATCGCGCAAGTGCCCTACCTCGGCGCGGCCGAGACCCGGACCGCCATCGAGGCGGCGGAGCAGGCGCAAGCCGAATGGCGCGCCCGGCCCGCAGGCGAGCGTGCCGACCTGCTGCTGCGCTGGCATGCGCTGCTCCTGGAGCACCAGGAAGCACTCGCGGCCATCCTCACCGCCGAACAGGGCAAGCCGCTGGCCGAAGCGCGCGGCGAAGTGCTCTATGCCGCCAGCTTCGTGCGCTGGTTCGCGGAAGAAGCGCGGCGGATCGAGGGCGAAGTGATCCCCGCGCCCCGTTCGAACCAGCGCATCCTGGTCTGGAGCGAGCCGGTAGGCGTCGTCGCCGCGATCACGCCGTGGAACTTCCCGGCGGCCATGGTGACCCGCAAGGTCGCCCCGGCGCTTGCGGCGGGCTGCGCGATCATCGTCAAGCCCGCGCCGGAAACGCCGCTGACGGCGCTCGCCCTGGCGGCGCTGGCCGAGGAAGCGGGCCTGCCCGCTGGGTTGCTCAGCGTCATCACCGGTGAAGCCGCGGCCATCGGCGAGGCTTTCATGAGCAGCGATGTCGTGCGCAAGCTCTCCTTCACCGGCTCTACCGGGGTGGGCCGCAAGCTCTACGAACAGTCCGCGCCCACGTTGAAGCGGCTCTCGCTGGAACTGGGCGGAAACGCGCCGTTCCTGGTGTTCGACGATGCCGATATCGATGCGGCCGTGGAAGGGGCATTGCTGGGCAAGTACCGCAATGCCGGGCAGACCTGCGTCTGCGTGAACCGCTTCCTCGTGCAGGACGGCATCCATGACGCCTTCGTCGAGCGGCTTCGGCAGCGGGTCGAGGGCCTGGTCCTCGGCCGCGGCACGGATGCGGGCGTGACGATCGGTCCGCTCATCAATGCGCGCGCCGTCGAGAAAGTGGAGCAGCATGTGGCGGATGCCGTCGCCCGCGGCGGACGTCTGCTGGCGGGTGGAACGCGGCAGGAAGGCCTGTTCTTCCCGCCCACGCTGATCGCCGACGTTCCGCGCGATGCGCTGGTCGCCTCGGAGGAAACCTTCGGGCCTCTCGCCGCCGTAATCCGCTTCGAGACCGAGGAAGAGGCGATCCGTCTGGCCAACGACACCGAGTTCGGTCTGGCCGCCTATGCCTATACCCGCGACATCGGACGCGCCATGCGCGTCGCCGGAGCCCTGGAATACGGCATGGTCGGGCTGAACGAGGCAGCGATCTCCACCGAAGTCGCCCCGTTCGGCGGGATCAAGGCCTCTGGCATGGGCCGCGAAGGCTCCCGCCACGGCATCACCGACTATCTCGAACTGAAATACGTGATGATGGGCGGGCTTTAACCCCCACGTTACGGACCCTTGGGTCGCAACAGAGAAGCGCCGGCATCCATGAGGATACCGGCGCTTTTTCGTTTCCCGGATCATGACATCTTGAACAGGACGCCGTGCGTCAGCCTTGCGCGTCGATCTCCGCAAAGACCTCGCGGGCGAGGCGGAAGCTGTCCACCCCGGCCGGGATCCCCACGTAGACGGCGATCTGCAACAGCACTTCGCGGATCTCCTCACGCGTCAGGCCGTTGGTCAGCGCGCCGCGAATATGCGCCTTGAACTCGTGGCTGCGGTTGAGCGCCGCGATCATGCCCAGGTTGAGGATCGAGCGGCTGCGGCGGTCGAGACCGGGCCGGTTCCAGATTTCGTCCCAGCAGTACTTCGTCGTCAGTTCCTGCATGGCCCAGTTGAAATCGTCCGCGCCGTCGAGCGCCTTGTCGACATAGGCATCGCCCAGCACTTCACGCCGGGTGGCGAGGCCGCGTCCGAACTTTTCGTCCTGCGGTCTATCGGTCATCCTGTTCCAGTCCTTCCACGATCACGATTTCCACTTCGGCCGCGCCTTCGCGCGCGGCGCGGGCGGCGCTGTATTCGGGCGAGGCATGGCAGGCCAGCGCAGCCTCCATGCTGGGAAACTCTATCACGACCGTGCGCTCGAAAGGCTCCGGCCCTTCGAGCGCCACCGAACGACCGCCCCGCGACAACAGCTTTCCGCCATTGGCGATCAGGGCGGCCGGTCCAAGGGCCATGTAACCGGCGTAAGCCTGCGGGTCCGTCACATTGACCCGGGCGATCCAGTAGGCCTTGGCCATCGCGGTCAGGCGAAGGCCGGAAGGACGTGGTCGATGAACAGGCGCAGCGATTCGCGCTTTTCCTCGAACGAGAGGCTGTTATCGACCCAGATGCTGTACTCGTCGACGCCCAGCGCCTCGTAGCTCTTCAGGCGCTCGATCAGCTCGTCCGGCTTGCCGATCATGACGTTCTTGCGCAGCGTCTCGGGCACGTACTCGGGGAACTTCTCCGGGTTGATCGGCGGAACGGCGGTCTGGAAACCATTGACCGGCGGCGTCTTGTTGCCGAACCAGGCGCCGAACGAGCGGAAGAAGAACGAGATGCCTTCCGCCGCGGCCTGCCAGTCGTCATCGCCGGTATGGACGTGGGCATGCTGCAGCACCATGATCCGGGGGCGCTCGGTGATCTGCGGCGCAGCTTCGATGGCGTTCTCGAACTTGGTCATGAGATCGGCCACTTCGGCATCGCCCTTGGCGAGCGGGGTCACCATCACGTTGCAGCCGTTGGCGACGGCGAACTTGTGCGAATCGGGGTCGCGCGCGGCGATCCACAGCGGCGGGCGGGCCTGGATCGGCTTGGGCACGCTGGTGGAAGTGGGGAACTTCCAGATCTCGCCGTCATGCTCGACATCGCCTTCCCAAAGGGGCTGGAGCAGCGGCACCATCTCGCGCAGGTACTTGCCGCCGTCCGTCGCGGATACACCGTTGAGCATGCGATCGAATTCGAACTGATAGGCGCCCCGCGCCAGTCCCACTTCGGCACGGCCGTTGCTGATCACGTCCAGCAGGGCGGCTTCGCCGGCCATGCGAATCGGGTGCCAGAACGGCGCGATGAAGGTGCCGGCGCCCAGGCGGATGCGGCTGGTTCGCCCGGCCACGGCCGAGAGCAGCGGAATCGGGTTCGGCGAGATGGTATATTCCATCGCGTGGTGCTCGCCGATCCAGACTTTGTCCATGCCGCCAGCCTCGGCCATGTCGCACAATTCAAGCAATTCTTCGAAGAGCTTATGGTGCGAGACCGAGGCGTCGTAACGCTCCATGTGCAGAAAGATCGAGAACTTCATCATCCATCCTTTTCCCAGCCTCGCTCGTGGCGGGGCTTAAAATTTCTCTTGCGACTCGCTCGAAGCAAGAATACCGTCCGATGGTATACCACAAAAACGATGGTGCAAGAGGATAACTGAAGCATGGGTAAAGCGGGTGATACCTCGGCCGGGGTGATCGAGGAAAACAGCATCGGCTTCGTGCCGCTGGCGGAACGGCACGGAAAAGTGCGCGATCTCTTCACGCTTTGGTTCACGACCAATATCGCGCCGCTGCCGGTGGTGACGGGCGCCATGGCGGTGCAGGTCTATCACCTGCCCTTGACCTGGGGCATTTCCGCCATCGTGCTGGGCCACCTCGTGGGTGCTCTGGTACTGGGTGCCTGTTCCGCGCAGGGGCCGCAGATGGGCCTGGCGCAGATGATCCAGAGCCGCGGACAGTTCGGCCGCTACGGTGCGCTGCTGGTGGTAACGTTCGCGACCCTGCTCTACGTCGGCTTCTTCATCTCCAACATCGTGCTGGCCGCAAAGTCGGTCCACGCGCTGCAGCCCGCGGTGGGCCTGCCGGTCGGCGCCGTGCTTTGCGCCCTGGCCGCAGCCGGGATCGGCATCCTGGGCTACAACGTGATCCACATGCTCAACCGTGTCGGCATGTGGTTCATGGGGGCCGGGCTGATCTTCGCCTTCGTCAACCTCGTGGCGCTCATGCCGGCTGGTCTCTGGACCCAGGGCCAGGGCTCGGCGATCGGCTGGCTGGCGATGTTCTCGCTTGCCGCGGTCTGGCACATTTCCTATGCCTGCTACACCTCGGACTATTCGCGCTACCTGCCGCCCAGCGTCGGCATTCGCGCGCCCTTCCTGGCCAGCTTCGCAGGCGCCGCCCTCGGCGCGGGCGCCTCGTTCACCCTGGGCGCGGTAGCCGTGGCCGGTGCGCCGGCGAACGCCGACCCGATGGCCATCGTCAGCGGCGCCACCGGCATGCTGGCACCGGTGCTGATGGCGCTGTTCGTCTTCAACATCATCAGCCACAACGCCCTCAACATCTACGGCGCCGTACTGTCCCTCATCACCATGGCGCAGACGTTCTTCGCCTCCTGGCAGCCGGGCCGCAAGGCGCGCGTGGTGCTGTCCACCCTGGTGCTGGCCGGCTGCCTGGCCGTGGCGACGACTTCTGCGGACGACTTCGTGCCCCGCTTCATCGGCTTCGTCATCGGCCTGATGGTCGTCCTGGCGCCCTGGGCCACGATCAACATCGTCGACTTCTACTTCATCCGTAAGGGCCGCTATGACATCGACTCGTTCTTCCGCGCCGACGGCGGCATCTACGGCCTGATCGACTTGCGGGCGGCCGCGGCCTACGTCGCAGGCATCGCGGTGCAGCTGCCCTTCCTGGCGAGCAGCATCTACACCGGCCCCTTCGCCAAGGCGCTGGACGGCGTGGACGTGGGCTGGCTGATCGCACCGGCCGTCACCACGGCGGTCTACCTGGCACTCGGCGCGGGACGGAAGGCGGATCTCGCCGCCGCCCCCTGCCCGGCCGAATGAACACGCACACCTGGGAGAGCGACATGGCCACGATAGCCCTGGAGCATGAGAACAAGAGCTTCCTCTCGACTGCGGAGGAAATCATCGACGAGGCCAGAAACGGCCGCATGTTCATCCTCGTCGATGACGAGGACCGCGAGAACGAGGGGGATCTCGTCATCCCCGCGCAGATGGCCACGCCCGAGAAGATCAACTTCATGGCGCGCTACGGCAAGGGACTGATCTGCCTAGCCATGACCGAAAGCCGCGTCAGCCAGCTCGGCATCGGCCTGATGAGCGCCCGCAACGGCACGAAGCACGGCACCGCCTTCACCACTTCGATCGAGGCCCGCGTCGGCGTCACCACCGGCATTTCGGCGGCGGACCGCGCGCGGACCATCGCCGTCGCCATCGACGGGACCAAGGGCAGCGACGAAATCGTCACGCCCGGCCACGTCTTTCCCCTCATCGCCCGCGAAGGCGGTGTGCTGGTCCGGGCGGGCCATACCGAGGCGGCCGTCGATGTCGCCAGGCTGGCGGGCCTCAATCCCTCGGGCGTGATCTGCGAGATCATGAAAGAGGACGGCACGATGGCACGGCTCGACGACCTCATCGCCTTTTCCCGGCTCCACGGCCTCAAGGTCGGAACGATCCGCGACCTCATCGCCTATCGTCGCCGCCATGATACCCTGGTGGAGCGTACCGCACAGGCCAGTTTCCACAGCCGCTGGGGCGGAGACTGGCAGGCGATCACCTACCGCAATCGCGCCACGGACACGGAACAAATCGCGCTCGTGAAAGGCAGGATCGACCCGGTCAGGCCGACGCTCGTGCGCATGCATGTGATTTCCACGCTCACCGACATCTTCGCCGCGCAGAGCAGCGGATCGGGCGTGCTCGAAAGCGCCATGCAGGCGATTGCCGAAGAAGGTGCGGGCGTGGTGATCGCCATCAACCGGGCGCGCAACGATCGCTTTACCATGGCCCTGAAAGCGCAGGCGGGCACGCTCTCGCCCGCCGACATGGACGAACTGCGCGACTACGGCGTGGGCGCCATGATCCTGACGGACCTCGGCATCGAGAAGATGACGCTGCTGACCAATACGCACCGAACTCCGGTGGCGCTGGCGGGCTACGGCCTCTCCATCGAAGGCGAGCGGCCAATAAAACCGGGACTCTGAAGCCGGAGCGCCCAGGCGCCGCCTAAAACGCATATTCGACATTCCCGTCATCCTCGCTGCGGCCGCCCTGTCGCCAAGGAAGAGTCATGCTCCCCGTTCTCGTTCCCGTCGTCCTGGCCGCATCCGCGCCGGGCACCCTCGATCATGCGCCTGCCGACTGCACTGCATCCGCAGACAGCTGCGCCGCCCAGGTCGCCGCCTTCTCGCCTGCCCCTGGGCCCGCCCCCAAAGATGCGGCTCCGGAGACGCCGAAGGTCGAGGCGGCGCCGGCACCCGCACCTCCGACTGAAGCCGCAACCAAGGCCAGGCTCAAGATCGGCGCCGCCCTGCGCGGCCGCTATGACCTGCGCTTCAACGATGTCGGCAGCGCGGGCCAGCGCCGGACGTCCAGCCACTTGTCGTTCGATACCCTGGCCTTGACGGCCGACTACGATTCCACGCGCTTCTTCGGCGCGGCCCAGTACCGCGTCTACGGCGGCAGCTTCATCTACGGCAAGAACGGCGGCTACGACGGCCATGTCGGCGAGGTGAACTTCCTGATGTACGCCTATGCCGGCGCCAAGCTCAACGCCACGGACAGCGTGACCGTGGGCGTACAGCCCGTGCCTTTCGACGACCGCTACTGGGGCTCGTCGATCCTCGACGATCTCGGCTTCGTCTACGGCATGGAAGAGACCTACAACCTTGGCATGAAGTTCAAGCGCCAGACCGCGGACTACCGCGTGGAACTGGGCTTCTTCCCGTCGAGCGGACCCAATGGCATGGGCATCAGCACCGATTCCTCGCGCTATTCCACGAACATCGCCAAGGCCGACAGCTACGTTCCGGACGGTTCGCGCAATGATGAGCGCAAGATGATCATCGGCAACGTCCAGTACGCGCTTGTGAACAACCAGGACACCACGCTGAAAGCGACCGCCTCGGCCTGGATTTCCAGCATCTACAATTTCGACACCGATAAGGAGGGCAGCAAGCACCTCTTCGCCTTCAGCCTGACGGGCAGCCACGGCCCGTGGAGCGCCAAGGCCCTGGTCGCGCGGCAGGATATCGACCCGCGCAACCCCGGCCGCAACGACATGATCTCGGTCGGCGGCTTCGACGGAAGCTATAACATCGCCGCCAAAGGCACTTACGCCTTCGGCGAGATCGGCCGCACGATCGACACCGGCAAGCTGCCCTTCGACCTGCTCGTCTACGCCAATTACGGCCGCTTCATGAAGGACGCCGCCGGCTTCCGCGACAGCGAGCGCTTCGATCTCGGCGCCGTATGGACGGCCAAGGACAAAGGCAGGATCAAGGTCTTCTCCGAGTTCCTGCTCGGTCGGAACGATCCCTATGTCGGCGCCGGCCAGTTCATTTCCGGTGCAGCCCAGGGCGGCGACGACAGGTTCAAGGCGGCCTTCATGATGATCTTCGGCTACTATTTCTGACCCGCCCCATGCGGCCATCCCTTGCGGTGTTCGGCCGCATGGGGTGGCCGCAGGTCTTTGACTTCGAACCGGAATATGCCGAGACAGCGTAGGGCATCAGCGCAATAATACGCGTGCAGGCGGGTCTTCTGATCCTTCGCGCTGCATGCAAACACACGCCCACTCGACGCCGAAAGCACCCCGGCAAGGCGGCTCGCACCGAGCAGGCGACCTTCCAAAGTGTAGCAAATCGGCATCGGTCTGCGGATCGCTCCGGACAAAATCCCGCAACAGTTTGATGTTATGTTGTAACATGTCGTTAGCAGGACTACCCGATGGCCGCCCGGGCACGGAAACGTTCGCGGGCGCAATGTTACGTTATACCGTCCCATCTCATTGACAGCATAAAGGCCCCGCCATGAGACTTCGATTGCTTTCCAGCAGCGCCCTCGCCCTCTTCGCGCTCCCCGCGCTCGCACATGCGCAAGCCGAACCTGCAGACCGCAGCACGAACGGTGACGCAGACGGCTACCATCACAGCACCGGCTCCGACATCGTCGTGACCGGCGTGCTGCCGACGAAGCGCCAGGACATGCTGTCGAGCGTCGCCGTCGTGGAAGGCAAGGAACTTACCCAGGCGATCCGTCCCTCGATCGGCGAAACGCTCCAGCACGAACCGGGCGTTTCCGCCAGTTCCTTCGGCCCCAGCGCCTCGCGTCCGATCCTGCGCGGGCTGCAGGGTGAGCGGGTGCGCGTGCTGACCAACGGCCTCGGTTCGATCGACGTCTCCAACACCTCGGTCGATCACGCCGTCGTCGTCAATCCGCTGCTGGCCGAACGCATCGAGGTGCTGCGCGGACCGCAGTCGCTGCTCTATGGCTCGTCGGCCATCGGCGGTGTCGTCAATGTGATCGACAAGCGCATTCCGACCTCGGTTCCCGACGAGGCGATCCACCTGGGCGCCATCGCGACATACGGATCGGCCGCCGACGAGCGTTCCACCGCCGGATCCGCCGACGTGCGCCTCTCCAGCCAGTGGGTTGCCCATGTCGACGGCAGCTATCTCAAGAGCGACGACATGCGCATCGGCGGCCACGCGCTCACCCCGGCGCTGCGCCGGCAGGCACTCGCCTCCAGCCTCCTGCCTGCCGATCCGAGCGATGAGGAGCCCATCGATTTCGCAGCCAACGCCGCCGTCAAGGGCAAGCTCCCGAATTCGGGCGCCAAGACCTGGACCGCCGGTGCCGGGCTCGCCTATATCGGCGACGGCGGTAACATCGGCCTGTCCTACAGCCACTACGACAGCCTCTACGGCGTTCCGATCCGCTTCGCGACAGAGGCCGGCCAGGAGCAGGAAGCGCCGCGGCTCAGCATGAAACAGGACCGCGTGGACCTGCGCGCGGAAGTCGATGGCGACGGCAAGATCCTGGACAAGGTCTCGCTGCGGCTCGGCTATGCGGACTATTCCCATGCCGAACTGGAGGAAGACGGCGAAGTCGGGACCACTTTCTACAACAAGGGCATGGAAGGCCGCCTGGAATTCACCCAGGCCCAGCACGGCGCCTGGCGCGGCGCCACCGGCATCCAGTTGTTCAACCGCGACTTCAACGTGATCGGCGAAGAGGCTTTCCTGCCGAAGAACTCGACCACACAAGTCGGCCTCTTCACGCTCCAGCAGCTCGATTACGGCGCGCTGAAGTTCGAGGCCGGAGCCCGCTTCGAGCACACCGCCCTGTCTGCCCATCCCGTGGGCGATCAGGCCCAGTTCTTCGGCGGCAATCGTAATTTCGATGCCTTCTCCGGCTCGCTCGGCGCCTCCTACGGCCTCACGCAGGACTGGCGCATCGGCCTGAACCTCTCCCGCACCGAACGCGCACCGGCCGCCGAGGAACTTTTCGCCAACGGACCCCATGCCGGCACCGAGGCCTACGAACTGGGCGATCCCGATTTCAGGCTGGAAAAGTCATGGGGCGTGGAAGCCGTCCTGCGCGGCAGCGGCGAGAACTACACGTTCGAAGCCTCGGCCTATCACACCTGGTTCTCGAACTTCATCTACGAGGACCTTACCGGCGATGTCGAAGACGGGCTGCCCGTCTACGCCTTCCGCCAGGCCGATGCACGCTACTACGGCTTCGAAGCGCAGGGCACCTTGACGCTGGCGAAGATTGGCAGCGCCCGGATCGTGGCCGATGCGCTGGGCGACTATGTCCACGCCAACATCGTGAACGTCGGCGCCGCCCCGCGTATACCACCACTCCGAGTTCTCGGTGGCCTCGGGGTTCAGACGCCCAAGGTCGACGTGCGCGGCGAAGTCGAACATGTCTGGGCGCAGAAGCGTATCTCGGAGTTCGAAACCACCGCGCCGGGCTTCACGATGGTCAATGCCGAAGTGAACTTCCGCCCCTGGGGCGACGAACGACCGCTCAGCTTCGCGCTGTCGACCAACAACATCTTCGACGTCGTCGCCCGCCGCGCCGCGTCGTTCCTCAAGGATTATGCCCCTCTCAGCGGCCGCGACATTCGCGTGACCGCCCGCCTGAACTTCTGAGCCATCGGTGAGGGACGGCAACGGCTCGTCCCTCACCTGCCCGCATCATGGAGGATGTCTCGAAAAACGGGCGGAAGACCCGGCGCAACGGCGAACTCGTGCGCCTGGTCGAAGACCTGCTCAAGCAGGCCGCAGCCCCCGCGTCCGCCTACGACCTGGCGCGCCTTGCCGCCGAAAGAGAAGAACGGCTCTATCCCGCACAAGTCTATCGCGCGCTTGCCGAACTGGTCCGGCAGGGCCGCGTCCGGCGGATCGAGGCGCTCAACGCCTATTGCCCGACCCGACCAACCCCCGGCGCGATCGTATTTGTCTGCAACGATTGCAGCCGGGCGTTCCAGCACGACCACCCCGAGATAGACACAGCGCTCCGCCTCGCCCTGGAAAACCACGGCCTTCGCCTCGACCGGCTGATTGTCGAGGCAACCGGGAAATGCAGCGAATGCCGCCAGCGAACGGGCGACACCCGCTCCTGACGAGGTGTCTGCGGCGGACAATCGGACAGCCCTCAGCGCGTCGTGACCACACACATCCAGCATTGTCTCGGCATCCGCCAAAAATTGCCGCCTCGCCCCGAGCAGGCTTTCCTCCGCTGCGATTTCCAAACATGATGATCTCGATCATCGGCCGCATACGCCTGCCCGACATGCGCCGAGCGGCGACTCCGCTCGCATGACAGCACGCCATCTTGCGTAGGATCCCTTGGCATGGTCCGCCTACCTCAATCAAAGCGCCGAACGCTGGACGATAGCAATCGCCTGGCGAGGCATAATGCAGCCGGTCTCGCGGGCAATTTCGCCATGACGGTATCGAATGTCATCAAACGCACCGATCGCGGCGTCGCCAGAATACGCGAGCGCGTCTTGCTACCATTGGGTGACTGGAACACCTGTCGGCTCGAACGCTGATCGGTGCAGGTATCCCTTGAGCGGGTTGATCTGCGGTGATTGAGACCGTGCTTTATAGCTGACCACTGGCGTTTTCTGGCGGTTTAAGTGCGTGACAAATTCTGGGACAGCCCATCCGCCACCTGCGCCGGGCCTGGCTCGGGCACAATTAAACGGCCCGCCGGGGCGTTTGCGAAGGGGCGCCAGCAACTTCGGTTTCAGAAGCTGCGCGACTTTCCCAGCGTGACCTTTGCGGCAACCCGTAGCCTAGAGCCCACCATGCTATCGGCCGCGTGATCGACCGTTCATCCGAGCCTGCGAGGGAGTCGATGCGATCCGGGCCTCCGAGGATTCTCCAGCGCGTGGGGGGTATCTTCTGTCGGCGATGAGTTCGGAAGGACCAGGTCCGGTTGCCGGGCGCCTCGGCGTACGGTCAGTTGCGCACGCAAGGTAACGTCCCTGCGGCCTGCTCCTCCTCTCGGGTTTTACTGGCGCATATGCGGCGCCACGGCGCGCGCATGCCTGGCCTGTTGTGCGTGTCTGTGGGTATGTTCATGGTTGCGGGGGCAGGATTTGAACCTGCGACCTTCAGGTTATGAGCCTGACGAGCTACCGGGCTGCTCCACCCCGCGTCACCATT
>NZ_SODQ01000018.1:0-22667 GCF_004368805.1 Novosphingobium sp. PhB55 | reverse complement strand
AATGCTGAAGATGGGCAGCCGGTGCCGGGGCATGCCCCGGCACCGGCTTAACCGTCCCGACCCGAATGAATTTCCAGACCTGTGGTTACACAACCGAACTCCCAACTGGGCAACCTTCTCACTGAATTCCCTGTCGAGCACGGCCATCTCACCCATTTAGGGCTGAAAAGCGGAAAGTCCGCACCTGAGGAGCGCGAATTGGCTGCTGAACAGCGAGAATGGGTCGGCGGTGGAAACGGCTGCGACGCGTCAATTGCCTCCATTCGACGACGGATTTTTATTTCTCAGAAGCGGTCATAAGTCCGCATTTCCGTCGCAGAAACCTCAAAGGGGTTTAGCATAGAACCGAACCCAATAGGCGCTAACAATGGCGGTGACGGAAAACCCCACAATTTGGTTTTCCGCACAATCGGGCAATCCGACAGGGTTTGTCGCGCATGTCACGAGGACATGTGGTCGCGTCACTTGGATTGGGCTGAGGCCTGCTGGAAAACATGTGATTTCCGATCAGCTTACGATCTCGGTTGCCATCCGCTATCCCTCAAGATCGCTTTAGGGTCTTTAAGATCAAGCAAGGCCCTGATCGCGGCACGTTTATCAGACGCCTTATCGTAATAGGCTTTCGCGATCTTAAATCCTACCCAATACCCCAAATCGCCGGGGTTTTCAGGTGTGCCAACTCCGTTGTAGAGCCAAGATGAAATATCTGCGTTGTCAGCGTCTGACAGAAAGCGCTGGCCTATTTCCTTAGATTTCCCCGCCGTCCATTTTCGCAGGTGAATGTTGCTCATCTGTCCTGACGTCAATTCCGCGATAAGTTCAGCGACACCTTCTATGAGTGACTGCTTAAGAACAGTCGTGTCGTCACTATCTTCCTCAAGCGCGGGTGACTGCTCAACGTGGCCGTATTCATGGGCGATCAGGTGATAGAGCCTGTCAGTCAGGTCAGGTTGCAGCCAGGCCGAACGACAGGCCACTTCCAGACCGATCAAAACGCCGGACTTACCAGTCGTTCCTCCACTATTATTCCTGCCTATCAGAATGGTGACGGGCGGGAATGTAGCTTGAGGATCAAGGTCAGCGAGACGTTGAAAAGCCCCTTGCAACTTCGACTTAACGGCAGGCAAGACCTCCATACAGGACCGGGCTTGCCTATAGGTGGTCTCCTCGTTGGCGACCTCCTTGGCGAGCGCTTCACCTGAGATAATGCGGTAAGGAACGAACTGGCGCACGCCGTCCGTTCCTGTGTCTATGTAGTCCTGTTGCAGCGCACTGGCAGAAGGCTTGCCGTTGGCGGCGTCGTAGAGCCGATAGAAAGTTGTCACATCGGACGTGCGGACCTCAACAGTCTCAGGAGTATTGGCAGTCGCCGCCGTCGCAACCATGCATCCTATAGCCCCAATCGCCCATTTCCTGCTCATGCCGTGTTCCCCTGGTCTTACTGGGTATTTCGTACCCACAGCACACTGCTTTTGTTAAGGCGGTGGTGGCGAGGCGACGAAAAACAGGTGTTTGCCGACAGCCCAGCGGACTGTCCGCCTCCTACTTTTGCCGTCCATAACCTGCCAATCCGCAATCGGCCAGTTTTGGGTATCCAGAAGAGGGAAAGCTGACGGACTGCACCTGGGAGCGCGAGATTGGCCACTGAACGACCGGCAAGGGTCGGCTCAAGCTGATAGGGTAGCGGTTCAGCTTTTAACAGCCCGAACGATCGCCGCCGGTTGACTACCCTGTCCAATGATCCGGCAAATGAGCGTGCCACGTCGCCGCCCCAGCGTGTCGATCCGGTTCTGCGCGTCGCCGGGCAGGGTGGGGCCGATCCCGATGCGAATGCGACCATCGGGATCGGCCACGGCATTGCGGTCGTGGATACCGGGAGTCTGCAGATGCTCGAACCAATAATTATAGGCGTGGAGCGACCAATAGCCGGACAGAGGCTGCGGCATCGTCACTTCAAGCCACTCACCCTCGGCGAGATCGAAGCCGCCAAGGAAATAGAGGGTGTCGGGATCGCCCTGCACCGTCGCAGCCAGATCCGCTGGCGCACTGTCGAGCCGGTTGCGCCGTTCCACTGCGGCGGCGGTCCATTTGAGATATTCGCGAACATTATTGCCAAGGGTGCGCGCTACGAAGGCGAGGGCGCCGTCATGCGATCGGGTGGCGAGCGCGATGCCGCTGGATGCAGGGCCGCCGGACAGCCTCAGCCGTGCCGGGTCGGAGAGCGGATCGCGGTGCAGGATGCGGATGAGCAGGATGCGCGCGTCGGCCGGGATCGTCAGCGTATCCGGTCCCGTCGCATCTGCCGAGAGGCCGAGCAGGAACCGTCCGTCCGCGTCGCAATCTGCGGGCGTAAACGCCGCATAACCCACCTCCACGGGCGCGCCGTTCGGCCCGATGCGATAGAGGCCGACACCGACCCGCTCGGAGCCGTTGATGCGGCCTTCCAGGTGATAGCGGCGCGCAGGGTCAATGGCGGCATGGCGCATGACATAGTCGGGATTGGGCCCGCCATGGCAGGGCAGGGGTCGCGACAATCCGTCCTCCTGCAACAGATGGCCGAGCAGCGCCGGCCCGAGCGCGGCGGTCATCACCCGGCTGACATAGGCTTCTCCCTCGGTTGCCGTAGCCGCGTCGGGTGCAGCTTTCGCCACTAGCGCGCGCGCCTCCGCTTGCGCCTCGTCGAGCGCTTTCCAGCCCGTTCCGGTCATGCTGCCGCTCCGATCCGCGCCAGGCCCTCATTTTCGCGGGGGATAGCGAAGCGGCGCATATAGGCCGCGAACTGCTCTGCCACGGCCGCGTCGTCCAGGCCATATTGGGCGAGCGCATAGTCGTTGCGGCCGCGCGCATTCTTGGGATTGGCAGCGTGCCAGGCGCCGACCGAGGCAGCCACCTCCTCCGGCGTGTCGACCCCGATGCCCGCATGGATGGTCCGCATCTCCCGAACCGGGTGCTCAACCAGGGCATAATAATCAACATGGACGACGCGGCTGCCTTGCGGCCCTGCATCGAACGCCATGATGCGGTCGATATGGCGCTGGATAAAGTGGAGCATGTCGCGACCGACCTCCTGCTTGTCCGACGGTTCGGCCGTGCACAGGCCGCGCAGATTGGCGGTCATCTTGGCAATGGAGGCGAGCGTCTGCACGGGGTCGCGGTGCGTCATCACGAAGCGGGCGTCGGGGTAGACCTGCAGGATCGCGTCCATCGCGACGAGATGGTTGGGATATTTCAGCGCCCAGGGCTTTGCCGCCGACTTCCACTGGAGAAGCTGGAGTTGGCGTTTGTGGACGCGATAGGTCTCCACGAGGTCGAGGCCATCGAGGATATGGTCGAAATAGCCCGGCACCCGGTAGATATTGTTCAGCCCCGCTGCGCCGAAGCTCTGCTCCAGGAAAGCATGGCATTCATCGGAGCCGTCCGCGTCGATCAGGTGCAGCGCGTCGAAACCCTCGAAGGTCGGCGCGCGCATCTGCGCCCATTTCGCGCGGCGTTCCTGCGCGGAGGCCGTGTCGATGCCCGGTGGCGGAGATGGCATCATTGACTCCCAGGTACGGATAAGGCGGAAGCGCGGGTCGCGGTCGAAGAGATATTGGCAATATGTGGTGCCGGAGCGCGGCAGGCCCATGAGGAAGACGGGTGCGATGATCGGCTCGTCCGCGATCTCGGGATAGTCTTGCACCCATTTCAGGCCTTCCAGCCGGTTGGTGCAGTCGCGCAGCAGATTGCGATGGATGCGCTGCTCGCCGGCCGGGGAGACGGGGAATTCTCGGGTGATCTCGTCGATCAACCGTTCCAGATTGCCGCGCACGCCCATGTCGGTGTCGTTGATACCAACATTCGCCTCCGCTTCGCTCACTATGGCCCGTGCATCCAACATGATTCTCTCCCTGTCGCTGCTTGCCCGACGACGATGATTCTGCAATATTCGGAAGATGCCGAATATGTCAAAGTCCAATCTTAGCACCGAGCAGCGCGGCTTCATCGAAGCGATCACGGGGCTTCTCGTTCCGTCGGGCATGCAGCCGAGCACAGCGAGCCTCTATGGCTATCTTCTTCTGTGTCCGGAGCCGGTCAGCCTCGACACCATTGCGGCTGAGCTATCCATGGCGAAGAGCAGCGCCAGCGTGGCTGCGCGCATGCTTGAGCAATATGGCCTTGCCCGCCGCCATGGCGAACGCGGCAGCAAGCGTGTGCGCTATGGCGTGTCGGAACGCTATTCGGGGTTCATTGCCGCCCAGGCCGCACTGCTCGGCGACATCGGCCGGGTCATCGAGAGCCGGGCGGCGGGCGTCGCGCAGGATGCCACGCTCAAGCGGTTGCGCTATCTTGGCTCCTTCTACGGCAAGATGGAGCGCACTATTGTGGAACGTATCCAGGATCTTGCCGACGAGGCCATTCGCGACGGTCTGATCGAATGATCGAACCGTTTGCGATCCATGTGCCCGATGCGGTTCTGAGCGATCTGCACGAACGCCTTGGTCGCACGCGCTGGGCGGAGGACTTTGCCAATGAAGGTTGGCGTTACGGTGCCAACGGCGCCTATCTTCGCGACCTGGCGCATCATTGGCTCCATCGCTACGACTGGCGCGCGCGAGAAGCGGCGATGAACGGATTTGCGCATTTCCGCACCGAAATCGACGGCGTCCCTATCCATTTCGTGCATGAGCGGGGAAAGGGGCCAAACCCGACGCCGCTCCTGCTGCTGCATGGCTGGCCATGGAGTTTCTGGGACTATCACAAGGTCATCGGACCGTTGATCGATCCGGCGGCTCACGGCGGCGATCCGGCTGATGCCTTCGACGTCATCATACCCTCGCTACCGGGCTTCGGCTTCTCGACGCCGCTGTGTACGCCCGGCGTCAACTGGTGGAAGACGGCGGATTTATTCGCCGTGTTGATGGATCGGCTGGAGTATGACCGCTTTGCTGCGCATGGCGGTGATGTCGGCGCGTTCATCGCGGCTCAGCTCGGTCACAAGCATGCCGCGCGGATGATAGGCATCCACATCCACACGGCTGGACAACTGGAGTTCATGGCCGGCCTGGGCTGGGATCCGGCCGACTATGCGCCGGAGGAAGCGGCATTCGTGAGCCGGATGAAGGCGGTGCGCGGGGAGGTCGGGCATTTCGCCATCCAGTCGACCAAGCCGCAGAGCCTTGCCTATGGTTTCAACGATTCGCCCGTGGGGCTGCGGGCCTGGCTGGTCGACAAGCGGCGTGGCTGGAGCGACTGCGGCGGGGATGTCGAACGCCGTTTCAGCAAGGACGAACTGATTGACACGGCTATGCTCTATTGGGCGACGGAGAGCTTCCACACCTCGGCGCGCTATTATTATGAGGGAGCCCATGACCCATGGACGCCTACGCATGATCGCATGCCGGTGGTCGAGGCGCACGGCGCTGGCCCTCTTCCCAGCTGAACTGACCTTCCCGCCTCGCAAGGCGGCCGAGCGATATTACAAACTTCGCCGCTGGACGGTAATGGACGAGGGCGGCCATTTCGCGCCGATGGAGGCACCGGTTGCGCTGCTTGCTGATATGCGGGCGTTCTTCCAGAGATTTCGTTGAGGCGGTAAACGCGCAAGATAACGTCCGCTTTGGGAACTTCGATTTCCTGATCTGGGCGTCTGCAAAGGGTCGCCTCTCCCCACAATGGATTTACGGCAGCACCCTCATGGTTCGGGCACATCGAGTGAGAACTCCGAACGCCACCACGCCCGGTTTTCAGCGGTGCATGTGGCTCTGCTTCCTGGTCTCTCCAGCGACGGGCTCGAGATAACCGAGGCAGCCTGGGGTAGTCTTGAAAGCCACCTCAACTGCTTCTGCAGATCATCCCAGGAAATCGCATGCTTCTCATCATTCATTTCCCACTGCAACATGGCTTGCATATTTTCATTTGCCGCCGAAATGCCAACCAGGCCGTGGCACAGGCCATTACGAACATCGAGCGCCATTTGCAGTTGGCTGCATAACGCGGTGGCGAGAAGCGGCCCCAATGAGCTGGCGGGTTGAGATTGGACGACCGAGCTCTCCCAGGTTCGGAATGCCGCAGCAATGCCATGGGCCCTTGGCGGAAGGCGCCGTTGTGGAACCAGTCGTCGCCTTTCCAGGTATCGACCATCGGGTTCATCGGCACCGAGGCCCTGAGCGCCGGATGCGGATCGACAAGGCTCATCAGTGCGGTGAAGCCGTCGTAACTGCCGCCGATCGTGGCGACCCGCCCATTGCTTTCGGAGATATGCCGGACCAGCCAGTCGATCGTGTCCCAGGCATCGGTCGAACGGTCGGTCCGGGTCGGGTTCAGCGGATGGCGCAAGGGCCGATTGACCACATAGTCGCCGCCGGACGCGAACTTGCCGCGCACGTCCTGTGCCACGATGATGTTGCCGTGCCGCGCAAGGTCGGCATAGCTGGGAAACAGGATGTCGCCGAGTTTGGGGCCGTCCTGCTGCGTGGTCATCGCATCGGCGCCATAGGGTGTGCGGTCGAGCAGTATCGGCGCCGACGTCAGTCCTTTCGGGATGATGACGACCGTGTGCAGCCGGACGCCGTCACGCATCGGGATTTCGTAAGTGCGGCGCTGATAGTCGCGCTCGATTGCAGGCGTAAAGAAGGTGGCGGGGATGTCTGAGGAGAGCGTGCGCCCCTGCGCGATGGCCGGCAGGCCGTTCGCCGCGACCAAAAGGGCTGTAGCGAACCCGAGAATGCCCCAGATATTCGCTTGATAGGGCCTGCACATGGATCGTCTTTGCTTCTGTAGTGGCTGTCGCCTGCCTACTTGGCAAAGGACGGGCAAAAGCGCCCGTTATGCTCTGTTAGAAGTTGCGACCGCCTCCGCTTCCGCCGTCCGGGCCATGTTGTGGATCACATCGACCAGAGCCCGCAAGGCCGAGGAAGTGTTGCGATTATGGGGGTAGTAGAGGGAGAGGGGCGGTGTGCGTGGCATCCAGTCCTCCAACACGCTGCGCAGGCGACCGGAGGCCAGCGCCTCTTCGCACACCGATCGGGCCAGATAGGCGAAGCCCAGACCCCCGCGGGCGGCTTCGAGAAGCAGCAGTTGATCGTCCAGCACCAGCGTTCCGGGCACATCGAGAGCCATGGCTTCTTCTCCGCGCTCGAACTCCCAGCGATAAATCCCCCCGCCGGGCAACATGGCCCGGAGACAAGGATGGTGCATCAGGTCCGCCGGATGCGTAAGCGCAGGGTGCATGGCCAGATAGTCCGGCGCGGCCGCCACACAGAAATCGAGGCCGAAGGGCAAGGGCACCGAAACCATGTCGGCAGGCACCGAATCCGCGATCCTTATCCCTGCATCGCATTGCCCGTTCACGATATCGATCAGGCGCGTTTCCGTCGTCAGTTCGATGGCGACTTTCGGATATCGCTTCAGGAACGGCCCCAGGATCGACGAAAGAATCTGATAGGCACCCGTCACCGAACTGTTGATCCGCAGCACGCCCGATGGCTCGGCGGCTTGGTTGCGTGCCTCTTCGGCCGCGCGCGCGATCTCCACCAGAGCGGGGGAAACCCGCGCCAGAAATGCCTTTCCCGCCGGCGTCAGCGCGACACTGCGCGTAGTGCGATTGAACAGCCTGACGCCGAGCCTGTCCTCCAGCGATCGTATGGTGCTGCTGAGCGCGGTGGGCGAAGTTCCCAGCGCATCTGCCGCGGCCCTGAAACTGCCCCTGCCGGCGACTTCGAGCGCCGCCTGGATTTCGCCCAGGCTGTTCCGACCGATTATCCCGTTATTGCGCACGATACATCCTGATTGAGCGGACTAATCAAGACAGTCTTTTGCGGCCATTTCCCTGTTCTTAGCAAGAGGCAGGACACTTACCCATGAAGACGAATCTCGATTCCCGCCGTGCCCTCGTGACCGGGGCATCATCCGGCCTTGGCGAAGCGATCGCCCATATGCTCGCCGAGGAAGGCGCAGCCGTTATCGTCCATGGGCGAGATGAAGTCCGGACACGCGCCGTGGCCGATGCCATTCGGGCAGAGGGTGGCCGGGCGGATGTGGCCATCGGCAACCTCGCCACGGATGAAGGGGCTGACTTGGTTCTCGCCCAGGCGCTTGCCGGCGGCGACGTGGACATCCTCGTCAACAATGCCGGTTCCTACCATCATCACGACTGGCACACGGCCACGCCGGACAAATGGGGCGAGGCATATGCCGTGAATGTCCTGTCCGGCGTCCGCATGATCCAGCGGATCGTCCCGGCCATGGTTTCGCGCGGGTGGGGCAGGGTGATCCAGATCGGCGGCGGGCTGGCCGAACAGCCCACGGCAATGCTCCCCCATTACCAGGCCTCGCTGGCCGCGCGCCACAATCTGGCGGTATCGCTGGCACGCAGGCTGAAGGACACGGGCGTTACCTCGAACGTCGTCGCGCCGGGGGCCATCCTGGTGCCGGCGGTGAAGAGCTTTCTCGAGAATATGGCACCGCAGCAGGGTTGGGGCGAGACCTGGGAAGAGATCGAACGCGGCTGCGTGGTCGACATTGTTCCGAACGACATAGGCAGGCTTGGCCGACCGGAAGAAATTGCCGGGGCAGTTGTCTATCTGTCGAGCGGGTTAGCCGATTACGTCAACGGCGCAACAATCCGGGTCGATGGTGGTACTGTGAAGGCGGCGTTTTAGCAGTTCCCAACTATCGGGATCAGCTCCGTTTGTCTCGATTCTGAGGCAGGAAAAACCCCAAGATCCGTTCCCGGCCACCAAAATGAACAGTTCGGTTGGTCATTTATTTATCGGGAACGGTTTGTCTTTAGATCGTTGATCGGACTTTCTTGGCTCGAAAATCGACTTTCGACTATCTCGAGCAATCAAAATGGGAAAGCAGACCAACCGCACCTGGGAGTGCAATGTTTGCGGCTGAGCGACTGCAATGGGTCTTCTGCGGTCACCTTCGGATGATCGGGATCAGCATCAGAAATCGTGATGAAGGTCAGTTGCAGGGGCTTGTCAATCCAGCCCATTGCGGCGAGAATCCCGCTGATGCGTAAGGATATCGATCACCTACCTGCCCTTCAGCAAGCTGAACTTGAGCGCGCGAAGAACATTTTGATGGCCGAGTTTGAGGTCGCGATTTCCCGCGCCACGCAGCCTTGGAAGAAGAACGGCAGAATCCAGAAGATCGTCCTTTTCGGAAGCTATGCTCGAACGGACTGGGTTGATCGTCCGCTTAATGGCTACCAGTCCGACTTCGATCTGCTGATCATCGTCAGCCATCCGAAACTTACCGATACGGCTGAATATTGGCATGTCGCGGATGATAAGATCGAACGAGATCCAGCAATCGGTCGTCAGGTCAATTTCATTGTCCACACGATGGATGAGGTCAATCAAGGGCTAAGTCGTGGCGAATATTTTTGGGTAGATATCGCGCGGGACGGGATCGCGCTGTACGAGGGGCCGGGGACCACGTTCATCGCACCGAGGCGGCTGACGCCCCCAGATTCATACGAAATGGCGAACGCTTACTTTGAAAGCTGGAGCGCAAAGATCAGAAGCGGGCTTAAATTGGCGGCCTACGCTCTTTTAGAGGGCGAATTGAATGACGCTGCATTTCTGCTCCATCAAGCGACAGAACGAGCTTATATTTGCTTCCTGCTTGTTCGCACACATTATTTTCCACGATCGCATAACATCAAATTTTTGAGGTCGTTCGCCGAGGGCAAGGAACCCCGCCTGATTGAGGCTTGGCCTAGAGAGGCAAAGATTGATCGGCGGCGATTTGAGTTGCTCAAGCGCGCTTATGTTGAGGCTCGATACTCCACGAGCTACAAGATCAGTGTCGAAGATCTTGAGGCGATCACGGCGCGCGTCCACGCACTTCGCGACCTTGTTGAACTGGTTTGCCAAGAACGACTCACATGCCTTCGTGAAAAGGCGCGGCACGAAATCGGTGGTAATTCACTCGAGGCGTGACCAGCAATATCCGGCAATATCCAATTAACACCAATTAGCGCCGTTTAGTTTTCTCAGCCGATCACGGATTATTTTTCCACCCGGACAGCCGGGGTGGAGAACTACCGTGACACCCACCAAACTTCTCGTCGGTCAGATCCTTGTCGTCTTCGCGATCATGTTCGCGGGGCTCTGGGTCTCGACGCAGTGGGCAGCTGCCATGCTAGCCTACCAACCCGAACTTGGTGAGGCTTCATTCCGCCTGTTCGGTGTCCCGTTCTACGAACCCTGGGCGCTCTTTGGCTGGTGGTATCATTTTGATGCGTATGCCCCGGAGGTCTTCGACAAGGCCGGTCTGCTCGCCGGCGCCAGTGGCTTTCTGGGCTGCGGATCGGCTGTAGCGGGTTCACTCTGGCGCGCCCGTCAGAAGGGCCGGGTCACGACCTATGGATCGGCGCGGTGGGCGGGTCACCGCGAGATTGTCCGCGCCGGCCTGCTCGGCAATGCCGGGCTCATGCTGGGAAAGCTCGGCAGCCAATATGTGCGGCATGATGGCCCCGAGCATGTCCTGGCGTTCGCGCCCACCCGCTCCGGCAAGGGCGTTGGCCTTGTGGTGCCGACCTTGCTTACCTGGACCGGTTCCGCCGTTATTCACGACATCAAGGGTGAAAACTGGACGCTGACCGCCGGATGGCGCGCGCGGTTCTCGCATAGCCTGCTGTTCAATCCCACCGATGCGGCGTCGGCCCACTACAATCCGCTGCTCGAGGTGCGCCGCGGCGCCAACGAAGTCCGCGACGTCCAGAACATCGCCGACATCCTGGTCGATCCCGAAGGCGCGCTCGAACGCCGCAATCACTGGGAAAAGACCAGCCATTCGCTGCTAGTCGGCGCAATCCTTCACATCCTCTACGCCGAGGAAGAGAAGACGCTGGCCCGCGTCGCCACGTTCCTTTCGGATCCCCAGCGCTCGTTTGCCGCCACGCTGCGGGCGATGCTGACGACCAACCACCTTGGGGACGATAAGGCGCCGCGCGTCCATCCGGTCGTCGCGTCGGCAGCGCGGGAATTGCTCAACAAGAGCGAGAACGAACGGTCCGGCGTGCTTTCGACTGCGATGTCGTTCCTTGGGCTCTACCGCGATCCGACGATAGCGGAGGTGACCTCGCGCTGCGACTGGCGAATTGCCGACCTCGTCGACGCCGAACAGCCATGTTCGCTCTACCTTGTCATTCCCCCTTCGGACATCAGTCGCACCAAGCCGCTCGTCCGCCTTGTGCTGAACCAGATTGGGCGGAGACTGACTGAACAGCTCGACGGGTTTGGCGGCGCCGACCGTAAGCATCAGCTCCTCATGATGCTCGACGAGTTCCCGGCGCTCGGCCGCCTGGACTTCTTTGAGACCAGCCTCGCGTTCATGGCGGGGTACGGCATCCGGGCATTCCTCATTGCCCAGAGCCTCAACCAGATCGAGAAGGCATACGGCGAGCACAACTCGATCCTGGACAACTGCCATGTCCGCGTTGCCTTTGCGGCGAACGACGAGCGCACCGCCAAGCGTATTTCCGATGCTCTCGGTACGGCAACCGAACAGCGCGCCATGCGCAACTATGCCGGACACCGCCTCGCTCCCTGGCTCGCGCACGTCATGGTCAGCCGCCAGGAGACCGCCCGCCAGCTTCTGACCCCAGGCGAAGTCATGCAGCTCTCGCCGGATGAGGAACTGATTCTCGTGTCGGGCATGGCGCCCATCAGGGCTGGTAAGCTGCGCTACTACCGCGACCGGAACTTCGCGGACCGCCGGCTTCCCGCTCCCACGATCGCCGCCGGCCCGTATCCGGACCGCCCCGCGCCGCGCCCGGACGACTGGAAAGGCACGTCGAGCCGGCGCCATGCACAGCTGACTGAGCAGATGGCCGTCTCCGACCCAGAAGACGAGAGCGGCCCGCAGCAACAGCAACATCCAGGGCAGGGCGGTGGGCAGCCGATCGCGCGTGCAGAGCCCGGAGTCACCGAGCCCCAGCTTGCCAATGACGATGACGGCAACCTCGTCGCCGACAAGCGCGCCATGGATCAGGCGCAGGCACTGACCCCCGTCGCCCGCGGCTTCGCCTTCGACGAGAGCCAGCACACCCGCACCCTCGGAATGTGAGGCAGCTCATGAAAATTCGGCAGAACCTCTACCTCGACATGGACGTAACCGTAGCGCTCGATCGCCTGGCGGCCGGCACGCGCGGCAACAAGAGCCGGCTCGTCAACGATGCACTCAAGGCCTGGATCGCGCGGCAGGGTTCGAACGAGATCGACGACCTCCTGCGCCTCCGCTTCGATCGCCTCTCTCGCGAGATCGCTGCAAGCCGGCGTGATATCGATGTCGTGCTGGAAAGCCTCGCGCTGTTCATTCGCTACCAGCTTTCGGTGACGGCACCGCTGCCCGAAGCCGATGCCGCTGCCCGTGCAGTCGGCCGCGAGCGCTTCGAGGCGTTCGTGGCCCAGGTCGGCCGCCAGATCGCCACTGGTCAGCGGACGCTGGCCGAGCGCAGGCCGGGAGAACTTGCATGACCGACGCACCCGACGCCGTCTCGGCCGAGCGCCGGCGCGCGATGCTTCGCACGGCCATGGGCCCGGCCATTCGCGCCGCGCTCGAAGACCCGCGCATCATCGAGATCATGGTGAACCCCGACGGCGCGCTGCGGGTCGATGTGCTCGGGGAAGGGCGGGTCGACACCGATATCCGCTTCGAGCCGGCCCAAGTCGAACGCATCGTCCGCCTCGTGGCCTCGCATATCCGGGCCGAAGTCCACGCAGATGCGCCGATCGTCTCGGCCGAACTTCCAGCCCATGGGATCGGGTCAGGTGAGCGCTTCGAAGGCTTGCTGCCGCCCGTCGCCACCGCGCCATGCTTCTCGATCCGCAAGCCGGCGGCGCGGATCCACACGCTGGCCGATTATGTGCGCGACGGGATCATGACACCCGGGCAGGCTGGATTCCTATCTCGCGCGGTCGTGGAGCGCACGAATATTCTGGTCGCGGGCGGTACCAGCTCTGGCAAGACCACGCTCGCCAATGCGCTGCTTGCGGAAATGGCCATTCTCGACGAGCGCGTCATCCTTATCGAGGACACCCGAGAACTGCAATCGCCTGCCGCCGACACCGTCGCGCTCCGCACGCGGGCGGGCAAAGTGTCTATGAGCGATCTCGTTCGCTCGACGCTGCGCCTTCGTCCCGATCGGATCATCGTCGGCGAAGTGCGGGGGCCGGAAGCGCTCGACATGCTGAAGGCGTGGAACACCGGGCATCCCGGCGGGATCGCGACGGTCCATGCTAACAATGCGCGCGCCGCGCTCTACCGCATCGACGGGCTGGTGCAGGAGGCGGTGACCACTGTTCCGCGCCGGCTGATCGCCGAGGCTATCGATCTCGTCGTCTTCATTGCCGGGCGCGGCGCCGCGCGCCGTATCGAGACGATCGCGCGCGTCGCCGGGCTCGACGAACGCGGCGAATACCGCGTCACCGACGCTTTCCGAAATCCCAACACCCTAAATGCCTCTCAACCTGAAGGAGAAGACCCATGCGTTCCATGAAGCTTATAGGCCGCGATCTGAACGGCCTCCTCGTCCTTGCTGTGGCTATGGCTGTGTCCTCGCCCGTGCTTGCCAGTGGTTCGGGCATGCCTTGGGAGGATCCGCTGCAGAAAGTGCTGGAGTCGGTCCAAGGCCCCGTCGCCAAAATCGTCGCGGTGCTGATCATCATCACCACCGGTCTCGCGCTGGCATTCGGCGAGACCGCCGGCGGCTTTCGCAAGCTGATCCAGATCGTCTTCGGGCTCTCGATCGCGTTCGCCGCCTCGTCGTTCTTCCTCTCGTTCTTCAGCTTCGGCGGGGGAGCCGTGGTCTCGTGAGCCATATCGAGGGCTTCGAAACACCGATCCACGCGAGCCTCGTCCAGCCCGTCCTGATGGGCGGGGCTCCGCGCGGGATCGCGATCGTGAACGGGACCCTGGCGGCCGCGCTGGGCCTCGGCCTCCAGCAATGGCCGGTCGGCATTGCGCTCTGGGCGATCGGCCACAGCCTGGCTGTCTTCGCCGCCCGGCGAGACCCCGAATTCGCAAACGTCCTGATCCGCCATCTCCGGCAAAAAGGATACCTGGCATGCTGAACCTTGCCGAATATCGCTCCCGCTTCGACCGCCTTGCCGATCACTTGCCGTGGGCTGCGCTGGTCGCCCCGGGGGTAGTGCTTAACAAGGACGGCAGTTTTCAGCGCAGTTTCGCTTTTCGCGGACCCGATCTTGAGAGTTCGACCGAGGCTGAACTGGTAGGCACCTGCGCCCGGGCCAACAACGTCCTGCGCCGTCTCGGCTCTGGCTGGGCGATATTCTTCGAGGCCAATCGGCGGGAAATCTCGCGCTATCCGCGTAGCGATTTTCCCGACGCTGCGTCATGGCTGATCGACGAGGAACGACGCGCCGCGTTCGAAGCCGAAGGCGGCCATTTCGAGAGTGTGTTCACCGGAACCTTGCTCTGGCTGCCCCCGGCTGATGCAAGCGACACAGCCGGCCGGTCGCTCGTCGAGCGCCCGGAGGCTGACAGCGAGACCGGGGGAGGGCGTGACTGGCGTGCCGCCCTGGCAGGATTTACCGCCGAAACCGACCGCATTCTGGATCTCTTCGCGGGTTTCATGCCTGAGGTTCGTGCGCTTTCCAGCACCGAGACGCTTTCCTACTTGCACGGCACGGTGTCGGACCGCGCGGTCGATGTCGCCATGCCCGAAACGCCGGTTTACCTCGATGCCCTCTTGGCCGACACGGCGTTCATCGGTGGCCTCGAGCCGAAGCTTGGGCGGCTCCATCTTCGCACGCTGACTTTGCCGGGCTTCCCCAATGTCAGCCGGCCTGGGCTGCTCGATGCCCTCAACCATCAGGGATTCGGTTATCGCTGGATGACCCGTTTCATCGCGATGGACCGTGCGGACGCTACCAAGGTCCTCACCAAGCTGCGGCGCCAGTGGTTCAACAAGCGCAAGTCGATCACCGCGCTGCTGCGCGAAGTCATGTATAACCAGCCAACCCAGCTGGTCGACAGCGACGCCGACAACAAGGTGGTCGATGCCGATATTGCATTGCAGGCGCTGGGCGGCGATCACGTCTCGTTCGGCTATCTGACGGCTACCATCACTGTCGCCGACGAGGACCGCGCCCGGGTCGCGGAAAAGCTTCGTGCGGTCGAGCGGGTCGTGAACGGCCTCGGATTCACATGCATCCGGGAAGGCGTGAATGCCGTCGAGGCCTGGTTTTCGTCGCTGCCGGGGCAAGTCTACGCCAATGTCCGGCAACCGCTGGTCCACTCGCTCAACCTGGCCCATCTCATTCCGCTTCCAGCGGTCTGGGCGGGGGATGTTGGCAACACACATCTTGGCGGCCCGCCGCTGTTCCACGCACGGACTCAGGGATCGACGCCGTTTCGCTTCTCCACCCACGTCGGCGATGTCGGGCACCTGCTCGTCGTCGGCCCGACCGGAGCCGGCAAATCGGTGTTGCTCTCGCTGATCGCCTGCCAGTTCCGCCGCTATCCCGGCTCCCGGGTGATCATGTTCGACATGGGGCTTTCCGCGCGCGCCGCTGTGCTGGCGATGGGCGGAACGCATAACGCACTGGGCCACGGCACCGACGCCCTGAACGGCCTCAGCTTCCAGCCGCTCAAGGGTATCGATGATCCGACTGAGCGCAGTTGGGCCGCCGACTGGATACTCGATCTTCTCTCGCACCTGCTGATCCTGCCGACGCCAGAGATGCGCGATCAGGTCTGGTCGGCGCTCACCAGCCTCGCCGGCGCTCCCGAAAGCGAGCGGACGCTGACGGGCCTGTCACTGCTGCTCCAGTCGAACAACCTCCGCACCGCGCTGGCGCCCTATACGCTCGAAGGCACGTTTGGAGGCATGCTCGATGCTGCCGAGGAGCGCCTGGCAAACGCAGACGTCCAGTGCTTCGAGACGGAGGCATTGATTGGGCGGTCGGGACTGGTCGCGCCGGTGCTGACCTACCTCTTCCACCGCATCGAACAGGGCTTCGACGGCCGTCCGACCCTAATGGTGCTCGATGAGGCCTGGAGCCTCCTCGACGATCCCATCTTCTCCGCGCGCATCCGCGAGTGGCTGAAAACGCTCCGCAAGAAGAACGTCTCGGTCCTTTTCGCCACGCAAAGCCTCGCCGATGTGGCGCAGAGCTCGATTGCGCCGGCGATCATCGAAAGCTGCCCGCAGCGGATATTCCTCCCCAACGACCGCGCGATCGAGCCGCAATCCCGCGAAGCCTACGAGGCCTTCGGGCTGAACGACCGGCAAATCGAGATCATCGCGCGGGCAACCCCTAAGCATCACTACTACCTCCAGTCGGCCCGCGGAAATCGTCTGTTCGAACTGGGTCTCGGCCCCATTGCCCTGGCGCTCTGCGGCTCGTCGGGACCCGCTGCCCAGCAGCGAATCGACCGCCTCATTGCCGAGCATGGCGGAGAAGAGTTCCTGTCCCGCTTTCTCGCCGGCTCCGACGCCCCCTGGGCCTCCGACCTCACTGCCACGTTCCCAGCGGCCATCCGCTTCTGAAAGCCTGTTTGCAAAGGAGAAGACCGATGATTGTGAAACCGCGTTCCCGTCCCTCGCTTGCCGCCGGATGCATGGCCCTCGTCGCACTTGGCGGCGCATTTGCGGCGATGTCGTTCCCGTCGACACCGGCGCAGGCACTAATCGTCTATGACCCGACCAATTACAGCCAGAACCTGCTTACGGCGGCAAGGACGCTCCAGCAGGTCAACAACCAGATCAAGTCGTTGCAGAACGAGGCCCAGAGCCTGCTCAACGAGGAAAAGAACCTCACGACGATCGGTTTTCCCGAGCTTCAGGCGCTGACCCAGACTCTCAGCCAGATCGATGTGCTGATGGGGCAGGCGCAGGGTATCCAGTTCCAGGTTTCGACCTTGAACCAGCAGTTCCGCCAGCTCTATCCCACCAGCAACGGTTCGCTGTCGCTCAGCAGCCAGGTATCGGCCGCGAGGGCGCGGCTCGACACCGAGATGACCGCCTACCAACATACGATGACGGTGCAGGCGCAGGTCGTCGAGAATATCCAGAGCGATGCCTCCGCGCTTTCCGCGATGGTCGGGCGGAGCCAGAACGCCGAAGGTGCGCTCCAGGCCAGCCAGGCGACCAATCAGCTGCTCGCACTGACCGCCAAGCAGCAGTTCCAGATCCAGCAGCTCCTCGCCGCCCAGTACCGAGCCGATGCGCTCGAGCGGGCCAACCGCGCGCAGGCGACTAGCGATGCGCAGGCGGCCACGGCCAAGTTCCTCGGCAACGGGACGGCCTATACGCCTAACTAGCCGCGCACAGCCGGTCCCCTTCGGCTCCAGGTTCAGCATCGTTTGCGGCGACGGTCATGCCTCTCCCGCCGCCGCGCCGCGGGACGCGGTTTTCCGCGCCCCGGGCCGCGTCCCGCGACACCATCGTCCCCTTGTTTGGCACCCGATTGGAAAGTGCAGCGCCATGAATGATCTGAATGTCATCGACCGCTTCATGACCAGCTTCATCGCCTACATCGACAGCGGCTTCGGACTGCTGGGCGGGGACGTCCACTTTCTGACGGCCACGCTGATCGGCATCGACATGACGCTCGCGGGCCTGTTCTGGACCATGGGCGGCGAGGACAACATTCCCGGGCGTTTCATTCGCAAGGTCCTCTATGTCGGCGCCTTCGCCTTCATCATCGGCAATTTTTCGGCGCTCGGCGACATCGTGTTCCGATCCTTGGCACAGGCCGGGCTTACGGCCGGCGGCGGCGTGCTCACAGCGACCGATCTGCTCAAGCCAGGGCGGCTCGCGGGCACAGGCTTCGCGGCGGCCTGGCCGCTGCTCGAACAGGTGAAGGGCCTTATGGGTTTCACGACCTTCTTCGACAATTTCCTTACCATCGTGATCCTGCTGCTCGCTTGGCTGCTGGTGATCCTCGCCTTCTTCATCCTCGCGGTGCAGATCTTCGTCACCATCCTCGAGTTCAAGCTTACGAGCCTCGCAGGTTTTATCCTGGTGCCGTTCGCGCTGTGGAACCGGACAGCCTTCCTGGCCGAGCGCGTGCTCGGCAACGTGGTCAGCTCCGGCATCAAGGTCATGGTCCTGGCGGTGATCGTCGGGATTGGCTCGAATTTCTTCGACGAGTTCACCTCGGCGCTCCAGGGCCAGGAGCCCGACATCGGGCAGACCCTCAGCCTGGTCCTTGCCAGCCTTGCGCTGTTCGGCCTTGGCATCTTCGGGCCGTCGATCGCATCAGGTCTTGTGGCCGGCGCACCGCAGCTCGGCGCGGGCGCCGCGCTGGGCACCGGCGTCGGCGCAGCTGGCATCATTGCGATGGGGGCGGGCGGCGCTGCCGGTGCCGCCAAAATGGTCGGCGGCGCTGCGCTTGGCGCGGTTCGCGCCGGCACCAGCATGGGCGCGGCCGCGTCGACATCGTGGACCATGGGCCAGTCTGCTGCCGGCTCGCCGAGCGTCGGCGCCGGCCTCGGCGGCATGGCGAAGGCCGCCGGCGGCGCGGTGCGTCAAAAGGCGAGCCAGGCTTTCGGTATTGGCGAGGCGGCCGAACGCGGTCGCTCGGCGGCGCGGGCCGGATTTGAAGGCCCCCAGGGCGCCGATAGCGCCTCGGAAGCCGCCAGAGGACCTGCCGCCGATTCCGCTCCGGGCTGGGCGCGCGATCTTCGCCGCCAGCAGAACGCCCGTCATCACCGTCAGATCGCGCTGCACACCCTCAAGGATGGTGAACGCGGCGGTGCTGCCGCCAACCCCGACATCAAGGAAAAGGAGGACTGATCGATGATCTTCAAGCGCGCCGTCCAGCGTTACGGACGAGCTCTCGAGCCCGAAACGCCTTTCCAGCGGGCAGGGCAGGTCTGGGACGAGCGGATAGGTTCAGCCCGCGTCCAGGCTCGCAACTGGCGGCTCATGGCCTTCGGCACTCTCGGCATGGCCGGAGCGATGGGATCGGCTCTGGTCTGGGAGTCCTTGCAAAGCCGGGTCGTCCCCTATGTGGTCGAAGTCGACAGGCTGGGCGAGGCGAGGGCGGTGAACGAGGCGGATGTCTCTGCCACGCCCACCGATCCGCAGATCGCTTGGCATCTGGCCCGATTTATCGAATGCGTGCGCGGAGTGTCGCTTGATCCGGTGCTGATGCGCCGCGACTGGCTTTCCGCCTACGACTTCGCCAGTCAACGCGGCGCCCGGTTTCTCGACGGCTATGCCCGTGAGGCCGATCCATTCGCAAACCTCGGGCAGCGCAGCATCTCTGTCCAGGTGACCAGCGTCGTGCGCGCTTCCGATCAGTCGTTTCAGGTCAAGTGGATCGAGACGGCCTACGAGCGCGGCAGCAAGGCCGGCAGCAGCCATTGGACCGCCATCCTGACGATCCTCACCCGGGCGCCGCGCAGCGCCGACGTTTTGCGGCGTAACCCCCTCGGCATCTATGTCGACGCCATCGACTGGAGCCGGGAACTCGAGGCTGCAGTCCCCGGCCCAGTTTAAGCCGAATCGCCACAGCTTTCGGGGCCATCCGCTGAAATCGCCTCACCGTCTGGATCGGAGATCATGCCATGAATGTGCATTTGCCCCGGCTCGCCCTCGCGGCGGGCGCTCTCTCGCTGCCTATCTGTAGCCACCCCGTGATCGCCGCCGCTCCGCCGCTCTCGCGTGCCGCCGTCGTCGAGCGCGCCAATCGCGCTGCGACCGTCGAACCGCAGGTGAGCCGCTTCGTCCAAGCGGTCCAGCTTCAGGCATTCGCCGAAGGTGCGATTTATCATGTGATGACGGCGCCTGACCGGGTGACGGACATCGCCCTTCAGCCCGGCGAGAATCTTGTGGCCGTGGCAAGCGGCGATACCGCGCGCTGGGTGATCGGCGACACCACGAGCGGGCAGGGCGACACCAAGCGCACCCACGTCCTCGTCAAACCCTATTCACCCGGGCTTGCGACCAACCTCGTCATCACGACGGATCGGCGCAGCTATCATCTGGCACTATCCAGCAGCGGCGAAATCGCGATGTCGGCGCTTTCGTGGACCTACCCGGCGGACGAGCTGGTCGCGATCAAGCGGGCGGTGGTCGCAGCCGAAGCCGCGAAACCGATCGCTGCCGGGCTGTCTGCCGAAAGCCTCAATTTCAATTACGAGATATCCGGCGACAAGCCAACCTGGCGGCCGCTGCGGGCATTCGACGACGGACGCCAGACCTTCGTCCAGCTGCCTGCCAGCATCGTGCTTGACGAGGCCCCGCCGCTATTCCTCGTCGACGAAAAGGGCACCGCGCAGCTGGTGAACTACCGGTTGTCGGGTCGCTATTATGTCGTCGACCGGATCTTCAACGCCGCCGAATTGCGGCTCGGGACGAAGAACCAGCAGATCGTCCGCATTCAGCGCGTGGCAGAAGGCACCGTGCAGGAGAGGGGCCGATGAGCGGCGATCCAGAAAACGACGCGGGCCACCCTCAGCCCGCTGCATCGTCAGAAGCGGCGGAAACCGGCGGCGCTCGGCAGCAGACACTGGTTGCGGACGTACCGCTACCGGCAAAGGTCGACCCGGAGACACTGGCGCTGAGGTCACGGCCGCCCCGCGCGATCCGTTTCAAGCGGGAAGTGATCGTTGGTATGGCAGGTACGCTCGCGCTCATCATCGCTGGAACCGCCTGGTACGCGCTTGGTCCGATCGATCTCCACCTCGCGGGCGGCAGCGACAACGGCGCCAACCTGGCGAAGGCTCCGACCGAAGCGATCAGCGCCCTTCCCGACAGCTATGACAAGGTTCCGAAACTCGGGCCGCCGCTGCCCGGCGACCTGGGACGAGCCATCGTTGAAAAACAGAGGGCGGGTATTACTCCGGCCTCCAACCTCCTGCCGGGTTCGGAAGCGGCAAAACCGCAAGCTAGGCCTGACCGGGCCGACGAGGAAAGGAAATCGGAGCGGCAGTCCGGACTATTCTTCGCGAGCGCGAAGGTTGCCGCCGTATCGGACGCGCCGGAAGCCGCCTCGGTCCAGGGTACCCAGCCTGCGAGCCAATCCGATGGCAAGCTGGCTATCGATTTCACGGCGGATCCCAATGCCCAGCGGCGCAAGGCTGACTTTGTTGCCGCCGAGGATAGCACCGGAGAGGTCGAACCGCATGCGCTTACGCCTGCCGCATCGGCCAATATGCTCTCGGCGGGAAGCGTGATCGCCGGAAGTCTGATCACCGGCCTGCGCTCGGATCTGCCCGGCCTTGTCATCGCTCAAGTAACACAGCAGGTCTTTGACAGCGCGACGGGGAGAACCTTGCTCATCCCGCAAGGCGCGCGTCTCATTGGCAGCTACGATAGCCTCGTGGCTTTTGGTCAGAAGCGGGCGCTGGTCGTGTGGCAGCGGATCGTCATGCCGGACGGCAGCTCGATCCGTCTCGACAATGTGCCTGCAACCGACATGTCTGGATATGCCGGCCTGGCGGATCAGGTCGATGCACATGCATGGCAGGTAATCAAAGGCGCGGCGATCTCGACACTGCTAGGCGTGGGAACCGAGCTGACCTTCACGGATGAAAGCGATCTTGCTCAGGCGATCCGGCAATCGACCCAGCAGAGCTTGTCGCGGGCAGGGGACCAGCTGGTTTCGCGAAGCCTGCAAGTCCAGCCAACAATCACGATAAGGCCGGGCGCATCGATCCGCCTTGTCGTGCATCGTGACCTCGTTCTCGCGCCATGGCGCCAACAGGAGTAAAGCCGATGGCGGAAATCAAGCTCGCGCCGCTACCTGATCGCAAACCGATAAAGCACGCAATACACGTCATGCCAGAATTGGATGCGGCCCTACGTGACTATGCTCGAATTTATGCATCGACCTATGGGCGAGAAGAGTCGGTTGCGACGCTGATCCCAGCGATCCTCGCCGCTTTCCTCACGAGCGATCGCGCGTTTGCAAAGGCTCGGAGCTCGCTTGATGCAGGAGGTCGATCATGACGAACGCCACTGGCGATCGCTTTCTCAAAATTCAGGAAGTCGAGGCACGGATCGGTTTGGGCCGAACCAGCATCTACAAGTTGATCCAAGAGGGCACGTTTCCGCGACCTTACAAGCCGACGAACTACGCCTCCCGGTGGAGTGATTTCGAGATTTCAATGTGGATGGAAAGGCAGCGACGATCTTGAGGTGAAGAGGAATTGTGTACGATTGGCCGGACTGGCCCAATTTGGGCTAGGCTGCCATTGACATACCACGCTCCGAAAAATGCGTCAGGTTCTGGCCGCTTGCGACCACCTCCGGCCGTTTAGCAGAACGCCCGGGAAGGTCGACTTCTTCCAAGACCCGCCGTTCGGCACGCCTGGACCTGCCGGGCGGCTGCGATCCAACCCGCTCGATCGAACCCGCTCGATCCAAAGCCAGTGGGGAACGCCTGAAACCGGCCATGCGGCAAACCCTGTTTGCCCCATGGGTGGCGCGTCAACGAGCCTAAATCCGGGCCTGCCGATAGGGATCTGTACCTCGCACTCTCCGCCTAGCCGATGCCGGTCTTGCCAAGCTTGAAGTGGACCTGCTCGATCTTGCCGGTGAAGACGAAGGGCAGGTCGTAGGTGAAATCGACCGGCGATCCCACGTCCATGCCGATGTCGAGCCCTTCTCCCAGGGAGAACTGGGCCGGGACAGTACGCTCCAGCCGTCCTTCGGCAAGTGTCTTGCCGTTGGCACTCAGCGTGACCTTGCCGCCCTT
>NZ_SODQ01000017.1:0-27291 GCF_004368805.1 Novosphingobium sp. PhB55 | reverse complement strand
AATGCTGAAGATGGGCAGCCGGTGCCGGGGCATGCCCCGGCACCGGCTTAACCGTCCCGACCCGAATGAATTTCCAGACCTGTGGTTACACAACCTCCCGCGCGCCCTATCGAGAGGATCGGGCCTGAACGGTCCCTGTCGGTGGCCCTCCCGGCGGACCGGTGCGACACTGTCGCGCCTTGTCACAGAGTCACCGCGCGCTCGGACCCGTACGCCTCACTGTTCGCGCCGTTCCTTTCTCGCATGGCCCGGCGCGCCGGAATATCGGGAGGAGTTCCGGTCGCGGCGGATTTACCCGGCTAGTTGCGGGTGGGATTTGTCCTGCCATCGGCGGCGGCCTTCACCGAAACCGCCCAGGCGCACAGATAGTGACCGCGCGTCTGGTGCCGCTCGCCGGACCTGAAATGAAACATTGCCGCATGCCCCAAGGACTATGAAATCTCGGCCGCGGTGCAGACGTCCTTTTCCTCGATCATTCCCGCAATCGCAGCGAGTGCGCTTCCGGATGCGAACACGGCGTCTTCGTCGATTGCGTCTTTCCCCGCTGCCGATGGACGGCGCATGCGATGCTGCCTTCGGCGGCGGCGAAGCGCCAGTGCGCATGGGGCGAAGCGACCGCCACCGGCCCACCGGCCAAGGGGATCGCTCTTGGCCGTTCTCGCCTTTCGTGCGCCCGAAGGTGATCGACGTATCTGGCGAACGTCCTGCCGAAATGGCCTGTCGCGCTCGCCCGCCGGTCGCTAGCGCCGCCAACAGCAGCCCGGCACGCCCCCCTTTTGTCCGGGCTGCAAACACCCTTCGGGGGGACCGCTCCACGCCCCCGGAGCGGTCCGCACCACCAGTAAAATTGCAAAAGAGACAGCCGTGGAACCCGGCGTCAGGCGGACTGGAAACGTAAGGATTTGGGCCCGCTTTCAGGTCCATTTGCCGCGTGGCGGATGGTGCAGAGCTTGCGGCCACCCTGCCACAGTTCGGCGGCGCGCGCAGACCTTACGTCCAAGGCCTTGCGGTGCGCGGTGACCAACGCATCGGCAGCGTCTTCGGCGCCAAAATCGAGCCGAAGCGCGCCTGCATTTCCGTCGTCCGGGAATCTAAGGGTATAGATGTTCATTCAGGCTCCTCCCGCCGCTCCGGTCGTCTAACGACCTGGTCACGGCAGACGCTCCTAGCATTGTGCTGCGTCAAATCCGAGACAAGAGGAAATGACTATTTCGGGTGAATCCGGTCACGGCGATGCCTGCGGCGGACCAAATCGCTTCGCTGAGGGGGGCAACGCGCGACAGCGAATTTTCCGCCGCGAAATTTCTGCCGAGAGCCCCGCATCCGGGTACGAGGATCACGAATTGTCGCCGGTTCGTGGCGCGGTTCCGGTGTCGTGGCAGCGACCATGTACCGTCCTGGACAGTAGCAGCCAGGACGAACTTGGGCGGGAGCGGCAGGTCCCCGAATTTGCCGGTTCTCAAGCGAATCCGCGTCTCGCTTCTCACGGGCTCCCGCCGCGGTGCGGCCTGCTGGCGACTTCAGACCTCGATCCCCAGCCACCTGCGCCACCTGCGCCAAGCCGATAGCAACCTCGCCCGCCTCGCGGGTACGATGCGCAAATCTGCCCGGCTCGAGAGGGTGTGATGCCGCCCCAAGCTGCGCGAACGCGCGTGAACGATGATCCGATTCGCTGCATCGTTTTGCGCTCCCGACACCGGGCGTCCAAAGCCGATTCCCGGATCCGAGAGGCAGCGACCTGGAGCAGTCGCAGCCCCGCGAAACCATCGCGCGGCGGCTTGTTTCCCCGACCGCTCAGGCGCGGTCTCCTCGCGGCCGCTTCGCCTTCAAATAAGCCGCTGCGCTCCGGTCCTTCGCTGCCGCTTCGGCCCAAGGGTTCGTGGATGCTGCCTCGACCGCTCCTTCCGGTCTGCCATCGTCCGGAAAATCGGTTCGGGACGACCCAGTCAGGAGAAGAACGATGCCTGCAATCGGATACGTCACCCGCGATGGCCGCAGCTTCAAGGGCCAGCTTCGCACCCTCTCGATCCGCGCCGAGATCGAGATTGCGCCCAACACCCGCAAGACCAGCGAGGCCCAGCCCGACTACCGGGTTTCCTCGGGCGGGGTCGAGGTCGGCGCCGGATGGCTGCGCCGCAGCGAAAGCTCGGGCAACGACTACGTTTCGCTGAGCCTCGCGGCCCCGGAATTCGGACCCCGGCGGCTCTACGCCAACCTCGGCCGGGCCGCCGGCCACGACGATGAGGACGCCTTCGCGATCATCTGGAATCCCGCCGATTAAGGCGAACTTCGGGGAGCCTCGCATCCACCCGGATGCGGGGTTCCCGGCGCCGCAATAACCGCGTGGCCAGCGTCGGATTGCCCCGTCCGACGCCTACCGCAAGGCATCGGGTCAGCGCGATCGCGCGCGGCGTTCCCGTTCGTATCTGATGCGCCCTGACTGCTTAATCCGGGAGCGGTGGGGGGAGGGGCGAAAACGCGCATGTCGATTTTCGACCCTGCCGCGCGCGTGCCGCAGTCGTCATGCCTCGTACCCGGCAGGCCTTTCCGGCCTGCAAAGGGAGCGCAGATCATGACGGAAAATTCTGGCGGATTGCCCGCGTCCGCGGCCAATCCCGGCGGCATCAAACAAGCCGTACGGCAGGCTAAATTGCGGGCGGAAACTGCCCGCCAGACCTCGCCGTTTCTGACCTCCAAGGAAGCCGCGTTTTTCCTTGGCCTTGCGGTCATCACGCTGAGAGGCATGCGCAGGAAAGGCACGGGCCCCAGGTGCCGCAAGCATGGCCGAGACTGGCGCTATCATATCGATGACCTCGAAGCCTGGTCCCTTGCCGCCACGCGGGGAGGGACCCATGGCTGATGCTAGAAACCTTCCGCTCTTCGCCTGGGGCGAGGCCCTGCGCGCCGTCCGCGCGCGGCGCCGACTTCTTCGCCGCCGCGCCGCGCTGATCGCCGCCGGCCTCGCCGCGTTGAACCTCACTCTCATCTTCCCGCCGGTGCCTCGGCTCGTCTGGAATCACAGCGCCAGCGCTCCGATCGGGCTCTACCTGGTTTCTCCGGGCGTGCCGCTCATGCCCGGCGACATGGTCGTCGCCTGGCCGCCGAAACCGGCCCGTGCCCTGGCTGCCCGGCGTCACTATCTGCCCTCGGGCGTGCCGCTGGTGAAGCGCGTGGCGGGCGCGGCGGGCGATACCGTCTGCGCCCACGGGGGGACTGTCACGCTGGGTGCGAAGCCTATCGCCGAGCGCATGTCGTTCGACCCTTCGGGCCGTCCGCTGCCGCAGTGGGAGGGCTGTATGCGTCTTCGGCAAGGAAGCTATTTCCTGCTGATGACCATTCGCCCGGATAGCTTCGACGGGCGCTATTTCGGGGCGACCGGCCAGCGCGACATCATCGGCAAGGCTACCCCGCTGTGGCTGCCATGAAGCATATGGGGCGCGGCGCGCGGAATGGAGCCGGTCATCCCGCCCGCGCGCCTGTTTCCCTCAGGCCATCGCGCCTTGTCGCGGCCGCGCTGCTTGCCGCAATGATCCCGCTGGTCTCTCTCAGCTCGGCGTCGCCTGTCTATGCAGCAGAGCCCGGCGCGGTGTCTCGCTGGCATGCCGAGATCGCGGAAGCCTCGCAGCGATTCGGCATTCCCGATGTCTGGATCGAGCAGGTGATGCGCGCCGAAAGCAGGGGGCGCACCACCCTCGATGGGCACCCGATCCGATCGGTTGCAGGGGCTATGGGGCTCATGCAACTGATGCCGGGAACCTGGGCGGAAATGCGCGCGCGCCTCGGGCTCGGAGGCGATCCCGATGCCCCGCGCGACAACATCCTTGCGGGCACCGCCTACCTCAGGGAAATGTACGACCGTTTCGGCTATCCGGGGCTTTTCGCGGCATACAATGCAGGCCCCACGCGCTATGCTGCGGCGCTTGCAAGTGGCCGGCGATTACCCGCCGAGACACGGGCCTATCTCGCCAGTGTCGCAGGCGGAGTGGCTGGCATGAATGGGGCGGTGCCCCTCGCGGCCGGGCCGATCGACAGTCCATCCAGAGCACCGAAGAAGGCCGCAAGGCAGACAATCTTTGTCGCTTCTACGCATGTCAATGCTGCGGATGACGACGGGGCTTCGCTACCGCAATCGCCGGGTGCTGCCGATCCCCTTTTCGCTATTCGTACAGCGCCCTGATCCGGTCAGAGCGCGGTGCCGCGAGCATTCAATTCCAGAGCCCAGGCCCCAGCCGTGCGCTAGGACGAGAGGTCAGCCACCCTCCTCGGAAAATGCCGAGTGTGACGGCCTCTGCGGCGGCTGTAAAGGCCGGCGGCCCCTCCAATTTTACCGCAGCAAATGAGCGCGCTTCGCGCGCGATTTTGTTTGTTTTCCTGCAATAAAATCGGCTCCTCCGCCGCCGCTTCGCGGCGCACCGGCAAGCCGGTGCGGCCCTGACAGCCACCGCGCCGACCGTCCGACGACTGGGGTCCTCAGGAAGGGGACGCACAAGCGTAGGAGGTTGTTATGACGGTTCAGGTGAACATCGGCGTTGCAGCACAGCAGGTACTTGCGAAGCTCGTGGCGGGTCTGGAGATCGAGTTCGGGCATGGCGCGGGCGAAGCGCTTGCGCGGCGGTTCTTGGACGCGGAAGAGAGTGATTTCGTGTGGGACGCGCGGGTATGCGAGCGCTGGCTCGGCGCGCTGGACAGCGAGGATGATTTCGGGCTTGAACTCGACCGGATCGCAGTTGTGGGGTGCATGGACGGGGCGTGGTACGCAGCGGTGAGCATCGTCGATGGCGATGGCCAGGCGCAGGGGCTCATTGCGCGGCGGGAGTGTGCGAGCGAAGGCGAGGCGCGCGAGTTCTACGCGGCCTTGCGGTAGGCGCGAAAGGGCTTTCCCGGCCGGGATGCAGGTGCCGCTGCGCACTCGCGTCTCGGCCTTTTTTTTTCGGCCGGACGGCGGGGCGAGCGGGGCGAGCGGGCGCACCCGGAGAGGCGGCATCGGTCCGGGCAGTGGATGAGCGCTGATTGGGCCTGGCTGAGGCCGGCGGGGTAGGGGCGCGTAAGGCAAGATAAAGCTATGGCACCCCCGCGCCATAACATGTTGTCTGCACATCTTTTTTCTTGGGGCTCAACGGCACTATGCGCGATTCGCCAGTGCCATGGGGCGCATGAGACCAGCCTATCTGCGGCCCCGGACGGCACCGGTTTTCACATTGGCGGCTGCGCGGCATGTTTCGGGTCCATTCCCTCATGCGGGCGAACTTCCATGGCCAACGATGACGATTTTCTGCCTCGCCTCGGGCGTCAGAATGCGGGCGGAAGCAAGGGTGAGAGGCGCTATATCGGTAAGGTCATGGCGGCGGCCAATCTGGCCCGCGGGGGCGCAGCAAAAGCGCGCGGCAAATCGGGCTTTTCCGGCAGCAGGATCGGGCGCGGCGGCGGGATCGGCCGAATGCTTGCCAGCAGGGGCGGAATGGCGGGTTCGCATCGCCGCCGCGTCGTCGTGAAGGCGAGCATCGTCAGGCTCACCGGGAAGGGCGCCGCTGCGGCAGCCGCCCACCTCAGATACCTCCAGCGCGACGGCACGACGCGCGAAGGAGAACGCGGCGCGCTCTATGGGCGCGAAACGGATACCGTCGACGGCAAGGCGTTCCTCGAAAACGGCAAGAGCGATCGGCATCAGTTCCGTTTCATCGTCTCGCCGGAGGATGGGGATCGCTACGAGGATATGAAGCCGCTGACGCGGCGGCTCATGGCGCAGATGGAAAAGGACCTCGGAACACCGCTCGACTGGGTCGCCGTCGATCACTTCAACACCGCCCATCCGCACACGCATATCGTTGTTCGAGGAAAGGATGCGGCGGGCAAGGATCTCGTCATCGCCCGGGACTATCTCACTCACGGAATCCGAGAGCGCGCCGCCGATCTGGTCGAGCTTGATCTTGGGCCGCGATCGGACCGGGAAATTGCCGATGGCTTGCGGGCCGAGATCGGCCAGCAGCGTTTGACCTCCATCGATCGCGCACTGCTTGCCGAGGCTGGCCCTGAAAGAGAAGTTGCAGCGCGTTCGCCTGATGCCCTCCAGCAGTCGATCCGCGCAGGGCGGCTTGCCCAGCTCACGCGGATGGATCTGGCCGAGCATCTGGGCGGCGATCGCTACCGGCTATCGCTGGATCTCGAAGGTGTGCTGCACAGAATGGGCGAGCGCGGCGACGTGATCCGGACCACGCAGCGCGAGTTCACGCGCATGAAGGTAGAGCGGGCGGCGGCCGATCAGGTTATCTATGAGCCTGCCGCCGAGGGTGCGAGGCCGCTTGTCGGCCGGGTGCTATCGCGCGGCCTTGCCGACGAGTTCGAGGATCGTCATTACCTCATCATCGATGGCACCGATGGGCGAAGCCATTACGTCGCCATCGGAAAGGCCGGGCAGGGGCTTGCAGCGCTCGCCGACGATACCGGATCGCTTGCCGGTTCCATCGTCAGGGTCGAGCCTCTGCGAGCGAGTGTCCGCGATGTCGATCGCACGATCGCCGCGATCGCCGCCGCTAACGATGGGCACTACGAGGTCGACCTGCATCTCAGGAACGATCCGAACGCCTCCCAGACCTTCGCCGAAACCCATGTCCGCAGGCTGGAAGCGATGCGGCGGGAGAGCGGGTTGGTAGAGCGCGAGTTATCGGGACGTTGGACGATTTCTGCAGACCACCTGGACCGCGTTGCCACGTGGCAACAGGCGCGCCTCCAGGACCGTCCGGTGGCGGTGAAAGTGTTGACGCACGAGCCGCTCGGCAAGCTGGCCGAGATGGAGGCCGCAACCTGGATCGATCGCGACCTGACATCCGGGGCGGCGGAGCCTTCGCGCGGCGCTGGTTTCGGTCAGGAACTATCCGATGCGCGGGACAGGCGGCGACAGTGGCTGCTCGCGCAAGGGTTTGCAGAGGAAAGCCAGGGACGGACCGTGTTTGCGGACGGCATGATGGATGCGCTTCGCCGGCGGGAGCTGTTACGGGTTTCAAACGGTATGGAGGAGGAACTTGGGCGGCCCTATCGGGAGGCTCGCCAAGGCGAGCGCATCGAGGGTGTTTATCGGCGCTCTCTCGACCTTGTCAGCGGCAAGCATGCGCTCATCGAGCGAAGCTGGGATTTCACGCTGGTTCCGTGGAGGCCGGCGCTCGAAAAGCAGGTCGGGAAGTCGGTGTCCGGCCTGATGCGCGCCGACGGCATCAATTGGACGATCGGGCGAGGGCGTGGTGGTCCGGGAATTCCATAAGGCTCGAACGGCCAACTTCGGCGATGCCTGGGATTGGCCGTCATTGGGACTTTCGCGACGGTCGGCTTCGGGGCGCTCGGCATAGGAAAGCCGACGCTCCCGGCGTCCAGTTTAGCAATATTCCTTTGAGGGTAATCCGCCCTTATTCCAGCGTTTCGTATGGTTAGATTCCTTTCGCCCAAACCTGGCGGCCCCGATGTTTTGGCGCTCGTCAGCCCAAAAGCCTGGAGGTTTTCACCCTGCCTGCGCACCATCGCCAGTGCCTACGCCTCTCCGATCTGATCAAGAACTCCATCCAGCAGGCACTCAAATGCCGCACCGTCAAGATGACGACAAACATGCACTGTTACGCCTACTCCCGCCGGTCCCGTCGAAAGCCACGAGACCTGAGCCTACGGCAATTAGGCCAACTCCAAATGGCATCGCCAGAATGCATGGTTCCTCCAGGTGAATATTTCAATTTTTTAATGGTCTAGACTGGAGTTGTTATGGTGGCGCCGACGAAACCTCTTGACACTTCCGTGACACAGAAACAAACGTATGCCAAATTGTGGACGAATAGACCACAAAATGGGATGAATTCAATTTCAATGAATTCGCCCGTTTGATCATGAACGGACACTTGCGGGGTTGGGGATGTCGGCAAATCTTAAGGCAGTGTCGAAATCCGGGCCGTATGCCTGGATAATGCTTGTAGCATTGATGATAGCGCTTGTCGTTGCTGGGCAAACGTTAATACCCGCGTATATTGACCACCGGATTGATAACTATATTTCGAATAATCGAATAAAGATCTCCGGCCTCATTGGACAGAGTCGAGGTACAACGTCCCTTCATCCCATCAAGCTTTCCGATGAAGATGCCCGTCTGGTCAATCAGGGCGGTATACATACAAGCAACAGGCCTGCTGCTGCCTCCCATACGATCGTGATATTTTCCGACTATCTTTGCGCCTATTGCAAGGCCGCCGACGCGTCGATGAGTAGTAAATTCTTGAGTGAGACAAGCAAAAGCAATCTTGTCTTCTACGAGTTTCCGATTCTTTCGAAAGATTCTTCTGATTTGGCGGAACTGGCTGTGGTGGCCAACACGGTCGGGTTATATAATGAATTTCGCCAAAGCATGATGAAGATCGCGCGCCCGAACGCGCGAGACGGTATTGCTTTCCTGGAACGGAGGGGGATGAAAATGGCCTATATCGAAAAGCTTAGAAAAAGCGCTGGCGTCGCGAAAACCCTTCAGGCTTCGAAAGAAATGGCAAGGAAGCTAGGCATATCGGCAACGCCGGCAATCATCATCGACGGCACACTCGTCGCTGGCTGGAACGAGAAGGAAATACAGAAACTGCTTTCCTAGACCGTGAGATCCAGCGCCGCTCCGGGGTCACAAAAACATGGAGTGCCGCGCGCGAAGCCAGGAAGCATGCCTCGGCATACCTCCCGCCCGCTGGTTTGATGGAGTGAGTGTCCATTGATCAAGACTTCGACAGTAATTGCTAGCCTGATCGCAGCTATCGTCGTTCCCTCGATGCTCTGGGCTCAAACTGACGCGAAGCCGGTAGCCGCAGATAATGAAATTCTCGTGATTGCCCAGCGCATGCGCAGGGTGAAGCTTGATTACGCGTTGAACGCAGGCGTCTTGCGTCAGTGCACGATCCGTACCTCGAGCGGCGATCAGCGCATCGATCGCATAATGTGCGCCATACTAAGCGCGTGCGTTAACGAGGGGCACACAACTCCCAAAGCGGCTAAAAGCTGCATGAGCGATCGCATCGCAACCTTCAAAGACACCGCGATTTCGCCACCATCGGAACAAGAAGAGCGGCAGTGGCAATCGACGCCTACCGTGCCGCCCGTTTCGTTTTCGCCGCGAGACACACTGGCGACAATTGAGACGCCGCAGTCCGGCATACGAATGGACGATCCCGTCCTGCGCCCAGCGCAGCCCACCGCGATGGGCGAACCTGATACCGAACTCGAATCCGATGCTAATGCTCCCATTATCGTTACGGGCAACATCAATCCGATCGTGGCAGGCGAATGGGAGTTCACTCAGCAGGGAACAACGACGTCACTGTCTCGGGCAAGCTTTTCGGGCGTGAGGAGCTGGCGACTATGCATCACGGAGGCAGCGCTGAAGCCGACGTTAGAGGCAATGCTCAAGGAATCCCTCGTGATCGATGACGCACCTAGTCACTGTTATAAGTGGAATATTTCGATCACTGATAATTATATCAAAGGTGATCAACGATGCTTCATCGCATACGGACTGCGTATGACCGGCGAAATTAAAGGAAAAATCAGCAAATACGAAATAACTATCACGCGACACACCCGACTGTTCAAAATATCCGGAAGATCATCAGTAGATGATGACTTGGAAACTACTTACGAGATCAACGGAAGTAGAATAGGAACCTGCATAGCCGATAGGTACAGGCATTGAACATGATAACAATTGTGCCTTCCAAGTCACAAATGGCCTCATGACTGTAGTTCCCTAGCTCTGATGACGCGCCCGCGACCCTCACTTCCAACACCGCCGAGCATAGGCCCTTTTCAGTTAAATTCATGAACGGCTGAATGCGGATTATATATTTGTAATGTATTTTAGTACGACGATTTTAAGCGCAAAATCATCACCCCGCGACTGAAAATATTATTGGAGAAATGATTGTGCGTATAAACCTGAGATATATCAACGCGAGCGGCGCGGGGCTCTTAGCTCTCATACTTTCACTTGGCTCTCTGACTCCAACAGAATCAGCATCGGCGCAGTCAGGAGTCTGTACGCCAGAGCAGCTTGCAGCTTACGATATTTGTCACTCTAACTGCGAAGCAGACTATTGGGACAATTACTACGAGTGTGAGCTGAAGGTCTCAGTCGGGGTCTTTACTTGCTTCACGAGGGCACAAGAAACACGAGATAACTGCAATGCGGCCTGCGCGCAGCCATTCTGCCCGCCTTATAACTAGCGAACATCCTGTGTCAGCAGTAGTTGACAAAAGCAAATATTTATTTGGGTTTGCCTATTGACGGCACCGAATAAACTTCTGGGGCCCACCAGAACTAGCTGCGGGTGGTGGGCCCAACTTGGGTCTTTGGCTCAGCAATCAGCGCCATCTGTGTAGGGCCGCTCCCAAGCCCTTTGAATGATGGCTTGCGGAATCATTTTCCGTTCAGGCGGCTGTGCGCGAATGGAGTAGGTTGGGCCGAAACCTGCCGGATTATCGGACGGTCTACAGGTGGGATGCGAAATTTGAGCACGGAGCGGCCGGAAAGGGTGTGCGCCGTGCAAAGGCGGCACTTTCTAGTGGGTGAGAGGCCCACCCGGCGATGCTCCAGCCGGAAGCAACCGGGGCAGGCGTGGAGGTGACGAAATGTCTGAAGCCCCCGGATAACGGTCACGTAGGTGACCGTGCGAGCGTACAGGCCGTAACGTGAGTGAACGCTGAGCAATCCTCGAAAAGGACGATGTGCAGGCCGACCCGTTAACCCTTACGGGGAAGGTTGATATGGACGGGCGAGTTTGAGCGACGTTGAACCCGTCTGCTGCACCGGGGTAGTGGCGACAGCATGTACGCAAGGAAAGTGCTCGCAACACGGGAAGCCCCATCGCGTGCCGGGTGATCGGCAACTGGACGCCCGCGAGGGAGGGAAGGGCGCAATGGGGTGGCGGAGAGGCCCGTAGTACCGAGGAAGCCGGGTAATGTCGGTGGAGGGAAGGAGCCTCAGTTCAAGATGAACGCAGCAAGTGGTGAGGGGCAGGAGATTGGGTAACCTATCAACTCCGATAAGCGTCCAGAAACTGCAGAAGGCGTTGCACGCGAAAGCGAAGGCAGAAGTCGGCTATCGGTTCTACGCGCTGTACGACAAGATTAGCCGCAATGACATTCTGGCTCATGCCTATGCCCAGTGTCGTTCCAACAGGGGCGCGCCGGGTGTGGATGGTCAGGACTTTGCGGGTATCGAGGACTACGGCGTCGAGCGATGGCTGGCGGAACTGGCGCTTGCGCTCAAAGAGGAGACGTACCGACCGGAACCGATCAGACGGGTCTACATACCAAAAGCCAACGGCAAACTCAGGCCGCTGGGCATTTCCACCGTGCGGGATCGGGTCTGAATGACGGCAGCGATGCTGGTGCTTGAACCGATCTTTGAAGCCGACCTCCCACCCGAGATCTACGCCTACCGAGCCGGGCGCAACGCCCAGCAGGCCGTGGTCGAGGTGGAGGAGCAACTGTTCTATGGCCGACCGGATGTCGTGGACGCCGACCTTGCCGACTACTTCGGCAGCATCCCCCACCTTGAGCTGATGAAATCGGTATCGCGCCGGATCGTTGATCCGCGCGTTCTGCATCTGATCAAATCCTGGCTGGAATGCGCTGTCGAAGAAACGGATGACAAGGGCAGGAAGACACGAACGACGCAGGCCCGCGATCAGCGGCGCGGCATCCCGCAAGGATCACCCATCTCACCACTGCTGGCAAATCTCTACATGCGCCGGTTCGTTTTGGGTTGGCGGAAGCTCGGTCTTGGGCAACGTCTAGGCGCGCGGCTCGTCACCTATGCTGATGATCTCGTGATCCTGTGTGCGAAGGGCAATGCGGAAGCTGCGCTAGATCACATGCGCAGGATCATGGAAAAGCTGAAGCTGACAGTGAATGAGGAAAAGACACGTATCTGTAAGGTGCCGGACGAGACGTTCGACTTTCTGGGATACACGTTTGGTCGGATGTACTCCGCGAAAACCGGCAAAGCCTACATGGGCCACCGGCCATCAAAGAAAAGCATCCAGCGCGTGATCGCTACGATCCACGAGCTGACAGACCGAGCGCGTACATGGCAGGATACCACATACCTTGTGGCCAAGATGAACCGGGTGCTGCGCGGATGGGCCAACTACTTCTCGGTTGGAACCACGAGCAGGGCATATCGGGCTATCGACAGTTACACAGTGGTGCGGTTGCGCCGGTGGCTGCGGGCCAAGCACAAGACCAGACGAAAGCGCGAGGGAGCCTATCACGACCCTGAGCTGTACGAGCGCTTCGGCCTCGTACGTCTGGCGAACTTGGCCGCAGCCCGCCGTGGGTGAAGGCGTGATATCTTGTCCGAGAGCCGGATGCGGGAGATCTGCACGTCCGGTTCGATGAGCAGGGAGTGGAAACGGATCGTCTGGCAAGCCCCACAGGCGCGCCGCACGACACCGCGCCACTTCCTGACTCTACCGCTTAGCTGGGCCCGACCGCGAGTTCACGGGCCTCTGTTGCCCGTCCCCAGTGATAGGGCGAACGGACAGGTTTTCAGCAGTCGACGTCCTGCGATTCCCCGACCCGCAAGGCACGTCAGCAAAAAGCGGGCCGACAGTAGACTGTCATCATCGTTCTACGACAGCGCGAAAGCAATTAACTCAGGTGTAAGAGGCCAAATTCCCCTCTGGCGTCCGCTCCACGGTTTGTGAGACCGGCCATCACTTGCGTCGCCGATTGCGTTTCTCATTTTGGCAACATGAGGCGAAACGTCGTCCACTCGGCACGCTCTATCGTCAGCGTTCCTCCGTGCGCATGCGCGATCTGGCGGGCAAGGCTTAGACCGATGCCGGTGCCTTCCGGTTTCGTCGTGTGAAATGGGCGGAAGATCGCCGTCTCGCTCCCTTGCGGGATGCCGTTGGAATTGTCCCGCACCTCCAAAACCAGCCCCGCTTCGATCCGCCGCACTGATAGGCCGACGCAGGCATCCGCCCCCCGATCGACGGTGGCCGCCTCCGCCGCATTCTGGATCAATGCCCACAGGGCCTGGTTGATCTGGTCGCGATCCATCGGCCAAAGCGTTTCGCCGATCATGTCCGGCGCCACATCCACCGACAGCGTCACTGCCGGCCATCGGCTGGCGAACAGGCGAGTGAGATCCTCCACAAGTTGCACGGGCGCGACCGGGCGTGTGCTGGGTTCGGGCAAGCGTGCCAGCGCGCGATAAGCTTCGACGAAGCGTTGCAGACCTTCCGCATGCCGGGTCAACGTGCCCAGAATTTCCCGCAACAGCGGCTTGTCCGGAACCGGACGGTCCACCGCCACGATGCCGCTTTCGGCAAGCGATGCGATCGGGGCCAGACCGTTCAGCAACTCATGGCCCAGCACCTGGATCAGTTCGGCGGTGGCGCGCGCTTCGGCCGCGCGTTCCTCCTGCTCGATATCGATCAGGGTCACGACCATGCGGTTTCCGGTGGGGATCTGCACGCGGTCTATCCGCCAACTGCGCCCTTCGTGGCGGAAATGGCTCATATCCCGATCCGCAAGCGCAGGCGGCAGCGGCAGCACTTTGTCGTCCGTAGCGAACAGGCCCCGCGCCGCGCGATTGAGCGCGCGTGCCCCATCCCCTTCGATGGAGAGCATCGGCGTTGGCGCGGCGTCGAGCAGCAACCGGTGCGTCATGACCTTCACCGGCGCGACCGGCGACGCCACGATCGTAGGCGCGGCTTCGCGGCTGATGCTCCAGCCATGCAGGAAGACGATCCAGACCGCCACCAGCATGGCGCCGGTTAGCGTGCCCCAAAGGCCCTGATGCCACGCCTCGCTCGCCACGATCCCGCAGCCGACAAGGCCAAGCCCGGACAGGATCGCCCGCAGGCTATAGGCCATGGCGCGCCATGCGACGATAGAGCGCGCCCCGGCTGAGGCCCAGCGCGGCAGCGGCATGGGTCACATTATGGCGGTGTTCGCGCAGGGCGGCCTCGATCATCGCCTTTTCGGCGTCGGTCAGGTCGAAGCTGGCATCCGCCGACCCTACGGTGAGTGACAGCGTCGGAAGCGCCAGTGCCGCCGCATCGATCATACCGTCATCTGCCAGCAGCACCGCACGTTCGATGGCAAGCGCCAGCCCGCGCACTTCGTCCTCCCACACCGTCGAGCGGATCGCCTCCTCGGCAGCCTGCGTCAATCGGGGCGATGGGCGGCCGAAGCGTTCGGCGGCCAGCCGGGCGAAATGCCGCGCCAGAAGCACCGCGTCATCCTCACGCGCATGCAGCGGCGGCACGGCGATCTGGAGTGTGGCAAGGCGGCGGCGAAGCGCAGGCGTCAGCGCGGACAGATCATCGGCAACTGCAATGCAGCGCAAGCCATGCGGCAGACGATCGAGCAACCGCGCCTGCGCCACTTCGTCCAGCCTATCCGGATAGCGCAGGATCGCGGTGCCTTTGCCATCGGTAAGCCGCTGCCACGCGCTCTCGTCGCGCAAGTCGATCCGCAGCGGTTCAGTGGCGGCCTCCGCCGAAGCGGCATGGACGGCGAGCGAGGTCAGCATGCGGCCGCTGCCCGATGGGCCGGTGACGATGACACCCGCCGGAGTGGGCGCGACGCGGCGGATCAGGTCGCGCAGAGCCTGCATCGCCGCGCTTTCGCCCAACACCCGGATCGGTTCGATGCTGCCGCAGTCCACCGTGACCGCAGGGGGAGCGACCGGCCCTTCGCGCGCGATGGCCGCCTCCACTTTCGCCACGAGTTCGCTGTTGCGCCACGGCTTCATCGCGAAGTCGCGCGCGCCGGCCTGCATCGCGGCCACGGCGATCCGGATGCCGCTGTGCGCCGTGATCACGATTACGCAGGTGGCCGGATCGTCGGCCATGATTCGGGCCAGCAGAGCCAGCCCCTCGTCCCCGTTCGACTGGCCGGGTGAGAAATTCATATCCAGCAGGATCGCGTCGAACCGGCGCGTGGCAAGGCGTGACAATGCCTCCTCAGGACCGTTTGCCGTCTCCAACCGGCGACCAGCCATGCGGAAGGCGATCTCCATCGCACCGGCGACGGCGGGATTGTCATCGATCAGCAGGATCGCATTGTCACTTGACGCTTCGCCGGACTGTCCGTTTCCGGACACTGTGTCCGAACCTGAACGTTCACCTGTATTCGCATCGTAAGAAAATCGTTTAATCATCGATGTTTAGGCTTTCCAGCGAACTTGGGTGACACTGTCCCCATGATGACCGAACAGCCTGTACATGCAACAGTTTCTCCCGGTGCGGAGATGGACCGCAAGGTTGCCCGCCCGCGTGCGCCGCTGTGGCGCCGACCGGCCACCTTGGCGACCGCGGGCGCCCTCGTCGCCGCCATTTTGGTCTGGAGGATGCTACCGGCCAGCGGCTCCACCGACGTAACGGCGGCGGAGATCGAGACGGGCACAGTGACCCGCGCACCCTTCGCGGACTATCTGCCGGTGCGCGCCACCGTCGCCCCGAAAGTGACCACACTGGTCGGTGTGCTCTCCGGCGGGCAAGTGGAAAAGCTGCTGGTGCAGGACGGCGTCATGGTCACCGAAGGCCAACCGCTGGCGACCCTCGCCAATCCCGAACTGCGGCTGGACGTGCTGACGCGCGAGGCGCAGATCGCCAACCAGCTTGGCGGCGTCGCGGGTGAGAACCTGGGGATCGAGCGCAACCGCATCGATCGCGCGGGACAAGTCGCACAGGCCAGCTACGACCTGATCAAAGCCCGGCGCGAACTGGCAATCCGGCAGCAGCTTTACGATCAGGGCTACCTCGCCGATGCCGGCGTTAAGAGCTATGCCGAGGAAACGGCCTACCAGCAGAAGCGGCTGGCCCAGTTGCAGTCGGGCAGCAGTCGCGAAGCGCAGATCACCGCCACACAAGGCGCCCGTCTGGAGGACACGCGTGGCCGGCTGGAGCGCAACTTGTCCGCCGTGCGCGCCAGTCTGGACGCGCTGACGATCCGTGCGCCGATGGGCGGCCGCCTCACCAACTTCACGATCCAGCCAGGGCAGGCGCTGAAGCCGGGCGATCCGGCCGGTCAGGTCGACAGCGAAGGCTCTTGGAAACTCACCGCCGATGTCGACGAATACTACCTGCGGCGCGTAGCGACAGGCCAGAAGGCCGCCGTGGACGGTTCGCGGCTGGTCGTCTCCAAAGTGCTGCCGGCAGTCAAGGACGGCCGCTTCCGCGTCGAACTGACCTTCGAAGGCGCACCGCCCGCCGGGCTCAATCGCGGCCAGACGCTGGACACGCGGATTACGCTGGGCAGCACCGCGCCCGCACTGGTGGCACCCGTAGGTAGCTGGATGGAATCTAGCGGCGGCGCCACCGTCTTCGTGCTGGATGCGGACGGTGCCCATGCCCGTCGCCGCGCCGTGAAGACCGGCCGCCGCAATCCCGAACAAGTCGAAATCCTCTCCGGCCTCAATCCCGGCGAACGCATCGTCACCTCCAACACATCGTCCATCACGGGCGACGTTCTCAACCTCCGCTGACAGGGAACCAATGACATGATCCGACTGGAAAAGATCCAGCGCCGCTATGTTTCGGACGAGGTCGAGACGACCGCGCTGCGCGACGTCGACCTGACCGTGGAAGCGGGCGAGTTCCTGGCCGTGATGGGCCCATCCGGCTGCGGCAAGTCCACCCTGCTGAACACGCTGGGCACCGTCGATCGGCCCACCGGCGGCCGCTACATGTTCGGGGACAGCGATCTGGCCGCGATGAACGAAAAGGAACTGGCGAAGTTCCGCGGCGCGACGCTGGGCTTCGTGTTCCAGAGCTTCAACCTGATCGACGAACTGACGATCGAGGAAAACGTGGCGCTCGGCCTGGCCTATCGCACCAATGCTGGTGATCGGCGCTCCAAGGTTTCGGCGGCGATGGACAAAGTGGGCATCGCCCACCGCGCCCGCCATTTCCCGCACCAGCTTTCGGGCGGCCAGCAGCAGCGTGCCGCAATCGCCCGCGCCATCGTCGGCGATCCGAAATTGATCCTGGCGGACGAGCCGACCGGCAACTTGGACACCGCCAATGGGGAGCAGGTGATGAACATCCTGCAGGCTCTGAACGACGAGGGCGCCACCATCGTCATGGTCACCCACTCGCCCAGCCACGCCGACATGGCGAAGCGCCGGATCGACATGCTGGACGGCCGCATCGTCGCTTCCGCCGCAAGAGCCATCTGAGGGGGCAGACCGATGAATCGCTTCGCTTTCATATCGCTCTATCGCTCGCTCACTCGCCACAAGCTCTATTCCGCTCTGAACGTCGGCGGGCTCGCGCTGGGGATCGCGGTATTCCTGGTCCTGGGGCTCTATGCCCGGTTCGAAAGCAGCTTCGAACAATGGATTCCACGCAATGACCGCATCTACGTGGTGCAGACGGTGTGGAACCTGCCGGAAAGCCCGTTCAACGGCGCCTATCCCTACACGATGGGCGGCCTTCTGGTGCAGATGCGTGAGGATTTTCCCGGTCTCGTCGGCACCCGCGTCAACGGGGGGTCGCGCGGCGGCACCGTCGTTCGCGGCGGCGTCGCCACGACGGCAGATGTCGCACAAGTGGACAGTTCGTTCTTCGACGTGTTCGACCTGCCGATGGTTCGCGGCAATGGAAGTGCGTTGCAACAGCCTTCCAGCGTGCTGATCAGCGAGACGCTGGCCCGCCGATATTTCGGCGAGAGCGACCCGATCGGCCAGACGCTGACGATCGCGGTCGATCGAACGACAAACTACCGCGTAGCGGGAGTATTCAAGGACCTGCCAAAGAACAGCGACTTCAAGATTTCGCTGTTGGTGCCGCTGCCTGACAAGCCACCGTTCGATTCCTGGTTCCACTGGGGCAGCACCTCGCTCCAGACATTCCTGCGCTTCGACACGCCGGAAGCCGCGCGTGCCTTCGAACAGAAGATGCCGTCGTTCGTGGACCGCCGCGCCCTGAAGGACATGGGCAAAGACGCGTCGAAGGTTCAGCAGCTCACGATGCTGCCGATCACGCGCATGCATCTGGAACCGGAAGGCTCAGCCAGCGCCAGCCGCAAGATCACCGTGGTCACGCTGGCGATAGTCGGGCTGCTGACGCTGCTGGTGGCGATCGTGAACTACGTCAATCTCGCCACTGCGCGCAGCAATCTGCGCGCACGGGAAGTCGCCATGCGCAAGGTTCTGGGCGCAGACAGGGGGGCGCTGGTGCGCCAGTTCCTGGGAGAAGCTGTCCTTACCGTGAGCGTAGCCGCACTCTTCGGGCTGATCCTTGCCGAACTCGGACTGCCCATGGTCAATGCGACCGGCGGGCTCTCGCTCACCATCCCTTATGCCACCGTCGTGCCGGGATTGGTCGTTCTGGCTGTCGTGGTCGGCGTGCTGGCGGGCTTCTACCCGGCGCTGCTGCTGTCGCGCTATCCTGCTGCCGCCGTACTGGCTTCGGCCCGCGCACCCGGCGGCGGCCGTGCGGGAACCCGCATCCGTGAGGGGCTGGTCGTGCTCCAGTTCGGCCTCGCCATCGCCTTCATGGTCGGCACCGCCGTGCTGGTCGCGCAGACGCGCCATGTTCGCCAGTCCGACCTGGGTTTCAAGCGGGAAGGCCTGATGGTGTTGCTGTCCACGCGTGACAGCCTTGTGGAGCCTGCCCAGCGCCGCGCGGTAGCTGCCGCGATCCGGGAATTGCCTGCCGTGAGTTCGGCGGCGATAGGCAACAACGCAGTAGGCGGCAGCGGCGAGACCAATGCCGACAATGTGACTCTGCCAGGCGTACCCGGCCCCGGTCCCTCGTTGCGTTGGATCATCATCGGGCCAGACTTCTTCAAGGTCCACGGCACCCGTCTGCTGGCCGGCCGCTTTTTCGACGATTCTCACCGCGATGACGACGCGCAGACGCGCCACGGCCCAGAAAAGTACAACATCGTCATCAATCGCCGCGCGCTCTCGGCCCTTGGCTTCCACTCCGCTCAGGATGCGATCGGCAAGACGGTAGGGGGCGAACGCCCGCGCACGATCATCGGCGTTGTCGAGGATATGCGCTTCTTCTCTCCGCGTGAGCCGAACAGCGCGACCTACTATGTCTATTATCGCGAGCCGGAGAAGGCGAGCACCTCGGTCGTGTCGATCCGCTTCACCGGCGATCCACGCGCCACGATGGATGCCGTTCGCGCCATCTGGCAACGCACCGTGCCGCAAGTGCCGTTCGAGGCCGAAACCGCAGAAGGCCAACTCGGCAAGTTCTACGAAGCGGACGATCGCGCCACGCGGCTCTTCGCCATCGGGTCGGGTCTGGCGGTGCTGATCGGCTGCGTCGGGCTCTGGGGCCTTGCCTCCTACAACACCCAGCGCCGCATCAAGGAAATCGGCATCCGCAAGACACTGGGCGCGTCGTCCCCCGACATTGCCAAGCTGCTGGTCGGCCAGTTCCTGCGGCCAGTGCTGCTCGCCAACCTGATCGCGTGGCCGCTGGCCTTCGTGGCGATGCGGACCTGGCTGGCCGGGTTCGACGACCGCATCGCGCTATCGCCGCTATTCTTCCTGGGTGGCAGCGCTCTGGCCACGGTGATCGCGGTGCTGACGGTTCTGGGCCAGTCGCTGCGCGCCAGCCGCGCGGCTCCGGCATGGGCACTGCGTCATGAATAGAGGTGTGATCTGGATGTCCGCCCTGCTGCTGGCGTCTCCGGCTTCGGCCGAGACGCTGGGCGATGCGATCGCCGCGGCTTACGAGAGCAACCCCGAACTGGCCGCCGCCCATGCACGGCAGGACTCGCTTGCCGAAAGCACGGAACAGGCCCGCGCACTAGCACGACCGACCATGTCGGTCGGCGGCGATGCGGGTTACGATAGCCAGGGTTACGGCCGCTCGGCATCGCTGACCGCCAGCGCTGATCTGCCGATCTGGACGGGCGGGCGGGTCTCCTCTGCCGTCCGGGCTGCCAATGGCGATGTCGCCGCCGGTGCGGAAGGGCTTCGCGATGCCGAGGCGGCGATCTTGCAACGCGTCGTCGGCGCCTATGCCGCGCTGCTCTATAACCAGCAGGCGGTAGAAGTGGCCCGCGTCGGCATCGAGCGGCTGGACAACCAGGTGGCCGAGGCACGTTCGCGCTACGGCCTGGGCCAGGCGACCCGCACTGACGTGGCGCAGCTGGAAGCACAGCGGTCGACCGTCGTCGCCAACCTTGCCGATGCCGAAGGCGCGCTGGCGACGGCAGCCGCGTCCTATCGTGCGGTGGTGGGGCAGGAAGCTGCCGCACTCTCCGCCGTAGTCGCTCCCCCGGCTGAACTTCCGGCAAGCAACGACGAGGCGCGCCGGGCAGCGGCAGCGGCCAATCCCCTTCTGCTCCAGCAACAGCGCGTGGTCGAAGCCTCAGCCGCGCGTATCGATCAGGCCCGGGCGGAACGTGCTCCCTCGCTCGATCTGGGTGGCGCTTACGGGCGTGGCGGTCGGCTGACCAACGGCAACGTGCAGAATTTCGAAGCGGCAGCTTCGGTCGGCATGACGCTGCGGGTGCCCCTGCTAACCGGCGGCCTGGTATCCTCACACGTCCGTCAGGCGGAAGCAAACAACCGCGCGGAACGCTTCCAGGCCGACGCTGCCGAGCGCGAGGTGATCCGCGCGGCGGACAGCGCCTGGGCCACCTTGAAGGCAGCACAGGGTCGGCTACAGGCCGATGTTGAGGGATTGGCGGCAGCGGATGTCGCACTGAAGGGCGTTCGCACCGAATATGGCTTCGGCCTGCGCTCGACGATCGACATCCTTGTCGCGGACCAGAGTTTTCGCGGTGCGCAGCTTGCGGTCGCTCTCGCCAGATCTGACTTGCTGGTGGCACAGGCGGCCTTGCTGCGCGCGGCGGGGCGGCTGGATTCTGACGCCTATCGCTGAACGTCCGCCGGTGGCGTGAAAGATGGCAATCCTGTGGGCGAAAAACGGTAAGGAATTTAGTGCCGACGGGTCCAAGTCGCAGAAGGCGAATATCGGCAATAAGCAGCCGATTACTCGCCACCCTTTGAACGTCGTAGTTGGGTCGACACCTGCGCGGATTGCGGACGGTCCGCATCTGGAGCACTGAAAACGGGTGCTGAGCGTCCGAAATGGGTCGGCAGCGGCCACTACGCCCACCGGCCGGTTCTCGAGCTGGTTGCGAGGCCTTCCCCATTGCCATTCGGACACGATAATTGTCGTCAAGCAGGGCAGCCTGCCACACTCCGCATTGCGCCTCCAGTGCCCCTTTGGTTTGCTGATCAGGTCCGGGCGGCCTCCGCCGTTTGCACGGCAATGAAGCGCGCTAGTGGGATCTCGGTCAGCGGTCGTTCCGAAGCCATCTCACGAGCGACGAGCGCCATTTCGATCCAGTCCGATCCGTGCTCGTCCCCTCGCTGGGCGAATGCACTCCAAGCGATGACGCTGGCCCAAAAGGCCCGCTTCGGTTCCAGCACCTTCTCTATAATCGCGGCGATCCGGTCTTCGATCTTGCGCTTGCCTTTGATCGCTGCGGCGACGTCGTCGCCATTTTCAAACCAGGAATCGAGCTGAGGGTTGGTCGCCAGCCACCGACCGGAGGCGCGCACTGCCCTCTCCACCGCCTTGGCATCGATTGCCGCATCGTGGGCGTCCACGAGCATCGAGGCAACGAGATCATTCACCGATACAAACTTGGGCGCGACATCCGAGAGCCCGATAAGCGTGATAGCCTGAACGAGGCCAAACGGGGGTGGCGAGCCAGCCGGGCCGTCCGCCAGGGCGCTGCACAGGATCAAGGACGTGTCCTCGACCGTCGTTTCATGGACTGACATCTCGGACGCAATATGGTCAAGCATGTCTTCGATCTCGGGCCTGCTTAGCGAGCCCGCGACCCAAGCGTCCCGGACACCATGGCCCTGCTTGACCAGAATCGATACCAACGCGTTCTTTCTGCCCTGCTTGATCGATGCGAATATGCTTTGGGCTCCCGCCCCATCGCGCTCGGATATCAGAAGCTCCCTGACCTGAATTGCAGGGCGCTTCTCCGGCACCGACCCGACGGCGCGCGCGGCTCTGATGATCGCGTCGATTGCATGGCGCCGATCTTCCGACACCCAGTTGCGGACCAGCATGAGGTTCGTAACCGACGTTGCCGATACAAGCCCTCGTCTGGCGGTCTCTTCGATCATGGAGGCTAACGGCGTAGCGATCCCAGGTTCTGTAAGAAGCCAACCGATAGCGGCCTCGCGCAGATTGGAATCGTCGGCATGGACGAGACCTTCCAACAGACTGAGTTGCAGCCCGGCAGGCATGGCAGCCGTCAGTTCGGCGAACTCCCTGTGGATCAGGAACGGATCGCCTTCACAGGCTTTCACCAAGTCCTGCAACATCTCGGCAACATCTGGCATCGGGAGCTTCTGCTGGCCAGCTCCGGTCTGGATCATCGCGTGATCCATTGCACTACGTATGTCCTCCCCCACCTCGATCCCAGCCCGTGAAAACGCCGAGACAAGCGCCATCGCTGCCGTGGGCACGAGCTTGCCAATACGCATCTGCTGACCGATCGCCGTCCTGACGTTATCCATCGCCATGGCCGCGTGGCCGTTGCCGGCTTCGCTTCGTTGACGTAGCTGCTCGAGAGCCTGGCCAAGCATGAACGAATATGCGTGATGCATCGTTGCGTCAGGCCGCTTCTTGCGCCCTTCTGCACCGGTGAGGTCGACGATCAGCAATAAGGCATCGGGTTGTGCCGCCAGCATATCTCCGACGCTATGGGCTCCGGGCGACAGTTCGCCCGAGCGGATATCGTCCCGAACCATGCGTGCAATCTGCTGGATGGCGGCACGTGGCGTCACGATTGATGTTCCTTTCTCTCGGAGTGATTGCGTCGCCGGTACAACTAGCGGCGGCGCGACGACAACCCCATAGTGCCCCTGCGATATCATATTACTCGATCCACAGCCTACCTCATCCAAAGCCGATTGCCGTTTACGGCAGGACGGACCTTCCGAAAGATCTGCAGGTGATTTCCGCGTCCTTCTGGGGAACGCCCCTGGAGGTGCCAGCCAGCTAGCGGCCAGTTCTGCGGGCCGGAAGGGAATGCGGTCAGTCCGCACCTGGGCAGAAGAAATCGGCACTTGAATGGCGACAAAGGGTCGTTTCACCGGCCGCGCAAGACCTTGGATTGGGGCATCTACATCGTCCGCACGCAAAGTGCCGAATGGCAGCTCGTATGCAAAGCCGAAAGTCCGCGATCGCTTGATCGACCTCGCATAAACACAAACTTCCGACCGGTCTCGCAATGGCACTGGCCGTGGGTAGCTGCAAGGGGATGAGCTGGCGTTATCCCCTTGACATACCAGCCGAAACGCGGCGATCTTGGCGCCGGCGGCGCGATCGGCCCCGTCCGCCACATGGGATGAAACGAGGGACGCATCTGGGGGATTTCTTGGCCAACGAGCCTATCGATGACATCATCGCGTGGTCCAATACGCAGGCCGCGTGGCGCCAGGACTGCCTGCGCCGTCTTTCACTGTCAGACGATCTGACACAGAACGACATCGACGAACTGCTCGCGATGATCAAGGCGGAGGCTGGCCTCGCGGTAACGGGCACGCCGCCTGGACCGATTCCGTTTGCGATGGAGCATTTCGGAAGCAAGACGCACGCGCCGATCATCCTAAAAGGCATAGCCAACGTGAAGGGTGTCAACAGGCTGGCGGAAAGCGCGTCGCTTACGTTCTGCCCGGCCGCTCTAACCATCGTTTACGGGCGTAACGGCAGCGGCAAGAGCGGCTTCGTGCGCATCATGCGTACGGCTTGCAGAACGAGAATCGAGAACCCGGCGACCCTGAAGGTGCTCGCCGATGTCTACGGCAGCGTCGGCGGCGTTCAGGCCGCCGAGATCATCATTGATGCCGGAAATGGCGACGAGGCGGTCGCGTGGACCGCTGGGATGCCCGCTGCGCCTCAATTGATGCAGGTCTCGGTCTTCGATTCCGCCTCCGCTCAGCTGTACGTAGATGGCGGCAACCAAATACGCTTCCTTCCTTTCGGTCTTGCGCTTCCGCATCGGCTAAACGCCACCTGCCTTGTCCTGAAAAGGGCACTGGAAAGTGAGAGGGACGCCGCGGTGGGGAACAAAGTGCAGCTCGGCGCCATTGCCTTCGCACCAGTCCGAGACACAGCGGCGCAGAAGTTCGCGAACGGCGTCAGCGCGAAGACGACCGATAAGCAGATCGATGAGGCGACGACGTTCCACGAGGCCGACGCGTCGCGCATCGACGAGATCGCGGCAATCCTGTCTTCGGGATCGACCGCGCGAGCAGACCTCACGACGCTCATTTCCTGGGTCCACGCGGTGAAGGCCGAGTGTGGCACTGCTTCGATCGCCTTGAACGATGAGGCGCTGGCCGTCCTTGATGCTCTTCGCGAGAAGGCAATTTTCGACCGCGAGGTGGCCAAGCTCGCCGCCGGATCGCTCTTCGACAACGTTCCGCTCGATGGCGTCGGAAGCGAATCCTGGCGGGCCCTATGGGTCGCAGCAAGCAATTTCTCCATCGCAGAGGCCTATCCAGGTCAGGACTTCCCGGTCGTTGCGTCCGACGCCGACGCCGCCGCTTGCGTCCTGTGCCAGCAACCGCTGCTACCGGACGGCGCCGATCGCATGACCCGCTTCCAGCGGTACATGGACGACACACTCGACAGGGCCGCCTCGCTCTCGGAACGCTTGGTGGCTGACGCCAAGGCAAGTCTACCCGCACTGCCGAAGTTGCGGGCCGACGACTTCGCGGACCGCCTTAACCAAGTCAGATCACGCGACCCGAGTCTTGCGGACAGTCTCTTGACATTCCAGTCTGCCGTGAGTGGCCGCCTGGCGAGCGCGGCCGCGCGTCTGGACGGGACTGAGCACGTTCCGGTTATAGTTCTCACCGCCCCAACCGACGGCATCGAGGCTCTCGCGAGCAAGCTCGTCACAGAACGGGACGAACTCGTCGCTGCGGAGGACACCGAGGGTCGTGAGAAACTGGCGTCAGAGAAGGCCGAGCTCGAAGACCGCAAGACACTCAGCGCGAGCAAGGCGAAGCTGACGGCACGGCGAGACCTTATGTCGCTCGATGGCGCATTCGCCAAGGCGATCGGAATGGTCGGGACGACCGGCATCACCAAGCGCGCCAACGAACTGATCGACACCCACCTGACCTCCGCCGTGGTGGCCAAGTTCCAGACGGAACGCGATGGTCTCGACATCGGCCACCTCAAGGTCAGCCTCGCGCGGAAAAGCGGACAGACGAAGGCCGAGTTCCAGACGGATCCGCAAACGAGCCTGACGAAGGTGACCTCGCAGATCCTAAGTGAGGGTGAGCAGCGCGCATTGGCGCTTGCGGGTTTCCTGACAGAGGTGGCGCTCACAGATGGCTCCGGGCCGATCGTCGTCGACGATCCGGTTTCGTCGCTCGACCGCGACCGCAGCGCCCGCGTGGCGGAGCGGATCGCCCGCGAGTCCACCACGCGGCAGGTCGTGGTCTTCACCCACGACATGGTCTTCTTCAATGAGCTCTGCGGTGCGGCCGACGCCGCGGGCATCGAGCCGGTGACGATCGCGCTCTTCAGCGACAAGAACGCAACGGGCAAGGTCGACCAAGCCGGAATGGTTTGGAAGGGCCTTAACGTCTCGAAGCGCATTGGGCACATTAAGCAGAAATTCGCGCCGCTCCCCAAGCTCCACGGGAACAGCCCGTCGTCCTACGAATTTGAAGTGAAGGGCCTCTACGGTCGCCTACGCGACACTTACGAGCGGATGGTCGAGGAGGTCATTTTCAGCGACATCGTGCGTCGCGGCAGTGATGTCATCTCCACCCAGAAACTGCGCTACGTGACCCTGCCGGACGACCTCGCAATCCGCTTCCACGACGGAATGACGCGGGCCAACACGCATAGCCACGATAATCCGGCCTCGGACTCGGTGGCCGTTCCGCCCCCTGACGAGTTCGAGGCTCATCTGAAGGAGCTCGAGACACTCATCGCCGACTTCAAGAAAGCGAAGGACGGGGCCGAGGCGGGGCGCTCGCAGATGCGACCCAAGGCCTAGCAGCAGTGCACCGCGCTCCCGGTTAGCGGGTCTCCTTGACCGTCTGCCGGATCCAGAGGGCCCCGTCGGTGCTCAGCCGGAGGTCGAGGGATAGCTTGAGGCACTTCTCACACGTGTCGGGAGGATTCAGTCGGATGCGACGAACCAAAACCGGAGCGGCCGTTCGCAGCTTGAGCACGTCACCTTAGAAGGCCCATTCCGGATTGCCGACGCCCTCCTCCAACCCGGCCATGACGGGGCCCGCATGGTGGCACCGAGGAGGGGCTGGCGGAGATGCTTCACGTAGTCCGGGTTGAGGTAGAGCTCGTCGCCGATGTTCACGTTAGGCTCGAACATTTCCTAAGCGCGCCCCCTCAACGCGGCCCAGATGGTACTTGGGGTCGGTCTAGTACCGGACTCGAGGGTCCAGCTGCGCTCGCCAAGTGAGGCAAGCAGCACGAGTCTGTTGGTTGCCGTGATGTCGAGTTTTTAACCCGGGTTATAATATGCGGCAGAACCGTAATTGAAATAACCGGCGGTATGGCAGATGCGGAAACTAGGTTTCTACCTTACAATAATATCTGCTATGCGTCCAGCATGTCTTGGGATCTCTCACCACTGGTGTCGAAAGCGCTGGACTTCGCCTCGCACGCTCACAATAGCATTGATCACCGACGCAAGTACACAGGTGAACCCTACATCAATCACCCCATTGAAGTGATGGAGATTGTCCGAAGCATCCCGCACACTGACGAAATGTTGGCTGCGGCGCTTCTGCACGATACGATCGAGGATACCCCGACAACCCGAGAAGACATCGCGCGCGAGTTCGGAGAACCTGTCGCTGTGCTGGTGATGGAACTGACCGATCAGTGCCATGAAGGCAACCGCGCTGCACGTAAGGCTGCGGAGGCTGTACGCCTCGGCACCGTCTCACCCGAAGCGCAAACCGTCAAACTCGCCGATTTCATCAGCAACACGCAATCAATCCTTGTGGGCAGTCCTGGGTTCGCCAGGGTCTATCTACGCGAAAAGCTGCAGGTCCTCAACGTCATGACGGAAGGCAATCCCAACCTGTATCGTCAGGCCATGGCACTGATCGAGGATGCCAAGACGAGCATAGGCTTCCGTCCGTGAAGTGATCTTCTTTGCCCCAGTGCTGCGAACTCCCGATTGAGCAACCTCACGTATGGAAATTGAATCGGGTTGGGATCACGCATCCCGGCATTCCCATTTGATGTAGGCCTTGTTGTCGCAGGCCCATGT
>NZ_SODQ01000016.1:0-40443 GCF_004368805.1 Novosphingobium sp. PhB55 | reverse complement strand
GGCGACCGCTGCAAGACCGTGTGGTCCGCTGCGGTGAGAGGCCCTCTAAGTGCCACCCGTGATTCGGTCAAACACTAATTTCAAAAAAACGACATTTCTGAAATTACCGTGGTTTCCCGTGGGTTCGACCTCTTCACGGGCAAATATGGGAGTGGATCGCGGGATATCAACCCCTGGCCATTTCCCTGGCCCTGCGGGGGACCTTGGACAATCGCCTCACGCTTTCTTTACCAGCCTCGCATAAGGCAGCAGCCGGGCCATTTGCCGCCGCGTCCAGAGGGAGTTCCGAAGCGTCCATGCCGAAACCGGCGATCAGCGTTGCCATGAGCGTCTACAATGGCGAGCGATTCCTGCCGCTCGCCATAGACAGCGTGCTTGGCCAGAGCTTTGCCGATTTCGAGCTGCTGATCCTGGACGACGGATCGACCGACGGTTCGGCGGCGATCATCCGGCGATATGCCGAGGCCGATTCGCGCGTTCGGCCGGTGATCCGCGAAAACCGCGGCCTGATCGCCAGTCTCAACCAATTGCTCGACATGGCTCAGGCGCCGCTCGTGGCCCGCATGGACGCCGACGACATCTGCCGCCCGGAGCGTTTCGCTCGCCAGGTCGCCTTCCTGACCGACCATCCGGACTACGGCGTGGTCGGAAGCTGGAGCGAGGACATCGGCGAGCACGGCGAAGCGCTGGTGCGCAGCGGGGCAGACCATCCGCTGGTCCACGAGGAAATGCTGGCGGCAATCGAGCAGGGCGAACAGCTCATCTGCCATCCCGCAGTGATGTATCGCCGCGACGTGGTGCTCTCCGTCGGCGGCTATCACGCCGCGTTCCGCCACTGCGAGGACCTGGACCTCTGGCTCAGGCTTTCCAGCGTGACCCGGATGGGCAACATTCCCGAACGCCTGCTGCGCTATCGCCGCTATCCCGACCAGGTATCCGCGCGCCATTCCACCGAGCAGCAGATCGGGGCCGTGATCGCGCGCCTGGCCTGGGAAGAGCGCCGCGACGGACGCCCGGATCCGACCGAGCATCTCTCCCGCCTGCCCGCCATCGACGAACTCGACGCACTGTTCGGGCGGAGCGGCGTATCACAGGCCGCGCGCGAGCGTGTGGCCCTGAGCCTGCGCTGGTCGCCTGCCGCAATGCGGGACGACGGCTTCGAGATTCTTCTCGACCATGTGCGCGAGGGCGGACGCCGCGATGGACTGTGGCGTACGGTCGCCCGGCTTCTTCGCTTCGGCGAGCCCCTGCGCGCGGCGCGCCTTGCCGCCGCGCTGGCGCGGAACTGAGCGCGATGTCGGTCCGCCGCGCCGCGCTCTGGTCCCTTGCCGCCCAATACGCGACGTTCACCATCCAGTTCGTCGCGAGCATCGTCATCTCGCGCCTGTTCCTGCTGCCGGCCGATGTCGGGCTGTTCTCCATCGCGCTGGCCGCGGCCATGCTGGTCTCGATCTTCCAGGACCTGGGCATCACCCGCTTCATCTCGGGCCAGCCGGAAATGAGCCCCGCGGCCCTGCCCCATTACGCGGCCGTGGCCGTGACGATCGGCTGGACGGTGGCCGTGGTGGTGGCCGTGGCCGCGCCGATCGTGGCGCACTTCTACGCGCAGCCGGCCATCGCGCCGCTGCTCTGGCTGATCGCGGCATCCTACCTGATCACGCCTTACGCCACCGTTCCTGCAGCCTTGCTGGTGCGCGAGATGAATTTCCGCACGCTCTTCCAGGTCAACGCCGGCAGCGCACTGGCCGGTAACGGCACCGCCATCGCCCTTGCCGCCTGCGGCTTCGGGGCCTCCTCGCTGGCCTGGGGCGTGCTGGCCACCGCGATAGCGCGCGCGGCCATCGCCAACCTCCATCGCCCCGTCCGTCCCCGCCTGCCGAAGGACACCGGATCGGTGCGCCCCATGCTCGGGTTCAGCTCGATGTCCTTCGTCCTGAGCGCCAGCGCCGCCATCGGCCAGCGTTCGCAGGACCTGATCGTCGGCCGCCTGCTCGGGATCGCCGCGACCGGCCTGTTCAGCCGCGCCAGCGCCCTGGCCGGCCAGCTCACCACTTTGGTGACCGGCGCCATCGGCAGCGTGTTCTACTCCGCCTTCGCCCGCAAGCGCGATGCGGGCGAGCCGCTCGCCGAGCCCTATCTCCACCTGGTAGCCTGCTATACCGCGCTCAACTGGGCGGCGATGATCGGCCTGGCCCTGGCGGCCGAGCCGCTGGTCATGCTGCTTTATGGCCCCAACTGGATCGGCTCCGCCCCGCTGCTGCGCTGGACCGCGCTGGGGGAGATCTTCTTCGTCGCCGTCCCGCTGCAAATGGACGTGCCCCTGCTGCTGGGCCAGATCCGAAAGCTCGTCTGGGTCAATCTGCTCGACACGTCCGCCGCCGTGGTGATCCTCACCGCAGGCTGCTTCATCAGCCTCGACGCCGCAGGCATGAGCCGCGTGATCTACGGCTTCGTCTGGTGGGCGATCTACGCGGTCTATCTCGGCCGGCTGATCGGCTTCCGCTTCGGGGCCTTGATGAACGTCTACGTCCGCAGCGGTATCTGCGCGCTGGCCGCGGGCGTGCCGCTGATGATCGCGCGCTGGCAAGGCATGGAGCTGGGCCTGCTCGCCCTGCTGGTGCTCAGCGCCACCGGCGTTCTCGCCTGGCTGGCGGCCCTTGCGGCGACGCGCCATCCGGCCTGGAAGGAAGTGCGCATGATGGCCGAGGCGCTGTCTCGCCCGATCCTGTCGCGCCGGGCGGGCTGACCGGCCGTGAGAATGGCCTACCTGCTGCTCGCCCACGATGCGCCGGAGCAGCTCGAACGCCTGATCGAAACGCTGCTGGCCGCGAGCGCCGAGGATTTCGCGGTGATTCATGCCGACCGCCGCTCGGCGCTCTGGCACGCCTTGCGCAAGCGCCTGCCCGGTCCCGCCGGACGCGTGCATCTGGTGGCGGACCCGGTCGCCGTGCGCTGGGGCCACTGGAGCCAGGTGGCCGCCACCGCGAAGCTGGTACGAGAGGCGACCCGCCTCGGCTGCGAGCGCGCCCATCTGCTCAGCGGCACCGACTGGCCGGTGGCTGCCCGCGCGGACATGGTGCGCGCGCTCGGAGCGAACCTCTGCCATGTCGAACTGCGGCCCGGCCACATGGCCGAGCGCATGCAGACTTATCGTTTCGACACCCGCTGGCTGCGGCTCGACCCCGCGCGGGACCGGCTCGCCTATGCCGCCACCTGGGAGCTTCGCCGCCTGGCGCGCTGGCTGGACCGCACGCGCGGCAAGCTGGGACGCGAACGCGCGCAGCCCTTCGGGACCTGGGCCTATGGCTCGCAGTGGTGGTCGCTTCCCGCCGATGCGCTCGACATGCTGGCCCGCGAGCTTCCGCCGCTGCTGCGGAGCGGCCGCCTGAAGGGCACGCTCTGCAGCGACGAACATGTCGTGCCCACGCTAGTCGCGCATTTCTTCCCCGACCGGATCGCCGCCAACCAGCGCTTCGTCCGTTTCCCGCAAGGTTCGTCCAGCCCGCGCCTGCTCGGCGCGAGAGACCTCGCGGAAGTGGCCGCGAGCGATGCCTGGTTCATGCGCAAGGTTTCGGCGGCGCACGACCGGTTCTTCCTCGATTCCCCTGCACTGCCGCATGCGCCGGAACGGGACGGCGGCCATGCGGAAACATTGGTGTCGCCCCGGCCCGAGTGATATGATCGACCCTGCGACATCCGCAAAATAGCGGTGCGCAGGAGAGAACGATGCCAGGAGCAGCCCTCGGGCTGACGCTCATCTTCGCCGAAGTGGCGATCCTGGGCGCACAGCCTCTCCCCCCGCCGTCCCAGCCGATCGCGGTCCAACTGCCGCAACCGGTCCCGAAACAGCCCGGCCCGCAGCATTTCGACAGTGATATGGATGCGCCGATCCAGGGCCAGGCCGACGATGACGACCGCATGACCGTCTCGGTGGGCGTGGAGGGCCGCGGCCCCTACAACTTCCTCATCGACACCGGCTCGCAGACCACGGTGGTGTCGTCCGCGCTGGCGGGAAAGCTGGGACTGGTTCCGGGGCCGATCGTGCGGGTCATCAGCATGGGCGGCATGAGCAGCGTCGCCACCGCCCGGCTCGACTCGCTCGACATCGGGCTGAAATCCTATTCGGGCCTCACCGTGCCCCTGCTCGAACGCCAGCACATCGGCGCGGACGGGATCGTCGGCACTGATAGCCTGCAGGACCAGCGGGTCGTGCTCGACTTCACGAAGAACACCATCGCCATCGGCGATGCGCAGAGCCTGGGCGGCAGCAGCGGCTACGAGATCATCGTGCGCGCCCGCAAGAAGGCGGGGCGGCTGATCATGACCAACGCCCTGATCGACGGTATCCGCGCCGATGTGGTGATCGACACCGGTGCCAGCTCCACCATCGGCAACCTCGCACTGCAACGCGCCATCCGCGACAGATCCACCGGCCAGACCACCCTGCTCTCCGTGACGGGCCACGAGCTTCCCGCGGGCCTCGGCCTCGCCCGCAAGCTGCAGATAGACGACGTGAACATCTCCAACGTGCTGATCGCCTTCGCCGATGCGCCGGCCTTCAAGGAGCTGAACTTGCGCAAGCGACCCGCCATCTTCCTGGGCATGCGCGAACTGCGGGTGTTCAAGCGGATCGCCATCGACTTCTCCACCCGGCGCATCCTGTTCGACATGCCCAAGGGGTCCTGAGCGGCTGGCTTATGCCCGGAGCGGGGGTTACGCCCTGCTCGCGGCCGCAGATTGGCACGGTGCTTGGTGTCTCGCGCCCGCCCGTCGCGCGCCCCTGTCACGCCCGCGCGATTGTCTATTGGCGCCGGCACCCTAAATAGCGCCGATGCCGCCAGACACCGCCGTCACCGATTCGCGCGCCCGCCACGATGGCTGGCGCACCCTGCTGCGCTTCATGCCTTATCTCTGGCCCGTCGGAAATCCGGCGCTGCGCTGGCGGATCGTCTGGGCCTGCGTGTTCATCCTGCTGTCCACCGCGACGCAGCTGGCGCTGCCCTACCTGATGAAATGGGCGGTAGACCTGATGGGCGCCACCGGACCCAGGCTGGTGCAACTGGCGATGCTCATGGTGCTGGGCTATGCGGCCGGCCGCCTGATCCAGACCGCCTTCGACAACTTCCGCAACATCGTGTTCGAGCGTGTCGGCCAGGACGCGACGCGCGAACTGGCGGAGAACGTGTTCGGCCAGCTCCACCGCCTTTCGCTGCGCTTCCACCTGGCGCGCCGCACCGGCGAAGTGACCAAGACCATCGAGCGCGGCACCAAGAGCATCGACACGATGCTCTACTTCATGCTGTTCAACATCGCGCCCACGATCCTGCAACTCGTGGTCGTGGCCGTGATCTTCTACATCAATTTCGGCCCCGGCCTCGTGATCGCGACGGCCCTGGCCATCGCCGCCTATATCTGGGTGACGCGCACGATCACCGAATGGCGCACCAAGCTGCGTGAACAGATGAACCGGCTGGACGGGCAGGCGCTGGCGCGGGCGGTGGACTCGCTGCTCAACTACGAGACGGTGAAGTATTTCTCGGCCGAGCATCGCGAGCAGGAACGCTACGCGCAGGCGACGCGGGCCTATGCCGTGGCGGCAGTGAAGAGCGAGAATTCGCTGGGACTGCTCAATATCGCGCAAGGCGTGGTGGTGAACCTGCTGATGGCCGGCGCGCTCGGCTATACCGTGTGGGGCTGGTACAAGGGGCAATATACCGCCGGCCAGCTCGTCTTCGTGCAGACTTACCTGACGCAGCTGTTCCGTCCGCTCGACATGCTGGGCATGGTCTATCGCACGATCCGGCAGGGCCTGATCGACATGGCGGAGATGTTCCGCCTGCTCGACGAACCGCAGGAAGTCTCTGACAAGCCCGGCGCCCCGGCGCTGGTGATCCAGCGGCCATCGATCGTGTTCGACAACGTGGTCTTCGGCTACGAGCCCGACCGCCGCATCCTGAAGGGCCTGACGTTCGAAGTTCCGGCGGGCCAGAACTTCGCCGTCGTCGGTCCCTCGGGCGCGGGCAAGTCCACGCTCGCGCGGCTGCTGTTCCGTTTCTACGATCCGCAGGAAGGCCGCATTCTCATCGACGGCCAGGACATCGCCGGCATCACGCAGGAATCGCTGCGCGCCGCCATCGGCATCGTCCCGCAGGATTCCGTGCTGTTCAACGACACCATCGGCTACAACATCGGCTACGGCCGTGACGACGCGGTTCAGGCGGACATCGAATCGGCCGCTCGCGGCGCGGTGCTGATGGGCCTGATCGACCGCCTCCCGCAAGGCTTCGCCACGGAAGTGGGCGAGCGCGGCCTCAAGCTCTCGGGCGGCGAGAAGCAGCGCGTCGCCATTGCCCGCACGCTGGTGAAGAACCCGCCGATCCTGCTGCTGGACGAGGCGACATCCGCGCTCGACACCCGCACCGAGCAGGACATCCTGGCCACGCTGCACCGCGTCTCGGAAAACCGCACGAGCCTCTCGATCGCGCACCGCCTGTCGACGATCTCGGATTCGGACCGGATCCTGGTGCTCAACGACGGCCGCCTGTCCGAAAGCGGCACCCATGCCGAACTGCTGCGGCAGGACGGTCTCTATGCCGAGATGTGGGCCCGTCAGGCGGCGGAAGCCGAAGCGATGATCGAGGCGGCGGAATAGCGCAGGGCGGGCAGGAACCTTGCCCGCCCTCGCGGGTTGCGCAAGGGTCCAATCCTCCGGAGCCTGCCCGCGTGAAGATCCCACCGATGTCCGCCGTCCTCCTGCACATGGCGGCCCTGGCTCCCCTGATCCCTGCGGCCGTGATCGCCGGCCCGGTTCTCGCGCAGGAAGAACCCGCGCCGGTTCGCCCGGTGACGGCCGTCTCCGCCGAGAAGGTACAAGTCGCTCTCCCCGATGGCGCCATTCGCGACCAGGCGCCCCGACCGGACTGACCCCGAACCCCTCGGCCCATGCCGCGCCCTGAAGGCGCAGGCCTCCCTCGTTTCCCTTCCCGAAAAGCCCCGGGCCGACCTTCGGATTGCCCCTCACCGCAAGATCCGGAAAAATGCCCGCCACCGGCCGGCATCCGGCGCGGATTCGATCGGCAGGGAAAAGATGCTCGCCACCACCGACCCGTTTGTCAGGCACTTCGTCCAGCCGGTGCCCCGGCGCGAGCCGGTTGAAGTGCGGCTCTTCGCCGGCGAGAGCCGCCTGACGCTGGAAGTGGGCCGGCCGATGGACTTCCGCGCGCTGACCCTGCTGTCGGAACGGACCTGCTCGAAACGATCCGCCGATCTCGCCGGCTTCGGTCCCCGCGCGCTGGCCAAGCGCGCGATCGGCCGGTGGGGCAAGCCGATCGACGCGGGCCTGTTCCTCGACACCCGCCACATAGAGCCCAACAACGTCTCGCACCTGTTGATGGACATCGTCCCGCTGTGTCTTTCCGCCCGGCGCGCGGTGGGGGAGGCCGCGTTCGTGTTCCGCCCGCTACAGCCGGCGTTTCGCGAATTGCTGTTGCAGTTCGGGATCGATCCGCTCTGCACCTATCGGCCGGTGTCGGGCGAGAAACTCAGCTTCCGGCTCGCGCGCGGGCTATCGCAGTTCGGGATCGAGGCGCATTTCGACGCCCCGCTCTACAGCTATACCGGCGAAGTCTACACCGACCACGCCGCCGCGCCATCGGGCCACCGCAAGCTGTTCATTTCCCGCCGCGGCCCAAGGTCGCCCCTCAATGCGGCGCAGCTGGACGCCATGCTCGAGGCTCGGGGCTTCACCGTGGTCTACATGGAAGATCACGCGATCCCGGACCAGATCGCCCTGATGCAGGAGGCCGACGACGTCGTCGCCATCCACGGGGCAGCGCTGGCCTATCTGGCGCTGAAAGCCCGCACCTCCCGGCTGATCGAGATCATGCCGCCCAGCGTCTATCACGATCACTTTCCCATCGGGATCGGGCACAAGGTGGACCGCTATGTCCAGCTGATCCCGAGCTTCGACGAGAATGTCCAGTATCAGGGCTGGGCCGAAATCTACCGGCACAAGCAAAGCCCGTTCCGTGTCGATCTGGCCCAGCTTGAGGAGGCGCTGGATGAAAGCACTCCTGGCGCAGGCGGCCGGGAAGCCGGCAAGGCAGCGCCGGCTCACCCCATCGTCATGGGCGCCTGAGAACGCCTCGGTCTGGGCTCAGTCCTTGACGACGTCGGCCTCGTGCCAGACCACGGCCTGGGCCGCTTTCATGCAGTTTTCGGCGGTATCCCACGACAGCGACGGCGAACCATAGAGCCGCCATCCCTGCGCCAATGCTTCGGACACACGCTCGCAGAAGGCACGGTCGTCAGCTCCGGTGAGCAGGCGGTAGATCGGGCGGTCCTCGGGGGTCTGGTACATCCTGGCATCTCTCTCTCGCTAGAGCGTTTCTACCGGGAGGATTCACCCGCTGGCCCGGAAAACGCGGCAAACCACGCCGCTGGAGCAGCCCGGCCGATCCGTCGGATCGGAAACTGCTCCAGCGAATCAGATGCCTAACCACTCCAGCCCCGCTGGCAAGTCCCCAGCCGCGTAATCGACCTGGAGCACGCGCCTGCGCCGCCCCGGCCGCGCCGCATGGGACGCGTGGAGGATCGGCGTGCGATAGAGCCAGACGTCGCCTGGCTCGGCCAGGCAGGCATGGATCGGCGCTTCGTCCACGACGGCCCCGATCCTGTCGACCGCAATGCGGCCGAGCCGGTGAGAGCCCAGCGCCACCAGCAGGGGCGCATTGTCCTCGTCCACCGGATCAAGGTGAATCCGCAAGGTCATCATGGCTTCGATCACCGCGAAGGGCGGTTCGACATGATCGATCCCCTGCTTCACCGTCCATGGCCCGAACCCCGGCGCCTCGGCGCGGCTGCGCAGGGCGATGGTCCGGTCCTGATGCCAGCCGAGCGACCAGTCCGCCCGGTCGTTCTTGTCGAACAGCACGGCCCTTACCGGCTTCCCGGGCCGGCTTCGGTGCCGGGCGACGATGGCGCCGACCGGCCCGCTGGGCGACAGTATCTCGGCCAGTTCGGGATCCCCGGCGATGCGGCATCCCGCGCGGCCATCCGGCCACTTCGCCAGCACGTCCTGCAAGTCCTTCAGGATCGGAAGCGCGCCGCCAGGACAGAGACAGGCCCCATCCCGCGCCAGATCGAGCGCCAGGTCAGCTGCCCTCGGTGCGGCCAGGTCGGGTTCGATCACCCCGGATAGCGCTCGAATTCCGGCAATTCGCCCATATGCTGCATCCAGCCCACGCGTTCGGCCACCTGGATATGGGCCTGGGGCGGGAGAGCGTCGGGATCGTCGAGCGTGGCGACCTGGATGTCGACAAGACCGGGAAGATAGGCTTCGTTCGTATAGGAAATGCCCGTGCCGCAGCGGGGGCAGAAGTGGCGCATGGCGCTGCCGCTGGAGTTGTAGACCGACGGGTTTCCAGCTGTCAGCGCGAAGTCCGGCGTCTTGAAGGCCGCCCAGGCCACGACCGGCGCGCCGGAGGACTTGCGGCAATCGGCGCAGTGGCAGAGCGCGACGTGTTCCGGCTCTCCGTCCACGACATAGCGCACGTCACCGCACTGGCATCCACCTTCCAACTTCATCGCGAATCTCCCTCTGATGCGGGGGAGGCTAATCGATTCGGCGGAACATTCAAGGAACAACTAAAGTCGTCCCGGGCCGGACCCGGGACGACGGTCTGGTCAGAGAATGTACTTCGAAAGGTCGGCGTTTCCGGCCAGGCCTTCCAGCTTCTCGCGAACGTAAGTCCGGTCGATGACCACGGTTTCGCCCTTGCGGTCCTCAGCCTCGAAGCTGAGTTCCTCCAGGAGCTTTTCCATCACCGTCTGCAGGCGGCGGGCACCGATGTTCTCCACGGTCTCGTTCACCAGCGCGGCGATGCGGGCCACTTCCTGCACGGCATCGGTGGTGATCTCCACCGTCACTTCCTCGGTTTCGAGCAGCGCCTTGTACTGCGCCACCAGGTTCGCGCGGGTTTCCGAGAGGATGCGCACGAAGTCTTCCTCGGTCAGCGCCTTCAGCTCCACGCGGATCGGCAGGCGTCCCTGGAGTTCGGGCAGCATGTCGCTCGGCTTGGCGACGTGGAAGGCGCCGCTGGCGATGAAGAGGACATGGTCGGTCTTCATCGGACCGTACTTGGTCGCCACGGTCGTGCCCTCGATCAGCGGCAGCAGGTCGCGCTGCACGCCTTCGCGGCTCACCGAGCCGCCGCGCACGTCGGAAACGGCGATCTTGTCGATCTCGTCGAGGAAGACGATGCCGTTGGTCTCGGCATTGGCGAGCGCCGTGCGGGCGACATCGTCCTGGTCCATGCGCTTTTCCGACTCTTCGTCGACCAGCTTGTCCCAGGCGTCGGGCACTTTCATCTTGCGGCGCGTCAGCTTCTGGCCGCCGAACTTGCCCATGATGTCCGAGAGGTTGATCATGCCGACCGAGCCGCCCATGCCCGGGATCTCCATCGGCGCCGAGGGCGTGTCCTCGACTTCGATCTCGACTTCGGTTTCGTTCATGGCGTTTTCGGTGATGCGCTGGTGGAACGAGGCGCGGGTGGCCTCGGATGCGCCCTCGCCGACCAGGGCATTGAGCAGGCGCTCCATCGCGGCCTTGGAGGCAGCCTCACGCACCGAATCGCGGCGGCGGTCCTTTTCGAGGCGAATGGCCTCTTCCACGAGATCGCGGGCGATCTGTTCCACGTCGCGGCCGACATAGCCGACTTCGGTGAACTTGGTCGCTTCCACTTTCACGAAAGGCGCATCGGCCAGCTTGGCCAGGCGGCGGCTGATCTCGGTCTTGCCGCAGCCCGTCGGGCCGATCATGAGGATGTTCTTCGGCGTCACCTCGTCGCGCAAGTCGAGCGAGAGCTTCTGCCGGCGCCAGCGGTTGCGCAGCGCCACGGCGACGGCCTTCTTCGCCTCGCTCTGGCCGATGATATGCGCGTCGAGCGCGCGGACGATGGCCTTGGGGGTCAGGTTGTCTTTCATGGTGTCCTGGAAGCTCAGATGGTCTCGACCGTCACGCGGTCGTTGGTGAAGACGCAGATGTCGGCGGCGACGGCCATGGCGCGGCGCGCGATCTTCTCGGCGTCGTCCTCGTAGCTGTCGATGGCGCGCGCGGCGGCAAGGGCGTAGTTGCCGCCGGAGCCGATCGCGGTGATCTGGCTTTCGGGGCCGCCTTCGGGCTCCAGCACGTCGCCATTGCCGGTGAGCACCAGCAAGGTATCGGCATCGGCCACGATCATCAGCGCTTCGAGATTGCGCAAGTACTTGTCCGTACGCCAGTCCTTGGCGAGTTCGACGGCCGCGCGCATGAGCTGGCCGCGGTGCTGCTCCAGCTTGCGCTCCAGCCGTTCGAACAGGGTGAAGGCGTCAGCCGTGGCGCCGGCGAAGCCCGCGATCACCTTGCCGTCGCCGATGCGGCGCACCTTGCGCGCATTGGGCTTCATCACCGTGTTGCCCATGGAAACCTGACCGTCACCGGCGATGACGGTCTTGTCGCCCTTCTTCACACCGATGATCGTCGTACCGTGCCACTGGATCAGGCCGTGGCTAGCCCCGCTATTATCCATGCCGCGGGATATATGTCGGCATTCTCAGGGTTCAAGCGGGTAAGGCGCAACCACCCACGCGCCCGAAACAACAAAAAACGTCCGCGAAACCGATATGCGGTCTCACGGACGTTTTGCAGGCGATCTCGTGACCGCCCTCTCTCCATCTGGAATCAGCTGCCGTTCGGTCCGGGGCCGGTGGGCTGGGTACCGGCACCGCCCATGCCGCCAGCGCCAACGGCGCCGATGTTGCCGAACAGGTCTTCCAGCAACCCGCGGTGACGGCCGAGGGTCGGCGTGGTGTCGCCGTTCGGGTTGATGCGGGCCACCTGCTCCATGCCGCGCTTGTCGACGCCGACGACATTGCCGGCCGGATCGAAGCGCACGCGCAGCACGGTCTGCTCCGAGGTCTGCGGACGGCGGAACGGCGGGGTCTTCACCGTCTGCGAGATGTAGTAATAGTCCTTCTCGCCGAACTGGCTGACGAACGTCGGTCGGCCGAGCGTCTTTTCCACCGAGAGGCGGTTGTCGATGCCGGGCTGCACCGAATCGAGCAGCGTCTGGTCGATCAGGTAACCGCGATGGTCGCGGACCGACGTGCATCCTGCCGTCAGCGCAGCCAGCGCCAGCGCGATGCCTGCCGCCTTAGCCATGTGACCGTAACTGCGCATTTTCCCACTCCATTCGGGGCCGAGGCCTGGTTCGGGCATTGCCACCCGGCGCAGGGCCCATATATCGGCCAGATAACGGCACCGAGCCTTAGAGCCCGCCAGCCCGTCACGCAATGGGCGTTGGGGCAGGTCGATTGAATTGCCGATGAACGAAAGGTCAGACTGTCCGTGTCCTTGCTTTCCCGTCTCGTCGGCAAGAGTTCCGACCCTCGCGCAGAAGTCCGTCCGCTCTGGCACCGGGTGGTGGAAATCGCCCGCGAAAAGCCCTGGTATGCGCAGTTCGGCGTGGCCGATACCGTGGCCGGCCGCTTCGATGCGGTCACGCTGGTGCTGGCGCTCGTCATGCTGCGGATGGAACGGGACGGCGCGCTCATCACCCCCTCGGTCCACCTGACCGAGCTGTTCGTGGACGACATGGACGGCCAGCTGCGCCAGTCCGGCGTGGGCGACCTGGTGGTGGGCAAGCGCATGGGCAAGCTGATGAGCGTGCTCGGCGGCCGCATCGGCGCGCTTCGTGAAGCGCTGCCGCAAGGCGGCGCAGCACTGGCCGAAGTCCTCGGCCGCAACGTGACGCTGATCGAGGGCGCCGACCGCCTGGCCCTTGCCGCCCATGTGAAGGCGCTGGCGCTCCAGCTCGACGCCGTTTCCGATCCCGACCTCATGAACGCGAGCATTGCGCGATGACCGACACCCCTGCCTTCAAGCCCGAATTCTCCCGCAGCCTCGACATCCGCCAGGCCGAAGTCAAAGCCGCCCACCGCGTCGAAGCCGACGCGGCCGAGCGCGCCGCGCTGGCGGTGCGTTTCGGTCTCGTGCGGATCGACCGGCTCGCCGCCGACATCGAACTGGAACGCCGCGACCGCAAGGTGGAAGGGCGCGGCCGGATCAAGGCGGACTACATCCAGGCCTGCGCCGTTTCGGCCGAGGATATCGCCGTGTCGCTGGACGAGCCGGTCTACTTCCGCTTCGTTCCCCAGGCCGGCGATCATACGCCGGACGAGGAAATCGAACTCGATTCGGACGATTGCGATGAAGTCGAATATACCGGCAGCCATATCGACCTCGGCGAAGCGGTGGCGCAGAGCCTCGCGCTGGCCATCGATCCGTTCCTGACCGGGCCGGAAGCCGATGCCGCGCGCAAGGCCGCCGGAATCGGCACGCCCGAAGACAGCGGCCCCTTCGCGGCCCTCAAGGGTCTTGGCCTGAAGGAGTGACTGGCGCCGGGTGACGCCCGGCCGGGAAGAATCCGAAGGGTTTCGCCCGAAATGCGGCCACCTGCCGCCGTGGGAGCGCGGAGATCGCGCTCAGGATTTCCTTCCGGTGACGGAACGCCTTGATCGCTGGCGTATTTCCCCGCAAGCGGGAGGTTCCGCTCTCCTTTCCTGGCAGGCCCATGAATTCACCATTCCCGCAGACCGATCCTGCCCAGCAGATTCTCGGCAGTTCTTCCCTGCGAACCCGGTCGCGCCCCGGTCTCGATCCCAAGACGACGTTCGGCCTCGCGATCGCCATCCTGTTCTTCCTGGCCAGCGGGACGGTGGCCTACCTCAATGTGCGCGTGCTGCGCGACGATGCCGCCAGGATCGTCCATTCGCACGAGGTGATCGTGTCGCTGAACGGCCTGCTTTCGGCGGTGCAGGATGCCGAGACCGGGCAGCGCGGATACCTGCTGACCGGGCGGGAGAGCTATCTCGACCCTTACCGCAGCGCGCTGGCCGATGTCGGCGGGCAGCTTGAGACGATCACCGCGCTCACCCGCGACAATCCCGATCAGCAGAGCCGCCTCCAGCCGCTGCGCCGCCATATCGATGCCAAGCTGGCCGAGCTGAAGGAGACCATCGAGGCGCGCAGGAACGGCGGCCTCGAAGCCGCGCTGCTGCTGGTCGCCTCGGATCGCGGCAAAGTGGAGATGGACGCGGTCCGCAGCCAGCTCGCGCAGATGCAGCTGGAAGAGGCGCGGCTGCGGCAGGAGCGGCTCACGGAAATGGAGCAGGCCTACAAGTCGGCCTGGGCGAGCGGCGTGGCCTCCTGCCTCCTGGGCATCGTCCTGACCCTGGTGATCGGCTTCCTGATCCGCCGCGCGGCGATTGCCGCGGGGCAGCGCGAGTGGCTGCAATCCGGCCAGGTCGGCCTGGCCTCCGCCGTGCTGGGCGACCAGCCGGTGGAGCAACTGGGCGAGAGCATCCTGGCCTTCCTGGTCCGCTTCGTGGGCGCGCAGGCAGGCGCGGTGTTTTCCGGGGACGGCCATCACTTCCGCCGGGTCGCGGCTTACGGCGTGCCCGAGGATGCGGGCATCGTCGAGCGCTTCTCGCTGCGGCAGGGCCTGCTGGGGCAAGTCGCGGCGGATGGCGAGCCGGTGCTCCTGGCCGACATTCCCGACAGCTATCTCACCATCGGCTCCACTTTCGGCAGCGACAAGCCGCGCCATCTGCTGATCGCCCCGGTCGTGGCCGACGAAACGGTCCACGGCGTGATCGAGCTGGGCTTCCTCCAGCCGGTGGACGACCAGGTCCTGACGTTCCTGCGCGAGATTTCCAACGCGGCGGGCGTCGCGCTGCGCTCGGCCCGCTACCGCGCCGACTTGCAGCACCATGCCGAGGAACTCCAGGTCCAGAGCGAGGAACTGCGCGTCTCCAACGAAGAGCTGGAAGAACAGGGCCGCGCCTTGCGCGAATCGCAAGTGCGGCTGGAGCACCAGCAGGTCGAGCTGGAACAGACCAACTCGCAGCTGGAGGAACAGGCCCAGCAACTGGAGCACCAGCGCGACGATCTGGCCCGCTCGAATGCCGTGGTCGAACTGAAGGCGCAGGAGCTGGAGCAGGCCAGCCGCTACAAGTCCGACTTCCTGGCCAACATGAGCCACGAATTGCGCACGCCGCTCAATTCCCTGCTGATCCTCTCCAAGCTGCTGGGCGACAATCCGCGCGCCAACCTCTCGGGCGAGCAGGTGCAATATGCCCGAACCATCGAAGCGTCCGGCAACGATCTGCTGGCGCTGATCAACGACATTCTCGACCTTTCGAAGATCGAGGCCGGGCATTTGCAGATCCGGCCCGAGACGGTGCTGCTGGACCGGCTCGCCAGCGACATGCGGCAGGTCTTCCAGCCGGTGGCGCAGACGCGCGGGCTGGACTTCGAGATCCGCATCGCCCCGGATTGCCCCGCCACGCTCGATACCGACCGCCAGCGCCTGGAGCAGATCCTCAAGAACCTGCTGTCCAACGCCTTCAAGTTCACCGAGGCGGGCAGCGTGCGGCTGGAGATCGCGCCGGACGGCGACGATGCCCTGCTGCTGGCGGTCACCGACACCGGCATCGGCATTCCCGAAGATCAGCAACGCGCCATTTTCGAGGCGTTCCGGCAGGCGGACGGCACGGTGAACCGCAAGTACGGCGGCACCGGCCTTGGCCTTTCGATCTCACGCGAGCTGGCCCGCCTGCTGGGCGGCGCGATCTCGCTGACGAGCGTGGCCGGAAAGGGCAGCCGCTTCACCTTGCGCATGCCGCTCGCCCATGACCCGGCGCAGGCCGGGCCGGGCAGCGCGAGTGCCCTTGCACCGGCGCTGCCCTCGGTCTTCGCGCCCGCCCCTTCCGGCATGCCGCAATTCACCGCGTCCCAGTTCGCGGCGTCCCCCCAGCCGGCCCCGCCCGCGCCACCTGCCGGGCGCGCTCCGGCCGCGGCCGTCCTGCCGCGCCCGGTCGAGGACGACCGCGACACGGCCGCCATGGCCCAGCGGGTCCTGCTGGTGGTCGAGGACGATTCCTCCTTCGCGGGCATCGTGCGCGACATGGCGCGGGAAATGGGCTTCCAGTGCCTCGTTTCCGGCACCGCCGAAGAGGCGCTGCAACTGGCGCGCAGCTTCCGCCCCCATGCCGTCGTGCTGGACATCGGCCTGCCCGACCAGTCCGGCCTCGCCCTGCTCGACCGCCTGAAGCGCGATGTCGAGACGCGCCATATCCCGGTCCACGTCGTGTCGGGTTCCGACCATACGCAGACCGCCCTGTCGCTGGGCGCCATCGGCTATCTGGTGAAGCCGGTGAAGCGCGAGGATCTTTCGGCCGTGCTCCAGGCCCTGGCCGCCAAGCTCGATTCCTCCACGCGCCGGGTGCTCATCGTCGAGGACGACCCCGTCCAGCGCGACGCCGTGGCGCGGCTGCTGACTTCGGGCGATGTCGAAACCGTGGCCGCCGCCACTGCCGCCGAATGCCTGGAGCTGCTGGCCAGCCAGACATTCGATTGCATGGTGCTGGACCTCGCCCTGCCCGATGCCAGCGGATTCACCCTGCTGGAAACCCTCAGCCGCGAGGGCGCCTATGCCTTCCCCCCGGTTATCGTCTATACCGGCCACGATCTGACGCCGGACGACGAGCAACGCCTGCGCCGCTATTCGGATTCGATCATCATCAAGGGCGCCCGCTCGCCCGAACGCCTGCTCGACGAAGTGTCGCTGTTCCTGCACCAGGTCGTCACCGAAATGCCGCCCGAGCAGCAGAGCATGATCCAGCAGGCCCGCAACCGCGACGCGATCCTCGAAGGGCGGCGCATCCTGGTGGTGGAGGACGACGTGCGCAACGTCTACTCGCTCACCAACATCCTCGAACCGCAAGGCGCGGTGGTGGAGATCGCGCGCAACGGACAGGAGGCGATCGACGCGCTCGACCGCTCGTCCGGCGATGACGGCCGCCGCATCGACCTGGTGCTGATGGACGTGATGATGCCGGTGAAGGACGGGCTCACCGCCACGCGCGAAATCCGCCAGGACCCGCGCTGGGCCAAGCTGCCGATCATCACCCTGACCGCCAAGGCCATGCCCGACGACCAGGAACGCTGCATCGAGGCCGGCGCCAACGACTACATGTCCAAGCCGCTGGACGTGGACAAGCTGCTCTCGCTCGTCCGGGTCTGGATGCCGCGATGAAGCACCACGCGGGACGATCGTGATGGAGAACGACAGGATCCAGGAGGAGAAGATCGAGGATATCGAGATCCGCCTGCTGCTGGAGGCCCTCTACAGCCGTTACCACTACGATTTTCGGGGCTACGCCCAGGCCTCGCTGAAACGGCGCTTGCGGCAGGCCCGCGACCAGCTCGGCCTGCCGACGTTCTCGGCGCTGCAGGACCGCATGCTGCGCGATCCCGCCATCGTCACGCGCCTGCTCGGCTTCCTGACCGTGCAGGTCAGCGAGCTGTTCCGCGACCCCGCCTATTTCCGCGCCATTCGCGAGAAGGTCGTGCCGCATCTGCGCACCTACCCCTCGCTGAAAGTCTGGATCGCGGGGTCCAGCACCGGCGAGGAACTCTATTCCTTCGTCATCCTGTTCCGCGAGGAAGGGCTGGAGGACCGGACGCTGTTCTACGCCACAGACATCAGCCAGGAAGCGCTGGACGCCGCCGCGCGCGGCATCTACCCGCTCGACCGGATCCGGGCCTTTACCGAGAACCACCAGCTTTCGGGCGGAAAGTCCTCGCTCTCGGACTATTATTCCACCGCCTATGGCCGCGCCGTCTTCGACAAGAGCCTGCGCGACCGCGTGGTCTTTTCCGACCACAGCCTGGTCACCGATGCCGTCTTTGCAGAGATGCACCTGATCTCCTGCCGCAACGTCATGATCTATTTCGACCGGGAATTGCAGGACCGCGCGGTGGGGCTGTTCCGGGAATCGCTGGCACGCAAGGGCTTTCTGGGGCTGGGCGCGCGGGAAAGCCTGCGCTTCTCGCAATATGCCGGGGCCTTCAGCGCTTTCGTGCGCGAGGAGAAGATCTACCAGAGGCGCGATCCATGACCGAAAGCGCCCCGAGCGCGCCGCGTGCGGTGGTCATCGGGGCTTCGGCCGGCGCGGTGGAAGCGCTGCTGCATGTGCTGCCGCAGCTTCCGCGCGGCTATCCGCTGCCAGTGCTGGTCGTCGTCCATGTCCCGCCCCAGCGTCGCAACGTGCTGGCCTCGCTTTTCGCGGCCCGCTGCCCGCTCGACGTGCGCGAGCCCGACGACAAGGAACCGGCCGCGCCCGGCACGATCCTCTTCGCCCCACCGGACTATCACATGCTGGTGGAGGCGGATCGCACGATCTCGCTTTCGGTGGAGGGGCCGGTGCAGTTTTCCCGCCCCTCGATCGACGTGCTCTTCGAAAGCGCCGCCGATGCCTATGGCCCGGGGCTGATCGGCGCCGTGCTCACCGGCGCCAACCATGACGGCGCCGAGGGCCTGGCCGCCGTGGCCGCGGCCGGAGGCATGGCTATCGTGCAGGACCCCGCACAGGCCGCCTATCCGGTCATGCCCGAGGCCGCCCTGGCCCTGACGCCGAGCGCCGAGCGGCTGACCCTGGACGGGCTGGTGCGCCGCCTGCTGGCCGCCGGCGATCGGTCTTCCGGAAATCAGGCCGGCGAAATCAGCCGGTAGGCGCCGCCCATCAGCCGCGTCACTTCCTCGCTGCTCAGGACATATTGCGGCTCGTAGCCCAGGCCCGAGCGCCTGGTGCGCCGCCAGTGATCGACGTAGAGGCCCTTGTCCGGTCCGAACACCGAATGGACGTGGCGCGCCAGTTCGGCCGGGCAGTTGACGGAAGCAGCCTCGCGGAAGATGGCGATGTCGGCCACGTAAGGCCCGACCATGACCCAAACGTGCCCGCTCCAATGCAGGTCCTCGGCGCCGAACACGGCAGGGCCGTCCACCGGCTCGCGGCGGCCGTGAACCGGCGTTCCATCCACCGAGAGCACCCCGGCCACCACCTGCACGGGCGCCGAAAGGTGCCGTTCGAGCTGTACCGCCAGCGCCGCGCTCAGCCAGGCAGAAGCCGCGCGATCCTCGCTCGCGGCCTTGGGAAAGACTTTCAGGATCTCCACCGCGCAGGCCGCCAGCCGGGCCTTGTCGCCATCCGGCATCTCGTAGGCCTTGAACGCCTTGGCCGCGGCCCAGCCGTGCTGCGCGGCCACCAGCGTGCCGAGCTGGATCAGGTCTTTTGCACCTATCATCTGAAAACCGTCATCCGAAAATTCCTGCTGGTCGTGCCCGGGGCCTGTCCGAAACCTGCCACACAGGGCCGATCCCGGTCCCCGGGCGGCCACTGGCCCGGCCCCTTAGAGGAGCTTGGCAACCAGGCCAAGCACGGTTTCGCCAGGGCGCGCCCAGCGCCGCGCAAACAGCGGCGGCCCTCCGGCACGCACCGATCATGACATTTCCCGTTCACCCCTTGCCCGCGGCCCTGCCGGGATGCGATCAGCGAAGGTCAGCCTTCTGTATCCGCCCCCTGAATTTCGCCCCTGAAACTTGCCCCTGAACCTTGAAAGAATCATCATGCGCGCGCTTCGCCTTCCGGCCCTGACATTCTCCCTGGCCGCCGCCCTTTCGGCACCCGCGGGCGCGCAAGTGAAGGACAGCCATGGCAACGAACTCCATGTCGGCAGCCCGCTGAAGCCGGTGGCGGACTACGACGGCGGCACCGTCAGCAAGGGCCGCCCGGCGCAATGCGTGCTGGACGGCGATCCGCGCAAGGTCTGCACTTTCTACCCCCGCAACGGCGACGGCAGCTTCGCCATCGACGTGGAAGGCCGGGCCTACTACGCGGACAAGACGGCGCCGAGCCGCATCACGGTGGATTACGACAACGGCGCGCGGATGGTGCCGCAAGGCGCCTTCACGCGCAGCCCGCGCGATCCCGCCTGCTGGGTCCAGGGTGCCAGCCGCAAGATCTGCGTCTATTGATGGCGCGCCGGGCGGCCGGCGTTCCCGCGCCGGCCGCAGCGACGCCCACTCAATGCCAGAGGTTGGTGCGCGCCAGATCGACAAGCTCGTCGCCGCGCCCGCTCATCACCGCACGCAGCATGTAGAGCGTGAAGCCCTTGGCCATCTCGGCATTGATCTTGGGCGGGATCGGCAACTCGGTCCGGGCGACCACGGCATCGACCAGTACCGGACCGTCATGGGCCAGCGCCTCGGCCAGGCCGGATTCGACGTCGGCCGGGTCTTCCAGCCGGATTCCCTTGATGCCGATCGCCTCGGCCATGGCCGCGAAGTTCGGATTGTCGAGTTCGGTGCCGAATGGCAGGAAGCCGGTGGACTTCTGCTCCACTTCCACGAAGCCCAGCGTGCCGTTGTTGAAGACCACGATCTTGGCGGGAAGGCGGTACTGGCGCAGCGTCAGCAGGTCTCCCATCAGCATGGCGAACCCGCCGTCTCCCGATAGCGAGATCACCTGCCGACCGGGAAAGGCGCATTGCGCGCCCAGCGCCATCGGCATGGCATTGGCCATGGAGCCATGCCAGAGCGAGCCGATCAGCCGCCGCTTCCCGTTCATCCGCAAGTAGCGCGCCGCCCATACCGTGGGCAGGCCGACATCGAAGGTGAACACGGCATCCTCGGAAGCCAGGTCGCTGAGCGCCTTGGCCACTTGCTGCGGATGGATCGGCGTCTTTCCCGGCTTGCCTTCGGCCAGCCCGTCCAGGTCCTTGCGGGTGCGGCGATAGTGCTCGACCGCCTTGTCCAGATGCTTGCGATCCGGCTTGTCCGGCAGGCGCGGCAGCAGCGCGCGGATCGTCGCGCCCACGTCTCCTACCACGCCCAGGTCCAGAGAGGCCCGGCGGCCGAGCTGGCCGGGCCGGATGTCGACCTGCAGGGTCCGCACATCGGAGCCGGTGGGGTAGAACTGGCGATAGGGAAAGTCCGTGCCCAGCATCAACAGGATGTCGGTATCCATCATCGCGTAGTAGCCCGAGGAAAAGCCGATCAGCCCGGTCATGCCCACGTCGTAGGGATTGTCGTACTCGACGTGCTCCTTGCCTTTCAGCGCGTGGACGATCGGCGCCTTGAGCTTTTCCGCCAGCGCCAGGAGTTCGTCGTGCGCGCCGTCGCAGCCCGAGCCGCAGAGCAGGGTCACGCGCTTGTCCGGCTCCAGCATGGCCGCCAGGGCATCGAGCTGCGCCTCTTCGGGCACGACCACCGGCGGCTTGGGCAGCAGGCCCAGCGGCTTGGGCCAGGCCTCGTTGGCGGCGGGCTTCAACGCCACGTCTCCGGGGATGACCAGGACGGAGACGCCCCGCTCGCCGATGGCGGTGCGGATCGCGATTTCCAGGCTGCGCGGCATCTGCGAAGGATCGGAAACCAGCTCGCAGTAATGGCTGCACTCGCGGAACAGCTCCTGCGGGTGGGTTTCCTGGAAATAGCCCGAGCCGATCTCGGGCGAAGGAATCTGGGCGGCGATGGCCAGCACCGGCACGCGGGAGCGGTGGCAGTCGAACAGGCCGTTGACGAGGTGCAGGTTGCCCGGCCCGCAGCTTCCCGCGCAGACCGCGATGCTGCCGGTCAGGTGAGCCTCGGCGCCGGCGGCGAAGGCGGCCACTTCCTCGTGGCGAACATGGATCCATTCGATCCGGCCATGGGCGCGGATGGCATCGGTCAGCCCGTTGAGGCTGTCACCGACCACGCCGTAGACTCGTTTGACACCGGCGGCTTCCAGCGTGGCAATGAATTGTTCGGCAACGTTCCTGGCCATGTTTCACCTCGTGTCGGGACATCGAATAGGGCACCGAAGGGTTCAAACCCCCCTCCTGGCGAAGGGTGCCCACGAAGCTGACAGTTTTCGGCGCCTGCGCAACCATGCCAAGGTATGAGGTGCCGTTCCCTCAGCTCCGCCCGATTGGGCTCTTTCGGGGTTTTTTCGCCCGGACGTGCGGGACTTGCGCCTTGCCGGGAAACCAAACGGCCCGTCGGCGCTTAGGCCCACATGGATGCAGCGGCGCAGATCGATGTGCAGGACCATGCACGGGAAGAGACGGGGCATCGCCCCCCGGGCAAGCGGCCGGACCGCACCCGTCTGCTGCGCATCCTGCGCAATGTGCTGATCGCGATCGTCGCGCTGGTCTTCGCGGCCTGGCTGGTCCTCTTCATCACCAAGGGCCGGTTCCTGAAGCACCCCTTCGAACGCATCGCCAGCTCGGCCGCCGGGCGGCAGGTGCGGGTGGGCGGAGACTTCCAGCTCTACTTCGCACCGCTGCGCATCAAGTTCCTGGCCGATGGCCTGAGCGTCTCCAACCCGGAATGGGCGGGCCGCCCGCAGATGTTCGCCGCCCGCCATATCGAGGCGCGGATCGCCCCGCTTTCATTGCTGTTCGGCCGTCGTCACGTTCATACGCTGGACCTTCAGGGCGGCGCCGTGGACCTCGAATGGGACAAGGCCCATGGCCGCAACAGCTGGACTTTCGGCAGCGGCGGCGGGGGCAAGCCCTTCGAGTTCCCCCGGATCGACCGCGCCACCATATCGGACACCCGCGTCCGCTATCTCGACCCGCAGATGCCGCTGCTTGCCAATCTCGTGGTCGATCCCGTCACTTCCACCGATGCCAGGATCGGCAAGGCGGTCTCGCTGCGCGGCGACGGCACCTTGCGCAGCACCCCGTTCCGCGTGAGCGCCCGGCTGCTCTCCCCCGACGCCACCGTCAATCGCGGCAGCAACGCGCTGGAACTCACGGCCTGGGCGGCGAACAACCAGGTCGACGTCTCGGGCACCCTCCCCTCCATCGCCGATTTCGAGGACGTGCCGCTCAAGGTCCGCGCCCGCGGGCGCGACTTGTCCGAACTGCTGGGCATCATCGACGTCGCCATTCCGCAGACCCGCCGCTACGCACTGAAAGCGCAGCTGGTGAAGGACGGGGAGACCTATCGCTTCACCGGCATGACCGGCACGTTCGGCCAGTCCGACCTTTCGGGCAAGCTGACGGTGACCAATGCCGAGCGGCTGCGGCTGGATGCCGTGCTGGCGACCAGGCGGCTGGACATCGTCGATGCCGCGCCGTTCATCGGCTACAACCCGGACATCGTGGCATCGAAAGGCGCCGTGGCCGCAGCCGCCGCCACCGGCGCGGGCGCCCAGCGCGTCCTGCCGGACGCCGCCCTGCCCGTGGAGACGATGCAGCGCTTCGACGCCGGGCTGGACTGGAAGGTCGGCGTGGTCCGCTCACGCAATGTGCCGGTGCAGAACATCGCCCTGAAGCTCTCGCTCGACCGGGGACGACTGGCCCTGTCGCCGCTGACATTCTCGATGGCGCGCGGCGATGTCGCCTCGGATCTGGTGTTCGACACGCGTCAGCGCCCCTCGGCCGTAAGCTACGATATTCGCCTCAAGTCCACGCCGATGGGCCGTCTGCTGGCCGGATACGGCGTGGTGGAATCAGGCACGACCGGCACGATCGGCGGTCGCATCAAGCTGGAAGGCCGCGGCGACACGATTCACGATTCGCTTGCTTCGGCATCGGGCCGGATCGCCTTCATCATGCCCCGCGGCACGTTCTGGACGCGCAACGTGCAGCTGGCCGAGCTGGACCTCGGCACGTTCGCCTCCAAGATGTTCGAGGGCAAGCTGAAGAAGCCCGTCCAGCTCAACTGCGGTCTGGTGGCCTTCACGGTGCGAGGCGGCACGGCGGCGGCCGACCCGATCCTGATCGACACGTCGAAGAACGTCATCACCGGGCGCGGCGGCTTCAGCTTCGACACCGAGGCGCTCGACATGGGCTTCCGCGCGGACGGCAAGAAGTTCAGCCTGTTTTCCGGGCAGTCGCCTGTCGGCATCGGCGGCCGCTTCGCCAAGCCCTCCCTCCAGGTGATCAGCCCGCAATTGCTCGGCCGCGCCGGAGTGGGTCTTGGACTGGCCGTGGCGGCGACGCCGGTGGCGGGCCTGCTTGCCTTTGTGGACGTGGGCGATGCCAAGTCCGCCGCCTGCGGCCCGGTGCTGTCGGGCGCCAATGCGCAGTCCCAGCGCACCGCCAAGGGCAAGCCGCGCGACGACGTCGGCTCCGGCCGTCCCAACAAGAACGACTGAGTTTCCTCCGCCGCGATAACTCCGCTCGGAACGGACGTGAACCGGAACGGGCGCGCTCTGGCCGGCTTCGCCCACACGAACACATCCCGCTTGCACAGGGCGCACGCCCCGGCTAGCTCATCGCGTCCGCCATTTCCGCAAGGAGGGCGGGTAATGATCGCGCTGGTGCCTCGAAAGAGGCTTAATAGGGAACACGGTGAGAGAGGCTTCCTCTTGAATCCGAGGCTGTCCCTGCAACTGTAAGCGGTGAGCGCGATGCACATCACGCGGCGGGGCAATGCCCCCTGCCGCAGCCACTGGGCCGGACGCTAAATCCTGCGAGGCCTGGGAAGGCCGTGCATCGAGCGATGACCCGTGAGCCAGGAGACCTGCCAGCGTACGGTCGCTCTTGCTTTGGTCCAGGGGATGGCCGGGGCACGGTGATTTTTCCGTCTGAGCGACGAACCAGCGGCAAGGGCCGCACGGTGCGCTGAGCGGTCGTCCCGAATCCGGGCGCCCGGCCGGTCGGTGCGCCGGTCGTTCGCGGGCCTGGGTTCGGGAGCGGCAGACCCTTGCCAAAAGCTCGCTTGGCGCCCGGCAGGGGAATGAAATGAAGATCGCAACCGTTTCGCACGCGGCGCTTGCCGCGGCGCTGACTCTCGCCTGCGCCGCGCAGGCCCGAGCCGCGGATGGCGGGAACGTCGAAGGCCGGGAAGCCGATGCCGCAGAGGCGGATGGCCCTTCGATCGTCGTCACCGGGCAGAGCCTGGAAGAGACGCTGCCGCAGGAACTCTCCCGCTACGGCAACGACGTCGTCACCGTCGATGAACGGCAGATCCGCAACAGCGGCGCGGTGGACGTGACCAAGGCGCTGGACCAGGTACCCGGCCTCTACGTGCGCGGCCGCAATGGCCCGTTCACTTACGTAGACGTCTCGCTGCAGGGTTCGCGCACGCAGGACGTGCTCTGGACGATGGACGGCATCCGCCTCAACAACCGCCTGTACGGCAGCACCTCGCCCAACGACACTCTGCCCGCCAGCATGATCGAGCGGATCGAGGTCCTGCGCGGCGGAGAGAGCCTGTTCTACGGCACCCAGGCTTCGGCCGGAGTGATCAACGTGGTGACGCGCAGCTTTTCCGACGATCCGGGCGGCCAAGTCAATGCCTCGGTCGACAGCTGGGGCGGCACGACCCTGGACGGCTATGCGCGCGGCGCCCTGGGCGACCACCGCTTCGTGGCCTATGCCTCGCACAATCGCTCGGAAGGCTACCTGCCCTACAGCGCCTATCAGCCCAGCCTCACCGACCGGCACCTCGGCTACGACTTGTGGTCGGCCGGGCTCAAGTACCAGTACGCGCTGGCGCCGGATCTCACGCTCATCGCGCAGTACCAGCATACCGAGGCGAAGCTCGACAACCTATCCCCCACCCGCATTCGCGAGAGCCGCAACGACCGGAACGAGGAAGTGGCCAGCCTGCGGCTCGACTACACCGGCAGCGACAGTGTGCAGTTCTTCCTGAAAGGCTATTTCCACGACTGGAAGACCGCCTACATCCAGATCCGCAATTCGCTGCCCGACCATCAGCCCCAGGTGATCTACCCAGCCGGCACCTTCTGGGGCTATCGCGACTGGGGAGGCAGCGCGGTGATGAAGCTGCATCTGCACCCCGGCCTGGAATACCTGCTGGGCTACGACTTCCAGAACTTCAGCGGCCGGGACGACGTGCTGCTGATCGCGCCGACCAGCGAGCAGGTCCACGCCGGGATCCTGCAGCTTCGCACCACCGACGAGATCTCGTCGAAGGGCCGCCTGGCGGCGGGCCTGCGCTACAATCGCACGGACGGCGCGCGCAAGACGATCTGGAACGTCTCGGGCCGCTACGACTTTGCCGAGGCGCTCTATCTGGAAGCCAATGGCGGCACCGCCTTCGTGCTGCCCGACGCCTCGCAGCTCTACGGCAACGACCCTTGCTGCGAGGTGGGCAATCCGAACCTCAGGGCGGAGCAGAGCCTTTCGCTCAACCTCTCTGCAGGCGGCATCCTGCCGCTGGGCGCGGCCTCGCTGGGGTGGAAGGCGACCTATTTCGACCGCCGCATCACGGACATGATCGACAGCGTCTACGACGATCCCGCCTTCCCCGGCGGCACTTACGCCAACCTCGACGGCAAGGTCCGCTCGCAAGGCGCGGAGCTGGAACTCGACGCGCGCTGGCCGGGCGGCTGGGGGATCTCGGCCAGCTACACATATGCCCGCGTGCGCGAAAAGGGCGCATCGACGCAGCTGGACCGCAACCCCAAGCAATATGCCAAGGCCGCCTTGTCCTATGCGCCCGAAGACCAGCCCTTCGGCGCGAGCATCAACGCCAGCTGGATCGGCGATGTCTGGTCGACCGCATCCGGCGCGGGGCGGCGGAACTACGGCAATTACGCGCTGCTCGATGTCGGCGCTTACCTTTACGTCGACGGGGCAGCGCGGCGGAACCGCTTCGGCGTCAATATCGAGAACCTGCTCGACCGGGAATATGCCACGCGCGGCTACCTTTCGGCCGCGACCGACCAGGGCGTGCTCGATGGCAGCAACAGCCGCTTCCTCTATTTCAACCGGGGCGTGCCGCGCACGCTGCGGATGCAATACGGCCTGAGTTTCTGACGCCGTGACCGCGCTCCAGCCTTCCAAGGCGCCCGGTAGCCTGCTGCCCCGCAGCTTGCTGCCGCGCCCCGTCCTCGTCCTTCATCGCTGGCTCGGCGTCTCCGTCGGGCTGCTGATGACCCTCTGGTGCCTGTCGGGCTTCGTGATGATCTACGTGGACTATCCGAGGCTGGAGCCGGCAGCGCAGTTGCAGGGCCTGGCGCCGCTGCAACTGCCGCCCGGTCAGGTCTGGAACGATACCGCGTGGGAGGAGGCAGGCCTCGCGCCAGACCTGCCGATCGCCTCCGCGCACGTCGAGATGATGGCCGGCCGCCCGGTCCTGCGGATCGTTTCCGCGGCCACCGGCGACCGCTCCATCGCGCAGATGCGGACCATGCCAGACGCCATCGACCTGGCCACGGGGCGGAAGCTTGCCCCGCCCGGGCGCGCCGACCTCGCCAGGATCGCGGCGGACTACGCCCGCGGCCATGCGATCGGCGGCGCAGCGCCCGCTCTGTCCGAAACCGGCATCGACCAGTGGACGGTGCAGACCTACCGGCGGAGCGCCCCGCTCTACCGCGCCGACTATGCCGATCCCGCCGGGACCGTGATCTACATCTCGGGCCGTTCGGGCGAGGTGGTGCAGGAGACCACCCGCTTCCAGCGCTTCTGGGGCTGGCTGGGCGCCGTGCCGCACTGGCTCTACCCCACGATCCTGCGGCAGGACGGCGCGCTGTGGAACCAGGTCGTGGTCTGGACCTCGCTCTCTGGCTGCTTCCTCACCGGCACCGGCATCTGGGCCGGTATCGCGCGGCTGCGGCGCAAGCGGGACGGGACTATCGGCTCCCCCTACAAGGGCCTGTGGTGGTGGCACCATGTCTTCGGGCTGTTCTTCGGCCTGCTGACCCTGAGCTGGGCGGCGAGCGGCCTGTTTTCGATGAACCCCTGGGGCTTCCTCGATTCCGCGGCCGGCCCTGCCGAGGCCGGGCGGCTGGCCGGGCCGATGCACTGGCGCGATGTGCGCCAGGCGCTCTCCGCGCTCGGCGACCTGCCGCGCGGCGCGCGCCGGGTGGAGGCCGCCCCGCTCGGCGGGCGCACTTTCCTGCTGGTATCGGGCCTGCCCATATCGGACGGCGAAGTTTCGTCGCAGCGCTTCGACGCTTCCGGAAAGCCCGCTCTCTTCGGCGAGGACGCGCTGCGCACCGCGCTGTCGGGCAGGCCCTCGCTCGACTCGCTCGAACTCCTGGAGGAAGAGGACGCCTACTACTATGGCCGCCGTTCCCCCGCGCCGCTTCCGGTCTGGCGCGCCGTTCTGGCCGATGCCGAGGCGACGCGCCTCTACATCGATCCGGTGAGCGGCCGGCTCCTGCGCGCTGTCGACCGTAACGGGCGCGGGTTCCGCTGGCTGCAGGACGGCCTGCACCGGCTGGACCTGCCGCTGCTGCGCCGGCGCCCGTGGTGGGACCTGGTGGTCCTGCCGCTGCTGGCCGCCGTCACGTTCGTCTGCGGCACCGGCACATGGATGGCCTGGAACAAGGTGCGCCGCGACGTGCGGCGCCTCTTCAGGATGGGGCTCAGAACGCCAGCGCGGCGCCCTGTTCGGCGATGACGTAGCGGACGGGCGGACCGTCGCCCTCGGCCAGCTGGCGGGCAATGGTCGCGGCGATCGCGGGGTCCCCGTCGACCGAGGGCTTGATATGGCCGATCACCACGGGCAGCCCCTTCATCGCCCCCGTCCCGCCCGACAGCTGCGCCAGCCGCGCCAGTTCGCGGTGCAGCCAGCGCGGGGTGAGGTGGCCGAACAGCTCGGCGTCCTTGCGCGGGTCGGGATAGGACGTCTCGACGATGATCGCGCGCAGATGCCCGGCGCGTACCAGCGGCGCCACGGCCTGCCAGAGCGCGTCGAGCCGGGTCGAATGCTCGACGGCATCGGGGCCGGTGTCCCCCATGCAGAGCAGCGCCTGCTCCCCTGCGCGGATGAGGAAGGCAGTGGACAGGGCGCCGCCGTGCGAAAGCGGAAATGCGGTGACGGTCAGGCCCGTCGCCGCGACCGGCACGGGCGCCGCGACGGGATCGAGATCCTGGTAATGATAGCGTGCCAGCAAGGGTGGCCGCCCGCGGTCGCCCATGTTGGGCCACGCGCTCCAGTTGAAATAATCGGCCGCCAGCGCCGCATTCACTTCCGGCAGGGCCAGGATCGGCTTCGCGCTGTCGTCAGGCGAAACCATCACCAGCCCGGCGACATGGTCGAGATGCGGATGGGTGATGAGATAGGCGCCGATCCTGCGGTGCAGCACGTCCCCGGCGCGGGTGCCGGCCGGAAACCCGCCCCTGGCGATGGCCACGCGGATGCCCGGGACCAGCGTGCCGGCATCGCAGGCAAGCCCCTGCTCCTGCCCCTTCCGGGCGATGTACCAGGCGGTCGTCGAACCTTCGACCACGCCGCCTGCCACGCCCAGCGGCACGACATCGAAAGCATGGGAATCGCCCCCGGCATCGGCAGACGCGCCCGCAGCCATCGTAAGTGCCGAGAGGGACAGACCGGCGGCCGCCGCGGAACCGTACCGTCGCAAAAATGTCATAATTTCAATAAACATATGACCGGGTTACGATTTCTTGTGGATGCACGGAAGAAATTTATCGGAAATGTCACAATCGGGGGCTAAGGGCCGCGCTTCAAGGAAGAACGCCGGTGCGACCCCCTGTCCGCCAGACCACAAGGTCTCGCGGGCGCGGCGGCTCGTCAGCTACCGGCCGCGCGCAAGGGGTGCAACGATGAAGACGAAGACTTACTGGCTGGCCAGCGTGCCGGCACTTCTGGCCGGCGCGACGCCTGCTCTGGCCCAGACCGCGCCGGACACCCTCGACGCTTCCGCCGACATCGTCGTCACCGCCCAGCGCCGCCCCGAAAACATCCGCGACGTGCCGATCGCTGTCTCGGTCCTCTCCGGAGACAAGATCAGCGCCATCGCCGAAGGCGGCGGCGACATTCTCTCGCTGGCCGGCCGCACGCCCAGCCTCTACGTCGAAAGCTCGAATGGCCGCTACGCCCCGCGCCTCTACATTCGCGGCCTCGGCAACGTGGACTTCGACTTCAACGCCTCCCAGCCGGTCTCGGTCGTGCTCGACGACGTGGTGCTGGAGAACGTCTACCTCAAGGGCTTCCCGATCTTCGACCTCGACAGCGTGGAAGTGCTCAAGGGCCCGCAAGGCACGCTGTTCGGCCGCAACACCCCGGCCGGCGTCGTCAAGATGGACACCCGCCGCCCCGGCGACCATGCCGAAGGCCAGGCGCAGTTCACCGTGGGCGAACTCGGAACGATCCGCGCCGAAGTGGGCGCGACCATCCCGGTTTCGAGCACCCTGTCGCTGCGCGTCGCCGGCCTTGCCAACCACCGCGAGGACTGGGTGAACAACGCCTATGACGCCTCCTTCACCAAGCCCGGCAAGGACCTTGGCGGCTTCGACGACATCGCCGGCCGCATCCACGCCCTGTGGAAGCCGGACGACCGCCTTTCGGTGCTGCTCACCCTCCAGGCCCGTTCCTATCGCGGCACCGGCACGCTCAACCGCGCCAACGTGCTGACCACTGGCTCGAACAAGCTCAACGACCGCTACGACCGCGACACCGTCTATTACGACGGCGGCCGCAACAACCCCCAGGCGCAGGACACCACCTCCGAGGCGCTGCATGTCGACTATGACCTGGGCGGCGCGACGCTGACCGCCATCGTTTCGGCCTATCAGGGCAGCAGCTCGGGCCGCGGCGACATCGACGGCGGCGTGTTCGGCACCACGGCGGGCAGCGGCACCATTCCGTTCAACTCGGAAACCGGCACCCTTTCCAGCGACCTCGACCAGCAGACCTACGAAGTCCGCCTCGCCAGCAATGGCGATACCCGCTTCGGCTGGCAGGTCGGCGCGTTCTACTGGCGCGAGAAGTTCGAGCTGATCTCCGCCTCGTGGAACGGCACCGGCGGCATTAATCCCACGGTGATCTCCGAACTGCGCCAGAAGAGCGACAGCTGGTCCGTCTTCGGGCAGGTCCACTACGACGTGACCGACAGCCTGCGCCTGACCGGCGGTGCCCGCTGGACCCGCGACCAGCGCGACCTCGACGCCGCCCGCACCCTCGGCGCGCCTTTCGCGGATTCGCGCCATGTGGGCGACAAGCAGCCGAGCTGGGACGTCAGCGCGCTTTATAAAGTCAGCCCGCAGGTCAGCCTGTTCGGCCGCATCGCCCACGGCTATCGCGGTCCTTCGATCCAGGGCCGCATCGCCACCTCGAACATCCTGACGACGGCGGATTCGGAAACGATCACGTCCTATGAAGCCGGCATCAAGGCGGCCACGCCCGACAACCGCTTCCGCGTGGATCTGACCGGCTATATCTACGACCTGAAGGACCCGCAGTTCACCGCCATCGGCGGCCAGGGCAACTTCAACCAGCTCATCAACGCCAAGCGCGGCAAGGGCCGGGGCGTCGAATTCGAAGCCACCGCCAACCCGGTTCGCGGCCTCCAGTTCAACGGCGGCGTTTCCTACAACTTCACCAAGATCGACGACCCGGACCTGCTGGTTGCCTTCTGCGGTGCGGCCTGCACCGTGCGCGATCCCATCGTCAACGTGGGCACCACGCGCCGCGCCTCGATCAACGGCAATCCCTTCCCGCAGGCGCCGCGCTGGCTGTTCAACTTCAACGCCTCGTATACTTACGAGATGGCGAGCGGCAGCAAGCTCTACGCCCAGACCGACTGGGTGGCGCAGAAGGACTTCAACCTGTTCCTTTACGACGCCACCGAATTCCACGTCGGCACGAACTTCGAAGGCGGTGCGCGCATCGGCTGGCGTTCGCCCTCCGACGCGGTGGACGTCTTCGTGTTCGGGCGGAACATCACCAACGAGTCGAACGTGATCGGCGCGATCGATTTCAACAACCTGACCGCCTTCGTGAACGACCCCCGCGTCCTGGGCGCCGGCGTCAACTTCCGCTTCTGACGATACCCGGCGGCCCTCTGCGGAGGGCCGCCGGATCGCACGGCCGAAGGCATATTCAACGCTGTTCATTTTAACGGCATTTGTTACATTGCCGCGCATGGGCAGACGATCGGACCATAGCCGCAAGGAACTGGAACAGATGCTGATCGTCGAGGGGCACAAGCACCTCGCGGAAGTCGGCTTCGCGCGCTTTTCCGCCAGGGAAGTGGCCAAGCGGATCGGCTATTCGATCGGCACGCTCTACAACGTCTTCGGCACGTACGATCAGCTGCTGATCGCCATCAACACGCGGACCTTCCTGCTCTGGACGGACTACATCCGGCAGGCCCTGGCCAGTGGCGCAGAGGACCGCATCCGCGTGCTGGTGGAAGGCTATTTCGGCTTCGCCCGCGCCAATCGCAATGCCTGGCTGGCGATCTACGACCATCACCTTCCGCCCGACTTCACGATCCCGCCCGAACAGGACGTTCTGCGCGGCGGCCTGACCGAAATGGTGGTGGACGAAGTGCGCGCCGTGCTGCCGCCTGCCTGCCAGGCCGACGCCCCGCGCCTTGCCCGCTCGCTCGTGGCCACCGTCCACGGCCACTGCATGTTCGACCTCAACGGGTCCTTCGCGCTGATGGGCGAGCAGGAACCCGCCGCTCTCGCCCTGGCCCGCGTGCGCGAAAGCCTGGCGGCAGCCCGCTCCAGCGATGGAACGGTGCTGCCGGCGGTGTGATCGGGCCGAACTTGCCCAGCCGAACCGGAGCGCTGCCTAAGCGATCGGCCCCGGTGCGGTCCCGTAATAGCTCGACACGCGGTCGGCATAGGCCTGGTTGAACTCCGGCGCGTTGTTGGCCCAGCTCGGCCCGCCTTCCAGCACCCGCCGGTCGATCGTCACGATATAGTCGTCGTCCGTGGCGTCATAGGCCAGGACGCTGAAGGGCACCGGGTAGAAGCTCTTGTTGAACCCCAGGAACCCGCCCAGGCTGAGCACCGCGTAAGTCGATTGACCCGAACGCTTGTCCACCATGAAGGCCTTGATGTGCCCCAGGTTGTCGCCATCGCGCGAACGCACCTTGAGCCCGGTGGTGTCCGCCTCGACAAGCATAGGCGTGACTGCGGGGATTTCGGTCATGAATGTCTCCTTGTTTCGCCGCGAGTGCGTGCGGTCGGGCCGGTCGGCACAGTCCGGCCGCGAACCCGCTTCAGGCTCCTATCGCGGGCTGCGCGGCGCTGATGTCCCTGAGCCATGAAGCGTTCCTCGAATGCGGGAAGTCCGTTCTGAACGCGCGGTACACCCAGCCGTTCCGTTGCTTCGCTCCTCCACCTGCGCGTGAGATGGCCTGCGGAGAGGCCAGCGATGAGCGGAACGGGCCGGATGCCCCCGGAGCGACGGCATCGCCCGGGTGCGGCGCGGGCCACCCTCGGATTGGACCTAGGTTGGCGTTATCACATCGCGCGCCTCGCCTTGCGCGGTCTTAAACGCTTGCGGCCAACCGCCAAAGCGATTAGCCATCTCCGATAATACCATTATGATACCGGGGAGAATGGGGTTGATGCAAGGTAACGGCAGCGCGGTCGCACGCTCGTCCATGATCCTGATGGCTGCGGGACTGGCCCTTTCGGCGAGCCCCGTCCTGGCCGGCACGGTGACACTACCTGTCGTGATCCCGGCCCCGGCCTCGATCAAGCTGGCGGGCGGCGCCCTGGCCCTGGGCACTTCGGTCGTCCTGGTGACAGCACCCGAGGTCGATCCCGAGACCGTCGTGCTGCTTCGCAAGGTTCTATCGGCCGCCGGCGTGGAAACCATCACCACGGCGCGCAAGCTCCCTTCGGTTTTCCAGCAGCCCTATATCGTGCTCGGGACGGGGGAGAACGCCCTCATCGGCGATGCCTTGGCGCGCACCGGTGCCTCGCTCGACACGCATGCCGAAGGCTATACGATCGCCAGCCGCCCGATCGGCAGCGGCGGCCTGATCGCGCTGGCCGGCCGCGATGGCGACGGACTGTTCCACGCCGTGCAGACCTTTCGCCAGATCGCCGCACAGCCCGTCCTGCCCGCGCTCGTCATCCAGGACCATCCGGCAATGCCCATCCGCGGCACGATCGAGGGGTTCTACGGCGCGCCCTGGACCATGGCGGACAGAACCAGGCATCTCGATTTCCTCGCCAGCGTAAAAGCGAACACTTACGTCTACAGCCCCAAGGACGATCCCTTTGCGCGCGACCGCTGGCGGGAGCCCTACCCGGCCGAGACCCTGGCCGCGCTGGGCAAGCTGGCCGCGACGGCGCGGCGAAACCATGTGGACTTCGTCTACGCGATCTCCCCCGGACCGTCGGTCTGCTTCTCCGATCCGGCGGACCGCGACGCGATGGAGCGAAAGCTCGATGCCCTGCGCACGATCGGCGTCCACAGCTTCTATGTTGCGCTCGACGATATCGAATACACCAAGTGGAATTGCGACCGGGACGCGGCTGCCTTCGGGCCTTCGGGGGCGGAAGCGGCCGGTGTCGCCCAGGCGGCCCTGCTTAACGCGGTGCAGGCGGACCTCCTGCGGAAGGACAAGGCGTCGCGCCCGCTGATCATGGTGCCCACCGAGTATTACGATGCGAAAGAAAGCCCGTACAAGGCCGCCCTGCGCAAGCATCTCGATCCCCGGGTCGTGGTGCAGTGGACCGGCACGGACGTGGTGCCTCCCGCCATCTCGATCCCGGATGCCCGCACCGCGACCAAGGCCTTCGGCCGCAAGACGCTGCTCTGGGACAACTACCCCGTGAACGACTACGCCACCACGACCGGACGCCTGCTGCTGGCCCCTTATGCCCGCCGCGAGGCCGGGCTGTCCGAGGAACTGACCGGCATCCTGTCGAACCCGATGAACCAGGAGGCGCCCAGCCGCGTCGCCGTGACCGGCGTTGCCGCCTTCGGGTGGAACGACAAGGACTACGACGCCGATCGCACTTGGCGCGCCGCTGCCCGCGAACTGGCCGGCGGCGACGCGCAGGCCGCGGCCGCACTCATGCTGTTCTTCGACACCCAGCACATGGCGCCGACGTTCGGCAGTCAGCCCTGGCAGGAGCAGGCGCCGGCCCTGAAAGCCGCGCTCGACCGGACGCGCGACGCTATCGCGCAAGGTGACGGTGCCGCGCGCCGCCTCGCCATCGCGGAACTGGGGCGCCGGGCCGATGAGATCGCCGGCGCGCCCGACATCATCCGCTCGGGCACCGTCGATCCCGGCTTCGCCGAACAATCCCGCCCCTGGCTGGATGCCATGGTCCTCTGGGGCCGCGCGCTTCAGCTGACCGCTGCCGGCCTCGACGCGGCGGATCGGGGCAGCGATGCGGCCTTCCGTTACTTCGCCGGCGCCCAGCGCCTTGCCGCCGAAGCTGCTGCGATCCAGACCATTCCCGGCGCAACCCGGTTCGGCGGCCCGGTCAAGCTGGCCGACGGCGTCCTGGACCGGTTCATCGCCGATGCGCCGACCCTCATCGGGTCCGGGAAGCAGGACAGCGGTATGTCGGCAGAACGGCCCGTCGCCCCGTAAAGGGCATTGAAGACTTTCCCCCCACTCGATTTGCAGGCTCACCCGGCATGGCGCTCGGCCATGTACCGGGCGGGCGAAGTCCCCAGCGTCTTGCGGAACATGGTCACGAAGCTCGGCACGCTCTCGTAGCCGAGGTCGGCGGCGACCTGCTGGATGGTGGCGCCGCCGGCCAGCCATTTGATCGCCAGGACGACACCCAACTGCCTGCGCCACTGCCCGAAGCTCATGCCGGTTTCGCGATGGACGATGCGCAACATGGTCCGCTCGCTGAGCCCGGCGCACTTTGCCCAGCTCGCGACGGAGCCGCGATCCGAAGGCGCGGCGATCATCGCATCCATGATCCTGCGCAGGCGGCTGTCGCTGGGCATCGGCAGGTGGAGATCCTCCACGCGCGCCGCGGCGAGTTCGTCGAGGATGACCGAAACGAGCCGGGAATTGGCACCGCCTTCTTCGTAGAGATAACTGAGATGGGCAGCGCGCGCGAGCAGCTCGCGCAGCAGCGGCGTCACCGCCACGGCGCAGCTCGACTTGGGCAGCGCACCGCTCAGGGCGGGATCGACGAAGGCGCAATATCCCTCCAGCGCGCCCGTGATCCGGAAGGAATGCAAAGCGCCGCCGGGAATCCAGATCGCGCTGCGCGGAGGCACGATCCAGAGACCGCCCTCGACCTCGCAACTGATCGCCCCCCGCAGGACCAACAGGATCTGACCCTTCCGATGCCGGTGAGGATCGAGTTCGAAGTCCTCGTCGTCCGCCATCGCCGCACCGAAGGCCACGATCGGCCGCGGGACGTCATCGGGCTCGACCCACTCCGTGACATCGGCGGGATTCAGAACCGGCACAGGCATGATCCCGGCTGCGACGCCGCATTGGCGGTATTGAATAACAACATGGCAAGCCTTCGTAATGACGCCACCCGGCTGCGTCCTTATCCCGGACGGCAGGCACCGTCGAGGCGCCTTCGTCCTCGCCCATCCCTGAAGGAACAGCCGTGAACACTCTGGACAGCCCGCGCGTGGCCGCGCTTCTCGAACGACTGCATGAGACCGCCGAAGCATCGGATCGCGAACACCTTGCGATGATGATGGCCAAGCTGAACGCCCCGGGCGCCACGATCGAGGAGGTCGTCAGGCAGCACCTGGCCGCGGAACGGCAGGACTATCCGGCCATCTACCAGAGCTATGCCGGGAATTTCCTGGCGATATCGCCGGAATTCGGCCGCTTCCTCTATGCCCTCGTCCGCGCGACCGGAGCGCGGCGCATCGTGGAATTCGGGACCTCGATGGGCATTTCGACCCTCTATCTCGCGGCCGGCCTGCGCGACAATGGCGGCGGTATCGTCATCGGCACCGAACTAGAGCCCGGCAAAGTCGCGAAAGCCCGTGACCATCTGGCCGACGCCGGTCTGGACGACCTCGTCGAGATCCGGGAAGGCGACGCCTTGCAAACGCTGCGCGACACGGGCGGCGAGATCGACCTGGCCCTCATCGATGGCGCCATGTCGCTGTACCTGCCCGTTCTCAAATTGATCGAACCCCGCTTGCGAACGGGGGCCGCGGTCATTGGCGAGAATGCCTTCGATCCTGCCTACCAGGCCTATATCCACGATCCGGCGAACGGCTATCTCTCGCAGCCGCTGCCGATCGGCGAGGGGCGCGGCAATGAATTCACGGTGAGGATCGCCTGATGGTGGAGGCCTACAGCGATCCCGCCGCGCCCGAACGGAAGCCGGGCCGCATCGGCAAGGCCCTGATCGGGCTGCTCATGAAGCGCGCCGCCATCGCCGCCAATACGCCGCTGGGCGAGCGCTTTCGCCTCGTCTCGCTGGAAAGTCCCGCGCTTCGGTCCGCGCAATGGGCGCCCGGTCAGAAAGTGCAGATCGCCATGGACTCCGCCTTCGTCGCACGCACCTACACGCCGATGGACTGGGATGCCGATAGGGGCCGAGTGCAGTTCCTGGGTTTTGCGCATGGCAGTGCGCCGGGCAGCCACTGGCTCCGGGAGGCCCGCGAGGGCGACGAGTGCCACCTGTTCGGCCCGCGTCCCTCGCTCGACTTGCGCCCCTTCGACGGCCCGATCGCGTTCTTTGGTGACGAAACCTCCCTCGGACTGGCCTGCGCGGCGGCGCGGCACGATCCCCGGCGCATCGTCTCGGGATATTTCGAAGTCGATGACGAGACGGAGAGCACCGCCGTGGCCGACCAACTGAGCATGGGCGCAGTGCACATCTTCCAACGATCGGCCGACGATGCCCATCTTGCCGGCATGGAGGCGGCCCTTCCCGCGCTGGCAGGCGCGGGCCATGCCTTCGTCCTGACCGGCAAGGCCGGAACGGTGCAACGGCTGCGCCAGGCGCTGAAACGACATGGCGTGCCGCCGGGCCGGATCAGGACCAAAGCCTATTGGGCACCCGGCAAAGTCGGGATGGATTGAGTGCGAGAGGCGCGAAGCCGGGCCATAAGCGCCGGCTTCGCGATACGCCGCGCACGGCTCAGGCAGGTGGGTCGATATAGCCCGGCCGCTTCGACAGGCTCGGCCATTTGCCGAGAATGTCGGGCTTCACGACCCGGTCTTCCCAGTCATCGGCAGCGACCTCATCGAAGCCAATGGAAATCGCTCCCTCGCCGTAGCCCAGATGGTCCATCACGCCTTGCGCGATAAGGTCGGACAGGGCCTGCTTCTGCTGCTCTGACTTGCCCGGCCACAGCTTCACGATGACATGCGGCATCGGCTCAATCCTTCGCCAGTGGTGCGAGATACTGCTCGTCAGTCACTTTCTCCATCCAGGTGACGGGGGTGCCGTTGACCACTTCCTGCACGGCGATATGGGTCATGCCCTCATGCGGCGTGGCGCCGTGCCAGTGCTTGTGCGCGGCGGGACACCAAAGGATGTCGCCGGCATGGAATTCCAGCTTGGCGCCGCCCTCGATCTGCGTCCAGCCCACGCCCTCGGTCACGATCAGCGTCTGCCCGGCCGGATGGCTATGCCAGGCCGTGCGCGCGCCCGGCTCGAAGTGCACGATGGCGCCGGACACGCGCGAGGGATCCTCGCGCTGGAACTGGCCGGTGATCGTGACCCTGCCGGTGAAACAGGCCTCGGGGCCTTCGACGGTCTTCATGTCTGCCTTGCGGGTGATATCCATGGGGCGAGTGCCTTCCTGAGCTTGAGCGGTGCAAACGGGCGCCGAGAGAACAGCCATCCGATCATGCCGACCGCCCTTTTCGACGTTGCTGATGGCCGGCCCGCACGCGCGAACCGCCGGCTCCTCATCTAGGCGTTCCGGGCCGCCGCCATTAGCCCCGACTCCGGCAACGCACCGATGAACAGGCCTCAGCAATGCGGCAGGCGGTGCCAAGCCTCTCCACGGCGGCGATGCCGCCAGGGCGTGCGGTTGTTGACAGGGCCACACGGAGCGTCACCCGGCCTGGCCTCGGAAAATCTCGACCGCTACCGCGATGCGCCGACAGGCCGGGCTGTAATGGCCGGGCCGCCCTTCCTTGGCCTAGATCCAACCGCGCCACTTGAACCACAGATAGGGAATGACGGTCGACAGCACGCAGAGCGCCAGCGCGAAGGGGTAGCCCAGCGGCCAGTCCAGTTCGGGCATGACTTTGAAATTCATGCCGTAGACGCCGACCACCATCACCGGCGGAATGCCGACGACCGAGGCCACCGTCAGCACTTTCACGACGTCGTTCTGCTCGATGTTGATGAAGGCGGTAGCGGCATCCTGCTGGAGCTGGATCCGCCCGCCCAGGCTGGTCTCGAATTCGTCCAGCGAGTTGATGTCATGGCGGATCGATTCGAACCTTTCGCGCAGGTTCTCGTCGAGCTTGGGCGTGCAGCGGTCCAGAACGAAGCTTATCATCCGGCCGATGCTCAGGAACGCGTACCGCACGCGCGAAGCACGGTCGCTGGCCTGGCCCATATCCCGTATGATCTCCCGGATCTTTCGCGTTTCCTTGCGAAGGCCCGGTCGTGCCTCTTCCTCGAAGAACAGCGCCTGCGAAGCGCGGGAGAGAATTTCCGAAGCGTGCTCGAGATGGTCTGCCGCGCGGTCCACCACGTCCTCCAGCAACGTGATCAATACGCTCGGCGGCGTCAGGTCCGCGCTGTCCCGCAGCTGGCCGGCGACGGCGTCAAACGGTGCAAGGTCGGAATAGTGGACCGTTACGAGCACGTCCGGCGTAAGAATGAAGCCCGTGGGCGCCAGCTTCCAGTGATTTGTCGTGGTGCCGGCGATCAGGGGCGCGGTCATGTACAGGACATGGCCATCGACGCGCAGACGGCTCGAAGTCTCGATTTCCCGAAGCGTGTCCAGGTCGGGGATACGAATGCCGTACCGTTTCTCGATCCGGGCCTTTTCGGCCTCGTCGGGCGACATCAGATCGATCCACGCGGCGCTGGCCTCCGTTTCGCTGCCAGGAAATGATCTCAGCACTTTGCTCTCCGCCCCGATATCGATTTCACCGTCCCGTCGTCCGGATCTCTTCCATGGCGATGTGACATGCGGCGGCTCCGAAGTCGATCCAGCGGTGCAGGAGAGGCGTGAAAATCGGATGTAAGGTTGCAAGGTTCGGGGCGGTGCTGCCCCTGCGCAAGCCGCCTGGAACGAAGCCCTGATCCCGGCCGCTGTGCGAAATTGGATAAGTTCGGTCAGGGGCCAGAGGTTGAGCCGCGGCATGAAGCGAGCGCGATGCGCCGGTGTGCCACCGCCACGCGCCCGTTTTCGACCGCGACCGCGGCGGACCGACAGACCGACAGACCTTCCTCCCGGTAGAGCCGGGAGAGTTTCTTGTGGTTCATCATCAATCCCGGGCGTTCGATCATGATGCCTATCCGGCGACAGCCAAAGCGTCGCCACTTGCCGGCGACTTCACGGATGGTGGCCCGGATAGCGCTATCGTCTGGCGGAAGTTTGCGCCGGACGGTCCTGGGATCGACGCCAATCAGGACAAAGGCCCCGCGCTGGTTTGGCGTCGTCAGACTTTTCCAAACCAGTCCGTCAGGATGATGTTGTCGGGCATGCAGTTCGGAAGGACCAGGTCCAGTTGCCGGGCGCATCGGCGTAAAGCCAGCTGTACGCGAGGTGCCGTCCCTGCGGCATGCTCCTGCTCGGGCTCTACTGCCGCGCGTGCGGCGCTAAGTCGCGCGCTTGCCCGGGCTGTTGTGTGTGGAGGTATGTTCATGGTTGCGGGGGCAGGATTTGAACCTGCGACCTTCAGGTTATGAGCCTGACGAGCTACCGGGCTGCTCCACCCCGCGTCACCATTGAGGGCTGA
>NZ_SODQ01000015.1:0-57025 GCF_004368805.1 Novosphingobium sp. PhB55 | reverse complement strand
CTCAATGGTGACGCGGGGTGGAGCAGCCCGGTAGCTCGTCAGGCTCATAACCTGAAGGTCGCAGGTTCAAATCCTGCCCCCGCAACCATGAACATTCCTCTCCCCCCATACACAACGGCCCAGCCCAGGCCGCTTCGTGTGCTCGCGCCGTGGCGCCGCACACGCGCCGGCAGAACCCAAGAGGGGGAGCACGCCGCAGGGAGAGCACCTCGCGAGTGCAGTTGGCTATACCCGCGACGCGCTCGGCAACCGGACCTGGTCTGACATGACGCCGGGATTTTTCTCCAAGCTTAATTAGGCGATTTGAACGCCGTCCGTGCCTGGTGCCGGGAGGTCGGGGTGAAGTGGCGCTATATTGCCCCGGGCGAGCCTATGCAGCGTGGCCATGTCGAGAGCTTCAACGGTCGCATTCGCAACGAGCTGCTCAATGAGACCCTGCTTCCAAGCCTGGACCATGTCTGCGTGGTGATCTTCGCTTGGGCAGACGACTACAACCAGGAGAGGCCGCACTCATCGCTTGGATACGAGACCTTGGGGCCTTCGCCACTGAACTGCATAAGCAATGGCATGCTTCGCTACGCCTTCCGCCGCGCGGGCCATGCTCAACCGGCGCTCATGCGTAACGGAGCTGCCCGGCTTTTATCCGAGTTGGTGGAAACCTAGGGGTAACGTCACCAGTACCGAGGAGATTCTAGTACGGCATGATTCGTCAGGCGGCCTCGATTCTCATACCACGGCCGGCTGTATCGAGGTAGAAGGACCAGCCAATGGCATCCTAAACCGGTACGGCTTGGTCATGCGCGCGGGGCAGGGTTGCTCGGCGTTCACGAAGCCCGCTTGGTATCCGGGCAGCGAGCCCGGTATCATCATGCGCCGGTTCGTCCATGAGCTTATCGAAATGGCTCCACATTCGGCATCCTACCGTCGAACGATATCCAACGCCGCATTCGTGCTGCGGGCATAAGAAAAGGCGGCCTTTCGGCCGCCTCTTCCCTCCTCTCCAAACCGTGTTGGCCGGGCTGTCCTTGCGCAGTCCCTGGCCGATCTGGAACTCTATCAGCCGCCCGTCGAATCGGAGTCGGCTGCCGCCATGCGATCGCCCTGCATGTAGGGGATCGGGTTGACGGCTTCACCGTCGACGCGGACTTCGTAATGGAGGTGCGGGCCGGTCGAATTGCCGGTGGTGCCGACGAAACCGATCACGTCGCCCTTGTGGACCATCTGGCCTTCGGCAACGTTGAGGCGCGACATATGGCCGTAACGGGTTTCGAGATCGCCGCCGTGTTCCAGCGCAACGAAGAGGCCATAGCCGCCGAACCAGGCGGCCTTGCCGACGACACCGTCGGCAGTGGCATAAATGGGCGTGCCGATCGGGGCGCCGAGATCGATGCCCTTGTGGGCACGGCGACCGCCGAGGATCGGGTGGTTGCGCATGCCGAAGCTGCTGGTCAGCTTGAGACCTTCAAGCGGCGTGCGCGAAGGGATCGAGACCGCGCCAAGCTTGGCGGCACCGGGGATCGAAGGCTTGGCCTTGGCCGAAGCCAGACCGGTTTCCTCGAAGTTCTGCCAGGAGCTGAAGAGGTTGTGGAACTGTTCGTCTTCTCCGCCGGCCGACTGGTTCGCGGCCTGGGCCGAGCGAAGCGGGGCGGAAATGTCGGCAGCGGCAGCGCTGCTGTTGGCCATCGCCGGGTGAGCGGCGACGAGAGATCCTGCGACGGCGACGGCACCGGTCACTGCGCGGAACTTGGCGAAGAATTTCGTTACGACCACTCGCAATACCTTGTTATCCGCCGCGAGCGTTAGCTTGCGACGCCTGTATTTATGACGAACACGCACAGTGGCGCTTCGCGCAAACCCTTAACTGGAGATGGTCGGAACCCCCCGCCGTCTCGTGATCTGGAGATATGCCGAACGATTGCGATCAAGCAAGACTGGCGTAGAGATCGCGCGGTAAACCGGCTGCGAGGCGCGCCGAGTCGTTGAACGGCGGCTTAACAGCCCCTCCAAAGTGGCGGGAAACCAGGGTTTTCCAGAGGTCGTTCCGGCTCTCGTTCAACCGTTCGGCGACCTCGGCGAAATGAATTGCGCCGAACCGAACGTGCCGGATTTCATCGTCAAGGATTCGTTGGAGGATGCGCGCGCCGCGCTCGTCGCCATTGGCTTTCACCCGATCGAGGGTGGCCGGGGTAACATCCAGGCCGCGTGCTTCGAGCACCATCGGCACGACGGCGAGCCGGGCTGCCACGTCATGCGCGGTCTTTCCGGCCGCTTCCCAAAGGCCGTCATGCGCGGGCAGGGCGCCGTAATGGCTGCCGAGGCCGCGCAGATGACGGTCTATCAGCGCATAATGCATGGCCTCGTCGGCGGCGACCGAGAGGAAATCGCCCACGAAGCGTTCGTCCATCTCGCCGCCGAATCGACCCGCCATGTCCAGTGCAAGGTCGATGGCCACGAATTCGATATGGGCGAGGGCGTGCCAGAGTGCGATTCGCCCGCGTTCCGAGCCGCCCTTGCCGCGCTTGGGCATGCGGCTCGGGGGCAGAAGTTCCGGCGCTTCCGGCCGTCCCGGGACCGTGGGCATGGCCACGTCGAACACGAAGGAAAGCCGGCCGAGCCGCCAATCGCGCGCGACCTTGCGCGTCATCATGGCCTTCGCGCGTGGATCGCATTCGAGCAGCGCCTCGCGGATCGCGGAAGCGACGGATCGGGTCATTACCGGCGAACGGGACATCAGAGGGCCTTCGCGGCCTCCAGCACCTGCTGGGCGTGGTCCTTGACCTTCACCTTGTTCCACACACGGGCGATCTTGCCGTCCGGTCCGATCAGGTAGGTGGTGCGCACCATGCCCATATAGGTACGCCCGTAGTTCTGCTTTTCGGTCCAGATGCCGAGTGCGTCGGAGAGGCCGTTTTCCTCTGTGTCCGTGGCGAGCGGGGCCTTGAGATCGTGCTTGGCGATGAAATTCTGGTGCCTTTTCGCCGAGTCCTTGCTGACGCCGAGGAGTGCGGTGCCTGCCGCTTCGAACTGATCCTTCAGGGCCGAGAACTCGATGTTTTCGGTGGTGCAGCCCGGGGTGCTGTCCTTGGGATAGAAGAACACCACCAGCTTGCGCCCCGCGAAGTCCGAGGCCTTGATGCTGCCGCCTTCGGGCGTTTCGAGCGCGACGTCGGGGAAAGTGTCGCCGGTTTCGGGAAGGCGGGTGGTCATCGGGAAATCTCCAGTGCTTCGTCGAAGGCCTCCGCCCATGCTGCCGCCACTTGCGCGCGGGCCTGGGCCAGGCTGGTTTCGAGGTCCTGCCAGTCGCCATAGCCGCATGCGCGAACAAGCGCCATGCAGGCGGCGCTGACCGGCTTGAGCGAATCGGGCGCCAGCAGGCGGGCGGCCACGAGCAGGCGGGTCAGCACGTCGTGTGCCTGCTGCAGGCTGTCCGGGAGCAGGGACTGCGCAGTGAGCAGGCGCAGCGCCTCACCCAGATCCGCATCCAGGCCGGCGCCGCTGCGAAGCTGGGTGAAGTGAACCAGGAATTCGAGATCGACCAGCCCGCCGCGCATCAGCTTGACGTCGAGCAGACCCTTGGGCGGTTTGTGTTCGGCCATGCGCGCGCGCATTTCCAGGACGTCGGTTCGCAGTTTCACCGGATCGCGCGGCGCGGTGAGGACGTCGCGGACGATTGCGGCGAGGCGGCCGCGCGCCTCTTCGCTGCCGTAGAGCGCCCGCGCGCGGCAGAGCGCCATGTGCTCCCAGGTCCAGGCCTGCTCCTGCTGGTAGCGGGCGAAGCTTTCGAGACTGGCGGCGGGGGGGCCTTGCTCTCCGGAGGGGCGCAGGCGCGTGTCCACTTCGTAGAGCGCGCCCTCGGCCGTCTGCACGGAGAGCGCGGCGGTCACGCGCTGGGACAGGCGGTTGTAGTAGAGCGTGGCGCCAAGCGGCCGGCGGCCGTTCGATTCGCCCGCAAAGTCGCCGGTGAACAAGTAGATGAGATCGAGGTCGGAGGCATGGGTGAGCACGCCGCCGCCCATCCGCCCGAGGCCCAGCACTGCCAGCTCGCTGTCCGGCACTTCGCCGTGAACCTCCCGGAATTCCGCCACGGCGGCATCGGTGAGAACCACCAGCGCGGCTTCGGCGATGCGGCCGAGGGCATGGCCGATCTCCAGCGGATCGTTGACCCCTTCGATCAGCTGCACGCCGAGAGCGAAGCGGCGATCGCCGACTTTGCGGCGCACGGTGTTGAGCTTGCGCTCGTAATCGTCACCGGGTTCGAATCGCCCGAATTCGTCGACCAGCTCGGGCAGGGTGCCGGGCAGGTCGAAGGCGCTGGCGTCGATCAGCGGGTCCAGCAGGTCGGCGCGGCGGGCGAGTGCATCGGCCAGCGGCGGGGCCAGGCTGAGGATCCGCGCCAGCCGTTCGATCAGGGCGGGGCGCGCCTCCAGCAGGCGGAACAGGTTGATCGCCGTGGGCAGGTTGTTGAGCAGTTGCTCCCACCGCGCCATGGCGCGCTCCGGTTCCGGTGCAGCGGCCAGGGCGGCGAGCAGTCCGGGGCGGATCGCCTCGAAAGCCACTCTGGCGGCATCGGACCGCAAGGCGCGCATCCGGCCGGAGAGCCAGCCCTCGATCCGCGAGACCATGGCGTCGGGATCGGCGAAACCCATGCGCATGAGTTCGTCGCGCAGATCCTCCTGAGCCGGCGCCGGCACGGCTACCGCGGAGCCTCCGCCGGTTCCACTGCCCGGCGGCAGGTTGGCCATGACCAGTGCATCGTAGCGCTCGCCCACGGCATCGGTGATCCGGGTCAGTTCGGCGATCAGTGCCGCGCCGTCCGGCAGGCCGTCGAGCCGGGCCACTTCGTCAAGCAGGTCTTCCTTCACGGGCAGCGAATGGGTCTGCTGATCCTGCATCATCTGCAGGCGGTGCTCGACGGTGCGCAGGCGGTCGTAGCTTTCGCCCAGCAGGCGGGCATCCTCGGGCGGGACCAGGCCCGCTTCGGCCAGGGCGTCGAGGGTGGCGCGCGTCCCGCGCAGGCGCAGCGCGGGGTTGCGGCCGCCGTGGATGAGCTGGTGAGTCTGGGCGTAGAACTCCACCTCGCGAATGCCGCCGCGGCCCTTCTTGAGGTCGAAGCCGGGGCCGACCGTCACGCTGCCGCGGCTATTGGCGCGAATCTGCGCGGTGAGGCGACCGATCTCGGCAATGGCGCCGAAATCGAGGCTCTTGCGCCAGACGAACGAGCGGATCGCGGCGAGGAAAGCCTCCCCCGCGGCAATGTCGCCCGAGCAGGCGCGGGCGCGGATGAAGGCGGCGCGTTCCCAGGCCAGGGCGGATGATTCGTAATGAGTCAGCGCGCCGTTGATCGAGATCGCCAGCGGACTGACCTCGGAGGCCGGGCGCAGGCGCAGATCGGTGCGGAACACGTAGCCCTCGTCGGTCACGCCGGCCAGCGTTTCCACCACGGCGCGCGCCACGCGCTGGGCCGCTTCGCCCGGTTCGTCGCGTTCGCGGCGGGGGAGCAGCTGGGGATCGAACAGCAGGATCGGATCGATGTCCGAGCTGTAGTTCAGCTCGCCCGCGCCGTGCTTGCCGAGGGCGAGGGCCAGGAAGCCGGCCGGCTCGGCATCGGGCACGCGGCGGCGGATGCCTTCCGCGATGGCGGCGTCCAGCGCGCGGTCGGCCAGGGCGGACAGTTCGCCCGTCACTTTGAGCAGCGGGAAGGCTCCGGCCAGGTCGCCGATGGCGAGCGCAAGGGCCAGGGCCTGCTTCTCGCGCCGCAACGCCGCGCCGACGCTGGGCGCGCCTTCGCCGGCGGCACGCGCCCAGTCCAGGGCGGCATCGCCTTGTCCGGCGGCGAGCCGTTCGGTCAACGCGGGCAGGCGGTCCAGCGCGCTGGAGAGGTAGGGAGCATGGGCGCGGGCACGGGCGATCGCGCCGGTCCAGTCGGCCTGAGGTGCGGCATTGGGTTCGGCATCCATCCCGGCTTCCTGCCCGCCGCTGCCGCGCAGGGCAAGCGCCTGCGGGCACGGGAATGCCAATTCGGCGCGGCAGGCCGGCGTACCCGGTGACATTGCGGCATTGCCCCGAAGGCGGCGCTCTTCTATCGGCTCGGCCATTCGCGGCGGCAGGCCTTGCTCCGCGGCTGAAGGAGGTTGCCCCGTGACGTTCGCCCTTCCCCCCGAATGGCATGCCCAGGACTGGATCTGGATCGGATTTCCGCACGATCCCGTCGAATGGCCGGGTTTCCTCGAAGCCGCGCAGGAGCAGATGGCCGCTTTCGCATCCGCCGTTGCCGAATCGGGGCAGGAAGTGCGCCTGGTCGTGCGCGATGAGGCCAACCGGGCGCGGGCGGCCTCGCTGGTCTCTTCGAAAGTGAATCTGGAAGTGCGCCATTATGGCGACGTCTGGCTGCGCGATACCGGGCCGCTGGTCGTGGCCGACGGCAACCGTGCGCTGAAGGCGATGCGGTTCGGTTTCAATGGCTGGGGCGGCAAGTACCTGATGGACGGCGACCAGGAGATCGGCGCCGAACTGGCGCGCGATGCCGGGCTGGATGTCGAGACGGCGGACTGGATCCTGGAAGGCGGCGCGCTCGACGGGGACGGCACCGGCCTGGTCGCCACCACCGAGCAATGCCTGCTCAATCCCAATCGCAACCCGCACCTGACGCGCGGCGATCTGGAAATGCGGCTCCGGCGCGACCTCGGTTATGATCGGGTGCTGTGGCTGGGTGACGGCCTTATCAACGACCATACCGATGGCCATGTCGACAACCTCGCCCGCTTCGTGGCGGCGAACGTCCTGGCCCTGCCGCGGGCGACGGGCCCGAACGACCCCAATGCCGCCATCTATGCCGACGCCAAGGCCCGTGCCGAGGCCATGGGCGTGACCGTGCGCGAAGTCCCCTCGCCCGGCCGGGTGGAAACGGACGGCCGGATCGAGCCTGCCAGCTACATGAACTTCGCGATCACCTCCAAACTGGTGGTCGTGCCGATCTACGGCACGGAGCATGACGAAGCGGGCGTGGCGGCGATCGCGGACTTGTTCCCCGGCCGCGATACCGTGGGCATCATGGCCGACGCGGTTCTGGCCGGCGGTGGCTCGTTCCACTGCTCCAGCCAGCAGATGCCGTCGCGCTGATCGCGGGCGATCCCGGAACCACGGGGTTTAACGGATTGGCAAGGGGTTGGCGTGCATTACCGCATGCATGGCTCGTATCGTCGCACTTGCGCATGGCGCTCAGAACCTCCGGCAGGGTGAACTTCTGCGCGCCGCGCTTGTGTGCGGCTGCGCACTGGCGCTGATTCTGGCCAAGGATGTCCTGCCTTTCTGACCGCCGGTCCAACCGGACCGCGTCGGATGCCGGACAATTTCCATTTCATTTCAAAATATTTTCGATAGCGGCCGGCGGCCTGCCGTTTCTGCTGCACCGCACATCGTGTCTGCTGCGTTGCAGCAAAGAAATGTCACGCAAGTTCGATGCAATCGAAATTATCCTTCCCCAGTTTACCCGTTCGCGTATCTGGAAAAGGAGACTCACCATGCGCCACATGTCTGACGCCGAGCGGACTCGCCTTCGCCAATCGCTTGTCGGTAATTTTCTGCTATTGCTCTTCGGTCTGGGCGTGCTGGGCTTTCTCGTCGCCATCGACAGGGCGGACTGGTTCACCTTGAGGCCGGTTTCGGGCACTTCTGTCGCGCTGTCGCATGCCGCCACATCGGCGCATGGAGGGGATTCCGCCAAGCAATGATCGTCACTGCCTCGCTGCAACCTGTCCAGATCTTCCGCGAAATCTGGAAACCGCTGACCTTGCTGTTCGTGTGGGACATCATCGTCACGGTGACCTATTTCGTGCTGCCCTTCCATGCGCCCGAACTGCCGGTGACGCTGTTCGGCTCTGCGCTGGCGCTGTTCCTCGGCTTCCGAAGCAATTCCGCCTACCAGCGCTGGTGGGAAGGGCGCGGCCTCTGGGGGCTGATGATCAATGCCAGCCGCAACATCGCGCGTGCGGCCCGCAATTTCATGCCCGATCCCGAGGCGGCCGAACTGAAGCGCCGCATCGTCCTGCGCCAGATCGCCTACGTCAACGCGCTGCGCTGCCAGCTGCGCCGCATCAAGCCCGATGCCGAAGTCCTGCGCATGCTGTCGCGCGGGGACGCCGATGCCTCGCTGGAGCGCGCCAACGTGGCGAACGGCATTCTCGACGAGACCGGCCACCGCATCGACGAAGCGCGGCGCAAGGGCTGGATCGACACGATCCAGCAGGCGCAGATGGAGGCCGTTCTGGTCGATATCGCCAATTCCCAAGGCGGGATGGAGCGACTCAAGAACACGCCGCTGCCCTATCAGTACCGTTTCTTCCCGATCGTCTTCACGCACATGTTCTGCATCCTGCTGCCGATCGGCCTGGTGGAGACGCTGGGCGTGGCGACGCCGCTGGGCTCGACGATCGCGGGCATCATGTTCCTGGCGGTACTCGCCATCGGCGACGACCTGGTCGATCCTTTCGCCAACACCGTGCACGACCTGCCGCTGAATGCGATGTGCCGCACGATCGAGATCGACCTTCTCCAGTCCATCGGCGAAGAAGCGCCGCCGCCGATCGTGGCCGACAAGCACGGCGTCCTGTGGTGAGCCGCTTGTGGTGAACGTCTTGTGATGAACGCCGGGCGCGCCTAGGGCGGTCACATGGCCAGAGCAGACCGCCTCGAACGCATGGACAACCGCCGTGCCGACCTTGAAACCGATTACCGCGCCGCGCTGATCGAAGCCTTGCAGGCGACGGCGGCGGGGCAGTGGGGCCTGTTCGGCCACACGAAGGACAAGCAGCACAAGGCCAAGGCGGCGCCGATGCTCGATGCGCTTGGTGAGATGGCCGAAGAGATCGACGATCTGCGCGACCAGCTGGACATGGAGCCGTTCGCGCTCCACCGCGAACTCCTTGCCGCGCGCGGGCCGGTGCAATCCGACGCCGTTGGCGAGCCGAAGCAGGCGCAGGCCTGGCTGGAGCGGCTGACTCGCGGGGGCTGATCGCCGTTTCGCCTTCGTGCTAAGGCTGGCGGCGTTTCAGCAAAGGGAATCACCGGCTCATGCGCTCGCTCAAGCGTCTCTCCAAGGATCGCCAAACCGCCAAGGCCAGCGTGGAGCTGGGTAACTGGGTCAAGCTGGATGCGCGCACCGATTTCAGCCCTGCGGGCCTGGTCGCCGTGGGTGTGCTGGTCTCCGGGATTCTGCTGAGCACCAGCGTTCTGGTCGCCGCCGCGGGACGCGCGAAGGCGCGGCGGGTGGCGGCGCGTCGGGATCGCTCGCTACCGTCCTGATTGTCGCGGGAGCGATGCGCGCGGGCGTTTACCGCCATGCCCGCGGGGGGCGGGAATCGCGCTCTTTCAAAGCCTTTTACGGGAAACGAGGAACCGTCGCCCCGCCTTCACGGGGGGGCGACGGAGAATGCGAGGCCGCGTGAGCGAGAGGCCGGCAGCGCCGATCGCGCTGCTGCCCGGTCACTCCGGCGTGGCGAACCAGATGACGTGCTTCGGACCCTTGCCGTTGCTGCGCGAGGAGACCTTCACTTCGTCCACCTTGAATCCGGCGCGTTCCAGGCGGCGGGTGAAGGCGGGGTCCGCACCGGCCGACCAGATCGCCAGCACGCCGTCCGGCGTCAGCGCATTGCGCGCCGCGCGCAGGCCGACCTTCGAATAGATCTGGTTGTTGTCCTCGCGCACGAGGCCGTCCGGGCCGTTGTCGACATCCAGCAGGATGGCGTCGTAAGCCGCGCGCGATCCGTCGATGATGTGGGCGACATCGCCCATCACCAGGTTAACGCGCGGATTGTCGAGGCAGCCCTGCGCCAGTTCGGCCATCGGTCCGCGTGCCCATTCGATGATCTCGGGCACGAGTTCGACGACGGTGAGCTTCGAATCCTCAGGCAGGGTACGCAGCGCCGCGCGCAGGGTGAAGCCCATGCCGTAGCCGCCGATCAGCATGTGCGGGCGCTTGGTCACGCCCTTGATGCGATCCCAGGCCATGGTGGCGAGCGCTTCCTCGCTGCCCCACTTGCGCGTGGACATCAGCTCGTTGTGGCCCAGCACGATCATGTAGTCCTGATCGTGCCTGTAGAGTTCGAGCTTCTCACCATCGGGGATCCACGCGGTGTCGATCAGTTCGCGCTTGATCATGCCGGCATGTCCGCACGAAGGTCGGGCGCGGTGGCTTCGACCTTGAGCAGGGCGATCGCCTCGTCGAGGGTCATGACCTTCTGGTGCTCGGCGCCGAGGGTACGCAGGGCGACGGTCTGTTCCTCCGCCTCGCGCTTGCCGACGACCAGCAAGTGCGGAACCTTCTTCAGCGAGTGCTCGCGCACCTTGTAGTTGATCTTCTCGTTGCGCACGTCGGTCTCGACGCGCACCCCGGCGGCCTTGAGCTTCTTCGTCACTTCCTGCGCATAGTCGTCGGCATCGGAAACGATCGTGGCGACCACGGCCTGGACCGGGGCGAGCCAGACCGGCAGCTTGCCGGCGAAGTGCTCGATCAGGATGCCGATGAAGCGCTCATAGGAACCGAAGATCGCGCGGTGCAGCATGACCGGGCGGTGGCGCGCGCCGTCCTCGCCGATGTAGCTGGCATCGAGACGTTCGGGCAACATGCGGTCGGACTGGATCGTGCCGACCTGCCAGGTACGGCCGATCGCATCGGTGAGGTGCCATTCCAGCTTGGGCGCATAGAACGCGCCTTCGCCCGGAAGTTCCTCCCAGCCATATTCCTCGGTGGCGAGGCCGGCGCGGATCACAGCGTCGCGCAGTTCGGCCTCGGCCTTGTCCCACTGCTCGTCGGTGCCGATGCGGTTGTCGGGGCGGAGCGCCAGCTTGATCGCGTACGTGAAGCCGAAGTCCTTGTAGACCCGGTCCGCCATCTCGCAGAAGGCCTGCACCTCGCCGACGATCTGGTCTTCGCGGCAGAAAATGTGGCCGTCGTCCTGCGTGAACTGGCGCACGCGCATCAGCCCGTGCAGCGCGCCGTGCGGCTCGTTGCGGTGGCAGCAGCCGTTCTCGACCAGGCGCAGCGGCAGATCGCGGTAGGACTTGATGCCCTGCTTGAAGATCAGGATGTGCGCGGGGCAGTTCATCGGCTTGAGCGCCATCCACTGGGCGTCGTCCGAGATGATCGGGCCGTTGTCCTCGGTGTTGGGCACTTCGTCGGGGATGACGAACATGTTCTCGCGGTACTTGCCCCAGTGGCCCGAGGCTTCCCACTGCCGCGCGTCCATGACCTGCGGCGTCTTCACTTCCTTGCAGTCCGCTTGGCTGATCGCGCGGCGCATGTAGTCTTCAAGGGCGCGATAGATCACGTAGCCCTTGGGGTGCCAGAACACCGAGCCGTGCGCTTCGGCCTGGAGGTGGAACAAGTCCATCTCATTGCCCAGCTTGCGGTGGTCGCGCTTGGCGGCTTCCTCAAGGCGCGTGAGGTGCGCGGCAAGCTGCTTTTTGTTCAGCCAGCCGGTGCCGTAGATGCGGCTGAGCATCGCGTTCTTCTGGTCGCCGCGCCAGTAGGCGCCGGAAACGCGCGTCAGCTTGAAAGCGGCCGGGTCCAGCTTGCCGGTGGAGGGCAGGTGCGGGCCGCGGCACATGTCCAGCCAGTCCTCGCCCGACCAGTAGACGGTCAGCGGCTCATCGCCCGGAAGTTCAGCGGCCCATTCGGCCTTGAAGTTCTCGCCCTGCTGCTTCCAGCGGCTGATCAGCGTCTCGCGGTCCCACACCTCGCGGCGCAGCGGCTTGTTGGCGGCGATGATCTTGCGCATTTCCGCCTCGATGGCGGGCAGGTCGTCGTCGGTGAACGGCCCGCGCTCCGGATTGGGCGCGAAGTCGTAGTAGAAGCCGTCGTCCGTCGAAGGGCCGAAAGTGATCTGCGTGCCGGGGAACAGCGCCTGCACCGCTTCGGCCAGGACGTGCGCGAAGTCGTGCCGGGCCAGGTCCAGCGCCTCTTCCTCGTCACGGCTGGTGACGAGCGCGAGATTGGCGTCGCCCTTGAAGGGCAGGCTCAGGTCGACCAGCTCGCCATCGATCTTCGCGGCCAGCGCGGCCTTGGCAAGGCCGGGGCCGATGGCGGCGGCGACGTCGGCCGGGGTGGAGCCTTCGGGCATTTCGCGAACCGAACCGTCGGGCAGGCTGATCTTGAACATCTCGGACATGGACGAACTCATCTCTCGTTTGCCCCATGCCATACCAGAGCATGCGGGCGGAAAACCTTTGGGGCGCCATGGCACAGGCGCGCCGCCGGGTGAAGGTGCGGCGTCAGCAGGATCGGCGCTATTTTCGGGAGAGTGACGCCGCTCGCCCGAACGCCGGGCGACGGTGGCTGCGCCTTCAGGCCGCGACCAACCGTCCCCGGAAGCACCGGGTGGTAGTAGTCGTGGTCAAGGTGCGCAGCTGCGTCATCGCCCGAGCATGTAGCAATTCCCGCGCGAAAAGTCACCCCGCCAGAGCGACGGAGACGATGTAAAGGCTCCTTGACTAAATGCAGTCGTCATGACAATGGTCCTTTACACATGGTCATGTACCCTTGACCTAGAAACTGAGAAAGGAACTCCAGATGGCAGGCACACAGCAGGCGCGTCGCCGCTACATGATGCGCTTCTTGCCGATCACTCTGGCCTATGTGGCCGGGATCGCGCTGGCGACGGCGCTGATTCCCGATCATGCACCGGCCGACGTGCGGACTATCTCGCTCTCCATCCTGCCAGGCCTTGCCGTGATCGGGTGGCTCTGGGCGATGGGCCGCCTGCTCGTCGAACTGGAAGACGAATATCTGCGCATGCTGGAAGTCCGCAAGTTTCTGGTCGCCACCGGCTTGACCCTGGCGGCGACGAGCATGTGGGGCATTCTCGAACTCTATTCGCCGGAAGTTCCCCGGTTTCCCGTGTTCTTCGTAATGCCGCTATGGTGTCTGGGGCTGGCGGTTGGAGCTCTGTTCAATCGCCTGACGTTCGGAAGCATGAAGGCCGGGGCGGATCACTCTTGAAGAACCGACTCAAGGTCCTGCGCGCCGAGCGTAGCTGGAGCCAGCAAGACCTCGCCGATCGCCTGGAGGTGAGCCGTCAGAGCGTAAACGCCATCGAAACCGGCAAGTACGACCCCTCGCTGCCACTGGCATTTCGCATTGCCGAGGTCTTTGCTATGAGGATCGAGGAAATATTCCTGAAGGGGTGAGCGATGTCGGGTCGAATTGGCGGGATAGGCTTGTGGATGGCGGCGGCGCTTGCGCTCGCCATCGGCCTGATCCTGCTCGATGCGCGCACCTCCAGCCATCGCAAGGTCGAAAGCGCCGAGGCCACGCCTGGAACCGTGATCGTGCGCGTGATCGGGCCGGCGCTGCTCTGACCTGCTCCTGATCTGGCCGGCTGCCGATCCCTCAGTGGATCGTCGGCTTGCGCCGCGCCCAGGCCAGGCGCTCCACCCCGGTTGCCACAAGCCAGCCCACGGTCATGCAGATGAAGGGCATGACCGGATAATGGAAGCGTGACTGCCCGGAAAACAGCAGGCAGATCAGCGTCGGATAGAGCGCCACGCCGTAAGGCAGCAGCCACCATCCCGCCCAGCGCGTCCTTTCGCGCAGGCGGCGCAAGGTCATCACCGCGAAAGCCGCGGCGAACCCGATCATCAGCAGTGCGTAGTAGCCCTGGTTGGCATAGCGGACCGCGCGGTAGAATGCCTCGAAGCGGGGATAGTTCGGTGCGCCGCCCTGATAGGCCCATTCCGCCTCTCCGTCCGGCAGCCAGAGGCGCATGAGCTTCCTGGGCGCCAGAGCGGCGAACTTGCCGGGATTCTCGCGGATCCACGCGAGACCCATGCGTGCGGCCTCCTTGTCGCTGGCCACCTCGTCGAGGTCGGTCCGGGCCATGAACCGCTGCACGACCGGGGCGTTCGGGGTGAAATCGCCGGTGGCGCTGTCATGGTTGCCGGTCAGCAGGGTGTAGCCGCCATTGGTGGAGACGGCGACCCAGTGGCCGAGCCGGGCGTGGTTGCGCGCCGTCCACGGCGCCACCACCAGTGCCGCGACGGCGATGACGATCAAGCCCTCCACCAGCAGGCCGGGAAGCCGGCGCCACATGCCGCGCGCGCGCAGCCAGTCGATGGCGAAGATCAGAGGCACCACCACCAGCGTCTGCGCTTTCACCAGGGTCGCGAAACCGAAGATCAGTCCCGCGCCGATCAGTTGCCAGCGGTTGGTGCGCGCCATCACCGCCCAGCAGCCCGCGAGCAGCAGCATGGTGTAGAACACTTCGGTCAGCGCGAGCGGGACGTAGGCGATGGCATTGGGATAGACCGCCAGCAGCAGCAGGCCGCCGCGCGCCGCCGCCTCGTTGCCGAAGATGTGGCGGCCCAGCGCCAGCGTCAGCAACCCGGTCAGCATCGAGGCGCCCAGGTTGAACAGTCCCAGCGAGACTTGCGAAATGCCGAACTGGTGGAACATCACGGAAAGCGCCAGCGGCAGGCCGGGGGGCCAGAACGCGGTCGGCAGGCCCTTGTCCATGTAGCCCTGCCCGGCGGCGAGACCCGCGGCGCGCGCAAAGTAGGACGCGGCGTCGGATGTGGGCGTCACGTCGATCAGCAGCACCGCCACGCGCAGCGCGAAATAGAGCGCCCAGATCGCCAGCAGCACCGACCGTTCGGTGGCGAACCATTCGAGGCGCAGGGCGAGCCGGCTGGGGCGGGTCGGAAAGTCGAGAATCTGCGCGGACATTCTTGGACGACTTCCTGTTTCCGGCGCTCGGGCCGCGACCTGGTGCAGATGCCTTCAGGGCATCTTCCGATCGGTGCCAGTCCGCCAAATTCGCCCTCGGCAAATTCCAGATGGCCTCTTAAGCCGCGATCGGTGTGGGCCGCAACCGGAACTCTGCCGATATCCGGGCCTTGTCCTCGCTGCCGCGCGACCCCAGATGGGCGGCCATGACCGAGACACGTTATCTGGAGCTGCCCGACGGGCGCCGTATCGCCCACCGTTTCACCCCCGGCACCGGCCCCACGATCGTGTTCCTGCCCGGCTACATGTCGGACATGGCGGGCAGCAAGGCCACGGCCCTGTTCGAGATGGCCCAGGCCAGCGGCCGCCCCTGCCTGCTGCTCGACTATTCCGGCTGCGGCGACAGTCCGGGCGATTTCGCCGAAGGCACGCTCTCCCGCTGGCGGGACGAGGTCCTTGCCGTGATAGCCGCGGCCGCGCTGGAACAGGTGGTGCTGGTGGGCTCGTCCATGGGCGGCTGGCTCATGCTGATGGTGGCAGAGGCGCTGGCCGGCATGGTACGCGGCCTGATCGGCGTGGCGGCCGCGCCGGACTTCACCGACTGGGGCATCGCCCAGATGGACAAGAACATTCTGGCGGATGGCGAAACGCTCTGGGAAGACAATCCTTACGGTCCCGAACCCACCCCCACTCACCCCGGTTTCTGGGCGGACGGCCAGGCCAACCTCATGCTCGGCAAGGAAATCGCCTTCGACGGCCCGGTTCGCCTGCTGCACGGCCAGCGCGACGCCGAGGTGCCCTGGGACGTTTCGGTGAAACTGGCCGAGCGCCTGCGTTCAGCCGACGTGCAGGTCGCGCTGATCAAGGACGGTGACCACCGCCTCTCGCGCGAGTCCGACATCCACCTGCTTCTCCGCACGGTTGCCGAACTGGTCCTCGCCCGCGATCCGGCGGCTTGATCCTGCCCTGATCCTGCTAGGACCGTCTTTCCATGCCCATCCTTCTTCCCCTCATGCTGATGCAATCCACCCTCGACGCGGGGGGCATTTCCAGCCCTTACGCCTCGGCGCTCCCGCGTGAGATCGTCGAGAAGAAGGAGGACGAGGAACGCAAGCGCCGCACCGAATCGGCGCAGTTCGCAGGGCCCCTGCCGCTCCGGGCCGAGAACGGCTGCCTGCTGGCGGTGGAGGCCGATCCCGAGCGCTCGGCCGAAGTGGCGCGCAAGGCGCTTTCCAGCGCCCAGGGCCGCGAGCGCGTGCGTGCGGGGCTGTGCCTGGGCGTGGCGCTGGCCGATCTCGACCGCTGGGCGGAGGCGCGCACGGTCTTCGTCCAGGCCCGCGATGCCGCCGATCCCGGCGACCATCTCAGCCGCGCCCGGCTGGGCGCCATGGCGGGCAATGCCGCCCTGGCCGACGGCAAGGCAGGCGAGGCGCTGACCCTGCTGGCGCCCGCCGCCGTGGAGGCCAAGACCGCCAGCGACGGCTCGCTCGGCGCGTCCATCGCGCTCGACCGCGCCCGCGCACTCGTCTCGCTGGGCCAGAACGAGGAAGCCGGGCGGGCGCTTGCCGATGCCCGCACCGCCGATCCCGACAATGCGCAGGCCTGGCTGCTCTCCGCCACGCTTGCGCGCCGCCAGAAGCAGTTGATCGAGGCACAGACCCAGATCGAGAAGGCTGCGCAGCTCGCCCCGCAGGATGCGGAGATCGGGCTGGAAGCGGGCGTGATCGCCGTGCTCGGCGGGCGCGACGATGCCGCGCGGCGCAGCTGGAACTCCGTGGTCACGATGAGTCCTGAAAGCCCGTCCGCCGCCACCGCCAAGGAATATCTCGCCCAGCTTGGGCCGGAAGGAACATCGAAGCCATGACGCCACTCTCCGTCCTCGATCTCGTCTCCGTGCGCGAAGGCGGCACTGTCGCCGAAGCGCTCGCCATTTCCGCCCGCACCGCGCAGGCCGCCGAAAAGGCCGGTTATTCGCGCTACTGGGTGGCGGAACACCACGGCATGGACGGGATCGCGGGCGGAGCCACGTCGGTCGTGCTCGCGCATATCGGCGCGGCCACCTCCACGATCCGCATCGGCGCGGGCGGCATCATGCTGCCCAATCACACGCCCTACATCATCGCCGAGCAGTTCGGCACGCTGGCTGCGCTGTTCCCCGGCCGCGTCGACCTTGGCCTCGGCCGCGCGGCGGGTGCGGACGGGCGGCTCGCCAATGCCCTGCGCAAGGACATCCACGGCGCGTCCGAACGGTTCCCGCAGGATGTCGTGGAACTCCAGGCCCGCTTCGCCGGACAGGCGGTGGGCGGCGTTTCCTCGCCCCAGGCCGACGGCGCGGACGTGCAGATGTGGATCCTCGGCTCCAGCCTGTTCGGTGCCCAACTCGCGGCCATGCTCGGCCTGCCCTATGCTTTCGCCTCGCACTTCGCGCCGGCCATGCTCGACGAGGCCGCCCGGATCTACCGCGAGCGCTTCGAGCCCGGCAAAGTGCTGGACAAGCCGCACTTCATGGCCGGCATCAATGTCGTCGCCGCCGATACCGACGAGGAGGCGCGCTATCTTGCCTCCTCCACGGACCAGAGCTTCGTCGCCCTGCGCACCGGGTCGCCCGGCCGCCTGCCGCCGCCGATCCGCGATTATCGCGAAGGGTTGCCGGGTGCGGCCAAGGCCATGCTGGAGCAAGTGCGCTCGGTCAGCGCGGTGGGCACCCCGGCGCGGGTGCGGGACGAGATCAGGGCCTTCGTGGAGCGCACCCAGGCGGACGAGCTGATCGTTTCCGGCGCGATCTTCGATCCCGATGCCCAGATCCGTTCGCTGGAACTGACGATGGGTGCCTTCGAGGAAGCTCGGGCCTGAGGGCTGTCCTTCGAAATCGCGATATCGTCTTCCACGGCAATTCAATTTCGTGCCGGGGCATTGACCCGGAGGCAAAATTGCTGGAACCCAACCGGCCATGAGCAAGGCAGACGTCGTTATCGTGGGAGCCGGGCACGGCGGTGCGCAATGCGCGATCGCCCTTCGCCAGAACGGTTTCGAGGGGACCATCACCGTCATCGGCCGCGAGCCGGAGCATCCTTACGAGCGGCCGCCGCTCTCCAAGGAATACTTCGCGCGGGAGAAGACCTTCGACCGTCTCTACATCCGCCCGCCGACGTTCTGGGCCGAGAAGGAGATCACCTTCAAGCTCGGCACCGAAGTGACCAAAGTCGATCCGGCGGCGCAGGAACTCGCGCTCTCGGACGGTGAGACTTACGGTTACGGCAAGCTGGTCTGGGCGACGGGCGGCGATCCGCGCCGGCTGTCGTGCTCGGGCGCGGATCTGGCCGGGGTCCATGCCGTGCGCACCCGCGAGGATTGCGACACGCTGATGGCCGAAATCGATGCTGGCACGAAGAACGTGGTCGTGATCGGCGGCGGCTACATCGGCCTCGAAGCGGCGGCAGTGCTCTCGAAGATGGGCCTCAAGGTCACGCTGCTGGAAGCGTTGCCGCGGGTGCTGGCGCGCGTGGCCGGGGAGCCGCTCTCGGAATTCTACCAAGGCGAGCACCGGACGCACGGCGTCGACCTGCGCACGGGCGTCGCGGTCGATTGCCTGGTGGGCGATGGCCACAAGGTCACCGGCGTGCAGCTTGCCGGCGGCGAAGTCCTGGGTGCCGAGGCGGTGATCGTGGGCATCGGCATCGTCCCGGCGGTCGGGCCGCTGATCCTGGCCGGCGCGGCCGGAGCCAACGGCGTGGACGTGGACGAATATTGCCGCACCTCGCTGCCGGACATCTATGCCATCGGCGACTGCGCGGCTTTCGCCTGCGACTTCGCGGGCGGCACGGTGATGCGCGTGGAATCGGTGCAGAACGCCAACGACATGGCGACGTGCGTGGCCAAGGCGATCTGCGGCGATGCCAAGCCCTACAAGGCGTTTCCGTGGTTCTGGTCCAACCAGTACGACTTGCGGCTGCAGACGGCGGGGATCAACCTGGGCTTCGACCAGACCGTGATCCGCGGCAATCCCGAGGACCGCAGCTTCTCGGTGATCTACCTCAAGGAAGGCAAGGTCCTGGCGCTCGACTGCGTGAACGCGGTGAAGGACTACGTCCAGGGCCGCAAGCTGGTGGAAGCGGGCGCCAAACCCGATCTCGCGGCGCTGGCCGACAAGGAAAAGCCGCTCAAGGAACTGCTGTAACCGCCGGACCATCCTCCTCGCCGGGCGGCGGGGAGGTGCCGAGGCGAACGGCGGCCCATTGCGCGGCTTCGGCGATGGCGGGGTCTGGGTCGTCCAGCAGGGGCCGCACTTGCGCCATCAGCGCGGTGCTCCCGCTGTTTCCCGCCGCATAGAGACAATTGCGCACGAAGCGGTCGCGGCCGATGCGCTTGATCGGGGAGCCGGAGAACAGCTGGCGGAACCCTGCATCGTCCAGCGTCAGCAGGTCGGCCAGCTCGGGCGCGGTCAGTTCCGCGCGGGGCAGGAAGGCTTTCAGGCGGCTGGCGGTCTCTGCGAACTTGTTCCACGGGCAGACCGCCAGGCAATCGTCGCAGCCATAGATGCGATTGCCCAGCCCCACACGGAATTCTTCCGGGATCGGGCCTTTGTGCTCGATGGTGAGGTAGCTGACGCAGCGCCGGGCATCGAGGCGGTAGGGCGCCGGAAAGGCCTGGGTCGGGCAGACGTCCTGGCAAGCCCGGCACGAACCGCAGCGATCGCGACCCTCCGCGGACAGCGGCAGGTCCAGCGTGGTGTAGATCTCGCCCAGGAAGAGCCAGGATCCATGCTCGCGGCTGACGAGATTGGTGTGCTTGCCCTGCCAGCCCAGCCCGGCGGCGGCGGCCAGCGGCTTTTCCATGACCGGCGCGGTATCGGTGAAGACTTTCACGCCCGCCGGACCCAGCCCGCGCCGGTCGGCTTCCGAAACCAGCCAGCGCGCCAGGTTCTTGAGCGCCTTCTTGACCCAGTCGTGATAGTCCGCGCCTTGCGCATAGACCGAGATGCGGCCGATTTCCGGCACTTCGGCCAACTGCAGCGGATCGCTTGCGGGGGCATAGCTCATGCCCAGCGCGATCACCCGCCGCGCCTCGGGCCAGAGCCCTTGCGGCGAGCGGCGGTGATGGGCGCGCTCGGCCATCCATCCCATCGAACCTTCCATGCCCTCCGCCAGCCAGGACTCCAGCCGCGCCGCCCGGTCCGCATCCTCTTCGGCCGAGGCTATGCCGAAGGCGCAGAATCCCAGCTCGCGGGCTTGCGCCTCGAGATCGCGGGTCAGGACATTCAGCGCATCGTTAACCAAGCTTGCGGACTCTTCGGCTCATAGGCAGGCCTTGGAAACGGCCAGCGGGTGCCTTGAATGAACGTCGCAGTAGGAGATTGGTCCTTGGCCAGCAACTCGGAAGCACTTTCCCCGGCGTCTTCCCCCATGCCCTCCCTCGCCATCGAGGCACAGGGGCTGGTGAAGCGTTTCGACGGATTCGCTGCCGTCGACGGTGTCGATCTCCGGGTGCCGATGGGGGCCGTCTACGGCATTCTGGGGCCCAATGGCGCCGGCAAGACCACGACCCTGCGCATGCTGCTCGGCATCATCGATCCCGATGCCGGCATCCGCAGGATTCTGGGCTCCGAGCGCCCGCACGACGTTGCCCACGCCATTGGCTACCTGCCCGAGGAACGCGGCCTCTATCCCGCGATGAAAGCCACCGAGGCCATCGCTTTCCTTGGCGCCTTGCGCGGGCTGCCGCTGCGGGAAGGGCGGCGGCGCGCGCACGAACTGCTCGAACGCCACGGCCTCGGCCATGCCGCGGACCGGCAGATTCGGCAGCTCTCCAAGGGCATGGCGCAGCAAGTGCAGATCCTGGGCACGCTGGTTCACCAGCCGCGCCTGGTGATTCTGGACGAGCCGTTTTCGGGTCTCGACGCGCTGAACCAAGGCAAGCTGGAGCGCATGATCCGCCAGCTGGCCGAAGGCGGGACGACGGTGATCTTCTCCACCCACGTCATCGCCCATGCCGAGCGGCTCTGCGACGACGTGGCGATCATCGCCGGCGGCAAGGTGCCCTTTGCCGGCCCGGTGGACGTGGCCCGCGATCGCATCCCCCAGCAGGTCCGCCTCGAAACGCGCGCGCAGGACGGCTTGTGGAGAGCGGCCCTGCCGGCCGATGCCCGGCGCGAGGGGGCGGTGTGGCACTTCTCGCTGCCGGAAGGCGGTGTGGAGCCCTTGCTGCGCGCCCTGATCGAAGGCGATGCGGGCATTCTCTCGCTGTCGATCGAGCGGGCGGGTCTGCACGATGCTTTCGTCGCCATTGCCGGAGAGGCCGCCGCGCGCGACCTTGCGGCCAGCCCCGGACTGGAGGACGGGCGATGAGGCAGGGTTCCGGCCGTCTTTCCGTCCTCGCTGCCGCCTGGGTCGTTGCCCGGCGCGACTTCACGGCGATCCTGTTCAGCCGCAGCTTCTTCTTCTTCCTGTTGGGGCCGCTGTTCCCCGCCGTCATCGCAGTGCTGGCGGGCAGCCTGGGATCGCGCGTGGATGCCAGCCAGGAACGCCCGGTGCTGGGCGTGGTCATGCAGGCAGCGGACGCAGCGGCGCTCGAGCGCGCCCGCGCCCAGCTTGCGCCCGCGCTTGGTGACGACCTGCCCAGGCTGGTGGTGCTCCGCAGGCTGGCCCCAGGCGAACGCTACGACGCCCGCCAGGCATTGTCCTCGCACAAGGCCAGCGCTGCCGCGATTCTGACGGGGACGCCGGCCGCGCCGGTCCTGACCGGTCCGGAGGGCCTGATCCAGGCCTGGGGCGGGCCGGTGGCGATGCTCTCCGCCCAGGTTCATTCGGGAGCGGCGCTGAGCTATCCGGCCGTGGCGCTCCAGCCGGTCGTGCGCAGCAGTGCGGCCGAACGCAAGGGGCGCTTCGCCACGGCGCAAGGGGCGCAGACCCTGCTGTTCCTGCTGACGATGATGCTGGCAGGCATGGTCCTGTCCAACCTCGTGGAGGAAAAGGGCAACAAGATCATAGAAGTGCTGGCGGCGGCCGTGCCGATGGACGCGGTGTTCCTGGGCAAGCTCTTTGCCATGCTCGGGGTTTCGCTGGTAGGCATCGCAACCTGGGCGGCGGCGGGCGGCCTGCTCTGGCTCGGGGGAGGGATATCGCCGGAAAGACTGCCCGATCCGGCCGTCGGCTGGCCGCTGCTGATCGGCCTGGGCGTGATCTACTTCGCTATGGCCTATCTGCTGCTCGGCTCGGTCTTCCTGGCTATCGGCTCCATGGCGACGACCGTGCGCGAAGTGCAGACCCTGTCCATGCCGGTGACCATGGCGCAGCTCATGGTATTCTTCTTCGCCAGTTTCGCGATGACCCAGCCGGGCAGCGCGGTGGAGATCGCCGCGGTGCTCGTGCCCTTCAGCTCGCCTTTCGCGATGCTCGCGCGCGCGGCACGGGATCCCGCGCTGCTGCCGCATATCCTGGCCATCGGCTGGCAGGTGCTCTGGGTGGCACTGCTGGTGCGCGGCGGCGCGCGGCTGTTCCGGTCGCGGGTGATGAAGTCCGGGCCGGGCGGCCGGGCGAAGCCTCGTCGGATCCGGCTGCGCGGCTTCGGCCGCTGACGGCCGGCCTCGAAAGCAATCCTGGTACGGACGGCGGGACTCGAACCCGCACGATCAAGGATCAAGGGATTTTAAGTCCCCTGCGTCTACCATTCCGCCACGTCCGCACGATGATCGGTGCGCGCGATCTGGCAGATCGCGCGCGGCGGGGCAACCGCGATGAACGCGTTATGCCGTCCGGTTCACCACTTTACTCGACGTTGAGACGGGCCCGCATTTCCTTGCCGGGCTTGAAATAGGGCACGCGCTTTTCCGGCACGTCCACGCTCTCGCCGGTGCGCGGGTTGCGGCCGGTGCGGCCTTCGCGGTGGCGGGTGGAGAAAGCACCGAAACCGCGCAGTTCCACGCGGCCGCCGTCAGCCAGGCGCTGGGCGATCTCGTCGAAGAACGTGTCCACGGCGCGCTCGACATCCTCTGCGCGCAGCTCGGGGTTCTCCTTGGCCATAGCAAGCAGCAGTTCGGATCTGATCATCGCGTGCTTCCCTTTCAAAATGCCCTTCGGAAAATTCCCGAGGTCACTGCGAATCATAATATTTCGCGTGACTTGGTTCCGTCATCTCAAGAAAATGCCATTCCGGTGGTTTTCGCGCAATGGCTCACCGGAGGTAGGGAAAACCCGTCGGTTCCCGCCTGCCAGGCCGCCCTTTTGCGTGTCCTCACCCCATTTACATGCCCGATTTGGCCGCTAACGTTCCCGCTTTCAAGCTTGCGAGACAAGCTTTTCGGGCGACAGGACAAAAGAAGGGCGCATGAAAGAAATAGCAACCTGGAACGAGGGAGACTGGATTGCCGCGATCGGCGCCATTCTCCTGTTTGCCGTGCTGGCCATCGGCGGCGTCATCGCCACGCGCAAGAGCGACGAATTCGTCGGCCATCCTCGCGGTCTGTTCGTGCTGTTCTATGCCGAAATGTGGGAGCGTTTCTCCTACTACGGCATGCGCGCCCTGCTGATCCTGTACCTGACCAAGTTCTGGCTGTTCAATGACGGCAGCGCCAACCTGATCTACGGCGCCTATACCAGCCTGGTCTATATCACCCCGGTGCTCGGCGGCTATCTGGCGGACCGCTACCTCGGCCAGCGCAAGGCCGTGCTGTTCGGCGGCATCGTCCTGGCCGTGGGTCACCTGTTCATGGCCTATGAGGGCATGCACGGCGTCGCCGATCCGGCGGTGAAGCAGGCGGACCCGGCCATCAACGTGTTCTGGCTGGCGCTGGCGCTGATCATCGTCGGCTCCGGCTTCCTCAAGGCGAACATCTCGGTGATCGTCGGCCAGCTCTACAAGATGACCGATTCCCGCCGCGATTCGGCCTATACGATCTTCTACATGGGCGTGAACACGGGCGCCGCCCTGGGTACGATCCTGGTCGGCTACCTGGGCGAGACGATCGGCTGGTCCTGGGGCTTCGGCCTCGCCGGCATCGGCATGCTGCTCGGCCTGCTGATCTTCGTGGCCGGCCGTCCCGCCTTGAAGGGCCGGGGCGAACCGCCCAGGCCGCTGGCGAAGAAGGGCGAACTGACGCTTTACGGCATCGGCCTCGGTTCGGTCGCGGTGATCTGGACCCTGATCCAATATGTCAGCGTGATCCAGTCGCTGCTGGTGGTCTCCGGCATCGCCATGCTGGGCTACACCCTGTACGAGGCGTTCAAGCTGCCCAAGGAACCGCGCGAGCGCATCTTCGCGATCCTGTTCCTGATCGCGCTCAACCCGATCTTCTGGGGCCTGTTCGAGCAGGCCGGCGGTTCGCTGAGCCTCTATACCGACAAGTTCGTGGACCGCGGCGGCGTGCCGACCAGCCTGTTCCAGTCGATCAACCCGATATACATCGTGCTGTTCGGCCCGATCTTCGCGGCGCTCTGGCAGTTTCTCGGCCGCAAGGGCCTGGAGCCTTCGGCTCCGGCCAAGTTCGGCCTGGCGCTGATCCAGGTCGGCCTCGGCTTCCTGGTCTTCGTCTGGGGCGCGAACAGCGGCGATCCGGCGGCAATGACCTCGGTGCTCTTCGTGTTCCTGATCTATGCGCTGCACACCACCGGCGAGCTGTGCCTTTCGCCCGTGGGCCTGTCCGCGATGACCCGCCTCTCGCCGCTGCACCTCGGCAGCTTCATCATGGGCGCGTGGTTCTACATGACCGCCGTGGGCAACTTCGTGGCCGGCAAGATCGGCGAGGCCACCGGCGGCGAAAGCGGCGTGATGAACAAGGAAGTCACGCTGGGGATCTATTCCACGATCGGCTGGACCACGATCGGCGTTGCCGTGGTGGTCCTGGCGCTCTCGCCGCTGGTGCGGCGCTGGATGCACATCGACACGCTGGAGGATCGCGCGATCGACCGTGATCTCGCAGGCCAGAGCGAAATGGGGCTGGAGGCTCAGGAAGCCGGGTTTCACCCGGTAACCAAGCCGCACTGACCATCGACCGGCCCGGGAAACCCAGCGTTTCCCGGGCCGGATCTTATTTGAACAGGGGAAATCGACATGAGGGTATCGCCGGCATTGCGGCGCTGGTCGTCCACGCTCGTTCTGGGCGCGGCACTGGCGCTGGGCGCTACGGGCGCCGATGCGAAGAAGCAGGACAAGAAGGCGGCGCCGATCGTCGCCGATCCTTATCCCTCCACTTACAAGTCCTATCCGGGCACGCCCACCGCGCTGGTGGGCGCCACTGTCTATGACGGCCGCGGCGGCCGGATCGACAACGGCATCGTGCTTTTCAGGGACGGGAAGCTCCAGGCCGTCGGCGGCGCCGACATGCCGATCCCGGAAGGCTATGCCCGCATCGACGGTACCGGCAAGTTCGTGACTCCCGGTGTGATCGACATCCACTCGCACCTCGGCGTCTATCCTTCGCCCGGCGTCGAAGCGCTGGCGGACGGGAACGAGATGACCAGCCCCACCACGCCCGATGTCTGGGCCGAGCATTCGGTCTGGCCGCAGGATCCCGGCTTCACCCGCGCGCTTGCCAACGGCGGCGTCACCAGCCTTCAGATCCTGCCCGGTTCGGGCAACCTGATCGGCGGCCGCGCGGTGACGCTGAAAAACGTGCCCAGCATCACCGTGCAGGGCATGAAGTTCCCCGGCGCGCCCTATTCGCTGAAGATGGCCTGCGGTGAGAATCCCAAGCGCGTCTATGGCGAGAAGGGCCAGAAGCCCTCGACGCGGATGGGCAACTTCTCGGTCGACCGCCAGGCCTGGATCGACGCGCGCCAGTACATGGACGGCGACCATTCCGAACGCGACCTGGGCAACGACACGCTGGAAGGCGTGCTCAAGGGCGAGATCCTGGTCCAGAACCACTGCTACCGCGCGGACGAGATGGCGCAGGTGATCGATATGTCCAAGGAGATGGGCTACAAGGTCACCGCCTTCCACCACGCGGTGGAAGCCTACAAGATCGCCGATCTCCTGCGGGAGAACGACATCTGCGTGGCCGTCTGGGCCGACTGGTACGGCTTCAAGATGGAAGCCTACGACGGCATTCCCGAAAATGCCGCGCTGCTCGCCAATGCGGGGACCTGCGTGGTGATCCACTCGGACGACGAGAACGGTATCCAGCGCCTCAACCAGGAAGCCGCCAAGGCCCAGGCCGACGGCCGCCGCATCGGCATCGACATTCCCGATGCCAAGGTCATCGGCTGGTTCACTTACAATGCCGCCAAGACCATGGGCATCGGCGAGAGGACCGGCAGCCTGGAAGCGGGCAAGATGGCCGACGTGGTGCTGTGGAACGGCAATCCGCTCTCGGTCTATTCGCGGCCCGAGAAAGTGTGGATCGACGGCGCCCTGATGTTCGACGCCCTCGATGCCCGGCGACGCCCGGTCAGCGATTTCGAACTGGGGCAGCCCGGCGAAGGAGACGTGAAATGAGCCGCCGCGCCACCATTCTTGCTGCCCTGACGGCAGCCGCCCTTCCCGCCCTGCTTCCCGGCCTGGCCGCGGCGCAGGATTTCGCGATCACCAATGCCACCGTCGGCACGGGTGATGGCAGCGCGCCGATCGAGCACGGCACCGTCGTCGTGCGGGCCGGCAGGGTGGTTGCCGCGGGCGCCGGCGTTGCCGTTCCCGCCGGGATGCAGAGCGTCGACGGTACCGGCAAGTGGGTGACGCCGGGCCTGTTCTCGGCCGTCACCGATCTTGGGCTCTGGGACGTGGAAGGCGTGCCCAACAGCAACGATACCGAGGCCGACAAGTCGCCGTTCAACGCCGCGCTCGACGTGACTCCCGCGATCAATCCCGCCAGCGAGCACATCGCCGTGAGCCGCGAAGGCGGCGTCACCCGCGCCAGCGTCGCGCCGGTCAACGGCGATTCTATCTTCGCCGGGCAGGGGGCGCTGATCGATCTTCGCGCCGGCTCCGATGCGGTGAACCTGCCGCGCGCCTTCCAGTTCGTGCAATTGGGCGAGGCGGGGGCCAAGCTCGCCGGGGGCAGCCGCGTCGCGGCCCATGTCGCCCTGCGCAGCGCCTTGCGGGAGGCACGCGAACTGGCGGCCGCACCCACGGCCGCGCGCAGCAGCGATGCCCTGCTGACCCGCGCGGACGCGGCGGCGCTGGCCCCGGTGATCGACGGCCGCCAGCCGCTCTATGTCGGGGTCGAACGGGCCGCCGACATCCGCAGCGTGCTGGCGCTCAAGAGCGAGTTTCCCAAGCTGAATCTCGTCCTGGTGGGGGCGACCGAAGGCTGGCTTGTGGCGAGCCAGATCGCGGCGGCCAAAGTGCCGGTGATCGCGATGCCGCTGCGGGACCTTCCCGCCAGCTTCGAAAGCCTTGCGGCGACCCAGTCGAACGTCGGGCGCATGAAGAAGGCCGGCGTCAAAGTCGGCATCGGCATGTTCGCGGGCAGCAACCAGCCCCGCTATGCGCCGCAGCAGGCCGGCAACCTCGTGGCCCTGAACAAGCTGCCGGGCGCGGCGGGACTGACCTGGGGCGAGGCCCTGGCCGCGATCACCTCGGTTCCGGCCGAGATCAGCGGCATGGGCGGCAAGGAAGGCGTGCTGGCGCCGGGCGCCGTGGGCGACGTCGTGATCTGGGACGGCGATCCGCTCGAACTCTCCTCGGCCCCGGTCGAAGTCTATATCGACGGGATCAAGCAGCCGCTCGACAACCACCAGAGCCGCCTGAAGCAGCGCTACAAGAGCCTGGACCGGACTTATCTGCCCAAGGCTTACGACTGGTAAGGAAAACGAGGGCCTGGGGATGATCCCCGGGCCCTCGAAAATACTCGGTAGCAGGTGATGGCCCGAAGCGATCCAGAGGCGCGCAAGGCTGCCCGCGAAGGCTTCACCCGGATTTCACGAGCCCGTTGATGACGGAAAAGGGCGCGACGTCACCAGGGACGTGCCCGGCACCCCAGGCACGCCTCGATCTTACGCGCTTTACGCGCGGGCTTCGTTCACGCCGGCGCTGTTGTAGCGCAGCGCCTTGAGCACGGCGTCGACGATCTGCGGCGCATTGAGGCCGGCTTCGTCGTACTGCGTCTCGGGCTTGTCGTGGTCCTGGAACACGTCCGGCAGGCGCATGGTGCGGATCTTGAGGCCCGCGTCGGTAAGGCCCTCGTCGCTGGCCATGGTGAGCACATGGGCGCCGAGACCGCCGATGGCGCCTTCCTCCACGGTGACGACCACATCGTGGCTGAGCATCAGCTTGCGAATCAGGTCGGTGTCCAGCGGCTTGGCGAACCGCAAGTCTGCCACGGTGGTGGAAAGACCCTTGGCGTCCAGCAAGTCCGCGGCCTTGAGCGCTTCGCCCAGGCGCGTGCCCAGCGAGAGCAAGGCGACCTTGCTGCCTTCGCGGACCACGCGGCCCTTGCCGATTTCGAGAAGCTGCGGCGTTTCCGGCAGGGCCAGACCCACGCCATTGCCGCGCGGATAGCGGAAGGCGATCGGGCCCTTGTCATACTGCGCGGCGGTGTGGACCATGTGGACCAGCTCCACCTCGTCGGCCGCGGCCATGACCACCATGTTAGGCAGGGTGGCCAGATAGGTCACGTCGAACGAACCGGCGTGAGTCGCACCGTCCGCACCGACCAGTCCGGCGCGATCGATGGCGAAGCGCACGGGCAGGTTCTGGATCGCCACGTCGTGGACCACCTGGTCGAACGCGCGCTGGAGGAAGGTGGAATAGATCGCGCAGAACGGGCGCATGCCCTGCGCCGCCAGGCCGGCCGCGAAAGTCACCGCGTGCTGTTCGGCAATGCCGACGTCGAAGCTGCGGTTCGGGAATTGCTGCGCGAACTTGTCGAGCCCCGTGCCCGAGGGCATGGCGGCGGTGATGGCGCAGATGCGGTCGTCCTGTTCCGCCTCGGCGACCAGCGCCTTGGCGAAGACGCCGGTGTAGCTCGGCGGGCCGGCGGGGGCCTTGGCCTGCTCTCCGGTGACGACGTTGAACTTCTGCACGCCGTGATACTTGTCGGCCGCTTCCTCGGCGGGCGCGTAGCCCTTGCCTTTCTGCGTCACGACATGGACCAGGATCGGGCCCTCGGCGGCATCGCGCACGTTTTCCAGGACCGGAACCAGCGCATCGAGGTCGTGGCCGTCGATCGGGCCGACGTAATAGAAGCCCAGTTCCTCGAACAGGGTGCCGCCCATGGCCATGCCGCGGGCGAATTCGTCGGTCTTGCGGGCGGCGGCGTGGAGCGGGCGCGGCAGGCGGCGCGCGAACTTGCGGGCCAGGTCGCGCAGGCCGAGGAACCGGCCCGAGGAAACGAGCCGCGCGAGATAGGACGACAGCCCGCCAACCGGCGGCGCGATCGACATGTCGTTGTCGTTGAGGACGACGATCAGGCGGTTTCCGGCGTCTGCGGCGTTGTTCATCGCCTCGTAGGCCATGCCGGCGCTCATCGCGCCGTCGCCGATCACGGCAATGCCGCGGCCGGGCGTACCCTTGATCTTGTTGGCGACGGCAAAGCCGAGCGCGGCCGAGATCGAGGTGGAGCTATGGGCCGTGCCGAAGGGGTCGTATTCGCTTTCCGAACGCTTGGTGAAGCCGGAAAGTCCGCCGCCCTGGCGCAAGGTGCGGATGCGGTCGCGGCGGCCGGTGAGGATCTTGTGGGGATAGGCCTGGTGGCCCACGTCCCAGATCAGCCGGTCCACCGGCGTATCGAACACGTAGTGGATCGCCACCGTCAGTTCGACCACGCCCAGGCCCGAGCCCAGATGGCCGCCCGTCTGCCCGACGGCAGAGATCATCTCGGTGCGAAGTTCGTCGGCCAGTTGACGCAGGTCCGAAGGCTTGAGCTTGCGGAGATCGTCAGGCGTATCGACGGTGTCGAGGAGTGGCGTTGCCGGGTTGGCTGTCATGTTCTGCTTCTACACGCTACATGTTCTGGTGTCGAATTAAGCAGTGGGCAATATGCCGGAGCCGTCCGAAAGGACAGGAAAAACGTGGCACCTGTTGCTTTGCTGCGACTCTCCGAGCCATCGCCGGCAACTTCCGGCGCCGCTCGACCCCCGCCAGACATGCGAATCCTGCGGGAAGCCGGCCAGCGTCAGCGGCCGGTTCGCAGGCCCTGCCGACCTAGCTGCAGGTCGCGCAGGTTCCGCGCAGCTCGACCACCGGGCGCACCCCGGCGAAACCGGCCTGCCTGGCGGCGGCGATGAGGGCGCCGGTCAGCTTGTCGTCGTCGATATGGACGGCTTGGCCGCAGACATCGCAGATCAGGAAGATGCAGTCGTGCTGGCAGCCGGGATGGCTGTTGGCGAGGTAGGCGTTGGCGCTCTCGACCCGGCGGGCGAGGTTGGTACGCACGAAGAGGTCGAGAATGCGATAGACGCTGTTGGGCGCCACGCGCTTGCCGCGCAGGGCCGAGACGCTTTCGGCCAGGTCATAGGCTGAAGCCGGACGTTCGCGTTCCGCCAGAGCACCGAAGACATCGGCGCGCATCTCGGTCCACTGTTCGCCGGCATCGAGAAGGGCGGCGCGGGCAGCCTCTACAAGGCCTTCGCCGGAATGTTCGTGATGATGATGCGCATTAGCCATGCCGCCCATATGGGCATTGGCAGGGCTGCGTGCAATTGAAAGCTGGAGGGGCGCCCAGGACGGCGCCGGATCAGGCCGCGGGGTCCGATAGACCCCGGATCGACCTGCCTGGGTCAGTTTACTTGCGCAGCCGCTTCGGCGGGAGGCACGAGGCCGTTGCCGATCGAGTGAGTTCCGATGCCCATCACGCCCAGCACCAGCAGCGTACCACCGGCGAAGCCGAGGGCGAAGAAGCGGTAGAAGTCGGCCTTGAAGAGTCCCATGACGAAAATCAGCTCATATTGATGATGTACGATTGCGTGCCGCTCACTTGGAGCGAATCGCCTTGACGTCCAGTGAATGGCGACGAGCCGCGCCCCATTCTGCGATGAACCGTTGATCGCACGGGGTGGACGGGGGGAACCGTCACAATCTCGTCAAGGGATCGTGCGCGCGATCACTGCCGAAGCGACGGAGACCACAACCAGCCCGGCCACGGGCAGCGCGGCACAACCGAACGGCAGTGCCAGCGCGCCGATGACCTGGTGGGGCTTGCGGATGCGGCCGAGGCGCACGAGCACGGCCGCCGTGGCCAGCCCGATCAGGAAGGCGAGGGTGACCAGCGGTCCAAGCCACATCACCCACATATTCGCCTCCTGGATCGAATCTGGCCCTGAAATATCGAACCTCAGTGCTTGAAGTGGCGCATGCCGGTGAAGACCATGGCCAGGCCCGCCTCATCGGCAGCGGCGATGACTTCCTCGTCACGGATCGAGCCGCCCGGCTGGATCACCGCCGTTGCGCCCGCTTCGGCGGCGGCCAGCAGGCCGTCGGCGAAGGGGAAGAACGCGTCCGAAGCGACGGCAGAGCCGACGGTACGCGCCTGCGCCCAGCCGAACTTCTCGGCGGCTTCGGCGGCCTTCATCGCGGCGATGCGCGAGGAATCGCGACGGTTCATCTGGCCCGCGCCGATGCCGGCAGTGACGCCGTCCTTGGCATAGACGATCGCGTTCGACTTGACGTGGCGGGCCACGGTCCAGGCGAACAGGCAGTCCTTCAGTTCCTGCTCGGTCGGCGCGCGCTTGGTCACGACCTTCAGGTCGCTCACGCCGATGGCGCCGGCATCGCGGCCCTGCACCAGCAGGCCGCCGGTGATCGGCTTGACGGTCAGGCCGGGGCGGCGCGGATCGGGCAGGCCGCCGGTCAGCAGCAGGCGCAGGTTCTTCTTCTTGGCGAAGAAGGCGCGGGCTTCCTCGTCGGCGTCGGGGGCGACGACCACTTCGGTGAAGATCTGGCAGATCGCTTCGGCCGTCGGGCCGTCGAGCGTGGTGTTCACCGCAACGATGCCGCCGAAGGCCGAAACGTCGTCACAGGCCAGCGCGCCCTGCCAGGCTTCGAGCAGGCTGGAACCCTGCGCCACACCGCAAGGGTTGGCGTGCTTGACGATGATCACGGCCGGGTCCTGGCCCTTAAACTCGGCGGCGAGTTCGAAGGCGGCATCGGCGTCGTTGTAGTTGTTGTAGGACAGTTCCTTGCCCTGCACCTGTTCGCCCTGGGCCAGGCCCTTGGTGAAGGGGCCGACCGGCGTGTAGAGCGCGGCCTTCTGGTGCGGGTTCTCGCCATAGCGCAGCGTGGTGGCGAGGCGGCCGTTGACGCTCAGCATTTCGGGGAATTCGAGGCCCTGGTCCGCGAAGGCGAACCACTGCGAGATCATCGAATCGTAAGCGGCGGTCTGCGCGAAGGCGCGCGCGGCCAGCAGCTTTCGGAAGGCGAGGGTAGTGCCGCCGTCAGTGGTCTCCAGTTCGGAGATCAGGCCAGCATAGTCCTTGGGATCGGTGACGATGGCGACGAAGGCGTGGTTCTTCGCGGCCGAACGCACCATCGACGGGCCGCCGATGTCGATGTTCTCGATCACTTCGTCACGGTCGGCGCCCTTGGCGACGGTCGCTTCGAAGGGATAGAGGTTGACGACCACCAGGTCGATCGCGCCGATTTCGTGATCGGCCATGGCCTTGGCATGTTCCGGATTGTCGCGCACCGCCAGCAGGCCGCCGTGGACCTTGGGGTGCAGCGTCTTGACGCGGCCGTCCATCATCTCGGGGAAATCGGTGATTTCCGAGATGTCCTTCACCGCAAGGCCGGCATCGCGCAGCGCCTTGGCGGTGCCGCCGGTCGAAACCAGTTCCACGCCGCGGGCGGACAGTGCCTTGCCGAGATCGGCGAGGCCGGTCTTGTCGGAAACCGACAGCAATGCGCGGCGGATCTGGACGGTATCGGTCATGCGGATGGCCTCGTTCTGGAACTAGCGGAGAGGGATTTTCCGCGCCCTCTAGGTCGGCAGCGCCCGGGTCGCAAGAGGGGCCGCTAGCTCAGGGTGCCACAAGCCGTGGGGCCGGTCGCGGCATTTCACCCCATTTTCTTGATTAACCAACCGAAATTCCCGCCTCCGCGCGAGACGAGACCCTGGATCACCAGCTGCTGCGTCGCCTGGGGACGGCCCTGGCCGTCGACCCAGAGCGAATCTTCCAGGATCACTTCGCCGGCACTGCTGCGGAACTGCCAGAGACTGCCGTCGGGCAGGGCCATGCCGGCGCCCTGGCCGTCCTCGGTGAGGGCGACTTCGACTTCCGGGCCGAGGTGGAAGCGAATGGCGAAGCCCACTTTGCCGCGCTGGGCCTTGCGGCCCGCGGGGATCAGCACGTCCTCGCCGCGCAGTTCGCTGCCGTCGTCGCGCAGGATCAGGATGCGGCGGTGCGTGAGGGCGTAGCGCGCCTCGTAGCCGTTGTGGCTCGCCTCGATGCGGGTGGCGTTGCCGCCGTTTTCCTGCGTCAGCGTCTTGCGATCGATATCGACCTCGCTGACGCCGCCGCCGATGGCCCCGTTGATGAGGACGGCGGTGGAATTGGCATCGTCCAGCGTCAGCGTCGAATGGGCGGCGGTCGCGCGCAGGCCTTGTTCCAAGCGCACCGGCACCAGCCCGCCGCCGCTCGCCGCGCCGCCGCAGTTGACGACCAGGCGGTGGCCCGCGTGGGACATCTCGAAGGCCAGCGTGGAAGCGCAGCCGTAGCGGGCATGGGCGGGCAGCGGCGGCGGCGCAGTGTCGAACTGAAGGATCGACTTGTGTGCCAGCACGCGCTGATAGCCCCATTGGCGCACATCGCGCAGCGGGCGGGTGCGCACGCCGGTCGCCTTGACGAGAGCGTTGACGTCCTCTCCGTCGATCGCCCAGCCGCCCTGCCACGAACCCAGCGAACCGTCGCCGTGAGTCAGCGCCAGGAGCGGCGGGATGAGCAGTTCGATCACCCGCTCGACCGCCTTGGGCGCGTCGCGGCGGGTGGCGTGATAGCAGTTGCGCAGCCGCACCAGGAGGGCGATCGCTTCCATCTGCGCCAGCGGGCTGCGCGAGAGCACGCCGCCGTCGTCGCCGATCAGTTCGCCCAGGGCCTTGATCAGCCCCGCCTCGCCGTAGAGGCGGCGCGGGCGACCTTCGGGGAGCAACAGGCCGGCAGCGACGATGGCGCTCCACCCGGCGACTTCGGCGATCCCGTCTTCCGCCCGGCCGACATGACGGTCCAGCCAGCGCGCGGTCTCGGAAATGTGCGCCAAAGTACGGTTGCGCAGGGTCTTCTCGCCGGAGAGGATCAGCGGGGCATGGGCCAGCCAGTTCATCAGCCGCGCGCCGGTGTTGCCCACGTCCCAGGCCGGACCCTTGCCCGGCTTGGCCGGCGGCTTGGGATTGGCCTGGAGCCACGCGGTGAGAATGCGCTCGGCAACCGCGGTACCCTGTTCGCGCGGGGCGCAGGCCTCCAGGTCGGTGAGCCAGGAGAAGCTGTGGACCACGCGCTCCAGCGGCGGCGTCACGCGCGACGGGCCGGCAAAATCGACTTGGGCCACGGGCGTGCGGGCGCCGTGGATCAGGAAATGTCCCGCGCGCAGGGCGGTTCCGGCGGCGGCATTGCCCGGAAGCGTGTTGCTGACCGTGGCGAGCAGCCGGGTGCGGGCCTTCTTGCCCATCGGCGCCGAGAGCATGGTGCCGGGAATGCCCAGGCGATAGGCGAAGCGGATCAGCCGCTCGCCCGGCCCGACCGAAGGCGGCGAGAAATCGGCCAGGGCCAGCGCCCGGCCGCCCTCGATCTGCGCGACTTCCACCTGGACTTCCGCGCGGGGCGGCAGGAGGTCGGAATCGTGAAAGTCGTCGCCAGTGAAGGCGGTGATATCAGTGATGTCGGTTTCGGAACGTGTCACGGCCGGCGATCCGGTAACGCTTTGATTCAAGACACCCTCCTCGTTACCGCCCTGAGGCCCGCCCCCCGACTTGCCTGTGAGCCCGCCTGCAAGCATGTCGCCCGACTCATCGGCTGCCTCACTTCCCGGGGAAATGGCCCGGAGCCCGTCCGGGTTCCCGTTTCGGGGACGCGGAGGGGTGTCTAGCTTCACCGCCTCAATCGAGCCCCTTCAGGGCGCGGATGTTGGCGGCATATTGCGAAGGGCCGCCGCGGAACGTGGCCGAACCGGCGACGAGCACGTCGGCACCAGCCGAAACGCAGAGAGGTGCGGTCCTGGCATCGACGCCGCCGTCCACTTCGAGGCGGATGTCGCGGCCCGACTTCTCGATCATCTTGCGCACGGCCTCGATCTTGCGAAGCTGGCTGGAGATGAAGCTCTGGCCGCCGAAACCGGGGTTGACGCTCATGATCAGGACGAGGTCGATATCGTCGATCAGGTAGTCCAGCATCTTGGCCGGGGTGGCCGGGTTCAGCGAGATCCCCGCCTTCTTGCCCAGGCCGCGAATCGTCTGCACCGTGCGGTGGACGTGAGGGCCGGCTTCGGGATGCACGGTGATGTAGTCCGCACCGGCTTCGGCGAAGGCTTCGAGATAGCTGTCCACCGGCGAAATCATCAGGTGCACGTCGAAGACCTTGGCGGAATGCGGGCGCAGCGCCTTCACCACGGCCGGGCCGATGGTGATGTTGGGTACGAAGTGGCCGTCCATGACGTCGACGTGGATCCAGTCGGCGCCGGCTTCGTCGATCGCGCGAACCTCTTCGCCCAGGCGGGCAAAGTCGGCGGAAAGGATGGAGGGCGAGATCAGCGGCGTGGTCATGGTTAAGAACGGTACTCCTCGATGCGAAGGATAGGCCACCATATCTGGGGGGTACAAGCGCGCCCGGCCCGTTTTCCACACGCCATATGGAGGAAGTTCCCTAAATCGACCGAGCGGACCGGGCTCCGTCCCTTGCAGCCGCTCCGGCGCGGCGCTTGTGGATCGCCAGTTCAGAGTGCATTCACGGCCTCGATGGCAGTGCGGCGCCAGACATTTCACGGGCTTGCTTCCCTGCAACCCTCGTGAACGAGTGACGGAACCGGAGATGAGATTGAAGTTCCCCAAGGCCCCCATCGCAGTTGCCGCCGGCCTGGCCGCGCTGGCCCTGTCGGCGCCGGCCGCGGCCCAGTATCGCGACGAAATCCGCAATGACATGAGCCAGTGCCGTTCCGGCGGCGGCCCCGCGATCATGGTTACGGTGGACGGCATCAAGTCGTCCCAGGGACGCCTGCGCGTCCAGTCCTACCGCGCCACCTCCGGCGAGTGGCTGGCCAAGGGCAAGTGGCTGAAGCGGATCGAAGTGGCCGCCAGGGCCGGGACCATGACGTTCTGCGTCCCCGTCCCGGCGCCGGGCACTTACGGCATCGCCGTGCGCCACGACGTGAACGGCAATGGCTCGACGGACATCAGCACTGATGGCGGCGCGATGTCGAACAACCCCTCGATCAATATCTTCAACCTCGGCAAGCCCAGCTACACCAAGGTCGGCGTGCCGGTGGGCAATGACGTGAAGTCGATCCGCATCCAGATGCGCTACATGTAACAGATTGGATGGAATGCCCCCTCGGGGGCATTTCGGCGCGTGCGTTGCCGCAGTCTCAGGATCCGGCGGCGGCTTCGCGGCGCTGGGCCAGGATGGCGCGTGCGTCCAGGAGGTCGGAGGGCTTGTCGACGTCGACCGCCGCCAATCCGTCGCGCGCGGCGACGAGGCGGGCCTTGAGGCCGATCCGGGTTCCCAGTCGTGCAAGCGCGGCCGCCAGGGTCAGGCGGCCAAGCACATAGCTTGCCAACATGCCGAGGCCGAGCCTGGCGGCGATGCGCCACGGGCGCTTGCGGTCCGCCTCCACCAGCTTCCAGGTCTCGATCGCGGCTTCGGCGCGGGCCGTCTTCAGCAGGAACAGGTTGCAGCCCGACCAGTGGCCGTCGGCAAAGCGCAGATAAGTGCGGCGCGATCCCGGCATGGCCGCTTCGATCGCCTGCCGCCGCGCCAGCAGCACGGAAACGTCGGCTTCCTCCGGGGTGTCGAGCAGGAAGTCCCGCACCCATTCGCCGCGCAGCAGCGCATGGTCGGAGGTCGTGACGAGCATCGGCGCGCCGAGCCGCGCGAAGCCCGCGGCCACGCTGGCGCTGGGACCGGCGGCGGCGGGGATCGTCTCGCAGCCCAGCAGTTCCGCGAGCGCGATCACGGCGGGATCGTTGGCGACCACCGCCAGGCGCGCGATGCCGGCATCGCGCAGGGCCTGGACGACATGGGCGAGCATCGGCCGGCCTTCCAGTTCCACCAAGGCCTTGTGGCTCAGGCCTTCGGCCGCTGCGACCGGATCGGGTGCGCCGGGGCGGGAACCTGCGAGAATCAGCGCGGCGGGCAAGGGAGAGGGGGTCATGCCGGTTTGCGCTCCATGGCCTTGCGGGTGCGCCAGACGTGCCAGAGCACACCGGGCGCGGAAAGCACCGGATGCCGCTCGCGCCAGGGCGTGATGGTGACCGGCACGCCGGTGTGGCGCTCGATCTTCCAGGCGGCATAGCGCGCGGCGCCTTCGAACGTGGTCGAGGCTTTCAGCAGGCGCAGGACGTTGTAGGGCTTGCCCAGCCGCTGGCGGCGCTTCCACCAGTCCAGCATCCGGGTGCGGTCGCGCTCGGAAAGTTCGGGGCGGAAGGCGCCGTTCGGCAGGCGCTCGAAGGCGATGTCGTCGGCGGCAAGGGCCAGCGGCAGCAAGCCGTCGAAATGTTCGCGGTTGACGGAAAGGATCGAATCCTCGCGCCCGGCCTTCTCCACCCGGAACTCGGCGGCGTAAGTCGCGCGGAACAGGGCGCGCCAGTAGTCCTCCGCAGTGCCCGTCGCCGGCCCGAGCGCCACGGCCAGCCTCGCGGCGGTGCGGGCCGCGCCCGATACGGCGGCGGTCACGCGGCCGAGCGCGGCCTCGTCACGCTGCCAGGCGATGCCGCTCGGCTGGACGAAGCGGGCCCAGATGGTGGTGTCCAGCCGCTCGCCGGCCGCAGCGGCGCGGAACGTATCCAGCGCCATGGTCGCCACTTTCGCGCGCAAGGGCACGCCTTCGAAGGTCCATTCGTGATAGCTGACGCGCGGCCAGATCTTCTCGGCCTGGGGGCCTTCGGTGAGGACGTAGAAGTCCAGCACGCCTTCCAGCGATCCGGTGCGCAAGTTCGAGCCGTAGAACAGCACGGCCACGGCATTGCCGGCAGCCAGCGCAAGGCGTTCCGCGAAAGCACGGACTTCGGGCACCACGGCGCGCTGCAGCGCCTGGCCAATGCGCCCTTCCAGGTCTTGGGTCATGAAAGCATGCTCGGGCACCGGCGTGGTAAAAGCAAGCATGCCGGTGTCACAAACCTGGCCAAAAAGTGAGAGGAGAGGGGCCGGATCCGGCGGATCAGGGGACCACGAAAGTCAGCTGCGGCCCTTCCTCGAGCAGGTAGTCGCCCGCAGGGAAAACCTCGCCATCGAGAATGAACGAGCCACCGATTTCCAGGTCAACCGCGCTGGCGCAGACGCGGTGGGTGCCGCGGCGTTCCAGGAACTTGCCGGAAAGGCCAAAGAGGATCGCCGGCAGCAGGGCCATGACCCAGCGCACCGGCCAGTCGATGACGCCCAGCTTCATCCCCGGGGCGACATCGCGGCCGAAGGGACGCGCGCCGAGCGGGAACTTCTCGAAGGTGGTGGCGACGACCATGAAGCGTTCGTCCGCACGGCCCGGCCCGTCATAGGGCAGGTCGCGGCCGGTGTGGCGATCGACCAGGCGCGTCGGGGTGCAGGCGCGCCACGGATTGCCGTCGCGGCCGAACAGCGACTGGATGATGCTCCAGAGGATGCTGAGGCCCACGGCAAAGCTGTTGAAGGCGCCGCGGCGGTGCGCTTCCTGGCCGGCCTCGGTCGCCAGCGTGAATACGCCGGTGCCCAGGATGAAGCCCTGCATGCAGCCGCTGCTGCCGTCATTGGCGGAAATGCGCAAGGGACGGCGCGTGAGGGTATTGCCCTTGTGCGCAGCCGCCAGCGCCTCTGCCAGTGACCAGTGGGTCGGCAGGCCGAGGTCTACGCCCAGCGCGTTCGTCTTGCCCTTGGGCAGGATGATGAACGTGGGCCATTCGTCACCGAAGATGTCCGCGCCGCACGTCAGCACATCGCGAACGGTGCCATCGCCGCCGTCGACCACGAGATAGTCCACACCGCGACGGGCAAAGCCGTCAAGCACGCTGTAGAGTTCCGAGCGGGTGCGCGGGGTCTCGGTCAGGATGTTGGAGCAATCCTCCATCTCTGCCGCCCGGCCCTTGTTCCGGTGGCTACGAGGATTGCGAATGATGCCAACGAGAGGAACGGCGCGCCCACGACGCGCCACACGCGCAGGACCAGTGGCCTTGCGCTTGCCGTGCTCACCGAAGGTCGGCAGCGTTTCGAATTCGTAAATGGTTCCGTACACGGGCCCTATGTAGGGATGCCGCAGACGAAAATCATCAGGAAACATTCACTGACACATTAAGGTTACAGTTGTATGGCGTTTTTACGCCACTTGCAAGACCGGCAAAATCTGCCGCGTTTTCCGCAAGTCCCGCCGTTGCGTCACGCGGTTCCACGGATTACGGCCGAAAACATGGTCACTCAGGACACTCCCCCCCACGCCGCAACCATCGGCGCGAACCCCGTACAGCTCTGGGGTTTGACGATGGCCGAGCGCGTTGCACGCATCGCCCGGGCGAACGGCGCCTCCTTCGGCAAGGACGCCTCGTCCGGCCCTTCCATCCTGTCCAATGCCGCCTTTGCGTGGGATCCGGCCTGGTTCAAATACGTCACAGCGCGGCCCGGCATGGTCCTGACGCTGGGCGGCATCCCCGCCCTGGCGCATGCGGCCGACGCCGGCCAGGCCGCGCGAATCACCGCCGCGATGGCCGCCGGAACGCCGCTCGCCGATACGGCGGGCCTCGATATCGTGACCTACGAAAGCGGGCCCACCATCGAGAACAAGACGCTCCGCAAGCGCGAGACGCCGTTCCTCATGGCGCTCACGCCCGAGACCGTCCGCACCATCGAGCGTGCCAGCTACTTCGGCGCCTACAAGGGCGTGACCGATGTGCTGACCAAGTACCTCTGGCCCGAATGGGCGCTGGTGCTGACGCGAATCTGCGCGAAACTGCACATCACCCCGAACATGGTGACGGCGGTGGGCGCGGCCTTCTGCGTGCTGGCCACGGTGCTTTTCGCTTACGGGCACTACTGGCTGGGCATGGCGCTGGGACTGGTGTTCATGGTGCTCGATACCGTGGACGGCAAGCTGGCACGCTGCACGATCACGTCCTCGGAATGGGGCAATGTGGCCGACCACGGCATGGATCTCGTCCATCCGCCGTTCTGGTGGTGGTTCTGGGCGACGGGCCTGGCGACCTGGGGCCTGGCCTACGATGACGCGACGTTCTGGTGGGTGCAGGGCGCGATCCAGGGCGGCTACGTGGTGCAGCGCCTGATCGAGGGCGTGTTCATGCGTCAGAACGGCCTCATGCACATCCACGTATGGCGCAAGTTCGACAGCCAGTTCCGCCTGATTACCGCGCGCCGCAACCCGAACATGGTCATCCTGTTCGTGGCGATGCTGTTCGCGCGTCCCGACATCGGCCTGATCGCGGTGGCCTGGTGGACGGCGATTTCCTGCCTCATCCACGCCGTGCGGCTGGTCCAGGCATGGATCGTGCGGGCGCGAGGCGGTACGATCACCTCCTGGCTCTCGGACGCCTGAAGAAGGAACCGCCATGAACGCGATGCAGGGCAATGTCGCAGCCAATGCGACGATGGAAAAGTTCGGGCACCCGCATACCCTCGTCGCGGAATTCGCGCATTGGGTGGTGCTGGCCCGTCCGGCACAGCCGACGCTGGGATCGTTGGTGCTGGCGGCGAAATCCGATGCCACCGCCTTCGGGGATCTTCCCGGAGAGGCGCATGCCGAACTCAAGGTCGCCACGGCCGCGATCGAAGCGGCCCTGGGGAAGGCGGTCGGCTATGCCCGGCTCAACTATCTCATGCTGATGATGGTGGATCCCCATGTCCACTTCCACGTCATCCCCCGCTACGAGGGCGCGCGCGAGTGGCAGGGCCGCGAGTTCGTGGACTGCGGCTGGCCGAAAGTGCCTGATCTCGGCCACGCCGTGGCGCTGGAGGGGGATGACCTTTCAGCGCTCGTGGCCTGGCTGAAGGCGCACTTCGGCTGATCGACCGCAAAGCATCGTCCCGGACATGATCCGGGACGATCAAAACCCTCGGCTCACCAGGTATCGGTGAGCTTCGTGGCGATTTCGATGTCGTTGAGGAAATCGACTTCGGCCCAGTCGAGGCCTTCGATGGAGACGGTGCCGACCTTGCCGGTGGGCGCGATCGAATCGATCACCTTGAGATACCAGTGCTGGACGCCTTCGGGCGTGCGCATGGCCTGGCGCACGGTCTCGCGGAACAGGTCCGCCCCTTCGCCGCGGAAGGCGAGGAAGCCGATCGATTCGGAGTTGGACTGCCGGGCCGTCAGCGTCTTGCCGATATGCACGAGCCGGCCGTCCCCCTCGCGCTCCACTTTCATGTCGTCGCTGTCGTAGCCCTCGGCTTTCACGTCGACGGTGACGGTGATCGGCCAGGGCTTGCCGTTCGGATCGGTAGCGCCCTGCTGGACCTTGTTCACGATTTCCTCCGAAACGAGGGTATCGCCGTTCAGGATCAGGAAGTCGCCGCGCATGGCCTCGCGCGCGATCCAGCAGGAGCCGAGGTTGTCGGCCACCTTGAAGAACGGGTTGAAACGAACCGTCACTTCCACGCGCGGATCGTCGATGCGGTTCAGATGCTCTTCCAGCATGTCGGTCATGAAGCCGGTGACGACGTCGATCCGCTTCACCCCGCCGCGCGCGAGCATTTCGATCTGCCATTCGATCAGCGACTTGCCGGTGAAGTCGATCATGCACTTGGGCCGCTCGGCGGTGAGGGGGAGCAGGCGCGAGCCCTGGCCGGCGCTGAGGAGGATGGCGTGTTCGATCATGGATTTTCGCGCTTCGTCAAAGGGGGGAGATGCCCCGCATCTAGGGATTGCCGGCCAAAAGGAAAAGATGCGGCGGGAAAGGCTTGAGCCGGGGTCGCGGGTATTAATTCATTCAGCATGGGGACATCCCTGATCGGCACAGCTTGCAAGTCCCTTCCCCCTCGTTCACATGCAGCCGCGATGTCCGCCAAATTTCACCGCCGTGAGAGCAAATCTCCGCTAGGGCGGATACTCCAGAACACTGCCTGGCTGCTGGGCGGCAAAGGTTTCGGCGCCGTTTGCGGCATTGCCTACCTCGCCATCCAGACCCGCTCGCTGGGCCTCAAGGATTTCGGCCACTTTTCGCTGATCTTCGGAACGGCGCAGGCGCTGATCGCGCTGGCCAGCTTCCAGACCTGGCGCGTGGTCGTGCGCTACGGCAGCGAGCACGTCCATGAAAAGGACTGGGGCAAGCTGGGCCGCCTGGGCATGCTCTGCGGCCTGCTGGATGCCGTGGGCGCGATCATCGGCTGCGGGCTGGCGGCAGTCCTGATCTACGGCTTCGCCCATATGCTGGAGCTGAACCCGCACTTCATCGACGTGGCCTTCTGGTTCTGCGTGGGGTCGCTCTGGGCGCTGGTCTCCGCGCCCACCGGCATCGTCCGCGCGCTCAACCGCTTCGACATGGCCGTCTATGTAGAGGCGATCGTGCCCAGCGGCCGGCTGGCGGCGTCGCTCGTCATCTGGATGACCGGCCCCAGCGTCGGCCGGTTCCTGTTCGCCTGGGCCGCGATCGATATTCTCGAAGCGCTGCTCTACTGGATCATGGCGCGCCGGCTCTGCCCCGAAGCGGTGAACCTTTCGAACTTGCGCAACTGGCGCAAGGCGATCGACGAGAATCCCGGCGTCACGCGCTTCTTCATGCAGACTTACGTTGCGTCCACGCTGGATGCGGCGATGAAGAACGGCCCGCTGCTGATCGTCGGCGCCTGGGTCGGCACCAAGGCGGCGGGTCTCTATCGCCTCGCCTCGCAGCTGTCGCAGGCGCTGAGCAAGCTGTCCTCGCTGCTGACGCGCTCGGTCTATGCCGAAGTGGCGCGCGCGCGCGTCTCCTCGGCCGCGGCGGAGTTCCGCAAGCTGGCGCTCCAGACCAGCAAGATCGCCGGCCTGGCCGGGATCGTGGTGGTCACGGTGGCGGTGCTGCTGGGCAAGCAGATGCTGGAAGTGATCGGCGGCGATGATTTCGAACAGGGCGCCGCGATCCTCGTGCCCCTGACGCTGGCGGCCAGTTTCGACCTTGCCAGTGTCGCCTTCGAACCGGTGCTCCATGCCACCGGCCGGGCGCGGCACTCGCTGGTCGCCCGCCTGATCGCGCTGATCGGCCTGGCCGTGGGGCTGGTGTTCCTGCTTCCGGTCGGCCCCAGCGGGGCGGCCTGGGCGGTCGCGGTGGGCGGCGCGGTGTCCTACATCGTCATGGGCCTTATGGCCTGGCGCACGCTCCAGCAGATCGACCGGAACGAGATCAGCATCATGCCCGATCCCGAGGGCGATCTGCCCGTGGCCGATTCGGCCGTGACCTGACGCTCGACAGGCGCGGCTGGAGGGGTATCATGCCCCGATGCTCTCTACCGCGAACACTCTGGCCAAGGAGGCTGCGGGCCTCGCCGATCGCATCGTCGCGCTGCGCCGCGCCATTCACGCCGAACCCGAGATCGGGCTGCACAACCCCAGGACCCGCGACAAGATCCGCGCGGCGCTGGCCCATCTCCCTCTCGAATGGCGTGAAGGGCCCTCGACCACGGGCCTTGTCGCCACGCTGAAGGGCGGCGCGGGAAGCGGGGGCTGTGTGCTCCTGCGCGGCGATACCGATGCCTTGCCCATGCCCGAGGAAACCGGGCTGGACTTCGCCTCGACCGTGCCCGGCGTCATGCATGCCTGCGGGCACGACACTCATGTCGCCATGCTGGCGGGGGCGGCGGAAATCCTGGCCGCCCGCGCGGAAAGCCTGCCCGGCGAAGTGCGCTTCATGTTCCAGCCGGGGGAGGAAGGCCATCACGGCGCCCGCTTCATGCTGGAAGATGGGCTGCTGGGCGGTGAGGGGCAGGACCGGGCTCTGCCCGATGCCGCCTTCGCGCTCCACATCATGCCCAATGCCCCGCATGGCGTCATCGGCGGGCGCGCCGGACCGCTGATGGCGGCGGCCGACGAATTGCGCATCACCGTTACCGGGCGCGGCGGCCATGCCTCGATGCCGCACGACACGGCGGACCCCGTGCCCGTCGCCTGCGAAGTGGTCTCGGCGATCCAGACAATGGTGGCGCGGCGTTTCAGCGTGTTCGATCCGGTGGTGGTGACGATCGCCCGCATCGAGGCGGGCAGCGCCCACAACGTCATTCCCGACAGCGCGCGGCTGACCGGCACGATGCGCACGCTCTCGCGTGAGAATCGCGCGCGGCTGAAGGACGAATTGCCGCGGCTGGTCGCGGGAATCGCCGGGGCGCATGGGCTGACCGGCGACACGACGATCCTCGACGGCTTCCCGGTGACGATCTGCGATCCGCGCGCGGTGGCCCTGGGAGAGGGCGTGGCCCGGGACCTGTTCGGCAGCGAGGCTTTCCGGCGCCTGCCCGATCCGATCATGGGCGCGGAGGACTTCGCCTATGTGCTTGAAAAAGTGCCGGGCGCGATGTTCTTCCTGGGCGTTGCCCCGGAAGGCGCGGACTGGAAGCACTGCTGCGGCATCCATTCCACCCGCATGATGGTGGACGAAAGCGCCCTCCCGCGCGGTTCGGCCTTCCTGGCCGGCCTCGCGCAGGACTGGCTCGCGCGCGGCTTCAACTAGCGCAGACGACGCCCTCGGCCGAGGCATGTTCTCGGAGAATCAGGCCTTCACGTCTTCCCATTCGGGATGCCGCCGGAAGGCCGCGACCACGTAGCTGCACAAAGGGGCGATCTTGAAGTGGTTTTCTCGCGCGTCGGCGACCATCGCCTCGACCAGCCGTGCCGCCACGCCGCGATTGCCGATTTCCGAAGGAACGAGGGTGTGGTCGGCATAGTGGACGCCGTCGCGAGTCTGCCAGGTCAGCTGGCCGGTGGCGTCGCTGTCCGCAAGGTGCGCCTGGTATTCGCCGCCGGTTGCGGTCTCGTGCTTGGTGATGGTGACGCCTACCATGGACATGTCTCCTGAAAAGGTCCGCTTGACGGCGCGTGCGTCCGCTTACAGGGCATATGGTCATGAAATTCCTCTCCGACAACGCCGCAAGGGTCCACCCGAAGGTCTGGAAAGCCATGATGGCGGCAGACGCTCCCGATTCGCCTTACGACGGCGACGGGCTGAGCCTGGAGCTGGACGCGCGCTTTTCCGCGCTGTTCGGGCGTGACTGCGCGGCGCTCTGGGTGGCGACGGGAACGGCGGCGAACTGCCTGGCGCTCTCCGCCATGGTCGAGCCGCACGGAGCGGTGATCTGCCACCGCGAGGCCCATATCGAGATGGACGAGGGCGGCGCGCCCGGCTTCTATCTCCATGGCGCCAAGCTGCTGCTGGCCGGCGGAGAGGGCGCCAAGATCGCGCCCGATGCCATCGCCGAAGTGATCGACCCGATTCGCGACGGCGTGCACCAGGTGCAGCCCCATGCGATCTCGATCACTCAGGCCAGCGAATATGGCCGCGTCTACCGGCCGGACGAACTGGCGGCCCTTGCCGATTTCGCACGCGATCGGGAGCTGGGCCTGCATATGGACGGCGCCCGCTTCGCCAATGCCGCGGCGTTTCTCGGCGGCAGCGCGGAGATGACGGCGGGCGGCGTGGATGCGCTCAGCTTCGGCATGGTGAAGAACGGCGCCATGAGCGCGGAGGCCATCGTGTTCTTCGATCGCTCCATGGCCGAGAAAGTGCGCTTCCGCCGCAAGCGGGCAGGGCACCTGCAATCGAAGGGCCGCTATCTGGCGGCGCAGATCCTCGCCATGCTGGAAAGCGACCTCTGGCTGGACAATGCCCGCGCGGCCAATGCGGCTGCCGCCGAGATCGCCGCCGCCGCCGGGGACCGCCTGCTGCATCCGGTGGAAGCGAACGAGATATTCCTGACGTCCACCGCGGCGGAGCGGCTGGCGCTGCGCGAACAGGGCTTCGCGTTCTACGACTGGGGCGATCACGCCGCCCGCCTCGTCACTGCCTGGGATTCGCGCGAAGACCATGTCGCGGCCCTCGCCCAAGCGATTGCCGGGCTGTGAGCGGCGCGGCCGAGCCTGTACCGGGCTTCATGAAGCCCGCCGTGGCGCTGCCGTTCCTGCTGGTCGCGCTGATCTGGGGATCGACCTGGTTCGTCATCACCGGGCAGATCGGGGAAGTGCCCGCCAGCTGGTCGGTCGCCTGGCGCTTCGTGCTGGCGACGCCGGCGATGTTCCTGGTGGCGGTGGTGATGAAGAAGAGCCTGAGGCTCGGCACCGCGGGCCAGTTGCTGGCTCTGGCCGTGGGCGTGGCGCAGTTCTGCGGGAACTACAACTTCGTCTACCGCGCCGAGATGCACCTCACTTCGGGTATCGTTGCGGTCATGATCGGGCTGCTGCTGGTGCCCAATGCGATCCTGGCGCGCCTCCTTTTGGGCCAGCCGATCACTTGGCGCTTTGCCATCGGCAGCGCGATCGCCATCGCCGGCCTGGCGCTGCTGTTGCTTCACGAAGCGCACGAGGCCCCGCTGGGCGGCAAGGTCCTGCTCGGTACGGTCTTCGCGCTGATCGCGATGATGTGCGCTTCGGTTTCGAACGTGATCCAGGCCAACGACACCGGCAAGGCGCTGCCGATGGTGAGCCTGCTGTCCTGGGCCATGCTCTACGGAACGCTGGCCGATGTCGCGATTGCCTGGGCTCTGGCCGGTCCGCCGGTGATCCCCGCCGATCCGAAATACTGGATGGGCACGGCCTATCTGGCCATTCTCGGTTCGGTGGTGACGTTCCCGCTCTATTACACGCTGATCCGCCAGCTGGGAGCGGGCAAGGCGGCCTACAACGGGGTGATGGTGATTATCATTGCCATGCTGATCTCGACCGCGTTCGAGGGCTATCGCTGGTCGCTGCTGGCGATTGCCGGGGCGGCGCTGGCGACGGTCGGGCTGGTCGTGGCGCTGAGGGCCCGCAGCCCTTCGCGGTAAGTGGGGAAGCGCAGGCGCCAGCCAAGCACGCGTTTCGCCTTGCCGTTGGCTATGCGGCGGTTCTCGGCATAGAAGCCCCGCGCCATGGCCGACAGCCGCGCTTCCTCCACCGATTGCATCGGCGGCAGCGGCTGGCGGAGCAGGCGGCAGGCTTCCTCCACCAGGCTATTCTGGCTGCACGGCAGGTCGTCGGCCAGATTGTAGGCCCCGGCCGGTCCTTCCAGGCCGGCGATCACGCCGGAAGCGATGTCTGCCACATGGACGCGGCTGAACACTTGCGCGGGCAGGGCGATCCGGTGCGCGCGGCCTTCGAGAACCCGGTCCAGTGCCGAACGACCCGGACCATATATGCCGGGCAATCGATAGACCCGCGCGCCCAGTTTCAGCCATTCGCCGTCCGCCTCGGCCCTGGCGGTGCGCCGCCCCGTGCCGACCGGCGCGCTCTCGTCCGCCCAGGCGCCGCCGGTGTCGCCGTAGACCCCGGTCGAGGAAAGATAGGAGAGCGCCAGCCCCTTCAAGGCATCGCCGTAGCGCTCCAGCACGGGATCGAGAGGCTCGCCCCGGCCTTCCTTGCCGGGCGGAACGGAGGACAGCACATGATCGGCATCGGCCAGGGCCAGGCGCACATTGCCTTCGTCTTCGAAGGAGAGGGTACCTTCGCTGCCGGTGGAGATCACTTCCCAGCCGCGGGCCGAGGCCCGATCCGCGATCACCCGCGCGGTATAGCCCAGCCCGAAGATGAACAGTCGCTTCGGTATCGCGGCGGGCATCGGCGGGGCACTCCTCTTGATTCGCGTGTGAATTCGTCGCGCCATGACTGGCATTCGATGCACAAGGCTCTAGTTTAGCGGCATGGACATTGCCAGCACCCCCGCCACGCCCGACGCCAATCCGCAGATCGCCGATGCTGCCCCCGCGCCCCAGGCGCCGCCGGTCATCCACCGGGAGGACTATCTGGCCCCGGCCTGGCTGGTGCCGCAGATCGCGCTCGATTTCCGCCTCGGCATCGACGAGACGCATGTGCTCTCCACGCTTTCGGTCCGCCGCAATCCGCAAGGCAACGGCACCGCGACCCTGCGCCTGAACGGCGACCAGCTCACCCCGCTGGCGATCCGCGTGGATGGCGAATCCGTGAACGACTGGCGCATGGACGGTGCCGACCTGCTGGTTGAACTCAGCGGCGAGGCGCACGAGCTGGAGATCGAGACCGCGGTCAATCCCGCGGCCAACAGCCAGCTCATGGGTCTCTATGCCTCGAACGGCATGCTCTGCACCCAGTGCGAAGCCGAAGGTTTCCGCCGCATCACCTTCTTCCCCGACCGGCCGGACGTGCTCTCGACTTATTCGGTGCGCATGAGCGGTGACAAGGCGCGCTTCCCGATCCTGCTCTCCAACGGCAACTGCACCGCCACGGGCGAGGGCGAGAACGGCACGCACTGGGCGGAGTGGCACGATCCCTGGCCGAAGCCGAGCTATCTCTTCGCGCTCGTCGCAGGCGATCTCGTTGCCAACCATGCCGATTTCACCACCCGCTCGGGCCGCAAGGTAGACCTCAACATCTGGGTGCGCCCGGGTGACGAGCAGCGCACCGGGCACGCGATGGATTCGCTGATCCACTCGATGCAGTGGGACGAGCAGGCCTTCGGGCGCGAGTACGATCTCGACTTGTTCAATGTCGTCGCCGTGTCGGACTTCAACATGGGCGCGATGGAGAACAAGGGCCTCAACGTCTTCAACACCCGCTACGTCCTTGCCGAGCCGGAAACCGCCACCGACGCCGATTACGACGGTATCGAGAGCGTGATCGGCCACGAGTATTTCCATAACTGGTCGGGCAACCGCGTGACCTGCCGCGACTGGTTCCAGCTTTCGCTCAAGGAAGGCTTCACCGTCCTGCGCGACCAGCTGTTCAGCGCCGACATGGGCAGCGAGGCCGTGAAGCGCATCGAGGATGTGCGCGTCCTGCGCTCGGCCCAGTTCCCTGAGGATTCCGGGCCGCTCGCCCATCCGATCCGGCCTGATTCCTATCAGGAAATCAGCAACTTCTATACGGCCACCGTCTACAACAAGGGCGCCGAGGTGATCCGCATGATGCGGACCATGGCCGGACCCGAAACGTTCCGCCAGGGCACCGACCTCTATTTCGACCGCCACGACGGCGAGGCGGCGACCTGCGAGGACTTCGTCAAGGCCATCGAGGACGGCACCGGGCTCGATCTCGCGCAGTTCCGCCTGTGGTACTCGCAGGCCGGCACTCCGCAAGTGGCCGTCGAACTGGCGCACGAGGGCGAGACCGCCACGCTCACGCTGACCCAGATCGTGCCCGCCACGCCCGGCCAGCCCGAGAAGCAGCCCGTGCCGATCCCCTTGCGCGTCGCCCTGTTCGATCGCGACAGCGGCCGTCATTCGGGCGAGCAGCTCGTCGTGCTGGACAAGGGCAGCGACAGCTTTGCCTTCGAGGGCTTCGCGCGCCCGCCGGTCGTTTCGATCAACCGCGGCTTCTCGGCGCCCGTCGCCATCGACATGGAGCGTTCGAACGAGGATCTCGTCTTCCTGGCCGCGCACGACGACGATCCATTCGCCCGTTACGAGGCGATGCAGAGCCTGGTCGTGCAGCATCTGGTAGCGGCCGTGGGCGGCGGGCTTGCGGATGCCGCCCGCGCCGAAGGCCGCCGGGCGATCGGCGAGGCTTTCGCCGCGGTGCTGGCCGATGCGGCGCTGGATGACCTGATGCGCGGCGAACTCATGGTCCTGCCGGGCGTCGCTTACCTGGCCGAGCAGGTGCTCGTGGCCGATCCTGCCGCGATCCACGAGGAGCGCGAGGCGCTCAAGGCCTGGCTGGGCGGCGAACTGGCGGAACTTCTGGGAACGCTGCACGACCGCGTCTCCGCGCTGCTCTACAGCCGCGATGCCGCCGCCCGCGGCGCGCGCAAGACCAAGGCCCAGGCGCTGGTGCTGATCGCCGCAGGCGATGCCGCCGAGGGCGCGCGCCGCGCCATCGCGCAGTACCGCGCGGCCGATAACATGACCGACCGCCAGTCGGCCCTGACCGTGCTCTGCAACCTCGACGGCCCCGAGCGCGAGGAGGCCCTGGCCGATTTCCTGCGCCGCTATCAGGGCAATGCCCTCGTCATCGACAAGTGGTTCGCGCTGCAGGCAGGCTCGTTCCATCCGCAGGTCCTGGAGCATATCGAGGCGCTGGCGCGGCACCCGGAGTTCACGCTGAACAACCCCAATCGCGCCCGCGCGCTCTACATGACGGCGGCGGTGAACCCGAAAGCCTTCCACGACGCCAGCGGCGCGGGCTACCGGATGATCGGAAACCTGATCCGCCAGCTCGACCCGATAAATCCCCAGACCACCGCGCGCTTCGTGCCGCAGCTCGGGCGCTGGCGCCGGATCGAACCCGGCCGCGCGGCGATGATGCGCGCGGAACTGGAGAAGATCGCCGCCGAACCCAACCTCTCGCGCGATGTGCGCGAACAGGTGAGCAAGAGCCTTGGCTGAATCGGCGGGCGATTCCGTGGCCGAGGCTGTCGAAGTCAACCGGGCGGGCGTGCTGGAAGGGCTGCCGCACGGCTTCCTCGGCCGCCGCGGCGGGGTGAGCAGCGGGGAGGTCGAGGGCCTCAATGTCGGCCTCGGTTCGGGGGACGAACCGGCGGCGGTGGCGGAAAACCGCCGCCGCGCCGCCGATGCCGTGCTGCCCGGCGCACCGCTGGCCTCGGTCTACCAGGTGCATTCGCCCGATTGCGTGATCCTGGGAGAGGCGCTCTGGTCCGACGCCGAGCGGCCCCATGCCGATGGCCTCGTCACCGATCGCCCCGGGGTGCTGATCGGCGTGGTGACGGCGGACTGCGCGCCGGTGCTGCTTGCAGACCGGGAGGCCGGCGTCGTCGGCGCGGCCCATGCCGGCTGGAAGGGCGCCATCAGCGGCGTCACCGACAGCACCATCGCTCGGATGATATCGCTGGGCGCGGCGCGTTCGCGCATCGTCGCGGCAGTCGGCCCCTGCATCTCGCAGGCTTCCTACGAAGTGGACGAAGGCTTCCGCAGCCGCTTTCTGGCCGGGGAAGACGGCAATGCGCGCTTCTTCTCGTCCGGGCGGGAAGGGCACTGGCAGTTCGACCTGGAGCATTATGTCGCTGTGCGGCTGGAAGCGGCCGGAATCGGCGCGGTGGAGCGCCTGGGCCTCGATACCTATTCAGCGCCGGAGCGTTTCTATTCCTACCGCCGGGCCACCCACCGGGCCGAGGCCAGCTACGGACGCCAGATTTCGGTGATCGGACTGGCCTGAGCTTGCCCCGTTCACGGCCCGACAGAGGGCGCCGCCGAACAGTTATACCTTGAATTTGTTGATGACGATCCATCCCTGCCCAACCAAAAAGGCGGTTGGCAGGGCTGGCTTCCCTGTATATCAGGGCCGCAAAGTCGGTATTCGTTTCGGGTCGCTCCCGAGGCATCTAACCGTCAACGGGGGGCCGTTTACGGGGATACCAGACAAAAAATAGAATTGGTCAGGAATCTGGGCTTGCTACCGGAATCCCGGGAGTAGGTTGTCAATAACAAGGCAAGGGCAATCATGGCAGAAGCAGATGGCGTGCGGCGGCGCGATTTCATCAATATCGCCGCGGTAAGCGCGGCGGGTGTCGCCGGCGTGGGCATCGTCGTCCCGCTGGTCAGCCAGATGTCCGCATCCGCGGACGTTCTCGCGGCGTCTTCGACCGAGATCGACATCTCGTCGATCCAGCCCGGTCAGGCCATCAAGGCAATCTTCCGCAAGCAGCCGGTCTTCGTGCGGAACCTGACGCCGCATGAAATCACGGAAGCCAACAAGGTGGACGTTTCCTCGCTGCGCGACCCGCAGACGCTTGAGGAACGCACCAAGGAAGGCAAGGAAAACTGGCTCATCACCATGGGCGTGTGCACCCACCTCGGCTGCGTCCCGCTCGGCGCCGGCGAAGGGGAGCCGCGCGGTGAATTCGGCGGCTACTTCTGCCCCTGCCACGGTTCTTCCTACGACACTGCCGCCCGTATCCGTAAGGGCCCTGCGCCCAAGAACCTCGAAGTTCCGGACTACGCGTTCACCACCGACACGGTCGTAAAGATCGGTTGAGGCCAAGAGAGAGGATCAAGAACATGAGCTTTCCCTGGGCCAAGGAATACAAACCGAGCCATCCCTTCATGCAGTGGATGGACGACAGGCTGCCCCTGCCGCGCCTCGTCTACAACTCGGTCGGCGGCGGCTATCCGGTGCCGCGCAACCTGAACTATTTCTGGAACTTCGGTTTCCTCGCCGCGCTCTGCCTCGTCCTGCAGATCGTCACCGGCATCGTCATGGCCATGCACTACGCGGCCAATACGCAGGTCGCCTTCGACACTGTCGAACAGACCGTTCGTGACGTGAACTGGGGCTGGATGATGCGTTATGCGCATGCCAACGGCGCCTCGGCTTTCTTCGTCGTCATCTACGTCCACATCTTCCGCGGCTTCTTCTACGGTTCGTACAAGGCCCCGCGCGAGATGGTGTGGCTGCTTGGCGTCGTGATCTTCCTGCTGATGATGGCCACGGCCTTCATGGGCTACGTGCTTCCCTGGGGCCAGATGAGCTTCTGGGGCGCCAAGGTCATCACCGGCCTGTTCGGCGCGATTCCCTTCGTGGGCGAACCGCTCCAGCAGTGGCTGCTCGGCGGCTTCGCCCCGGACAATGCCGCGCTCAACCGCTTCTTCTCGCTGCACTACCTGCTGCCCTTCGTCATCGTGGGCGTGGTAATCCTGCACATCTGGGCGCTGCATATCCCGGGCTCCTCGAACCCGACCGGCGTCGAAGTGAAGACCGAGAGCGATACGGTTCCCTTCTACCCTTACTACGTAGCCAAGGACGGCTGGGCGATCGGCGTCTTCGCGATCCTGTTCTGCACCGCGCTGTTCTTCTTCCCGAACGCGCTGGGCCACCCGGACAACTACATTCCGGCCAACCCGATGAGCACGCCCGCGCACATCGTTCCCGAATGGTACTTCTGGCCGTTCTACGCGATCCTGCGTGCCTTCACCCAGGACTTCTTCTTCATCCCGGCCAAGCTCATGGGCGTGCTGGCGATGTTCGGCGCGATCCTCGTGTGGTTCTTCCTGCCCTGGCTCGACCGTTCGCCGGTCCGCTCGGGCTCGTACCGGCCGCTCTATCGCAAGTTCTTCTTCTTCGGCCTGATCCCGGCCATGGCGGTGCTGTTCTATTGCGGCGGTGCGCCTGCGGCCGAACCCTACGTGATGTTCAGCCAGATCGCAGCGCTCTACTACTTCGCGCACTTCCTGATCGTCATCCCGATCGTCTCGGCCATCGAGAAGCCCGACCCGCTGCCCTTCTCCATTACGGAATCGGTGCTGGGCCATGACGAAGGCGCGCAACTGCGCCCCGCCCATGGCGCCACCGAAGCCGTTCACGGCGAAGCGTGATCAACAGCTAGAGCGAAAGACGATAGACATGGCACGCATTCTCTCGATCCTCGTCGGGCTGTTCTTCACGGTAGCCCTGGCGTGGTCCTTCGGCAAAGGGGCCTACCAGCAGATCACCGAACCGCCGGCCGCCACCGCGGAGCACGAGTTCCACCTCCTCCCCAAGGAAGTGAGCTTCGCCAGCGACGGCGCTTTCGGCAAGTTCGACCGCCAGCAGGTTCAGCGGGGCTTCCAGGTCTACAAGGAAGTCTGCTCGGTCTGCCACGCGATCCGCCACGTCGCTTTCCGCGACCTGGCTGCGCTCGGCTATAACGACGCCGAAGTGAAGGCCATCGCCAAGGGCTTCCAGGTTCCGGTCTACAATAACGCGACCGGCGAAGTGAACACCCGCGAAGGCATGACGACCGACTACTTCCCGCCGGTGATGTACGGCGGCCAGGGCACCCCGCCTGACCTGTCGCTGATCACCAAGGCTCGCCACGAAGGCCCGGCCTACGTCTATTCGTTGCTGACCGGCTATCAGGACCAGCCGGCCGAGCTTCTGAAGAAGTTCCCGGATTCGAAGACGCCCGATGGCCTGCACTACAACCCCTACTTCGCGAACCTCAACCTCGCGATGCCGCCGCCGCTCACCGCCGATGGCCAGGTGACCTACAGCGACGGCACCAAGGCCACCAAGGACCAGATGGCCAAGGACGTCTCGGCGTTCCTGATCTGGACGGCTGAACCCAAGCTCGAAAAGCGCAAGCAGACCGGCTGGCCGGTGCTCGGCTTCCTGCTCTTCGCGACGATCCTGGGCTATATGTCCTACCGGAACATCTGGGCCGGCAAGAAGCACTGAGGCTTCCGCCAGAACCCTGAGGAAAGAGGCCCCCGCCAGCGATGGCGGGGGCCTCTTTCGTTTGTCCGCCAAGCCACCTAAGGAATGGAGCCATGACCCTCGACGAGATCAAGGCGCTGGTGCGCACCGTGCCGGACTTCCCCAAGCCCGGCATCCTGTTCCGCGATGTGACGACCCTGGTCGGCGATGGCCCAGGCTTCGCCGCGGCCGTGGAACTCATGGCAGAGACCGTGAAGGCTTCCGGCGCCGAGGTCATCGCCGGTGTCGAGGCCCGCGGGTTCATCTTCGGCGCCGCCATTGCGGCGCGGTTGGGCCTGGGCTTCGTCTCGATCCGCAAGCCGGGCAAACTGCCGGTCCCCGTCATCGCCATCGACTATGCGTTGGAATACGGCACCGACACGCTGGAAGTCGATCCCGAGGCCGTGGGAGAGGGCCACCGCGTGATCCTGATCGACGACTTGCTGGCCACGGGCGGCACCGCGCTGGCCGCCGTCGAACTGCTCCGCCGCGCGGGAGCGACGGTCGACCACGCCCTCTTCGCCATTGACTTGCCCGACCTTGGCGGTGCGGAACGCCTGCGCACCGCCGGCATCACGCCTCACGCGCTCCTGGATTATCCCGGCCACTAAGGCCGAAGCCCGTTTTCCTTCGCAACAAGTTGCAAGGAAGACGTTGACGAGGCCGGTCCTGTCGTGGCAAGCGGCTGCCACGACGCTGGACACAGTCCCTCGATCCGGACTGGCCCTGAGATGGGCGGGTATAGCTTAGTGGTAAAGCTCCAGCCTTCCAAGCTGGCTATGCGGGTTCGATTCCCGCTACCCGCTCCATTGCGTTTCTCACAAGTGCTCAAAAGGGTTCGTGAATGGCTGTTTTCCGCCATTCTTGGGTGTTATAATGTCCGGGCAGTTCCGGATATGTTCACCAACATCTCAGTCAGAGTTGGCGCCATGAATGGTCCTGCGGTTCTGTTGAGCTGTTGGAGGTACCATCGCGATGACGCGCGAATCACAAAGATCTGGTCTCTCGGCCACGGCGGTCGATCGTGCCCGCCCGCGGGAAAAACCTTACAAGCTGTCCGACCGTGACGGGCTCTACCTGCTCGTGAAGCCTTCCGGCGCCCGCTACTGGCGAATGAATTTCAAATTGCATCAACTCCAACGCACCGCCTCTTTCGGCCGCTATCCGGAAGTCAGCCTCGCTGAGGCACGCCAGCGGCTGCTTGAAGCGCGCCGGCAGCTCAAGCAGGGCATCGATCCGGTCTATCAGGCAAAGCTCAACAAAATGGCCGCCTCGATCGCAGCGGGACACACGTTCCGGTCGGTGGCAGAGGAGTGGCTAGAGAAGATGCGGCTGGAAGAAAAATCGGCCAAATCGATCAGGAAGTGCGAATGGCAGCTGAGCCTCGTCATGCCCGATATCGGCAATCGCCCAATTTCCCAGATCACTGCGCACGAGGTTCTGCTGTCACTCAAGAAAATCGAAAGCACGAGAAAGTTTTACACTGCTACCAGCCTGAGAGCGCTGTGCGGCCAGATCTTTCGCTATGCGGTTGCGACGGCGCGAGCGGAGCGGGACGTGTGTGTCGACCTGCGCGGCGCTCTCGTAACCCCCAAGGTCGTGCACCGGCCGGCCATAACGGCACCCAAACAGGTCGGAGCGCTCATGCGTGCAATCCATGACTATGACGGCGCGAAGTACACCAGCATCGCGCTGCGCCTGCTTGCCCACACGTTCGTCCGTCCCGGCGAACTACGGCATGCCGAGTGGAAGGAGCTCGATCTTGACCGCTCGGTCTGGATTATCCCGCCGCACAAAATGAAGATGCGCCGCCCACATACGATCCCGCTTTCCCGTCAAGCGCTCGCAATTATCGGGGAGATCGACCACGGCGAGAATTTCAGCATGTATCTATTTCCGGGAATGCGCTCGACCAAGCGCCCTCTGTCGGACAACACGATCAATGCGGCGTTGCGGCGGATGGGCTATGAAAAGGATGAGATGACCGCACATGGTTTCCGCGCGATGGCGGCCACTCTGCTGAACGAAATGGGCACCTGGAACCCGGACGCAATTGAGCGGCAGCTTGCCCACGCGGAGCCGAATTCCGTTCGACGGGCTTACACGCGAGGCCAGCACTGGGACGAGCGGGTTCGCATGATGCAGCATTGGTCGGATTACCTTGATCAGCTGCGAGGAGGCGCTGAGGTCATTCGCCCCGACTTTGGTCGGAGAGGGCCGAAGCTGACGCTCGTGTAGACAGGTGCAGTTCGCGGAACGCCCCATCGGGCGCAGAGCAGCGTTTGGGCGAAGGTTTGCAGCATTATGTGTTCGGCTAGGTATCCGCGACCAAGCTTTCGCTTTGAAATTCAAGGCGCGGTCAGGCCTCAAGCGCTTTCGAACCTTGGCTCCCGCCAAGGGTGACGCTACAATGAGCGAAAATGATTGCGTAAGGCACGTGTCATGGCTCTATTCGAGTATAGCGATCACGGGCTTTTTGCTCCGAGCAAAATCGCGGCGGAATTTCGCACGACCAGCGGCGAAGTGGCTCGTTCCGCAGGCCTCGGCCGTGACGCCGTTCAGCGCAAGGAGCGGTTGCGCTCCGACAAAACGCAGCGCCGGCTGCGGGAAATGATCGAAGTCATCAACAAGGCGGCCGCTCGCTTCGGGTCGAACCTTATCGCCTACGCTTGGTATAGATCTGAGCCGCTGCCGGGCTTTTCGGGCCAGACGGCGATTCAACTTGTTCAGGCAGGCGGGGTCAATAAAGTGCTTAAATATATCGATGCGGTGGATGCGGGCATTTACACCTAGCTGGCTCCACGCACTACTACGGCAACCTTATAGGGCGGTGAACCCGATCTACGTTCGTGAGACGCTTTCTTCCCGTGGCGCCAAAATTTTTAGCTCCGTTTCAATCCCAAGGGAACAGCGGTTCTTCGTAAGCGCCGACGGAACCCGGCCTTGTACAGAGCGGCATTGGTGTGAATTTCGCGGGGCACATGGAGGCCTTGCGAGTGGATATCGAGCAGTCAA
>NZ_SODQ01000014.1:0-68303 GCF_004368805.1 Novosphingobium sp. PhB55 | reverse complement strand
TAATGATCCGTGCCCATGCGGTTCGGGCAGGAAGTACAAGCGCTGCTGCGCAGCCTAAGCGGTTAGCGTCAAGGCCGGGTTCCGTCGGCGCTTACGGTTCTTCAACTCGAAATCTCGTTGCAGACATCTATCAACGCGGCAAATCAGGTTGGGGATCTGCAACCGACGACGGTCGTTTCCTATGAGACCAATATCGAGAATATTCTCGACGGCCTCTAGCCGACTGAGCTTGTGAAGTTTGGGTTGAGTGCGTGTTTCGGAAAGTCCCGGACCGGCATTTCGCTAAGTCCCGGACAGTTGCGCGGTTGGTCAATGAGTGCACCGGTTCAGCATGAACGTTCCAGCAAGCAGAGCTTGGAGACACCATGCCGAGACGGAAGCAACCGAGACGAGCGGACGTGACATCAGATCGATATTGCGGCTGACCCACGAAATTGGGCTTTCGGTGTACGAGGTGTCGTGGCGGCTTAGGCTGAGCAAGTCGACCGTTTCGACTTACCTGCTGCGGGCGCGTGAGGCAGGGTTGGACAGAAGGCCGATGCCGGAGGGCTGCGCCGATGATGCGGTGCTGGAGCGCAAACTCTTCCGGCAAATGGCGCACGCGCGAGCGCCGTCATCTACAGCCTGATGCTGACTTGCCGCGCCCGCGGCGTCGAGCCCCTCGCGTGGCTACGCCACGTCCTCACTGAACTCCCCCGCCGCCCCTAGCACGCCGATCTCGACGATCTGCTGCCATTCTACTTCAAAAGGCACGCCTGACCGCCCCCGAGGCTGCGGTGTGCTGTCCAGCCCCAATTATGATGGCCGCCCCGCCACCGTAAGCGCCGCGCTATGAAATACCCGCTTACCGTTGATAAACTAATGAAATTGAGTCGGCACCAAAAAAAGAAAGCCGAGCCGGAGCGGCATGTGATCACCCTTTACTACTATTGAGTCACGGTCGCAGCGAGTAGAAGTTAAAACGTCCTCCCGGCCAAATTGAACTCAAGGAAGCATTACTCGCCATATCGGGGGGCGCCTCCCGAGGCTAACGTCGCATAAAGCGCATTCGCATGCCCAGTTCTGCTTCGACCTTAAATAGTTTTACGCTCTAAATTTTCAGTACGGCCGTCCCGATATTTTACCCCGCGGTACCCCTTACGGAGTTTCGCTGTGATGTCTGGTCCAAGAGCCTCTAGCCAATGAATGGCGGAGTTTTTCATGCGCTGTAGAAGATTGGCGGGCGCTGACTGGAAAACGAGTTCGCGGTAAACCTCGAGTGCTTCTCCCGGGCTTATGATGGGCCCCTCACCAATAGACGCTCCGAAGTATGTGTTGATGAGCCGCTCGCCTGGAGACAGACGACCTTTCTCGATCAGCATGTTTGTAAGAAGCCACGACAATCTCATTTTGCTGTCAACTCGATAGGTTTTGTTATGCCGCTTTACTCGCACTAAATCCGCGACATCGTCGATGATCAAAAAGCAGTCGGCCGCGAGTCGGCCTCTCAGCGTGGCTAGGTCCCTATCAATCCTTCCGTCCGCGTCGAGCATCAGTACCGAGATTTTTTCGTCCTTTGGGAGGGCGCTGAAACCATCGTAAAGATCTCTTGGCGTAACGGTGACGAAGTCGCGGACGCCGTATCTGGAAAGATTTTCTTCGATACGCCCTAGCCTCTCCGGCGTTGTATTGATTGATCTCCGCGGCCCTCCGGTCATGGGATCGAAACTGAACACATGACCGGGTTTGCCAGATGCCTTTAACCCCAATGCAAGTGCCACGGTAGCAGCCCCCATAGCGGTGCCTACTTCGACGATGGTTCCCCCGCGCAAGCCCACCTTGTAAATCCGCTCATAAACATGAGCGGCCAGCATTCCGTCGCACGTTTCAATAAGGTCGGCAAAGGTTTCAGCATTTTTATTCATAGATATAGCACCCCATCAAGGCGCACCATCTACGGGTTGGACTTGATTTCAAATGATCTCTGTGGTCGTAGACCAAAATTTCCTCGCCAAGCTATCTTCAGCGAGAGGCACAGGCCAGCTGATGTTATAGGAACTGCAGACCCACTCAGACTTTGAGCTGGGGTGACTTGATCATTGAGGAAGCTGCGCCAGTATAGCTTGGCCTCCGACAGCCAATGCTTGCGCCAAGCACTCGGTGATCACTGTCTCGTTTGGATTGTCCACTCGTCTGCACCAGGGTGGGGTAGACTCCATGGAATGCTGAAGATGGCCAGCTAGTGCTGGGGCATGCCCCGTCGCCAGCTTCTCTCAGGCGCCCTCAACCGCCCGGATCCTGTCTGCGTAGGAAAACATGAACTACCTCCATGGTGGTCCGGGATTTCGTCCGCATCGCCCCCGTCGTCATTGAAAACTGACCCCTCCGATAGGAGGCAGGACAGATGAGCAAGGATGATGCGAGGTTCGCGGCCCGCCCCGGCGCCTTGCGCGTCGCCAGCCCATCGGGGCCGTCCGCGTTGAACCGCAGCACCCAGTCCCGCACGATCTGCAGCGTGACGCCAGCAACCTTGCCGCTTCGCTCCGGCTCCCGCCGTCCAGTATCAGCGCACTGCCAACAGCCGCCGAACCTGATCGACATCACCGCTTCGCCGCGCAAACCGACGTAAATCCGCCGGTGTGTAGTCAGATCGAACACCAATCGCTGCCGCCATCGCAAGCCTCCACGTGCCTGCAACGTCGAATCAGATTTTCAGCGACTTGGGAATCCCCCACGTGGGTCAGCCTCAGCGCACCTTGGTATAAGGGGATTCTTTCCGATATCGCTTGATAGCTTCATCCCGGCCGACCTGAATGATTTCCCATGTGAGACGCTATTTTGTCAGGCGCCTCACCACAGCGATCTCAACAAAAAAAATCCGGACTGCGACCGCTTCATCATCTGCTTCCTAAAATGCATTTATCGCCAAAAAAGTTTGGCGCTGCGGGTGGCGGAGCTTCTGCCAACTGGCCCTAGAATGGGCTTGCATTCAAGAAGGAAGAAAACATGGCGTTTTCGGTTAACACCAATGCTGGCGCAATGGCCGCTCTCCAGAGCCTCAATGCGACCAACAAGGGCATGAACACGGTGCAGAGCCGCATCAACACCGGCTTCAATGTCGCTTCGACCAAGGACGATTCGGCAAAGTACACGGTTGCCCAGACGCTTCGTGGCGACCTCGGCAAGCTGAGCGCAGTCACCACTTCGCTCAACAACGCTAAGAGCGTCACCGACACGGCTGTCGCCGGTGCCGAACAGATCTCGGACATCCTCAATCAGATGAAGTCCAAGACTCTGGAGGCCTCGGACAAGGGCCTCGACCAGGAAAGCCGTACTGCAATCTCGAAGGATCTGACTGCTCTCAAGAAGCAGATCAACACGATCATCGAAGGCTCGGACTTCAACGGCACCAACCTGTTGAAAGGCACATCGACCACCGTCGATACCGACGGTAAGGTCAGCGCTCTTCAGTCGATCTCGGGTACCGAGACGCTGCAGGTCAAAAACCAAGCGTTCACCGACCTGGCAGAAACCGCGTTCGGCGACGGCACCACGGACGACTTCATCGCCAACCTTGCGGAGGATGATGATCTGACGGACGCCACGACGATTGCGGCGACCGGCTCCGGCGCTGCCTCGACGCTCTCGGGCAAACTCGACACGTTCTTCGACGCAGTCAAGTCCAGCCTCAGCGAACTCGGTTCGGCTTCGCGCCAGATCGAAGGACAGCTGTCGTTCAACAGCAAGCTGACCGACGTGGTCACTGCCGGCGTGGGCAACCTCGTCGACGCTGACCTCGCCAAGGAATCGGCGAAGCTTCAGGCCCTTCAGGTCCAGCAGCAGCTGGGCGTGCAGGCTCTGTCGATCGCCAACCAGGCGCCGCAGACGATCCTGTCACTCTTCCGTTAATCGGAAGTTCGATGGTCTCCCGGTTCGCCGGGAGACAGGTCGTCTGGAAGGCCGGGATGGTTCGCCATCCCGGCCTTCTGTCGTTTCGGGAACCATGAAACGGGGTTAGGCCGAAGACGCACCGGAAGCCTTCCTGAGATCGCGGCCGCAATTCATCGAGCGCCGCAGCCACGCAGGCCGTCTTCACGGCGGTTTCGCAAGGAATTCCACGCCTCCCACGCCCGCGATTTGCCCGTCGATCTATAATAAAAATGGCGCGCCCACGGCGGGACCGACCCCCCAAGCAGGAACTGGACTACAAATGCTTGAATTTCTGAACAATTGGCGTTTGCCCAAGAAATTGTGGGCTGCCTTTTCGATCATCAACATCATGATCGCCATCGTCGGCATCAACGGCTTCCTTTCGACCCGCGAGCTGAAGTCCGTGGCCGAGGCGCATGTCTCGCGCGGGATGGCCGGCATGTCGGGGCTCACCGACGTGATCAGCAACGTCAAGGAGCTGCGGATCATCGTCTACAGCTACTATAACGCCGCTTCCGCCGCCGACGCCCAGAACCTGCGCGACCGCCTGAAGTCCGGGGATGAGGACCTGCTGAAGTCGGTCGAAGCCTACAAGGTCATCGGCGACGAAGCCTTCGCTGCCGAAACCGCCGACCTGCGCACGCGCGCCCTGGCGCTCACCCAGGTCAACGACCGGATCTTCGCCCTGCGCACCGCCGGCGACAACGACGGCGCCATGGCGCTCATCAAGGGCGACGGCAAGAAGGCCTCGCACGACATGATCGAGCAGACCGACAAGCTGATCGAACTGACCCGAGAACGCGTTGCCGCCAAGGCCGAAGACGGCGCCCAGACCGCCCGGACCGCCATGATCCTCTGCGTGACGCTGGCGCTCGGCGCGATGGCGCTCATCGTCTTCATCTGGCTGCTCATCAACCGCTCGGTCGCCGCACCGATGAGCCGCATCGCCCAGGTCACCTCGACGCTCGCCGAAGGCGGCAAGGCCGAAGTCCCCTACCGCGAGCGCGGCGATGAAATCGGTGAGATCGCCGAGGCTGTCGAACAGTTCCGCGCCGCCGCCGAAAGCCGCGCCGAAGTGGACGCCAAGGGTGCCCGCGAACAGGAACTGGTCACGTCCACCTTGCGCTCCAGCCTCCAGGCCATCAGCGAAGGCGACCTGACCCAGACCATCAATGCCGACTTCCCGCCCGCCTACGGCGAACTGAAGAGCAACTTCAACTCCGCCGTCGGCGCCCTGCGCGACCTGATCGGCGCCGTAGCCGAAAGCGCCGTGGCCATCCGCACCGGCTCCAGCGAAATCGCCCAGGCGTCGGAAGACCTGGCCCGCCGCACCGAGAGCAACGCCGCCAGCCTTGAGGAAACCTCCGCCGCCATCACCCAGATGGACGAACGCCTGCGCGCCACCGCCGCCGCCGCCGGTCGCACCGTCCAGCGCGCCGATGGAGCGATGAACGTGGTCGGCTCGGGCCGTGAGATCGCCGACGAGGCCGTGCAGGCCATGGGCCGCGTCAGCGAAAGCGCCAAGGGCATCGACTCGGTGATCGAAGGTCTCGACAAGATCGCCTTCCAGACCCGCGTGCTGGCCATGAACGCCGCCGTCGAAGCAGGGCGTGCCGGCGATGCCGGTCGCGGCTTCGCAGTCGTGGCCGATCTCGTCTCGGCGCTCGCCATGCGCTCGGAAGAGGAAGCCAAGCGCGCCCGCGAACAGCTCACCGCCACCCAGACCGACATCGGCACTGCCGTGGAAGCGGTGCAGCGCGTCGACGGCGCCCTGCAGAACATCTCGGGCGACGTCACCGAAGTGCACTCGCTGCTGAGCGACATCGCCAGCGACAACCAGGCGCAGTCCTCGACGATCACCGAGATCAGCGCGACGATCGGCACGATGGACCAAGCCACGCAGCAGAACGCGGCGATGGTCGAGGAAACCTCGGCCGCGGCACGCAACCTCAACAGCGAGGTCACCTCGCTTTCGGATCGTGCCTCCATGTTCCGCACCGGACACGAAGGCATGCGCGCGCCGGTCCGTACGGTTGCAGCAGCCTCGTTCGCCCCTGCTCAGCCGATGCAGCCGGCAGCGATCCGCAAGCCTATGAAAGCGCTCGCCACGGCGGATGACTGGATGGACTTCTAAACTAAAAGAAAGCTAGCGAACCGGACAGAATGAAAAGAGATTTGAACGGGAACGCGGTCCCGGCTGAAAAATCTCGGTTCCGTTTCCGGAAGATCTGCGCGCGTCCTATTATAGATATTCGGAAGAAGACCCGAAAATGAGGCACAGAACATGGCACTTCGTCTAACTTTGAAAAAGGGTGAGCCCGTAATCGTCAATGGGGTAGTCCTCCGCACCATGTCACGCACAGATCTCCTGGTCGAAACGGAAGCTACTGTGCTTCGCGGTCGCGAAGTGATGAAACCGGAAGAGGCCACGACGCCCGCGCGGAAGCTCTATTTTGCCTGCATGATGGCCTATATCGATCCCATCCATCTTGAAAAGCACCAGCAGACGCTCCTCCAGCAGTTACGAGCTTTGATCGAAGCGTTCGAAGCGCCGGAAGCAAAAGCCGTTTGTGTTCGATTTGCCGAGAATGTAGCGGCCGGCAGCTTCTTCAAGGCCTTAGCAGATTGCAAATGGATCATCGGCTATGAGACTGAGGCTCTTTGCAGAGGAACATAAAGCTTTGCGATCGGGCTAAAGTCGTCTGTCGTGATGTTATCGGCGAATCCGCACGCACCGAACTCACGACCGACCACTCATCGCCGGTAGCCCGCCGCATCCGGCGCCTAACGCGTCATTTCACCCACCAAATCGCGTAAAGTTCGTTCCCTAGAGCGACTTTAAGAGCAATTATTGATGGCCACTAGACGTGACTCGAGGAATGCGAACGAAAATTTGGCCCTCGCGAAGGTCGATCATGTATTCCTACGCAGAAAGGCTTCGGGTCATTTCTCATACCATTCTGTGAACCGCCCCGGGATTGCCGGAGGCCAGTTTTCTTAAATTAGGCAGCCAGTGGGACGTCGTCCAGCATGGCGTAGTAGTGTTGCTCGGCTTCGACGGGCGGGATGTTTCCGATCAGCTCCAGCAGGCGCCTATTGTTAAACCAGTCGACCCATTCCAGCGTGGCGTATTCGACGGCTTCGAACGAGCGCCAAGGTCCTCGGCGGTGGATCACTTCAGCTTTGTAGAGGCCGTTGATCGTTTCGGCCAAAGCGTTGTCGTAGCTGTCGCCGACGCTGCCGACGGATGGCTCGATGCCGGCTTCAGCGAGACGTTCGGTGTACTTGATGGACACGTATTGCGAACCGCGGTCGCTATGATGGACCAGGCCACCTCGATGAACGGGCCGTCGGTCGTGGATAGCCTGCTCCAGCGCATCCAGCACAAAGCTGGCGTGCGCCGTCCTGCTTACGCGCCAACCCACGATGTAACGGGCGTAGGCGTCGATCACGAAGGCGACATAGACGAACCCTGCCCAGGTCGCGACATAGGTGAAGTCGGAAACCCAAAGCATGTTCGGCGCCGGAGCATGAAACTGGCGGTTGACCTGATCGAGCGGGCATGGCGCCGCCTTGTCCGAGACCGTGGTGCGCACCGGCTTCGCGCGTCGGGATCGAAGCTTGCACCCGCACGTTATGCCATCCGCGTTCGAGCCAAGCGTCCTACTTCTCCGGATATGAGGCGAGTGTGGACGTGTGAGGCGGAAAGGACATGTCATTCATGAAGGCGTTCTCCGATTTGCAAACGGTGCATGCGCCGATTTCAGAGCGCCGACGCCATGCCGGTTTGCCAAAGGGAGAGCGAATTAATCGATCCGGGAAAAGTGCGGTCTTCCAAAAGGTTAACGGACCGCTTGAAGTAGCCTTTCATGCTCAATCAGGCTGTGCCTTCACTTGACGAGGACCTGCTCGGCTCAGGACTTTGAGGTCGCCACCTCTGGCGAAGAGCGCGCGATCGCATTTTCCTCCCGCTCGAACAGGTTCTCGCAGAATTCTTCGGTATTGCCGCGTGAGCGAGACGGGAAGCCTTCCAGCGCTGCGGTGTTGGGGATGCGGAAAGCTCGTCTAGCGACTCGGCGTCGACACGTCACCGGTGACGAGGTCATGGCCTGCGCCATAGCCCACCGCTGCTTTGCCGAGTGTATCGAACCGACCCCAGGGTTTGCTGAGCGGCCAGTCTGCGGTGGGAATGAAGCGCAACAGGCGAGGTGTCCGCTGGGCTGAGGGCGGCTCAGTTTGTAACCCCCTGAGGGTGTCCGGCGAAACGGGGGCCGGATCAGATTTGTAGGCGGCACTGCTACAGCCGTCAATGTCACGGAGACGAAGTACACCATAAGAGCTCTGATCAGTGCTCGTTCCGGCGCACATTCCTCCTCATTACTTGATGTGAATTTTTCAGGCATTGGTAGTGCGATGTTAGCAATTTGGTGCAATGACCTATCTAAATAATTGTATGAACACTAGGAAATGCTTTAGAATTAGGGTTCGAGTAGCAGATTACGATGAAATCCATACCGCACACATGATCGAATGGATTCTTCTCGGAGCATTGGGGCTGCTCGCCAAAGCTGGGGGCGATTCCACTTCCGGAAGTGGTTCGGGAGACCGGTCGTCTTCGCCATCACCCAAGAAACCGGTCGATCACGAGCGCATATATACCGAGTGGCGCTCGCAGTGGGAGCCACTGGTTGATAAGTCCAAATGGATACCGCGTGGTCGCGCAGCACGCATCGTCGCCCGGTTTCCGCCGCCCGAGGATGCTTGGCCTTCCTATTCGCTGACGGCGTTCGGGCTCAGTCCGGAAGCGCGCCTCCAGAGGGAGTTCGCGGCCCATAATATCGCCTTTCTCGCCAAGAGGAAGGCGGGATTGAGCCAGTTTTTCGAGTCGATCGAGAAAAGCCCGCTGACCGACGAACAGATGGATGCCTGTATCTGTATGGACGATGCGCTGCAGATAGTGGCCGCCGCCGGATCGGGCAAGACGTCAACGATGGTGGCAAAGGCAGGATATGTTCTCGAAGCGGGGCTGGCAGAACCCGAACAGATCCTGCTGCTCGCCTTCAACCGGGACGCCGCCAAGGAGCTTGGGCAGCGGGTGCGCACTCGCCTCAGCGGCTATGACCGTTCTGCAAACATCACGGCCGAGACGTTCCACGAGTTCGGTCGCAAGGTGATCGCCAAAGCGACGGGCCGCAAGCCGTCTGTGGCCTCCTGGGTTGGGTCCCCCCGGCAGGAAGTGGCGATGATCGTCGCCATCGTGGATGAGCTGCGCCGGGTATCGCCGGGCTTTGGCGAGGAATGGGACGTGTTCCGCACCGTTTACGGGCGAGACATCGGTGACATTGAAGACCTGTCCGATCAGCGTGAAGAAGTATCAGAGCGCGGTGTCATTCAGACCGCCCGAGGCGAATTCGTGAAGAGCCAGGAAGAGCGGATGATCGCGGACTGGCTGTTCTATCGCCATGTCGATTACGAGTATGAGCGGCCCCACGAGCACGATACGGCCACCGAAACTCATGGGCAGTATCGGCCGGACTTCTATTATCCCGGGATCGAGCTCTATCATGAACATTTCGCGCTCGATGCAAGGGGCAATCCGCCTGTGCATTTCGAAGGCGATTACGCTGGTGGCGTGGCCTGGAAGCGCGCCCTTCATGAACGTCTGGGCACCGAGCTATTCGAGACGACGTCCCATGGCCTGCGTCGCGGTGCGGACCTTGGCTTGCTTGAGAGGGCACTGTGCGAACGTGGTGTGGAGCTGCGGCACGACCCCGAGCGCAGGGGGAAGGGCCCCGGTCCTATCAGTACCCAAGAGCTTGCTGATCTGATCCGCACCTTCCAGCAGCACGTGAAGGGAGGCGGCGTTACCTCTTCCGAATTGCACGATGCTATCGCCGCTGGACGAGAGGGGATCCATACCGCTCGCTTGTCACGATTCGTCTCGCTCTATGATCGGATTGCCGAAAAATGGGAGCAGCGCCTGCGGGATGCCGGAAGCATCGATTTTGACGACATGCTTCTCCAGGCCGTCAGCCTCATTCAATCCGACGAATATAAGAGCCCCTTCAAGATCATTCTCGCGGATGAGTTCCAGGACAGTTCGCGCGTCCGGGTGAAGCTGCTTAAGTCATTGCTGACGCGGGCCGGTGATGACGGGCACCTGTGTGTCGTCGGGGATGACTGGCAAGGCATCAATCGGTTCGCCGGCGCAGACCTTTCAGTGATGACGGAATTTTCCGGGATTTTTACGCATTCCTCGCAGCTCAAACTCACCACTACGTTCCGCTGCCCGGCCGCCCTGTGCGATGTGTCGAGTGCCTTCGTCAGCGCCAATCCGCGCCAGTTCGAAAAGACCGTGCAGACGACCAACACACACGAAGGGCCGGCGCTGGTCATAACCGCGTGCCCGTCGCCGGATCGCGCGCGCGAACTGCTCGAACAGGAACTGGAGCGCATGCATTACCAAGCTTCGTCGGGGAGATTGGAAATGTCCGGCGGCCGCCGGATAGATGTCCTGCTGCTCGGGCGATATAATCACGACGAACCAGGTCTGCTGGAGCAGTGGCGCGGACGCTTCAAGGATTTGCTCGACATCCGGTTCCGTACTGTACACCGAGCAAAGGGGCTTGAAGCCGACTTCGTGATGCTCCTCAACGTGGTGGAGGACAGGCTCGGTTTTCCTAACCAGTCGGTCGATGATCCGGTGCTGCAGCTCGCGATGCCTCGCCCCGAGACCTTTCCCATGGCTGAGGAACGGCGGCTATTCTACGTCGCGATGACGCGAGCGCGCAGACAGCTGAGGATTTACACTTCTACGTCCGCGCCCTCCCGCTTCCTTGTGGAAATGGCCAGGGCCGGTCACGTCACCATCCGGCGGGATCGTGGGGCCCGGCAGATGGGGGCCGAGGCTGCGACCTCCGCGCGACGGATCAGGCTCGACAAGCCCATGGGTGCTGAGGAACTCTGTCCGACTTGTCAGACAGGCAGGATGAAGATCCGGCCCGTCCGCTACAATGCCTTCGTGGGCTGCTCGCGCTATCCCGATTGCCTGACAACGGCGCCCTTGCTTTCATCCGGCCCGGCGATGGGGCGGGTCGCGGACTGACAGGCGGTAACAGGGCGATCAGATTAGGCTGGGGTGATCCGCCACTGCCACATATCCGGCGGGTCTGCTGCTCTTCACGATCTCACCGTCGCCCATTAGGCGGACCAGCCACGCCTTGGCCTGGGCTTTTTCGACGCCGAGTTCCTGCGCTATCTCTGCGTCCTTCTTCACGTTAGTGAGCAGGGGCAGGATTATCATGCGGACGGTGGTAAAGAGCAGGTCTGCAGGGCTTTGCTGGACAATCACCGGGTTCGACGTCGGAGGGGCGACGGGATCGCTTTGGGGCTTGTCTTCGTCCGCAGCGGACGGCGCTACCGGTTGCGGATCCTCAGCCATCTGGAGCAGCGGAAGTTCCGGCGAAGGGGCCTCGGGCGTGGCACTGGCATCAAACACACGCTGAAGTTCATCTGGATTCCGCGGCTCAGGCCAGTCGCGGGCGCCCTTGTTGCGCAGCGCGTCTAGCCCAGCGGAAGGCGAGCCGTTTACCCGAACATAAACGGGGACTAATCGCAGCTTGTTGAGCTGCTCCAGAGCTCCGTCCCGGGTTCCCCCTCTGACCGGATCTGCATCAATCACCAGCGCGGCATCGGACAAGGCGTAGATCAGTTTGTTGCGGGCCATCGCCGCCCAAGGCTGGAACCTTGCGCTGGGATCAAAAGGGGAGCACAAAACGAGCTGTCCGTTTATCAGGGGATCGCGATTAGCACGCTTCAGCACCCCTCGCTCAAGGTCGCCCGATAGGATGCCGATAGACCGGCCTCCTGCATTCAGTGCCGCATCCATGGCGGTCTGGTCCACGCCACGAGCGCCGCCGGATACGATGGGCACGCCGGCATCGGCGCAAAGCGCTCCCGCTGCGGTCGTGTAATCCATTAGCGCCTGATCCCTGTCGGCGTCTCGGCTGCCGACAACGGCGAGCCCTCCCGCCTCCAGCAGAGCACCATTGCCGCAACCATAAAGTATGGGCGGCGCATCCTTCTTCAGGCGGTCCTTCAGTCGTCGTGGATAGGTGGGATCGGCACGGCTGACGACCCAGATCGCCTGTGCCTGCCATCGCTCGACGACTTGCCCGAGCAAGAAGCCACGGTTTAACAGGCCGTAGAGCCGCGCGGTCTCGATCACGCTGGCGCAATCTTTCAATAGCGTATCCGAGCTTGGCAGCAGCAGGTCGGCCGGCTCACGCTCCAATTCCCCCAACCGTTTGGCCAGCTTGTTGTACTCGCCGAGCGACAGCACCTTTTCCCGCTCTCCGCCACCCTTCGCGAGCAGGGGCCCCGTCAGCAGTAGTATTGCTTTGGCATTGGAAGATAGGGAATGCATCAATCGTCGTGCCCTGTCTGGGAAAGCGCCATCGGCCACACCGCGCCGCTGCCCGCTCGGCGCAGCAGCCATGCGGCCACCGTGAATGTCCAGCGGGAATCGACCATGTCGTCAAGTAGGATCAACGGCCCTTGTGGCACGGCTTGGCCATTGAGGGCCAGTGACCCGTCGATATTCCGCGCCTGTTGCGTGCTGTTCTTCATCGTTTTCTGCTCGGGCCTGTCATCGGCCTTGGCCAGAACGGCATGGAACGGCAGCTGCAGCGCCCGCGCCAGGCGCTCGGCGAAATCCGGCACAAGGTCCGGATGGCGTAACGACGGTATGCACGAAACCCAGGTCGGGCGGGGCCGGGGGCTCCATTCGCGCAGCATCGTCACGCAGGCGTCCACTAGTTCGTCGGCAAAGCAACCATCCTGATATTTGCCTCGCCGGACCAAAGCGCCCCAGCCAGCGTCACCCCAGACGCACAGGGCGCGTCCTGGCTGTGCGATGAGAGCGTCGCCGATCCAGCCTTTCACCCCGTATTTCGGCATCCCGCCCTGCGGCCATTGAAGGCGCGGAGCTATCGGCAGGTTGATCCGACGCAGGAAATCAATGGCCTCCTGCACCAGATCCGGGCGGGTCTCGGTTGGGAGCGGGGCAAGCGGTGGGGCGCCGACGCCATCGGGATCGCCGTCCAGGGCATCGATCAGAAATCTCATATGCTCTCCGAACGGCAATCTCGCATATGCCTGCATCTGACGGTGCTCCGCCCGCCGCAGGTCCGTTAACCGTTCGGCCCGCTCCCAGAACTTTTCGCTCAGGGCAGCGGCAGTCAGCTGCCATCGCGTGCCTTGCTTGACGACGGGCGCCGGCGTCTCCAGTGATAGCAGGGACATCGTCTTCTCGATCCGCCCCTTGCTCAGGTTGACGCGGCCCAACAGCTGCGGGATCGACAGGCCATCCTCCTCGTCCTCCAGCGCACCCAGCACCTCGGCTACTTCCGCACGCGTGGGGAAGGCGCTGCGGATGAACCACTCGGTGATGTCGGTTTCCTCCTGTCCGCTGAGGAGTACACCATGCGCGGCATCCAGAGCTCGGCCCGCGCGGCCAACCTGCTGATAATAGGCCACCACCGATCCGGGCATCTGATAGTGGATGACGAAGGCCAGGTCCGGCTTATCATAACCCATGCCCAGCGCAGTGGTCGCTACCAGGGCCTTTACGCGATTGTCCAGCAGCGCCTGCTCGAGAACTTCTCGCCGATCGCCGGTTTCACCGGTATAGGCCTCCACGTCGTGGCCGCGGCTCTTCAGCCACGATGCTACCTGATGAGCGTCGCGCACGGTGAGAGCGTAGATGATGCCGTGCCCTTCAAGCGTCTCCAGCCTTTCGGCGAGCCATGCCAGGCGCTCTGCCTGGCTGGGCATGCGGATGGTCTGCAGCGCGAGCGAACTGCGATTGAGCTCGCCGCGCGAGACTCCGAGGTTCGGCCCGAGCACGCTGACCAGATCGGCCATGACGCGATCGTTCGCCGTGGCAGTCGTCGCGAGGAGGCGCATGTTGTGCGGCATGGCACGTAGGATCCGCTCCAGCAGGCGGTAATGCGGCCGGAAATCATGGCCCCAGTCGGAAATGCAGTGCGCCTCATCGACGACTAGCAACGCTATGCGCGCCGCGATGGGGGCAAGGACATGGGCCCGAAAGTGCTCGTTGGCGAGGCGTTCGGGTGAAATCAGCAGAATGTCGACTTCGCCGGAGATGACGCTGGCTGCCACCTGTTCCCAATCATCCCGATTGTCTGAATTAATCGTAGCAGCGCGAACGCCCATGCGCCGGGCCGCTACGATTTGGTTGCGCATTAGCGCAAGCAGCGGCGATATGAGGAGGGCTGGGCCGCCGCCCTGTTCTCGCAGCAGTTTCGTCGCGATGAAGTAGACGAAGCTCTTGCCCCATCCGGTCTTCTGCACGACGAGCAGGCGGCCAAGCCCATCGACGATGTGCCGAATCGCATCTTCCTGACCATCTCGGAAATGCGCGTCGTTGTTTCCAGTGCCTGAGCGCAGCAGTTGAAGAGCGCGTTGAGGGTCATACGGCATTCCGAATATCAAACCTTCCTGGAATGGCCGCAGCTGGGCGCATTGCCGCTTTTCAGATCGTGTCGGGAAACCTTGTAAGAAGAGGCAACGCTCAATCGAATGTCCCGCACTGGCCGATTGCATCCGCCTTGCTTGCCGCGCTGACCGTTCCGCGCAGTTCACAGCCTTGCCGGAGGTATCGGGCTCTGCGCCAGGTGTTGCCCTTCGCGCCGTAGACCAGACGGATTCCGAGCCCGATGACGGTGATAACGAGGACGGCCATCGCGATGGGTTCGGGCATTTCGCCGGCGTCGCGGCCTCTCTCAAGTCCGTTAGAGGCCACATTGAGAATGAGCTCGATGGGTAGCATGATCAACGCGGCCAGAAAGAATCCGCTGCACAGCGACCAGAACGAGCCGAAGAAGAACGCGGGCCAGCACCATCCGTTCTTCACTGCGCCCAATTTTCCCTTCGGGCTCGAATAAACATTAAATTCCTTCAAAATATCCCCCCTATCTCAATCACAATATTTAATGCCCGCATTCATTAAGTGTGTGAACAATTACAGGCACGACATTCTATATAGCAGCGCGCGTTTAGAACCCGCCATGCCCCAGGATTTCTTTCAGTACGGTGTCAATCTGATCGGCCAAGGCATCGACGGAGCCGGCGATCCTGATCGCATAGGTCTCGAAGAGCTCGTTGAGGAAGCCGCGGTACTCGAGTGATCTCGGACAGGCCTGGGCTGATGGCGATAAGCGCCGGCTTCCTGCCGTCGAGTGAGAAAAGCATCGCGCGCGCGTCAGGTCTGAAAGTTCGAGCACATATGCGAACTCGGCGGCCAAGCGATCACGGGAGCTGAAGACGGATTGCCAGGCGACTTCCAGCTGACGAGCATGCTCTGCCGTGTCCACGACGAGCTTGCGGTCAGGGAAGGCGCGACTGATCGCGTCACGAGTGGCGTGCGTGGAAACGCCTAGCAGAGCAAACGGATTGCTCCGCACATCGAAACTCAACAGAACCCCCCTCAGCTCGAGCCGCCGTTCCTGAATAGCGCTTTAATTAAAAACGATGAATAGGATAATTAGTTAATTTCGCCAGCAATTTCCAAATTGTAATCGGAGGCGATCCTATCGGAGCAAGACCTGCCCGACTGCCGCATCAACGGGTGGATGGCAGACTGATTGCTGTACGAATACCCGGAAGTTTTACGGAAACGTCGCAGCGGGGGTCTGGGTAGCGACCGAAGCTCAATCCTTTTGGAATTCGGCGTGAATGGCTCCGGTTTTAGGGCTTGCCGTAAAGGCTGAGGAAGGCCTCGCTCGTTCAGCGCCTGCACCGCCCGGCCGACGCTCAACCCCTTCGGCCTGCAGGGCTTCCACCCGTGACCGGCTGCCGCGGCGCGCGTCCCTTTTTGAGGAAGCTCACCTATCGCACGGTTTGCTGTCACCTCCGCAGCTTTCGGTCGATCCGGGAAAACTCTAGTCTTTCAAAAGGTTAATGTGTCAGGCCAACCGAGCCCGGTTCCCTTCGACATGACGGAACGCGCGTTCCCGACAGGTCAGAAGGATCACCTGCATCCGCTCCGACGCTTCCACGATCAGGTCGGTCATCGCATCGAGGCGGACATCGTCGGAATAGACCAACGGGTCGTCAAGGATCAGCGAGACCGGTCGGCCTTCCTCCAGAAGCATATCCGCGAAGGCCAGGCGAGTGAGAATCGCCAGCTGTTCCTGCGTGCCCTTTGACAGTTGCTCGCAGGCCTCCTCCACGCCGGCGCGGCGGAGCGCTGAAAGGCCGAGATCGTCGGCGAACGCAGGCTCTGCGCCGGGCAGGATGCGGCCGACATGGCGAGCGGCGCGAGTGGCGACGGGACCGGTTATCGAACGCGCAGTTTCTACCTGCGCCTCCATCAAGGTCTCGCGCAGCAGTTTGAGAGTTTCGGCCTCCTCGCCGATGCGGACGAGAGCCGAGCGAGCGGCTTTGTCCTCTTCGCGCGCGGCGGAGGCATGTTCTGCGAGACCCTTGCCGCCGTCGCTCTCCACCTGCGCTTCGAGGCGGGCGATGCGGGCCTGCAACTCGCCCCGGCTTTCCTCGGTCGCTCGGCGACGTGCGGCGAGCGCTTCAAGACGGCGGGCCAGTTTGGTCTCATCGAAGGCGCGGGCGTTGGCATCGGCCTTCGATGTCGCGCGCTGCACCCTGCAGCGGTTGATGCGAGATCTTGGTCTGCAAGGGGTGATCCGCGGCAAGCCGGTGCGCACCACGGTCTCGGACAAGGCGGCGCCATGCCCCCTCGATCAGGTCAACCGCCAGTTTCATGCTCCGGCGCCGAACATGCTTTGGGTTTCCGACTTCACCTATGTCGCGACCTGGGCAGGGTTCGTCTATGTCGCCTTCGTGATCGACGCCTACGCCCGTTAAATCGTGGGTTGGCGCGTAAGCAGGACGGCGCACGCCAGCTTTGTGCTGGATGCGCTGGAGCAGGCTATCCACGACCGACGGCCCGTTCATCGAGGTGGCCTGGTCCATCATAGCGACCGCGGTTCGCAATACGTGTCCATCAAGTACACCGAACGTCTCGCTGAAGCCGGCATCGAGCCATCCGTCGGCAGCGTCGGCGACAGCTACGACAACGCTTTGGCCGAAACGATCAACGGCCTCTACAAAGCTGAAGTGATCCACCGCCGAGGACCTTGGCGCTCGTTCGAAGCCGTCGAATACGCCACGCTGGAATGGGTCGACTGGTTTAACAATAGGCGCCTGCTGGAGCCGATCGGAAACATCCCGCCCGTCGAAGCCGAGCAACGCTACTACGCCATGCTGGACGACGTCCCACTGGCTGCCTAATTTAAGAAAACTGGCCTCCGGCAATCCCGGGGCGGTTCACTGCGGTGTGGCTGACTCACTACCGAAACCCAAGGTCACGGGAATCTTGCCCAACGGCGCGGGTTAGTACGATGGGCGCAGCGATTGGCTTGGGGGACGATTTTGACGGAGTCTCTTCACCGATTATTACGAAAAACAAAGAGCACGAAACGGGCCCGTCGCCTTCTGGCACTGGCCGAGATTTACGATGGCGAAAGCCATACATCGGCGGCGCGGATTGACCGCGTCAGGCTTCAGATTGTGCGGGACTGGGTGACCCGGTTCAATGCCCGTGGACCCGACGGCCTGCTCGATGGCAAGACGCCCGGGGTCGTTCGCGGCTCAACGATGCTCACCGGCAGGCGCTGGTCGTGATCGTCGAGCAAGCCCCGATTTCGGCAATCCATTGCGTATGAAGAACTCGCCTCAGGCTGTCTGGGTTAGCACGTCGTTCACCTCCGCGATATGAATGAAGCGTTGGAGCGCATCGTCAGGCCTGCTGTGACGATCAACGAACTTGACATCTCAACGCCGCGATCAGGCAGAAATAGAGGGCCGAAGCGACGCTGACGCCATCAAACCACCGTCGCCAGCCTCGAGCTGGCCCAATGCCCAATAGATGGGGTGTCCATCTCACTGATCCATGACCAGCGCGCCTGCGTGCACATGGCTCGGCGCCTTTACGCTACCTACCGAGTTCACCCGTGTGTCGGGTCGGATCAGCGATTACCAATCAACAATCTCTTGGAAGCTTCCACTCAAGGAGCAATCGGAAGCCGTGAGATTGATGGTTTGTTTCTCGACCTGCACCAACGGGCGGGAGAGCCCCATTCCGGGGAAAATTACACTGTAGTTGCCAGCGACGGCACGACGTCGTCTGACTGGCTTGCTCAGCGAAACAGAAACCGTGAGCGCGACTGGTTAGGCGCAGAAAAGCGGCGAAGAGGGACTGCTAAGACCTCTTCGCCGCTTCGGGTACTCCGCAAAAGGGGAGACACCGCCTTCTGCGAAATCTGTTTCGGACCGCCCGCTAACAGGCGGTCCGAGAGTAGTCAATTAGGTCGGAGTAGTAGGCGTGGTGCCGCTGCCGGAGTCAGCCTTGTCCGTGCCTTCCTTCATCTTGTCGGTCGCGGTGGTGAATGTGCCCGAAAGCTGATCACCCAGCCCCTGCATGGCGGCGATAGCTGCAACTGCGATGAGGGCGGCGATCAACCCGTATTCGATGGCGGTAGCGCCCTCTTCGTTACGGCGAAGCTTCTTGAGAAAACGCATCAAAGTCTCCAATGTACCCCCGAGTTTGCGTTGACGCGCTCGGTGACCTTCATTTCCCATAAGAGACTTAAAAATAGGTGAACGATCTTGCTTGCGTGCTTCTTTCATATGGGCACGTAGACTGGCGATAAGTATACCCAACCAAGTCTACAGATCTGGCGATGGTCTCAATCCTGCTCATTCGGCGTAAAATACTGCATATAGATCTTACTTGTTTATTCAAATAATGCGTGGAAAGACGTGTTAATTCAGAGTAACAATAAAAATATGATAGTAGAATTCTTTGATGTCCGGTAGCGTATATTTGCCTGATGAATTAGCTTTTCTTGGGTGAATGGTCGTTAGGCTTCTTTATCCGCCGGATGGTCGATGGTTTTTTTAGAAATAAAGACTTCGGGAATGTGGATGTGTTAGCTTGCCGAATGGAAATTTGACTTCAAATTTGTTGATCAATGGCTACCAGCAAAAGCGATCGAGTATTTATCGGCTTGCGCATTCAATTTCCGTGTGGAAAAAACGTGCCCAAAATAAAAGAGCCGTTCAGAAGGGCGAACGGCGCCGAACGAGGATCGCAGACAGACGGTTTACGACACTCCGCCGGAGCGATAAATGTGACAGGGATGGCTAAGCGCATCACTTGTTTCTTAAAAGATATTAGGTTCAGTCCAACCTTGCATACGAAAAAGCCTCCCTTCGGAAGAAGGGAGTTTTTTAAGAGCCTAATCAGAAAGTAAATCGAGTGGTATAAGCAGGTTGGTCGGACGATTTGGCCTGTCGGTGATTCATAGGTTGATGCAGCCGGGAACGGCTTATTTATCATCGGTTACTCGGAACGAGCCAAGCTTTTCTTCACTTTGAGCCGAAGCTGAGTGCGTTGCCTTCCGCCCGGCAGGCTGCTCGTGAAAACTACTCCGTAACCGCAATCGCGAAAAAACGAGATTGGTCACGGAAATTTCCGCGCAGTTTGGTTTCGTTTGGCACGAGCAACGCTTGTTGCCCTCACACCCTTTCTGGGGCCGTTTAAAATATCTGAAACATGGAAAGCTACTTTTCCTTGCTGGGGAAGCTTGCCTAAAGTCTGCATATCTTAATTTGGCGCAACGAAAGCGTCGCACGGACACTGAAGCTGGACGAGCGAATTTGCAATTTCGCTTTCTCCGTCGCCCAGCTTCAAATTAATTGCCCGGCTTTGAAGCGGAGGCCGCTGATTAAAGCTACCTGATGGCGGGAGACGCCGATGCCGCTATCTACGTCATCGTGGCCGTAGTTGCCGTAGTCACTGTAGCGGTATTCGATACGAGCGAAAGTCGACTGCGTGACCGCGACTTCCGCTCCTGCGCCGAGCCGAAAACCATCAAGATTATCGTGATCTTTGTACTTCTCGCCTTCGTAGCGGATGCTAAGGTTGGCCCGTGAATTGGTGTAGCCGCCCTTGGCATAAAGCAATACGCTGGGGAAAACATGGAAGCCGATGCGCGCGCCGACATAGAGATCGCGGCCCGCCGAAAGCTTCCAGCGGTCGTCGGCAAACAGCAGATTGTCATAGCTCTGGTTGGTTGTCGCGCCGGTGATCTCGCCTTCAACGCCTACGACTACAGGACCAGTGTCATAATCGTAACCAAGCGTTGCGCCATACAGAAAGCCGCCTTTGCTTTCGTCCAGATCATCGTAGCTGAGATTGGTGCTGTCGTAGCCCACCACGACACCGGCCTTAACGCCGCTTGCGGTGGTAACGTCTTGCGCAAAAGCCGGTGAGGCGATCAGCGCGAGTGTCGCTGCTGCGATATGCTTTTTCAATGTAATTCCCCAAAAAAGTGCCGCCGAATGTCGGTGAGCGATCACCTATTATTTGAGGCCTGCAAATCAAGCTGAATGAGCTTGGATATTTATTAAAAAGTTCAGTTATTTCTGGTTGGCATCAAAATTCATGAACAATGGTCAAGATTAAAATTGACGATATCCCAATGTGATTAACCTCATTGCAGAATTTTAATCGAGATTATCTGATTGTGTTTCGCAACGGCCATGGCACTGCTGATTTAATATGCCGGCACCATGATCTTTCCGGAAGCTGCCGAATTTCGGCGCCGTACTGCCTTCGTGCCTGTAGGTATTTAGGCCGTTGCGCGGCCAAAGTGGATCAATCCGTGTCGCGCCATCTTAACGCCAAAAGCCCAGCGGCAGACGTTAGCCGGACCCATTTTAAGGGCGGCAAGTCAACGAGCGCCGGCCCTATTCGCTTCTTCTCGGCAATGCGTTCTTAGCAAAGCCGTCGTCTGAGTAATGATCGCGGCACGATGAATGTCCTTGGGTTTGAAGCGGCAGTCCCTTCGAGACCGGCTCGTGTCACTTTGACGCGTGACCACGATCTTTGCCATTGCGGCCCTTGCGGCGCGCTGCCTTCGGGTTGGCTCCCTCTTTAATCTCCGAGCTCTTGTCCTCCACTATTTCCATGGCAGCTTTTACCCTCATCCAACGCGCCGGATCAGAAACCTCCAAAAGGCGCTCACCAGCAGACCACTTATCCCGCCCAAGGATGTCGGCCGCGCGCTGCTCCGGCCAATGCCAGCTTTCCGGCACGCGGCGATCGATGATCGGTGGAACGAGATGTCCAAGGATAGTCCCCGCCACGAGGGCAACGCTGGCGGCAATGAGCAGCCATATTAGCTGTCTCTCTTCCTCCAAGGCAGAAGCCACGACACGGCCTATGGAATTGGCTGTCGCTTGCAGCTCGTTCTGCGCCTGCCGCCAAGCCGCATGATCTGCCTGACGCCCGTTCTTTCCCGCCGCCTCGATCTGATCCGCCATTTTTTGCGGAGTCAGCGCCATCGCCGGTTTCTGCATCAGCTGGTCAACAAAGCCGCGCACGGATTCAAACCGCGCGTCGATCCTGGCCAGTTCGGGGCTATAGTCGCGTCCGTGCACCTCCTGAAATTTGGCGGCAAGGCCGTCGATCGCGGCGGTTAGTCCTGCCAGGCGCTGGCCCATGGCTTCAAACGCAGCGGCAGGATCGAGCTCTTCGGGGGTCTGGTTCTGGGGCATCCAGCCAGCCTAAAGCCCGAGGCCGCGCGAACGCCAGCGGTCTACCCAACCCTGGATTTCCTGAGATAGCGATTTTTTCTCAAAGGATCCGAAGCCCATTTCGGCGCCGCGCTTGCGCAGACGCGACTCGAGTTCAGGGTCGCGGTGAAGGCTCTTGGCGAGGTGATCGATTCGCGCCATGGCCTGCTCTTCCCCGCGCGCGTTGCCCATCTTCTGCATGCGCATGAACTGCCGGGTCTGGGTCTGCCATTCGTTCACGAAGCGGTCGGCGCGCAGATCGGCCGCGATGCGGATCTCGCTTTCAGCCATCATCGCCTGGATAGCGCGGCGGGTCTGACCCTTGCCGGCTTCATCGGCGAGTTCAGGCTCTTTGCGGATCGCGGCATAGAGATCGCGCGCACCGTGCTCCTGCACGCGGTCGAGATTGTCGGCCGCCCTGGTCATCTCCTGATGCTGCAGACCGATCGGCTTCAGCCCTTGCTCACGCATCCTGAAGATATCCTGCGCCGCGCGCCCATAGCGCTGCACCGCGATCTCGAGCGGCGCAGCCTGCCGAACCTGCCCAGGCGCTTTCAGCCTGAGCCCGGCGAAGGGGTCGCGCCTCACAGCGATGGCGGGTTCCGGCTCGCGCTTCTTCTCGAAGGCGGGGCCGTAATCGGAGGCCATGTCCTTCGAGCGATCCCGGCTCAGCGTCCGCACCAGCTTCGCGCGGTCGGTAAAGTCGTCCTTGCCATAGTGCAGGTCGACCTCCGCCCGGTGGCGCGAGAGCGCCACGTAGGCACCGTGGCGATCCAGCCCGGGCGTCGCGAGCACCTGTACGCGGTCGACGGTCATGCCCTGTGCCTTGTGAATGGTCGCGGCGTAGCCGTGATCGACATCGGCATAGTCCTTGAGATCGAAGGCGACGGAGCGGCCGTCGTCGAGCATGACCGCCATGCTGAAGGGCGAGACACTGCGCAGTGTGCCCAGTGATCCGTTCTTCACGCCCATGCTGCGCTCGTTGCGGAAGAACATGATCCGGTCGCCCACCGCGAAGCTGCGCTCGCCGCGCTCGACCTTCAGCGTCACATCCTCGCCAAGCTCGCCGGCCTGCCGCAGGCGAGCGCGTGCTGCCTGGTTCAGCTCGCCGACTTCGTCGTTGGTATGGGTGAGGATGATCCGGCTGGCTTCGGGATGCGCCCGACGATCACGGTCCCATTGCCCGACCAGCGCCTCTCGCGCCGCACCGCGGGTCGGCGCATGATGGACATGCCCGGCTCGCTCGTAGGCTAGCAGCGCCTCGCCGGTCCGCCCGGTAGCCAGATCGCGCGTGGCCTGACGCTGCCACTCCTCACCCTGCCGGCGCACTTCCATGATTTCGACGCTGCCGTGCCGCTCGGCAATGCTGCGGAAGGCGGCCCCTGCCTCGATCGCCTGAAGCTGCTCGGGATCGCCGACGAGCACGACCTTGGCACCGCGCTTTTCCGCCTCGCGGATCACCCGCTCCATCTGCCGGGTGCCGACCATGCCGGCTTCATCAATGACCAGCACCGAGCGATCGCTCAGCAGCTCGCGCTCCTGCCCCCATTGCCGCTCCAGGCTGGCGATGGTGCGGCTGGCTATTCCAGAACCGCTTTCGAGGTTCTCCGCCGCGATCCCGGAGAGCGCGGCACCGTGCACCTCGTAACCTGCCGAGCGCCAGGCATCGTGCACCACGCCGAGCATCGCGCTCTTGCCGGTGCCGGCGTAGCCGATCACCGAGGAAAGCCCCCGGTTGTTGGTCACTTGCTCGAAAGCGCCGCGCTGCTCGCCTGAGAGGACAAGGCCGCGCGCTTCGGCGCGTGCGAGGGCCTTTTCCTGGATAGCGCGATTGACGCCGTGCCGCCGGCCGGCATCGAGCCTGATGGTGGCTTGCTCGAGCCGCTGTTCGGTCTCGATCATCGCGCGCGACGTGAAACGATCCTCGCCGCGCCCGTCCTTGCCCAGCGCGACTAGCTCGGGCGAGGAGCGAACCGCCCCCAGCACCTGGTCGAACTGCTCCTTGCCGTCGCTGTGCCGGTGGACGAACCTGGCAAGGTCACGGGTGGTGAAGGTCGCTTGGCAGTGCGTGATGGCATCGATTGCAATTGCCGGATTGGCGAGGATCTTTTCGCCGTTCGACCGCGCGATCGCGTGGTGCTCTTCGAGCCGCTCGCTTTCCAGCCCCTGTCCCGCCATGCGCGAGGCGGCGGGGCCGATCTTGTGCTGCGGTTCGAGGTCGATCCCTTGGGCTTCCAGCGAGCGATGATCGATCCGCGCGTCGATATCGAGTTCTGCCAGCCGCTGGTTGACGTGGATCTCCCAGGCTTCGCGCCAATGGGTGAGAAGCTCGGTGCGGTTCCACTCGCGCACCTTGGGCCCGAAACCCTCCTCACTCACTTCACGCATGCCGAGCATCACATGGGCATGGGGCTTGGGTTGGCCGTCTTCGCCGATATCCCAATGCACATTGAGATCGGCGACCATGCCGCGCGCCACGAACTCACGGCTGACGAAGTCACGCGCCAAACGAATGCCCTCGGCCTGGTCAAGCTCGCGGGGAATGGCGAACTCGACCTCGCGGCACAGCTGCGCGTCCTTGCGTTTCTCGGCCGCCTCGACGTCATTCCAGAGGCGCTCGCGCTCGAGCCACTGTTCGGGGGCGTTCTCGGGCAGCAGGATCTCCGAGTGGATGACACCCGCCTTGTTCGAAAAATCATGGTCGCGCTCAAGCCGCTCATCGTGCAGCCGCGAGGCGGAGCGATAGGCGGCGGCGGCCACGGCCGAAGAGCCGGCGGCGCGGGAAATGACTTTGGCCGAGAAATGGTAGATCGCCATGACGGCATACCATTTACACTGCAAAGAGCGCGTCGGCACGACGTATAAGCGCGCCCTCGAACGATTTCATCGCTCTCGGGAACACGAAATCCCAGAAGATTTCACGCTATTGTTTGGGCATGAGAGTCCCGATAACTGAACTGTCCGCCTCCATCAACGAAAGGACGGACAATGCGCAAACCCCGTGACTATGATGCCGAGCTCAAAGCCCTTACCGACAAGGCACGGCAACTTAAACTTCACAGGATCACTCAGCTCGGCGAGCTGGTAAATGCAACGGGCGCCGATGCCCTTGCCGCCGAGGTGCTGGCCGGCGCCTTGCTCGAGGCTGCCACCACGAGCGACACGGCCAGGAAGGAGGCGTGGCGGGGGCGCGGCGCCGCGTTCTTTTCTGCAGGCGGCAAAACCTCTGGCGCAGGAACTGGCAACAAGCCGCGCGGCGCTGCGGCGGAACCGGGCAGCACGCAATTGCCTCTTGGCGAGCCGGGCCCGGCATGACCGCCGCGCGTGGCAAGTGAAGCGGCGCGAACGCACCCGCCAGCTCATCGAACTCGGCGGGCTTGTCGTCAAAGCCGATCTGGTTGAGCTGACCGAAGACGACCGTGCCGTGATCCTCGGCCTGCTCGTCGAAGCTGCAGCCAGGCTGCGCGGCGAGGATCGCGACCAGGCGCTGACGCTATGGCGGCGGCGCGGGGTTCGGGCCTTTAGCGATCCGTTAGAGAGTTAGCGGCAAAACCAGGTTCGGCGCTTCCGCTTGCGCGCGCAGCCGCGCACCCTCGAGGGGCCGAACTGCGGGGTGGAAGAGCGATGTCAGAACGCAAGCCGTTTCGAGCGATTCCAATTGAGCGCGGCCGGCAGTTTCGGGAGCGTCGCCTCATTAGAAAGCGGCAGACGAATGTCGGTAAAATCTGCTCGTGGTTCATGCTCGCCGGGCTTGTAGGCGGGGGAGCTGGGTACCTCAGCCTGCACGCCGGTGACATCGGCAATGCCGCGGCGCGCCTGCTGCCGGAAGGCCGCTCCTCGGCCGCCCCTAACGGCTGGGTCTTCTATGCCGATTGCGACGCGGCGCGCGCGGCCGGCCAGGCGTCGATCCGGTTTGGAGGGCCGGGGTACTGCGCCGAGCTCGATGCAGAGAGATGGCACCGCTTGCGAGCCTTATCGCGGCCATCGTTCGCATCGTCGCAGGATGCGCTTCCACTTCTGACCGAAGTGCGAGCGCGACAGCTTACAAGGCGGCAAGATTAGCGGACAGATTCGCGCGATCCAGTCAGTCCTTGGCCTAAGGATTCCCGTCTGTTATCCTGCCAAGGCGCTGCGCAAAGGGCAGCGCCGGGACTGGTAATCCCGTCAGTAATCCAAGCTCGGAAAACACGGTTTTCCGGGGTGCCGTCGCGCATGTCCAAACCTTCGGGTGAAAGGCGGCGGCGCATGTTACTGACATGTTACCAGCTCCGGCGGCTCCCGCGCGTTAGCGTGCGGGAGTTCGGGACTGGTCCGCATGGTCCTCAGCCTTCCGCCAACCCGCCCTGATGCGGACCCGGAGGTGCTAAATGAACAATCTTGTTCCTGCGACTTCACCCGATGAAATGGCCGCCGTGTCGGCGGCGCTGAACTCCCTGCCGCACGACAATTCCGCGCTCGCAGCGCTGTGGAAAATCTATGGCGCCGAGCCCGTCCGCCTGGTCCGTACGCAGGAGGGCCGCAAGCTTAGCCTCGCGCGCTATCACCGCGCCGAGGAATTCATGGGCAGCCTGGCACATGATACGCCCGGTGGCTGGCCCGATTTCCTTTATTCCACCGGCATCGTCGTCCAACTCGCGCTGTCCTCGCATCTGCTCGATGTCGGCTTTCCGGACAGCTGGTGCGCACGGCACATCAGCCTTAATGTCGACCGCTCGCTGGCTTACGCCAACCTCACTGCGTTCGGCTACGATTGCGCCGAGACGGCGCGGCTGGTCCAGGTGCTGGCGCCCTATTGGAAATGGAATCGGCGGCACCTCATGAGCGGCAAACATCCCGATGATGGCGGCTTCACCGGGGATCAGGTGCGGTCCCTGGTCGGGGGGCTCGTCGATCACGTTTGGCATGTCACCGGCCATGCCCGTTCGCGGCGGCGAGCCATGCCTTCCTGATTTCTTATTTGGAGCAGGTGATCAGCGAAGACCACAGGCTGGGCAAGGCACGTGCCCGAGTGATTCGGCTGCCTAAAATGCAGCGGATTGACCGGTGCTATGTGGGCCGAGACGGCATGAGACCCATCCGTCAAAATTGCGGCTTCGCGATCGGAAAATATTTTTGGGGTCGATTCGGTGCACCCAAGATCCTATCCGGTGCACCCAACGCCATTCCGCGCCGTTCCGCGCCGTTCCGCGCCGTTCCGCGCCGTTCCGCGCCGTTCCGCGCCGTTCCGCGCTGTTCAGCGCACTTGCAAGCGCCTCAGTTTGGCCCAATCTTGCTCACTGGCCGGCCAGTCCACCTCACCCCAACCGGAGGACATGCCACATGAACATGATGCCCCCTGATCGATTCCTGCGCCTCAATGTCGTGCTCGACCGCACGGGCCTGTCCCGTGCCACCCTCTATCGCAAGGTCCAGTCCGGGACGTTCCCGGCACAGGTCCGTATCGCCGAACGGTGCTGCGGCTGGCGCGAGAGCGCCGTGACCGAGTGGATGAACAACCCGATCTCCTACACCGTCGAGGACTTCCCGCCCCGCTCCTGAATGACACCGTTCCAAGCGCAAGATCGGACGCGCCCGCGACAGCGGGCGCGTCCTGACTGCATCACCATCCCTCGCGCTGCTGCCGCTTCTTGGAGCGGATGATAAGCGTCATGGCCCGGCCCATCTCGTTCTGTACCCGCTGAGGGCTGATATGCAGCCGCTCCGCGATCTGCTCGTAAGTGAGCCCGTCGAACCGCATGAGGGCGAACACCTTGTAAGGCAGACCGGGAAGCGAATAGACCGCCCTGGCCAGTCGGCGCAATTCCGGGTCTTCGTACTCGGAAAAGGCATCCCGCACGAAAGCCTCGCGGACCCTCTGCTCGATCCTGTAGAGATGCCACCTCATGCCGCGTCCTCCGCAAAGGCGAGGAGGAAATCGGCCGCCTTGCTGGCCGCGCTTGCCGCCCGGAAGATCGCCTTCTCGTCCGCGCGCATGACTTCGAGCCACGCCCCCAGATAATCGCTATGCCGCACGGTGGGCTGGATACCGAGCGAGGCGCAGGAGAACGCCGCGGCCATCTCGGCAACGAGTTCCTCCCTGGCATACTGGGCCGAGCCGAACTTTCCGGACATGTCCCGGTTCAGCCTTGCCTTTCCGCCAGCCCAATGACCCATCTCGTGAAGGGCCGTGCGAAACCAGTTTATCGGTTCATGGAAGGCAGCCTGCGGCGGCACCTGCACGTAATCCCGGGCCGGTGAATAGAACGCCTCATCGCCGCCGATCCGAAAGTCCGCCCCGCTGGCAGCGATCAGCCTGTCCACCCCGGCAATCTGCAACACCGGATCTGGCACCCCGGGTTCCGCCATCAAGCGCTCGGGCAGCCCCTCCACCTGATCGAGGTTGAAGACCACAAAGCGCTTCAGGAACGCGATTGTCCTCGCCTCGCGGTCGCCGTCTGCAGCCTTCTCGGCCTCGTCCTTCGGGGTGAAGCGATCCGCGTAGCACACGACTGTGCCCTTCTCGCCCCGCCGGACATTCCCGCCCGCCGCCAGGGCCTGCCGGTAGGTAAGCCAGCGCTGCGACGTGAACTGCCGCTCCGCTGCCTCGCACCACAGGATGAGAATATTGATTCCCGAATAGGCCCGCCCGGATGCAGCATTGCACGGCATCATGCAGGGACAGCGCGAACTGTCCCAAGGCTGCACCCAGGGAAGCCTGCCCTCTTCGAGCTCAGCAATGATCCGCGCGGTGACTTCGCCGTAAAGGCTTTGGCGATCTGGCTTGTTCATTTTCTCCTGCTTCCTTCTCCAACCGCCATTGACCGGCGCCGGAGTGGCGGGGGGCGGCAGGAGCGGACCACAGGCCTCGCCTCGAATGGCGGGGCGCACCCGCAGGGCCGAAATGAAATGGAGGAGGCGGGCAAAGCCCGCCTTGCGGCGCGACATGGCGGGGCCAAGGGGCCGTGACGCCCCCCGCCAGCCAGGAGCAGGGCAAGCTCCGACGCGCCGAAGGTGCGGAGACCGCTACGGGACGCGCAAGCGCGTCCAGCCCCGACAGCGATCGTCACGGCTATGCCGACGAGACGCCGCAGGCGGCTCGGTTGAGCGTCAGCGAGATAGAGCGCGGCCGTGCGTAGCACGGGGAGGCCGAATCAGGCAGATACCTTGCCCCACTCAAGTGTCGGTGCTGTGATCAAAAGCTCGCCAGGGGCAAGAAACGGCTGGAGCTCTCTCCTACGAACTTCAGGTGTTCGGATTTCCGCAGCCGCAGATCGCCATGCGATCCTTCAGGGCGTTCTGTTGCAACTCGGCGCAGGGGGCGGACGGCTGTGCTGTTTCTGAGGGGGAATATCGCCGACAAAAAAGCGATCATAGCTATTTCTACACTGCCACAATAAACCGGCGGGCCGCGCGCGATCCGTGCATTGTACGAGACGACTAGCGCCAGCGGTTTGCGCAATGTAGGAACTGTTGAAAAAGGCTGTCTATGGGTCTTTCTTTTGGCGATGAACTCTCTTGGGCGTAGGAGCGCTTGCCATCAAGGCATGAGGAACAGAGATCAGTAATGCAGATGGATAACAAAAGCCGTTTCCCGATTTTCAATTGGGCTGTTCGCAAGCTGAGACCTGTCGGTGCTATCGATGCGTTGGCGGGGGGGCGCATTGCCGGATGGGCAGCAGGCGGCAGCGACGTTCAGATTGAGGCATGGCTGGGAAATAAGTGCGTTGTCCGTAGCAACACGTCAATTCTGAGGCGTGATGTTGCTAATGCACATCCCCGGCTCGCCGGGGCGGAGACCAGCGGTTTCGCGTTTGATCTGCCGCGTGAGGCGGTCGAAGGTGATTTCCTGGGCGAACTGCGCATCCTTGCCCGGGTAGGCCGCAGCTGGCGGCCGCGAGCGACGCTTGCAACCATGCAGATCGCCGGAGCGGAAGCTGCCCGTGCACTTAAGCAAGCTCCTGCAAGCGGCATTACCGGCCCTTTCCCGCCCCTCGTGATTGACGCCGTGGCTTCGCGCTGGCCGGAAGACTGCGCGGCACTCGGTACTGTTGCTGGGCAACGGCGTTTCGCTGACCGGTTGCTGAGGCTGCTACGTACGCCGGATCTGAACGCCATTCCTGTAATTGCCGACTACGCGCGTTTTCTCGTGATGATGTTGGCGCACTGCCGCTTTGTTGCGCGCCACTTTCCCGCAACCAACACTAAGGCTGCGGTCGGATCCGCAGATTTCCATTGCAAGCCCAACTCTATCCACGAACTCTTTACGATCATCCACCAACTCTATGTGCTGAAAGCTTCTGGAGTGAGAGGCGATTTCGCGGAGTTCGGCTGCTTCAAAGGATACAGCACTGCTATGTTGAGCCAGGCTTGCGCGCTGCTGGGCCTGCGGATGCACGTATTCGATTCCTTTGAGGGCCTGCCGCCATCGCTGGATTCTGGTTATGAGGCAGGACAATATGCCGGTAGCCTCGACGAAGTGCAGGATCATGTCGCGCGTTTCGGCGCGCTGGACGCAGTTACTTTCCATAAGGGCTTCTTTGCCGACAGCCTCCGCCACTTTACGCCGCCTCCGCTGCTCTGCCTGTGGATGGATGTCGACCTTGAATCCTCGGCCGAAGACCTTCTGTCCGCAATTGATCGTCTCGATCCTCGCGGTACGCTGTTCAGCCATGAATGCACCGCTACGATGTTTCAGAATGGTGAAATTGTGGCGTCACCCGCGCCCGACAACCCGGTTCCGCCCGTCATGATGCGAAGCGAAGCGCTTGGTCGGCCGCTTACGGGCCGGTACGTTGCTGGCTATACCGGTGCTTTCTGGCCGCGGGCAGGCGGCACGCCAGTGGTCGACGCCGCGGTGCTGATGGAACTGGCGGAGGCGCTAATACTGAGATAAGCGCTCGATATCGGCATGGGAGTGGGATCAGCAAGGGGCGATCAGTGCTAGAAACTTCTTTGCGGGGTTGGGCCGTAATCGGTGGACAGGCGTGGGTCAGCATGTCGCAGTTCGTGAGGATTTGAGCTGAAGGAGCGAATTGAGGGTTCCTACCTGACGGATTGTCTGCATCTATGTGGCGCGCCTGCCACGGTTCAGACGAGATCACCGCAGTGACCGCATTGATTCCGTTCTTAGCGGCTCAATATGGTCTCCCATCTTCGGCGGAGACCGGGCAAGCGCTTCGAGCAGCACTGTACGTTGTTGTTTGCGATCCTGGCGATCGTCACCGGAGCGGCCCCGTACCGTTGACCGAACTCGACGTGATCGGGATAGTTATGGTGCTTGACGCTATCCACGGTCAAAAACCATTTTGATCGCTGGAACAGGAAGCATAGATCTCATCGTCCGGCTCAAAGCAAACCAGAAACCGCTGCTAAGACAGGCTAAGACCCGCTGCAACGCCGTTGTGCTCCGACACGACCTTTCAGACGGTCAATCCGCGCGAGCACGATCGACATGAGGCGTGAACGACCGTGTTAGATGCCGCCGCCTTCATCTCCGCTCCCAAGAGGCGAACTCCTCTCAACACGGTCTATTCGCGTTGAACGGATCGTTTAGGCATTCCGACCCGCTACCGGTACGTCAAACGTTCCGGTTAGATCATCTACTATCTGCTCGACCATGGCTGAGCAGGCCGCCGAAGCCGCGCGCCCGCACTGGCAAATCGAGAACCAATCGCAACATGTCTGCGACCTCAATCAAGGCCAAGACTCCCCCCATTCGCAAAAGAAAAAATCATTTCGTCAGACCGCACCGCTCGCCACGTACATACTACGCTTGAGTCAGGCCCGCTTTGCCCTACAATTCAGATACCCCTTCGCCTCGCTGGCTTCGACCGAATTGCCAAGTTACGCTTCAATTGATAGAATTGAACAGCTTCGTGGGATCAAGCCGCGTTCCGCTTGCAGAGGCGGGCGTCTTCGTCACCGGCTCAATCAACATGTTCGTGAGTTGAACTACGAAGTTGCGATACATCGTTGCGAATGGGAAATAGCAGCATAACAGGTTTTGCGCGGCACGACGCCACTTTTGTTGATGATGCTTTTGAGAAGATTGCAACGTAGCGTTCGGCGGTTTATCAAGTTGCGGTGATTAAAAATCTTCTCCCCGGTCTGCCGCTGATTGAATCTCCGTTATATCCGATGATGAAGGCCGAAATGGGTCTGACTCCTGAGGAAATGCGGATTGCAGACGACTTATATGAGCGCGGCTATGCTGTATTCGATTTCCCGGATCGCGATGTCGAAGCTCGGATTGATCGCGTCAAGGCGAATCTTGCGCCGCGTTATGGGGTGGATTTCGATAGTCCAGAAGGGACCAAGAACGCAGGCGAACGTCGTATTCAGGATGCATGGAAATTCGATGAAGATGTGCGTTCCTTCGCGGCTAACCAAGCGGTATTGGATCTTCTGTCAAAGCTCTATGGCCGTCGTGCTTTTCCGTTCCAGACATTGAACTTCCCGGTCGGTACAGAGCAGGCAGCGCATTCGGATTCGGTACATTTCTCCAGCTTACCCGAACGATTTATGTGCGGCGTTTGGCTGGCGATGGAAGATATCGGGCCGAATTCAGGGCCGCTGTTCTATCTGCCCGGTTCGCATCGCTGGCCGATCATGACCAACAGCTTGATCGGACGGCGCGGTTATGGCGGCAGCCTCGCTTCGGCGCAAGATCCTTATGGGCCGGCGTGGGATGCGCTTTGCACCGCTTTCGGTGTACAGCCGGAACATCTCATCGCACGCAAAGGGCAGGCTTTGATTTGGTGTGCGAATCTGCTTCACGGGGGCAGTCGTCAGAACGATCCCAAACTCACCCGCTGGTCGCAGGTAACGCATTATTATTTCGAAGATTGCATCTATTACACGCCCGCCTTTTCGGATGAAACCGTGGGCCGTCTACAAATGAGGGAGCTCGTATCCATCGAGGATGGCAGAGCACGGCCAAACACCTTTATGGGGGAACTGGTCGAGCGATCCGGCTCGAAATATTCTTTTCATCACTCCCTATATGAGCGGGTTAGGCGGGCGATCAGAGTCAAAGTCGCCTAATTTTTTGAATTGGAACCGATGTTCCTCGCGGGCTGAATTCAAGGCAGGATGGTCGGCCAGGTTGACGTATCCACTATCCTCACTGGCGTTGCAGGCATTGCTCGCCAGCAGGCTACGCACATAGCCCTCGAACACACGTCCGCACCTTTGGGAGCGACCAGGCTGAACGTCTTCATAAGGCCGTAGACCTGGTTGGACAACTGGGTTGCCACCTTTAGCAGCTGGCTGTGCGCGGCGATCAACGTGCGAATCAGCATGCTGTCAAAACTCTTTACCCGCGCCTCGCGGTGAAAGCCCACCTCGGCAAGATGCGCTAGTTCGTCTGCGTCATTCGCATGAGTCTTGTTCGTCGCTATATCCGAAGCTGCCTTGGCATGGCGAGCATCGATGCAAATCGCCGGTAAGCCTTCCGGCGTCAGCGCATGATAGAAAGAGACCGCCTGAGGCCCCGTCTCGAACACGACGCGTTCCGCATTCTAAGCAGGCTTGCGGATGACTTCTACTGTCAGTTTGCGATCGGAGGAGCAATTGCCACCCCAGACCCCGTTCGCTTCTTCCTGCACCGAGACGAACGTATGTTTCAACGGCACGTTGAGGCCGATAAATGTACGCATGCGATAGCGGACGCAGTGGAGTGAGGGACCAAGATGTGAGATTATCGGTAGCGCCGCGAGGAGCTGCCTATGAAAGAGCAGGATATCGATAGCGACAGGATTGATGAGGCGGTCCTGGCTCTGATGTTTTTGACGCTGCACGACCTGGATCGGACGTCAGGGACTTGTCGAGCCTGGAAGCCCTTTGATTGGGATGCGCTGGGACGCTTGTACAAGCGAGGATTGATCCAGAATCCCGTGGGCAAGAAGAAGTCGGTAGGATTGACCTCAGCCGGCCGTGAGCGCTGCGAGCAGCAATTTCGTCGACTGTTCTGCGCAAGCCGCAAACCCTAGGTTTAAACGTAAGCGCGAGATTCCGCGCACCTGTACGGTTGAGTGACGTTGTGTGAGGGATGGTCCACCAAGAATGAGGTGGACACATGGAGATGGCGCCGATGGGCAGGTCACAGCCTGCGCCTCATCAAGCACGGTCGCTGCGCCGAAAAAATGACAATTCTTGCGGGTCCCAGCTCGGCCATCCATTTTGACGATCCGCTTCGATCGCCTTAAACGGTGTCAGGACGGCAGCTAGGGCCGGCTCCATTTTGGTCTGACCTGTCACTGGAGGAACAGACTGGTGATACGATGCGGTGCTCTGATCGTTCCAACCGGATCGGTGCTCACGATGGTCTTGCGCGCTGCAGATGGTGCCAATCTCTAATTTGGTCTTTCCCCGGCGATGGTTTACGATGATGCAGTTAATCGACAGGTCGGTTGGTGCGGGGCTTTTGCGAGCACAGAAAGCTGGCTAAAGGAAGCCCCATGGAAATTACATCCCTCAGCATTCCCGACATCAAGTTAGTTGCACCCCGTCGCATTGGTGATGAGCGAGGCTATTTCGCCGAGACTTTCCGCGCCGATGTATTCGCGCGGGCTTGCGGTGCCGGGGCTTTCGTGCAGGATAACGAATCCCGTAGCGCGAAAGCTGGCACCTTACGGGGTCTGCACTTCCAGAGCGAGCCACACGTACAGGGCAAACTAGTGCGCTGCACCGCCGGAGCGCTGTTCGATGTCGCGGTAGATATTCGCAAGGGTTCACCTACTTACGGCCAGTGGGTTGGCGAAACGCTCACACCGGAGAACGGTAGGCAGCTGTGGGTTCCCCCCGGTTTTGCCCATGGGTTCTGCTCACTCGAGCCCGACACCGTCATCTGCTACAAGGTCACCGATTACTACAGCGCCGAATGCGATATGGGTCTTGTTTGGGATGACCCCGCAATTGGTGTAATCTGGCCTGATCTCGCCGACCCTGAGACCCTTTCGGGTAAGGATCGCGCTCAGCCGCGTCTTGTCGATCTTCCCGAATATTTTACCTGGAGTCAGTGACCTCATGCGTGTGTTAGTTACCGGCGGGGCCGGCTTCATCGGCTCGGCCCTCGTGCGCCATCTGGTGCTCGACAAGCACTACGACGTTCTCACCGTCGACGCTTTGACTTATGCGGGCTGCGAAGCGTCGCTGCGGGCGCTGGAGGGGTGTAACACGCACCATTTCCTCAAGGCCAACATCTGCGATCGTGCCGCGATGGATACGGCGATCGCCGATTTTAGTCCCAACCGCATCATGCATTTGGCCGCCGAAAGCCACGTCGACCGTTCGATCACCGGTGCAGCCGACTTCATCCAGACCAACGTTGTAGGCACTTTCACTCTGTTGGAAGCCGCTCGTGGCTACTGGGACGACCTTGATGCCGAGGCGAAGGCCGCCTTCCGCTTTCTCCACGTTTCAACTGACGAAGTCTACGGCTCGCTGGGCGACGATGATTTGTTCGAGGAAACAACGCCCTACGATCCCAGCTCGCCCTATTCGGCATCCAAGGCTGCGTCGGATCACCTCGCCAAAGCGTGGGAGCGGACATACGGAATGCCAATCGTGGTGTCCAACTGCTCGAACAATTACGGGCCTTACCACTTCCCCGAGAAGCTGATCCCGTTGACGATCCTCAATGCGCTCGCTGGCAACCCCCTACCGGTTTACGGTAAAGGCGAGAATGTGCGTGACTGGCTCTATGTGGATGACCACGCCCGCGCGCTCGACACAATCATCGAGAAGGGGCGGACAGGAGAAACTTACAACGTCGGTGGTCGTAATGAGCGCCGCAATATCGATGTGGTGCGCCGTATCTGTGCTGTGCTCGACGAGCTGGTGCCAGGCGACGCTCCGCGCGAGAACCTGATTGAGTTCGTCACCGACCGTCCCGGGCACGATGCCCGCTATGCCATCGACGCCACCAAGCTTGAGAACGAACTGGGCTGGCGAGCCGCCGAAACCTTTGACACCGGCATCGAGAAGACGGTGCGTTGGTATTTGGAAAACGACTGGTGGTGGGCACCGCTGCGTGAGCGATATAATGGCGAAAGACTGGGGCTTTCCGCAGTAAAGGTTCCCGCGTGAGAATCGTCGTAACCGGCAAGTCCGGGCAGGTCGTCACTGCTTTGCTGGAACGAGGCGAGGTGACGGGGCATGAAGTAATTGCGCTGGGCCGGCCGGAAATGGATCTTAACGACCCCGTCTCGGTCATACGCGCGTTGCAAGCGGCGGCGCCCGACGCGATCGTTTCCGCTGCAGCCTACACAGCCGTAGACAAGGCCGAGACCGAAGCCGACTTGGCCCACGCTGTCAACGCTGCCGGTGCTGGGGCGGTTGCACAGGTCGCGAAGACACTTGGCGTGCCGCTGATCCATGTGTCCACTGATTACGTGTTCGACGGCAGCCTGGACCGGCCCTACGTGGAAGACGATGCCGCCTGCCCGACCGGAGCTTACGGCGCTTCCAAGCTGGCAGGTGAGCAGGCGGTGCTGGATATCTATGCCGAAGGCAGCGCTGTCGTGCGCGTGGCTTGGGTCTATAGTCCGTTCGGCAGCAACTTCGTAAAGACCATGCTGCGCCTCGCGGGCGATCGCGACGTAGTCTCCGTGGTCGCGGACCAAGTAGGAAATCCCACCAGCGCACTCGATATCGCCGATGGTATCCTTACGGTGGCTTCTAATCTTGCAGGAAGTGATGACGCGTCCCTGCGCGGTGTGTTCCACATGACCGCGAACGGCGAAGCCAGCTGGGCGGACTTGGCCGAAGAAATCTTCGCGGTATCCGCTTCCCGTGGCGGCGCCTCTGCAAAGGTGAAGCGCATCACCACTGCCGAATACCCCACTCCGGCCTCCCGGCCGGCCAACTCGCGGCTCGACTGTTGCAGGATCGCACAGATCCACGGCGTGGCGTTGCCTGACTGGCCCACGGCGCTGCAAACTGTCGTTGCCCGTCTGCAAAGCGCGACAGTCTGAATTTAGGAATACGACGAAAATGAAGGGTATTATTCTGGCTGGCGGCAGCGGCACTCGCCTCTATCCGATGACGCTTTCTACATCGAAGCAGCTCATGCCGGTCTACGACAAGCCGATGATCTACTATCCGCTGAGCACGTTGATGCTGGCCGGCATCCGTGAGGTGCTGATCATCTCTACCCCGCGTGATCTGCCTGCCTTTCGCTCGCTGCTAGGCGACGGATCGCAATGGGGTATGTCCGTTGAATATGCCGAGCAGCCCAGCCCCGATGGACTGGCCCAGGCGTATGTCATCGGTGCCAACTTCGTGGGGGCAGAACCTTCAGCACTGATTCTGGGTGACAATATTTACCACGGGCATGGCCTTCCCGAGCTGCTAGCAAACGCGTCCTCGCGCACTAGCGGCGCCAGCGTTTTCGCTTACCACGTCAATGATCCTGAACGGTACGGCGTCGTCGCCTTCGATCATGCAATGAAGGCTCTCTCGATCGAGGAAAAACCGGAAAGGCCGCAGTCCAACTGGGCGGTGACCGGCCTGTACTTCTACGACGAGCAGGTAGTGGACATTGCCGCGAATCTCAAGCCCTCGCCGCGGGGAGAACTGGAGATCACCGATGTCAACCGCGTCTACTTAGAACTTGGACAACTGTCAGTCGAGATCATGAGCCGCGGCTACGCTTGGCTCGATACCGGCACTCCCGATAGTTTGCTCGACGCAGCTGAATTCGTGCGAGTTCTGGAAAAACGCCAAGGTTTTAAGATCGCCAGCCCGGAGGAAATCGCTTTCCGGCAGGGTTTCATCGACGCGACCCAGATGGAGAGTGCGATCGGCCGGCTCGGCAAGTCGGACTATGGTCTTTATCTTCAACGGATACTTAGAGAAGGGTAACGGGGTGCCGTCTATGGCGCTGCGCTTCCTTTTGGAGCGAATGTCTTTCAATCGGTAGTTCGCTGGTTAGAAGTCGGGAAGCCAGGTTGTGGGCTCCCGCTTTTCTGAGAGGGGTAAACGCCGCCTTGGGTCACGGAGTCAGTTTCATTTAAATTATTTTCTTCCTTACCTGCTCTGGGCACGGGGTATGAGCTGGAGACCCGCAAAAACCTGTAGCGGCGCTTGTAGCGCTCCTCAAAGATTTCAAGCAGATCGCCGTGCTGCTGTTCGGTCAGCCCATGGCTGCCCCAATCGTCGAGCACGAGCAGTTGGATGCGGCTAAGCTTGTCGATCAGGCGCGGGAAGCGACCGTCGAGCCGGGCCATTGCCAGATCTTCGAATAGTCGCGGCATGCGCACGTAGAGGACCGAATAGTCGAGCCGGGCTGCCTGACGGGCGAACGCACACCCAGCCAGGTTTTTCCCGTGCCGGTTGGCCCTGTAATGATGCTCACGGGCCTTGAGCCCGTCTCCCTGTCAAGCATCAGCCCGAGCCATTCATCGCGGGCAAGCCCTTCGCTTCCCGCCTGCCTGGCAAGTTCGCGGTAGGCACTCGCCATCCCGGCAAGCCCCAGCGTCTGCATCTGGTCCAGCATGGGGTGGGGCAGCATGATCGTAAGCCCCGACAAAACGTGGTCTTGCGGGGATCGAAACAGGCGTGAATTTCGCAATGATGCATGGAGGCACTGCGAGTGGATATCGAGGAGTCAAAATAGCGTCGTATGAGTGCTCGCCGGGATGGCGGAGCGGTCGTACGGGTAGAACGTCGCCGGCATTCGAGCGACGAAGAGAAGCTGGCGATCCTGAAGGAGACGACGCGGCCCGGCGCCATCATGGCGGTCGTTGCTCGTCGGTACGGGATCGGGACCAGAGTGGGATGCTTCAGCATTCTTGCTCCTTCAGTTGTAGTAGCTTGAGCCGCGGATGTTGGAGTGGATGATCGGCTCTTGCTCGGGAGATTGGGGAACGGGCACCTGATCGAGGCCCTTCTCGAGGATCGATTTGACCGACGGGTAATTGCGCGCCTGGATTTCCAGCGCGCGCAGCGCCGCGGCTTCGAGCCGCTGGGCACCGAAGCGTCTCTCGAGCCCGATGATGCCCAGGCATGACCGGTAGCCCTGTTCCGGATGGGGTTTTGCCTCGATGACCTTCTCCATCAGCAGGGACAGCATCGGTCCGATCCGGCTCGCCTCTTCACGGATCTTTGCCGGCGTCCATTCGCCGTAGCGCCGATGGCTGGAGGGCATGTGCTCGGGGACTGTAGTGTGCCGGCCATTCCCGTTGCCGCGCATGTGCACGGCGATGCGCTCGCCTCCCAGGAAGATCTCTACCGTGCTGGCAGTGAACCGAGCTTCGACCTCGCGGCGGGCGAAGCGACGCGGGACGGAGTAATGATGCCGATCGATCGCGATATGGTAATCGAGCCCAACGCGGCAGCGTCGCCATTCGGCGTGAGTCCACGGCTCTTCCGGCAGCGGCTTCAGGTTCGGAGCATCGACTTCGTCGAACAGTTGGCGGCGCGTCTTGCCGAACTGGCGTAGCACCCGCCGATCATTGAGATCGGCAAGGCATTCGGCGATCGCTGCGTTCACCTCGGCGAGTCTGTAGAAGATCCGGTCACGTAAGCGGCCCAATAACCAGCGCTCGACGATACCGACGCAAGCCTCGACCTTGGCCTTGTCCCGCGGCTTGCGCGGCCGGGTCGGCAGGATCGCCGTGCCGTAATGCCGCGCCATGTCCGTGTAACCGCGGTTTACCTGAGGATCGAAGTGACAGGCCTTGATCACCGCCACCTTGGCATTGTCGGGTACCAGCAACTGGGGAACGCCGCGGAAGAAGGCGAAGGCGGCATTGTTGCCCGCGATCCAATCAGGAAACTGCTCGGTCCACGTCGCCAGCGAAAACGACAGGCTCGATCCGCCCATCACGGCGACGAAGATGTGGGCACCGCGGACTTCCCCGGTCCTGCGATCCACCACGACCGGCACCGTATCGCCAGCGTAATCGAGGAACAGCTTCTCGCCCCCGGCATGGCTCTGGCGCATGACCAGCGGAAAGCGGCCCTCCCATCGGCGGAACAGATCGCAGAACCGGCTGTAGCGATATCCGTCCGGATGCTCGGTCTGGTACTCCTCCCAGAGCACCTGCAGCGTCACGTGTTCACGCTTCAGTTCGCGCGCTACCACCGGCCAGTCCGGCTCCGGAAGCTTGCGTCGTCCCGGCTTTACGCCGGAGGCGCCATACAAGCGTCCCTCCAGATCTATGTCGCCGATCTCCGACGGAACCGGCCACGCCAATCCCCAGCGATCGAAGCGCACGATCATGTCGCGCACTGTAGACCGAGCGAGGCAAGTCAGTCGGGCGATCTCGCGCATCGGGACACAAGCCTCGCGATGCATTCTCATTACTTCGCGCACATGGCGCATCTTCGGCCTCCTCGTCGGCATCTCCATCCTCCGACTGCTGCGCCGATAAGATGGACCCAACGATCGGGCTTCTCACTCCCTCTCAGGTGGCCGGGAATTGCTCGGAATGGTGGCCGGCATCATCTCGGAATCCCGGCCGGGATCAAATCGGAATGGTGGCCGGGATGACCCCGGAATCCGCAGCTGCCGCCATTGGCAAAGATGTATCTGTCGCTGGCACCGTGCGACATGCGCAAGGGCTTCGATGGCATCACGGCGCTGGTTCGTAACATCCTCCAACTCGACCCCTCCTGTGGCGCGGTGTTTCTGTTCCGCGGAAAAAGAGGCAATAGATTGAAAGCGCTGGTTTGGGACGGATCAGGGCTTTGTATGTATGCGCAACGTCTCGAGTGTGGAGCGGCGTGCAAATTTGAGTCAGTCCCTTTTTTGCATGCCGATCCACATCACCAGCGACTCCAGTGGCGTTGGCATCAGACCATATATAATCCGACGTAAACAGATGCGATCCTGGACCGCTCGTTCACGATGCCTACCGGCTCAAATTCATGGTCAATCCATGCGCGCAGCCGCAATTGCATCTGCTTGACCAAGCCGCCGACATAGATGCCACAGACCGACCAAAGATCAGGCATCTCAACGGTGTGCAATCAGAACGGAACGCTGCGCAACGTCAAATCGGAATGCCTGGGGGGCGACCGTTGGTATCCGAAGGCTGGGCGAAGGTCGGCTGGAAGAAACTATATTCGTCGGATGCCTTCGGTGACTGGCATTTTGTCGAGGGACCCGCGCCCCAGCATCTCGTATTTTAGTTTCAAGATGTCGCGCGGATCGAAGAAGCCACGCCTCTTGAAATGTCGCTCTGCGGATCTCATCGCGATCGACGACGCAAGGGCTTGCGACTACGAGGCCTACATCAAATGAGAATGCAGGGATACGTGACCTCGCCGAGATACAAATACCGATCGTGTCCCGCGGCGTGGTGTAGCTGAAGCCGAAGAGCCACCATTTCGGCGTCAGTCTAGGCCGCTCGTGCGCCTGGTACAGCCGAGAGCATGGTGATGGGATTGTCGCTGACCGGTGCCATGGTTTCTAGGGTCATGTATCGAGCCCGCTGAACCGCCCATTCGTCGGACTGCTCCATGAGGATAGCGCCAATCAGACGAGTAATGGCAGCTTCATTCGGGAAAATGCCGACGACTTCTGTGCCGCATTTGATTTCGCTGCTGAGGCGCTCGATGGGTTTGTGCTGTGTAGTTTGGCGCGATGATCGCGCGGGAATGTCATGTAGGCCAGCACATCGGGTTCAGCGTCATCCATCAGGTTTGCCAGTTTGGGCAATTTAGGTCGGACCTGATCGGCCACGGCACGCCATTGCTGGCTGGCGGCCTCCGGTGTTCCTGTGGGAAGGCAGTGGCAGTGAAGGCGGAAACAACTCCGCGGCCGCTTTTGCCCGCATGAGCCAGTGCATTGCGCAGGAAGTAGACCCGGCAGTGCTGCCACGTGGCACAGAGCAGCTTGGAAACAGCTGCCTTGACGCCTTCGTGCGCGTCGGAGATGGCCAGCTTGACGCCGCGCAGTCCTCGGCGCGTCAGCTTGCGCAGGAAGGCGGTCCAGAAGGGCTCCGCTTCCGACGGCCCAATGTCCATGCCTCGCACCTCGCGGCGTCCACTGCTGTTCACGCCCACCGCGACGATCACCGCCACCGAGACGATGCGCCCGTTCTGCCGCACTTTCACGTAGGTGGCGTCGATCCATAGGTACGGCCAGTCGCCTTCGATTGGGCGCTCGAGGAAGGCACCGGCCTTCTCGTCGAGTTCCTCGCACAGCCGGCTGACCTGGCTCTTCGAGATCCCATCCATACCCAGCCGCCTTTACCAGGTCATCAACCGAGCGGGTGGAGATGCCCTGGATATAAGCTACCTGGATCACCGCGGTCAGCGCCCGCTCGGCCATGGGGCGGGGCTCGAGTAAGCCGGGGAAGTAGCTCCCCTTCCTGAGCTTGGGGATGCGCAGTTCGACTGTCCCGGCTCGTGTTTGCCAGTCGCGCTCGCGGTAGACGTTGCGCTGGACCAGCCTCGTCGCAGATTTCTCGCCGTGGCCGGCACCGGTCAGATTGCCGACTTCCATCTCCATCAGCCGCTCGGCGGCAAACGAGATCATTTCGCGTAGAAATATCTGCATTCGCGACCTTCTCTACGAGCGAACGCAAGTGCATCATCGGATCGGTCATTGTGATTCCTTCCGTCAGGTTTGAGCTTCGCAACCCAAACCTACCCGAAAATCACGATGACCACCTCAGCCTTCAGCTACACCACGTCCTGGGACACGGTCCAAATACCGCCCGCAAGAATGGTCAAGCTTCGAAATCAGCTTGTCGGTGAATGGCTCTCCTTTTAAAGGACCTATTTTCATAATTGTGCTCACTTCTCGGCGCGCGTCATTTTCCGGAGCCAGCGCGAGGGTGAGACGGTTTGTCTGTTCTTCGGCGTCAAAACGGTCTGGAAGGAATCGGAACAAACATCACGCCGGCTCTTCGCGGCGTGCTGAAATCGTATAGGCCGATTTTTCTTCTACCGCGTGCCCAGCGGCTAGCTGGCGAAACACAGTGTTGCTAATCTTTCCGCTCCGCGAGATCAACTAAGGTAGTGCAGCCCCGCATGAATCCGAAGCTTGAAATCATATTCCTCCTAATCGCCTGCTGCCCGTTGAAGGTAGCATCAGCAGGGTTTTGGTTCGTCATGGGACGGCGTGTCCGCGCTCGCAACCGTGTCGCCGAAGCTATCTCAAGTCTACCTTTTGCTTGTTCGCGATGGCAGCGGATTAGCGGTCGGAAGGACATGGAGTTTTTACGTAATCATGAACCAGAAGGGACAGCATATCGCATTGCGGTCCATATCCATTTGGCGGCTGAAAGCGCGCCTGCTGACATAAGCGCCGCGATCCGCTCAGTTTTGCGCCAGAGTAGAGAAGACTGGAGCCTTTATCTGACTTCTCATGACGGGCAGCTGAAAAACATGTTCCGTGATAGCCGGATTTTTCTTGTCGGTGGAGCATACGGCGATCGGATGACTGGTTTGTTGGCGGCGCTCCAGGCAGCACATCATGACAAAATCGACCACCTTGTGCCGCTCGAAGAGAGCAGTCGACTATCGTGTTTTGCCCTCGCGGCCTACGCCGCTCAATCTTTGGCGGCGTCGTCCGAGCGACCCATGATCGTTTACGGAGACCAAACCGAACAAACGAAATTCCTGGCGGCACGAAACCCTTGGCTCAAGCCACCGTGGGATCCGGAAATGTTCCTCGAGCAGGACTACATCTCTCGATCATGCGCCTTGCCGGTAAAATCCGCCATAACGTGGATGGTCAATACGACAAGGCCGCTAGAAAGCGTTTTTTCGCTAGTCTTGGAACTGGCGATGCTCGCCGATGTCGCTGTGCAACACGTGCCACGTCTAACTGTTATGACACCGGCCGGCGCATGGCGATACAGTAACACCTGTAGAGAGCGTGCCGTTCGACGATATTTGGACTTATGCTCTTGTCCGGCAACGATTGCTGAACGACAATATGGCATCTTATCAATAACCTACGATGTTCCGAAGCCGGAGCCCTTGGTCAGCGTCATTGTTCCTACTCGCGACCACCTTACTGTCTTGCGAACATGCATCGATGGTATTTTAAGCAACACTGACTACCTCAATTTTGAGATCATCGTAGTTGACAACGGAAGTACCGATCCTGAAACTTTGGATTACTTAGATGAAATTCGCCAAAACTCAAAGATATCATTAATTAATTGGCCTCACGAATTTAATTACTCGAAAATAAACAACTTTGCTGCGGAAAAGGCTGGCGGCGAGTTTCTATGTTTTTTAAATAACGATGTTGAAATTATCGACGGTCGGTGGTTAAGCTCACTTATAGGGTATGCGGCCCGGCCCGAAGTCGGGGCGGTGGGGGCTAAACTTCTCTATCCCGATGGCACAATTCAGCACGCCGGCGTGGTGGTTGGAATGGGTAACGCGGCGGGCCATGCTCATAGGGGGGATCAAGATAACGCCCCGGGGTATTTCGGCCATTCTCTAGTGACAAGAAGGGTAAGTGGGGTCACGGCTGCTTGCATGGTAGTTAAAAAATCTAACTTTTTATCGGTCCGAGGCTTCGATGAAGAAGGACTCGCGATAGCTTATAATGACGTCGATCTCTGCCTTAAATTAATCAGCGCTGGTCTTAAAAATATATATGTTTCTTCGGCAAAGCTAATTCATCATGAAAGTAAATCGCGGGCCAACGATATGGCGCCTGAGCAACTTTCTAGATATATGGCCGAGCTTTCAGTGTTGCAGCAGCGTTGGTTAGTAAACGGGCGCAGAGACCCTTGGTTTCATGAAAAGCTCGATTTGGATCGTGAAGTTTACACAACAAAATTTTAGACCACTATTGCCGTCAATAGACGATCACATTTAATTTTTGCAGGGCTTCGATGAATAGATCAATTGACGAGAAATCCAGACAAATTCTCCTGGAACGCAAGCTTTTTGATCCTGATTGGTACCGTTCCGAATACACCGACGTGACCATGCTTGAAATGGATCCGCTTGAACATTTCATCGCGTTCGGAGCGCGCCTCTTGCGTAGGCCTTCGCCGACCTTCGATGTGCAAAAACTGCGCAGCACAGATGACGTCCTCGGTCTCCTGATGGAGGAAGCTACGCGTGTCGATACCGGCTTAGCAGCACGATCTGACATCAATTCTCCGGTGATGCCCAATCGATCGCGATCTCACCCAGCCCCCGCTTTCGAATTCCACACGGAGCACAGATCGCAAGCGAATGGACCGGCCGTAGAGTTACATCCGGGCTCTATATCTGACATTGCGTTCGAAGGTACGCTGGCGGTTCATGTACATCTGTTCTACGTAGATATGCTCGCCGAAATCAAATGCTGGTTGTCCTCAATTCCTGTACCGTTTGACCTTTATGTCAGCGTTGCAACCGAGGAAATCCAGCTTCTGTTGCAAGACGTTTTCGATGATATCGCATCGCTGAACCGGTCAGCGGTAGAAGTCCATCCGAACCGAGGACGGGACATTGCGCCCTTGGTTGTCGGCTTCGGCCCGAGGATCGCTAAGTACGATTATGTTGTCCATTTTCATTCAAAGAAAAGCGATCACACCGTAGGAAAGCGGGACTGGGGCACACATTTGGGCCATCACCTGTTCCATTCTGCGGATTATACCTCGCAAGTCTTGAATCTTTTTGCCAGCCAAAAGGATCTTGGTTTAATCTTTCCGATTTATCACGACAGCGTAAAAGGGCAGATCAAATGGGGCGCAAATCTCTCACGCGCCGATGCAGAATTGAGGCGTCTGTGTTCCGGGCAGAACCTTGTCGAAGGCGACCTTTTGCCATTCCCCGCAGGATCCTTCTTCCTCGCTAGGGTTGAGGCAATCCGCCCGTTGTTGGAGGGAGGTTTTAAGTTAGAAGATTTTGAAGTTGAGCAGGGGCAAGTCGACGGAACCCTAGCACATGCAATTGAGAGACTTTTCGTTTTGATAGCCGATCGCCGAGGATTTACGTTTAAGCAAGTGATGGCGACGAAGCCCCATTCCCTCGGACGCTCGTATCTCGATGACGGATGCATATATAGGTCCGAGATGCTCGAACGCGTGCGGCGAGGCGGCAGAGTCCCGGCCCCGGTCTACTCGGCGCCAGCCTTACAGGGGCTGCGCATCCGTTTCTACACGTGCTCGACTGGCGGCTATGATGAGCCACTGCCATTTGAGGCGTTCGTCGAGGGGGCGGATTACCACTTCTATTCGGACTTGGAAAGCGAGAGCGAACTGGCCCAGTGGACCATCCGTCCGCTCGCGCTTTCGGATCCTCATCCGGTTAAAGCGGCACGGCGGCATAAGTCGCAGCCGCACGACATATTCGATGACGTTGATATTGCGGTTTGGATTGATGGTAATATCGCTCTGTCCGGTGACGTTTCCGGACTTATAGCCAAGGTTATCGAAAACAATGCGGCCTTCGGCGTCATTCCCCATCCCTATCGAAGCAAAGTGTCGGATGAGTTGGCAATGCTTTGCAGGGTTGGCCTCGATGACCCAAGGGTTATGAATGCTCAGTACGAACGGTACCGTAAACAGGGATTCGAAGACGATCAGGGACTTACTGAGACTAATTTCCTCGTAATGGATTTGCGTCGGAGTGAAACGCGGGCAGCTCTCGACGTGTGGTGGAGCGAAATTAAACAGGGCAGTCGTCGGGATCAGCTGAGCTTCGATTATTCTTGTTGGAAAGTGGGGGCGAAGAAAGTTTCGCTTATCACCAATGGCCTGTCAGCAAGAGCGGATCCCCGCTTTGCGTACTTCTCTCATGGGGGCAAATCTCATCCCGGGTTAGACATGCGGGCACGCCTGTCCAACTTATGGTTCAGTCGGCACGTAGCTCCGGACGAGGATCGCCATCTCAGCAATTCTCTTCGGGTCGACGTGGTCGTTTGCGTACATAATAGTCCCGATGATGTAGCCCGTTGTCTCAGGGCACTCGCCTTAAATCGCGATGGGCGAACCCGAATTGTAATTGTGGATGATGGGTCCGCTAGCCCGACCCAAGCGGTTGTGGCCCGTCATCTACAAAAAAACCCCTCGGATCTGCATGTTCGGCATGAAGAAGCAAAAGGCTACACTAAGGCTGCAAATGCCGGGTTACGTGCGTCTGATGGAGATTACGTCGTTCTACTCAACAGCGACACAATTGTACCGCAAGGTTGGGTTGGTTCTTTGGTCGATGCTGGAGAGGCCGATCCGGACGTTGGCATCGTCGGTCCTTTGTCGAATGCAGCGAGTTGGCAGTCTGTGCCCGAGACGCTGCAGGCTTCTGGAGATCTTGCGATCAATCGTGTCCCCGAGGGAATGTGCATTGATGAGCTAGCAGAAATATGCGGACGCCTTCCGGCAAAGCCGGTTTACCGATGTTCTGTCGTAAATGGCTTCTGCTTTGCCATAAAGCGAAAAGTCATTGATGCCATCGGCTATCTCGATGAAGCTGCTTTCCCGCAGGGGTATGGCGAAGAAAATGATTACTGCTTTCGTGCTGGCGAAGCGGGAATGACCTGCGGATTTACTCTCTCAACATATGTATATCATGCAAAGTCAAAAAGTTTTAATCATGAGCGAAGAAAGGTTCTGAGCCAACAGGGCTGGAACGTGCTCGTTGAGAGGTACGGAAAGGAACGGTTAGGTAAGATTGTTGAGGAAATGAAATGCCATCCGGCGCTGGAAATGGCGCGTAGATGGTTTAAAAGCCAGACATGCCGCATGCAACCAAAAGCAAAGGCTATCGGCCTATATCTTCCTCAATTTCACAGCTTTTCATTCAATGATACAGTGTGGGGGGCAGGCTTCACTGAGTGGCGTAATGTCGTCAAGGCAAAACCTCGGTTCGATGAGCATATTCAGCCCCTTCTGCCGGGAGAACTCGGTTTCTACGATTTGCGAACCCCTGAAACTCTTGCCGCTCAGGCTCGTCTGGCTTTTAAGCACGGACTATCGGGAATGGCGGTATACTACTATCGTTTCGGCCGGGAGAGGTTGATGTCGGCGCCTACAGATCGGCTTTTGTCGGTGCCGGGCGCGAAGTTGAACTTTTTTTACTGTTGGGCGAACGAGGACTGGACCCGCGCATGGGATGGGCAAACAAGCGATGTATTGCTAAAGCAAGACTACTCCGACGAAACGTTGAAGCTTCTTGTTGAAGATCTTATCGATGCGTGTGCAGACACACGATATATAAGGATTTCTGATCGTCCGGTCCTCATGATTTATCAGCTGAATCGGCTCCCCAACGCGAAAGCGGCAATTGATCGCATTCGGGCGCTGGTAAGAGAAAGCCTTTCGGTCGATCCGATGATTGGTACTACTTGGAACAACGAATTTCGTGACGAGTGGGAAGCCTTGGTAGATTTTATTGTTCAGTTTCCGCCTCATCGCACTCCCCGAGTTTCTAAACGAACCCTGCTAAATCGAAACCTTGTGCCTGGCGCACGCGAAAACACAGCTGATCACCTGGAAAGCTACGATCTAGTTGTAGAACAAAGTATTGAAGCAATGGATGTGTATGATGCGCTCGCGCCGGGTGTCTGCCCAGCCTGGGACAATTCACCACGTCGCGCACGGAGCGCCAATATTTTGATCGGATCTACGCCGAACAAGTTCGCTAAGTGGACGGCGAATGCCTCGGTGAAAGCGGTAGACAAATTTAAAGAAGGGAAGCTCCCTGCGCCGCTATTGTTCGTGAACGCGTGGAATGAATGGGCAGAAGGCGCCGTTCTTGAGCCGTCGGAGCGGTATGGGCGGGCTTACCTGCGCGCGCTTTACGAGGGATTGGCGTGACGTGATTGCGGAAGAAAGCGGTTAATCGCTATCTTCCGCAGTTCGACTGAACCAGAGCAGCGGGGATGGATGGGGATGACACGCTCGCGGCGCACTTTGGGTGCAATCCCAAGGTTTATCGGCATTCGCTTTTTGAACAAACCATCGAAGTGTACCGACGACAGGTCCATCCACGCCGTTCCTTCGAACGACACTTTTCGGTACAATTACGTTTGTCATCCCCTCGGCCTGATTACGCAGCGCAATGGCTTGTACAGAGTGGGAATCGGGCAGAGCCCGATAGGGCACTTCTTTCAACGTCCAAGGATCTAAGCGAAAGTTGCGGATATCTGTTCCGAAGGCAATCCGGACGTCAACTTGACCGTCACGGCTGACGCTTGGGTTAACGGTGGGCAAATCAGGAAGGGAACCACCCCCGACAATTTCTTTTCGTGCATGGGCGACGGAGATCGATTTGCTGTTCCACCGCATTTGCGTTCGCCGCGCTATGAAAATAGCGTTCCGACCGTCGGCCTGATACCGCGTGTAAAATATGAGAGGCTCGCCACCCGGGAGGACGACGAGCTTGGCGTCATTGACCAAGCCGTTGTTTTCACCTGCGGAATCTACTGCTTCCATCATTTCAGGTCGCAGCGGTCCGACAATTGTTTTACCGTTAACCTTCCAATGTTTGAAGTCCTTGGTCGAAGCATAGGTCAGTCGGAAATTCGTTGCGACATCCCATGTGCGGCGCCAGACCACGGCGACATGATAGTTGCCTTCGGCTCCCTTGACGAAATTAGTGGGATAAGCGCTTACTGGCCCATGCGAGTCTGCACCATCAAAGATGCCCGCGATCCGCTTCCAAGTTTGCCCGTTCCATTGATTGACTAGCCACCGGCCGGCTCCGGATGCGCCGTCGCGGTATAGGAATAGAAGCTGCCGCTGGCCATTAAACATGAAATGCGGATAGGTCACTGATTTCTCATCCCGTCCCGTCATATCAGTCAGTCGTAGTGTGCGAAGGTCATCGGCTCTGCCCGAGGCATACACGAGGGGGCTCGCGTGCATATTCCCGGCAAGATGCAACGATCCATCTGGAGGTAGAACGAGTGTTGTCTCGTTGTGGCCATCCCATCCTTGGAAAAAGGAATCTAGCTTTCGCCGGCAAACCTGACGTGATTTCAAGTCAAACCGGGCAATAGTCAAATTGCGGTCTGGCGCGTAATAGGCTGCGAAAATATTCCCTTTGTCATCGGTCGCGCTGCCAATGGCCGTCGCGGCGCCCGTCCAAACTAATGCGATTTCGGTTCCCTGATCTTTACCTTCCACACGCTGCGCGACTTCGCAGGAAACGAGGCCATCGGGCGTGGTCTGGTGCGTGGCAGCGGCATTATGACTAAGTAGGCAGCTTGAGAGGCCAATTATCAGCCGCGGTACGTCTAACAGGCGCATAAGTTGTTCAACTCGATTAATCGTGAGGGAAGTGCAAGCCGTCACAGCCTAGCGTACTTTGCCATCACTTAGCAAAAATGTCGAAACGTACCTACGGCGGCGGGCCTTGCCTGGGATTCCGGGGCGATCGCTCGCACCATTCCGAATTGATGCCGCGCAGGATCCCGAGACCCTCGCGCGCAGTTTGAGATGACGTAAAGGCTGATAGTCGGGACCATTTCCTGGTTGGGCGTTAGACCGTTAGACCGTACGTCCTCGCTCGTTATCCCTTATCGCGATCGCATTGCGCGATTTCGTAACATCGATTCCGATGAACACGTCTGTATGGTTCTCCATGGCTCGTCCTCCTGCGTTGAGGATCGGCTCGGACGGTCTTGGCAACCCCCGGAACCACAGTTTAGGGTGAGCCACCCTTCAGGCGGAGCGAGGACATACGGTCTTTCGGTCGAGCAGCCAGGTGGGTTGGATGCATGGCTAGCCGATGTGCTCGCTCGCATCGACATCCCATCGCCAGCCTCGACGAATTGCTCCCCTGCGCACGCATACCATCCAAACTCCGCCGTCGCCGCGTCTGAGCACTGAAAAACCGTCAATTGACCCGGCAAATCCCGAAGCCAGTTGCAAACGTTAGTGCTTGCCCCATGCCCCCTCCCAGGCCGGGACGATCAATGACGGAGGGCCTTCGGCGGATGCGAACGTTCAGACAGACCGAGCCAACTCTATCTTTTAGAATTGTTCACTTGTGACTATGGTAAAAATTGGTATGGGCGCTCCGACATGCCGACAGAACGTTTTGAGCTTTTTTCTCGTATTTGGCGATACCGATGGCTCCGGCTCATCGTGCATCTGGATGCCTTCCGTCTGGCTCCGATTGAATATTTAGGCGCATCTTGGTGGCGCTTAATTGGGAAGAGGGTTAGGGCGAGAGCTCATTTCGCACCTTTGCTCGGCCAATCAAGCTTGAGTTATGGTCTTTGGCAAACAACCGAAGAATCGTTAGATGAAGACGTCGTGACATCTGGCTTTCCTTCTCTCGTGGCCTTGGTCGAACAGGGAAGCTGCAGCAGATCGCTCGAGCGAACGCTCTTCAGTCTCGCGTCCGAAAACGTCCAGGCACACGTTTTGCCTAGTGGGGGCTTGCCGGAAGTAGCTGAAGCTGAAGCCCGCGACGAAAGCGGACAGCCTTGGTTCATGGAAATGCAGGCTGGTGACATTTTAGCCCCCGGGGCCGGAAATTTCTATCGGGCTCTCGCTGCAAATACGTCGGCCGAAATCATTTATTCCGACGATGACCTTATAGTCGACACTGGGCAGCGACGAAAGCCACACTTCAAACCCGAATGGAATAAGGAACTCTTTCGTCACCTCGACTACCTTACAGGAGCATCCTTCTTCAAATGTAAATGGGACGTGCTGGTTAGTTCTAAGGATGGGGACGTTGCAGGCAGTGTTGTCCGGAGATTAGCGTTGGCGGATGGAGCAAAAGATCCGCTCCATGTTCCTAAAATTCTTCATCACCGCGTATCCCGACCTGCTCTACGCATGCCCGCAGCACCGACATTGGTAGGGCATTCCTTCCCTTCCGTCAGCGTTATCGTTCCGACCCGGAATAGGAGTGATCTATTAAGGAAATGTCTAGAAGGTCTTGATCGTACTGATTATCCAAACATGGAGGTCATAGTGGTTGACAATGGCAGCGATGATTCCGAGACTCTGGCGTTCCTAGCCGGGCTCAATCGTAGACGATATCGCGTCGAGTGTATGCCAGGACCCTTTAACTTCTCTCGGCTCAATAATCGCGCGGCGCGTCTGGCGCGTGGCACGCTCCTGTGCCTGCTAAACAATGACATCGAGGTCATTGCCCCCGATTGGCTGAAAATTCTCTCTCTTCGTGCAGTGCGCTCTAAAGTCGGCGCTGTGGGTGCTCGGTTGCTGTATCCAAATGGCCTAATTCAACATGCCGGAGTGGTCACGGGCATTGGCGGAGGAGCAGCCCATGCTCACAGGCTTCTTCCGCCGGACGCAGAGGGCTATTTCCATAGACATTCCTTACCTCAAGTTGTTTCGGCAGTAACAGCCGCCTGCCTCGTGGTTCAACGCGACCGATTCTGGGCTGTAAACGGCTTTGATGAGGATCATTTTGCCGTGGCATTTAATGACGTTGATTTATGTATGAAGTTAAATCGAATGGGCTGGCTATCATATTATGAGCCAAGTGCAACACTCATCCATCACGAATCTGTATCACGTGGCTTAGACAAGGATCCCAAAGGCTCCGCTAGATTAGCCAGTGAATTAGCGACTCTTAAAGAACGTTGGTTAACCGATGTCAGCGTAGACCCTTATCATCATTCACAACTCAGTCCGTTCAGTGAACGCTTCGTTGTTCGTTTGTGATACTATTGTGGCACGTATCTATCTTCCTCAGATCACACTCTGCGCAGTGACGTCTGTAAACCTTCCGGCAACTCTCCAGGCGCTGGAACGGAGTCTTGACCAGGTTCGTTTTGGTAACTGTATTCTGCTCACACACACCAAGTTTACGCCAGATCATGCTGAGATCGAGTGCAGACAGATCGGCCGACTTACCTCGTCAAGGGCATATTCGTATTTTATTCTCAATGAGCTCGTCGATCATATAGCGACTTCGCACTGTCTTCTGACTCAATGGGATGGACATGTGCTCGACGCTGGTCGGTGGCGGAATGACTTTATGGATTTCGATTACATTGGGGCAACGTGGCCGCAATTTGAGGATGGCTATGATGTAGGTAACGGCGGCTTCTCCCTGCGTAGCCGTCAGCTGATGGCCGCGTGCCGCCAACCAGATTTCATAGCACATCACCCGGAGGATGTAGCAATTGGTCGAACCAACAGGGCCGAGCTTGAGCGGCGGGGGATAAAGTTTGCGCCCAAAGCTCTCGCTGACAAATTCTCGGCGGAACGAAACGGGAATCCGGAGGATACTTTCGGTTACCATGGCGCCTTTCTCATGCCGAAAGTTCTTGGTACAGAACAGTTTTGGAAGATCTATCGATCTCTTGATTGCCGGTCGGGCATGCGCCAGGATCTTCCAAGTTTTATCAAAGGCCTAGCGACGGGCCCGCGGCCGATCCGGCGTTCGTTGAGAGTGCTCGGAGATCGAGTGAAGGATAGCTTATTGCGGTATTAGTAAACCGTCCGAAGGCCTCAAGTGCGCAATTCGTAGCACGCGGCCTCGGCTGGCAGGGCGGCCTTCCTAATTTACGCTGAGCACTGCCATGCAGTTCCGGCGGGGCGGGTGGCACTTTCGAAGTTGAATGACAGTAGATTGTCGATATCGGCGTCTCCGGGTAAACTTCGACGAGCCGCGCCTGACCGCTACTGCTCATGAGGTGATCGCATTTGTGAGACAGCTTGCGCATAGACAGCCGTTTTGACTTGCCGCAGCGCCCAATTAGAACCCTATGTGCCTACGTCTGTGTCGTCGTCCTACCTTGCAACAGCTCCACAGTGATACGAGAAACGTGCAAGTTTCCATTTTATAGGTTAGAAGCGAACTAGTTAGCGCACCCGTTGCGCGGATCCGCGGTAATGGCAACATATGGGATAAACATGCATCATCCAGAGCTGCGGCACCCTTATAGCGATGTGCCACCTTACCAGTTCTGGAAGCGGTCGGTCTCCGCTGTCGAGGCACATCTAATAGATCCGGTAACGCACGCGCGCTTCACCGTAGGCAAGGACGACGCGGTCGCAACCGCTGGCAGCTGCTTTGCCCAGCATATCTCCCGTCGTATACGTCGCTCAGGATACAGATACCTAGTGACCGAGGAGCGGGCTGATCTGTCGGCCGAAGAACGGACAAGGGCTAACTATGGCGTGTTCCCAGCTCGTTTCGGCAACATCTACACCACGATGCAGCTGTTGCAGCTATTTGAGGAAGCGTTCGGTGAGCGGGGTACCTCGTCTGAGGCATGGCTGCGGCCCGACGGCAGATATGTTGACGCCCTGCGGCAGCAGGTCGAACCAGGCGGCTTTGCCACGCCCGACTGCGTGGCACGCGACCGCGCTCTGCATCTTAAATGTGTCAGGCGGATGTTCGAGCAAGCGGACGTGTTCATCTTCACGCTGGGGCTGACCGAAGCATGGCGGTCGCGCGACGACGGCACCGTATTCTCCGCCGCGCCAGGTGTGCTGGGGGGCGCATTCGATTCAAACCGTCACGAATTTGTTAATTTCTCCGTCGAAGAGACCTATTGCGCGTTGCGTGATTTCCTCGCCAAGTTCCACGCGATCAACCCTACTGCCAAGGCCTTGTTGACCGTATCTCCGGTGCCGCTCATCGCTACGTATGAGGATCGTTCGGTCCTGGCATCTAACGCCTACAGCAAGTCCGTCCTGCGCGTCGCGGCGGATATGACGATCCGAGATCACGACTGGGTCGACTATTTCCCGTCTTACGAAATCATCACGAACAGCTCTGCCGGCGGTCTCTATTACCAATCAGATCACCGGGAAGTGAATTCGCTCGGCGTTGCGCACGCGATGCGTTGCTTCATGCGCAACTATACTGCAGACGGCGGCAGCTGTTATGCGACGCCATGGGAGATTGAGGATTATACGACGAGCCGCCAAGTGATTTGTGATGAAAAAATTCTAAATTTGGCAAGGGACTAACTTAAGTGGAGCGCTGGCTGGTCATGTCGAATTGCCAGACGGTAGGTCTGGCAAACTGCCTTCAGGCACAAGCTCCGGACGTCGCGATCACACCGCTTGATCCAGGCAAGTTCAAAGCAAGGCCTTGGCGGGCCAATCTGAGCATGCGCAACTTTGAACGGTTGCTCATCTACCCGCCTGCTAGACAGGAGGTGCCGAATGCTAAGGTCGATCGAATTGGCAAGCATGTTGAGCTGCCGATCATTACGTTCCGAGGTTACCACCCTGATCTGATCTACATCTTTAATCGTGCCAAACCGCTAAGCGGTCCGATTAGCCACTATCATTCGGCAATCGCATTCGCCTGCTACCTTCAAGGCATCAACGCGGCGAACACAATCGCGTACTTCACCGGCGCCTTCTTCGAGCAGTGCGGATATTTCGAGGTCTGGTCTAGAGAGCGCGATCGCTTGCTGGCGGACTTCGATGCTGTCGGCGTAAACATCCGGCCCTACTTCCGGGACTGGGGGCGTACTACTTCTTTCATGTATTCGTACAACCACCCTCGTATTAAGCCGCTATACGACATGGCATCGGCGCTGCTGCTGTCGGTGGATCGGACTCCACATAGGTCCGACCTGATTCCCCACGACAATTTGGCCAACAGCGCAGTCTTCGCCGTCTACCCAGAGGTCGGAGAATCCGTAGGGGTTAATGGCGGATACGAGTTTCGGCGTGCCGGAGATTACCGATCAATGGGGCTAAAGGAATATATTGAGCGGTGTTTTTCGCTGTACGCCACCCTGCAGGTGGATCATCTCAAGCCCTTTCCAGAATTTACGAAGCAAGTTGAGCACATTAGAATGTTACTGTAAGTTCGAACGATCGGGCACAGAGATCGCCTAGCCTCTACTATTCACTGAATTCGGAATGACCGGGCGGCTTACGTGCGTTTAAGGGGGGAGCCGTAACGAGATTTGGTTGGCGACACTATCTTAGTCAGGATAGAAAAGCCCCGCAGCGACGGCCGACAGCGAGGTTAGGCCCCCCGGTTTTCCTTGCCAGTCATCGGGCAAGAGAAAATGAGTGCAACATTCGAGGGCATACGGTCTAACGGCTGACCTCGGATCGTGGCGGTCTGCTACTGGCGCGGGCCGAGCAGTACGCATCCGGGGAAGGTCCTGCGTCGCTGACGGATGTGGTTTTAGAGGTTTGCCACATGACTAGGGGATGTGCAGCCTGTCAGGTAACTGTTTTTTCCGGCGCAAAGGTGGCGAAAATGAAATTTGGGTGAGAAACTGGCGCTGGGGCAACCGTCCATGGCGCTCGGCGCGGCGATCGCAGAAGCTGTCCGCGCTGCGGATGTCATTGTTTCGTCGATGTAGGTGGCGACGGATATTGATCAGTGCAGCGCCTGAAGCGCCGTCGTTGGCGATCCAGTTCGCCGAAGTTTCGACCAAGCCGGATTAATTCGCAGCGCCGATCAGAGACACAGCGGTCTTGATGGAGCTTCCAGCGCCAAGCTGCGGATACACTCGACCTCTTTCGTTGTTTGGCGTTTCTCACGTGACTCCGGTTCTAGGGCGTGCCCGCAGATGGATTGCCACGGGCACGGATACGAGGAAGGGGATGGCCGCGCTTGTCGTGCTGGTCCAGAAGAGCTTTGGCCGCAACCCACCTAACGGGGATCCTCACCTGTTCCGCGGGAGGCGCGGAGGTCTGCTGAAAATCATATAGCACGATTGCGTCCTACCTCGGCACATCGTTTATACCAACCGGGTCGACAAAAGGACCGATACAAAAGACGCTCTGATCTCTGTTGATGCGTACCCATCCGGTGGGCCCCGCCTTGCCGATGAGGTGATCGACCGTAAGCGTCCGCCCGGGACCGTTGGCGGCAGAAACGCCCCAAAGCGCCAATTTACGCCATTCCACCTCGCCCCTTCCAGCTGTTTCAATCTACGGGCCCGCTGCCTATAAGCGGCCACTGCAAGCATGAGTAAAACAGCGATGAACTCGACTTATCTGCTTCCACTGGTGGTAATATTGGCCTCGCTTGGCGCGGGGGCGCCTGCCCACGCGCAGCACATGAATGCGGTCGATTCTTCCTGTAGGTCAGCGGGTACGGGTGCCGACCAGTCCAACTGCTTCAATCTCGCTGCCCAAAAAGCGGATGCTGATCTGAAAGCCATCTATCAACGAATCTTAGGAGTTCTTGCAGGACGCGACCGTCAAAAACTCCAAAGTGCCGAGCGCACTTGGCTCATGTATCGGGACCAGACATGCGCCGCTGAGCGCGATCTTTACGAGGGCGGCACTGGCGGTCTTGCGACTTACCCCGCCTGTCTGGAAGCCGTGACACGCCATCGCATAGACGACCTTAAAGCGGCATATTGGTGGAGGGTCGAAAAGTTTGGCGGCTAAGGCTTATTGTCGGCTGACACCTGTCCGACGGCTCTCCACCCGTTTTCGCCATTTCGGGCGGCGAGTGCTGCGCTCTATAGCCGTCCGTCCGGTGCCCGCCGCTCGAGAAGAGATGCAGCCTGGCCGGATAGGCCTCATTGCTGCCATATTCGATCAACGCAAATCAGTTCTGCCGCCTGTTATGGATAGCTCGCTCCAAAACAATGTAGACCGATCAATCCGCGAGATTTTGTCACCGTCCAGTGTGAGTGTTTCGGTAAGATAGTATGCGCAGCAATCGCTCGGCACGCCATCGCGCGATCCGAAATTGCCAACCCGCTCTACGAGCATCACCTGTGAACGATGTTAGCCGTCAACGGTTGTTGCTCCCTGAAAAACATGAGTGATGGTCACGACGAAAGCTGGGTTATCGAACGCGACTTTCATCTCGCGCAACCAGGTCGCACGGTCGATTGGCTCACTGTCCGATGACTTTCGAGCTACAAAGTCGTCCGTAAGGACCCGGCTGTAGCCGTCAAAGTCTTTCTTAGTGAGGGAAGCAATAACGGATTGCGCAGCTGTAAGTGTACCGGGCGACGGTGGAGGTGGTGGCACTGCGATTGCCGGGGAAGAAAAACTAAGCGCAATTGCTACAAATGCCAAGAAACCTACGTTTTTCACTGCACACTCCTATCCCGCCCTTCAAGTCTACGCCGTTCTCCATGAATTGAAATCGCAATTCACGCGAAAGGAGCACTAGGAGACATTGCAACTCCCTTACCCACGGCAGCAAACTACCCAAAAAGCGCGTTCACGCCTGCGGCGTGGTCCAGTTCCAAGGCAACAGTTTGTCGATCCGATTGATCGGGTGGCCCTTGCCGATTCTGTCGAGCACATCGGCCAACCATTCCTGCGGGTTGACGCCATTGAGCTGGGCCGTTTCCAGCAGTGAATTTATGACAGCAGCACGCTCGCCACCACAGTCGGCACCTGCGAAAAGCCAATTTTTGCGGCCGAGGCAAATACCCCGGAGGGCATTCTCTGCCGGATTATTGTCGATCTCCAGCCTGCCGTTGTCGGTGTAGATGAGCAGCTGCGGCTTCAGCTTCATGGCATAGCGCAGGGCCTCGGCCAGTGGCGACCGGGCCGAGGCCCTGGACAGCACATCGTCAGCCCAGGCAAAGAAATCCAGCGCCTTGAGCTTTGAGAGCTTGCGAGCCTTGCGACGGAAATCCGCCGGTTCGCACCCGATCTGCCGCTCGACATCGTAAAGCTCGCCGATCATCTGCAGCCCCTGGAGCGCGACCGAGTTCGGGTCCGCCTTGTAGACATCGTTCAGCTTGCGCCGGGCATGGGCCCAGCAGGCAACGGGCGTGATTGGCGCAGGCTTGGCGGTCACTCGCGTATAGGCGCTCGAACCCAGCATAGGCATCCGCCTGCAGGAAGCCCGCAAAGGTTTTGAGATGCTCGCGCGGTCGCTCGCCTTTGCGATCTGGACTGTAGCGGAACAGCGCAGCCGGCTTGTCCAGATGGGTCCATCGTCGGTTATCGCGCAGGTACACCCATAGCCGCCCAGTTGCCGTCTTCCCGGTCCCCGGCGCCAGCACCGGAACGGGTGTGTCATCGGCATGGAGCTTTATGCTGGCCATGACGTGATCGGCGATCCGATCGACCAGCGGCTGTAGCAGCCAGCTTGCCTGGCCGAGCCAGTTCGCCATCGTCGAGCGGCTGATCTCCACGCCCTCACGGGCGTAGATCTGTGACTGGCGGTACAGCGGCAGATGATCGGCGAACTTGGAAACGATAACGTGGGCGAGCAGGCCAGGACCAGCGCGGCCACGCGGCACGGGGAGCGCCGGCGTTGGTGCCTGACTGATCGCATCGCAGCGGTTGCAGGAAAGCTTGGGTCGAACGTGACGGACGACGCGGAAGCGGCCGGGGACATATTCCAGCACTTCGATCACGTCCTCGCCGAGCTTGCCCATCGAGCCCCCACAGGCGGAACAGCCGTCGGCATCCGGCGCTGCGTGCATAACCTCATCGCGACGAAGATGGTCGGGCAATGGTGCACGGCGAGGCTTGCGAGGGGCAGCCTTGGTCGGAGAATCTTCGGGCGCATGCCCCTCGATCACACACTCGGCATGGGCATGCTCGGCCTCGAGATCCTCCAGCGTCAGTTCGAGTTGATCGGCTTGGAGCGCAAGTCGCTCCGAGGACCGGCCAAACTTCATGCGCCGGAGGCGGGCCAGTTGGACCTTGAACTTCTCGATCTGCAGCGCCGTCAGCTTGATCGAGTTCTGGGCGTTCTCGAGCTTCCCTCGGGTCTCGTCATGGGCCGCCCGTTCGGCCTCCAGCGCCTGCTCCGAAGCCGCCAGACGTGCGCGCATCGCCTCGGCAAAAGCGCGGTTCTGCAGGATCGGCAGGGAGTTCGAGATCGATGGGAGACACGCTTCCCGATAGCAGAATCCGCCCTTCTACCCAAGCAGAAAGCCCGGAAATGCGGCGATTGTCGCGTCAAACCTGCACCGGCAGACGGGGCGGATCGGGGGCTACGGTGCGCCGCCAATCCATGGCTTCGATCAGCAACGCGAACTGCGCCGGGGTCAGCACGACGCCGCCCTCGATGAGCGGCGGCCAGATGAAACGGCTGCGTTCCAGGCGCTTGGCGAACAGACAAAGCCCGCTCCCATCCCAGTGCAGAGCCTTCAGGTAATTGCCGCTCTTGCTGCGGAAAAGGAAGACATGCCCGCCGTAGGGCTCGACCGCGAACAGCGGGCGGACCAACGCCGCCAGCCCATCGAAGCCGAGCCTCATGCTGACCGGCTTGCTTGCCAAGTAGACCTTCGTTCCGGGAGCCAGCGAAATCACGAGACATGCCGGAATGCGCGCAGCACGCGGGCCAGCGCCTTCTCGTTCACGTAGCTGTCCACCGACAGACGAACGCCGCTGGGCAGGTCTATGTCTATTGCGCCGGGGCGGGCACCGGGATGCGGACGGATCAGTTCTTCCGGCACTGACGGCATCGGCGACGAAACACCTCGCGGCGCCTTCTGGGGCTCCGGCACCGCCGGCGCAGCCACAGGCTCCGTCGTTATAATCGCGCCATAGGGATTTCCGCCAGCTGCGTTGATATCCGCTCCATTTCTATCATCAAGCGACGCAGCAGCCCAAACTCCTCCTCTGGAAGCGGCAAGCTGTCAAGCCATCGTTGTCCCGCCTTGCCGAAGAGGTGGCCTTTGTAGGGAGGGATCAGGTTTGCGTGGAGAATGGCTTTCATCCGGCCTTTGATCCGAACGAGCTGCGCCAGCACGCCCGCTCGTTCAGCGACACGGCGACGGCTGCGGTGAGTGTCCTCGTCAGCCACCCAGACCTCCGGTATGAAGCCCGCCGCATGGAGCTTTGCCAAGGTTATGGCGTCGATCTTGTCGGTTTTAACGCGCGCGTAGGCGATAGCGCGAACGAGCCTGGGATTCGCGACGACGACACGCTTGACGTACGGTCGCATGAGTCGCTCTACGGCGGCGCTGTTCCCAGTCACCTCAATCACGACCTCATCCTCGAGGCTGAGGGTCTTGGCGAAGGCAACAAGCGGTTCATGAGTAAGATCGACGCGAAGTTGTTTGATGACCGTGCCACTCTCAAGAATCGCCACCTGCGCGAACGATCGATGAATATCCATTCCGATGATCTTCATGTTGTACACTCCAACTGTGGGAGCCAGTGGCTTGCACGACATCTACGGATCCGCGCTCGCAGCGCAGCCGGGCAAGTCGTAGGGGCGGCCAAGTAACAACGCGAGCTCGCAGCTCATGGTAAGGACGGCCTGCCACCGTTTCGTGCTCCCGACGCCCCTATCCCGGACGGAGCAAGCTACTCCGATGGAGCAGTTCGCGCTACCGAATCGAAGCGCCAGAACCGCTATGCCCTTTAACAACGCCGCCGAACGTGCGCTGCGCTGCGTGCCACTCGGCAGGAAGGCCTGGCTGTTCTGCGGCTCCGATCGTGGCAGCGAGCGGGCTGCCGTCCTCTACACCTTGATCCAAACTGCCCGGCTGAACGACGTCGATCCGCAGGCTTGGCTCGCCGATGTACTCGCTCGCATTGCTGAGCATCCGGCCCGACAGCTCGATCAGCTAATGCCCTGGAATTGGCAACCAGCACAGCGCCCGACCGCCATCTGATCCGAGCTACGCCGTGGCTTTCACCGGATGGCTACGTTGATGCTGCTGTCTTCGGGGTATAAACCCCGACAATCTGGGTGAGAACGGTGACCTTGCCAGCGATGATCAAAACAGGCACTAATTGCCGTGTCGCGACAATCGCATTCTCGTCCTGATTGACGCGCAATCTTCGTCCTGTTTTCGCGCTACACCTTGGCGTTCGGCGTAAAGCGAACTACGATAGGCACAGCGACTGATAGGACGTGGTAATCCGACGATTTCGGTCGATCTTTTTTCGGATATTAAAGAGAGTTGAGGCACGGCATGCACGACACGGCGTTGGAAATTGGTCGCCTGGCGATTGAGATCTATGCGGACAGTCCGAAGCCGCGTATTCTTGAAATCGGTGCGCTCGATGTAAACGGATCTCTCCGGCAGTTCGCTCCGGACCATGGGACTTACGTCGGCGTTGACTTGTCGGAAGGCAAGAGCGTTGATGTTGTCGTTGAACCGGGTGAACCCCTGCCTTTCGACGAGAAATCATTCGATTTAGTCATTGCGTCTTCTGTGTTTGAACACGACCCGGCGTTTTGGATGACGTTTTTGGAACTCATTAAGGTCGTTCGTGAGGGCGGTTATCTTTACATTAATGCGCCCTCCAACGGTAAAGTTCATCGATATCCGGAAGATCATTGGCGTTTCTACCCGGATTCTGGACATGCCCTCCAGCGGTGGGCGAAAAGCCAGAACTATGATGTTACGTTGGTGGAGAGTTTTACGGCGCCCCGAGTTGGAGACATGTGGAACGACTTCGTTGCTGTGTTTCGGAGGAGTGGCAGCGACGTAAGCTTGCCGGCGAAAAGACTTCACACCCAATTTGTCGGTACTAACGTTTGGATCCCTGGTGAGCGCAGTCCGCGGAATCCCAAGGATTTTACGGAAGACATGGAGCTCCTGGCCGCGGCCGAAGAGAAACTCGAAACTCTCAAGGTCCAAATTAGCGACAGTGAGGCTGTTTCCGGCAAGGCTGCAGCCGATCGGCAAGCGAGGATTGCCATTTTGGAAAGTACGCTGCGTCAGCGCGAGGAAGAAATCGAGCAGACGCGAAGTGAACTGGCAAATGTGGGGGCCAAAGCGCAGAAACTAGAAATCCTGCAAAATAGGCTAGATGACGCTAACTCTTGGGTGTTTCAACTCGCTGGCGAACGGCGGTTGGCTCAACAGAATGCGGAACGTCAAACTCGCCGTGCTGACGAATTGGCTTCTAAACTACGGTCGCACGAAACCCTCGGCCGTCAAATAAAAAGATTGCGCGCGTCGATTTCCGAACTGGAAGGTATTCGGCAGGAGCAAGCTGAGAAAATTTCCAGCGATAAGTTCGAGATAGATGGCTTACAGAATGCGTTGAACCAATCGCGAGCCGAACAGAAGAAATTGGCAGACTCGTTGGATGCTGCCGAAGTCAGTATCTCGAAACGATTTGAGGAAGTTGCCGCGCTCATAAAGCTCTTGGATAAGGCAGAGCAATCCCATCTTCTGGAAACCGAACATAGAAAGTGGCTGGCGGAGGTTATAATGGTGTTGTCGCGACGACCTTTTTGGTGGGCGTTTATGTCCCCATCATGGGTGCAACGCCAACAGCAGCGGTCCTTACGTGCTCACGCGTTATTTGATGCAGAGGCTTATCTGAAACTTTACCCAGATGTGGCTGCCGAACGGGTCAACCCCGTGCATCATTATATTCTTCACGGCATGCAGGAGGGACGGAAGCTTGTGCGCTAGGTCGAAATCGAGCTAGTTCGATCTTGATTATCTGATCGATGGCGTCCATTCGGTCCGGTGGCCAGTCCAGAGAACCGGCCCAACCTTATGGTTGGGCCGGTTCTCGTTCGGAGGAATTCTTAGTTTGGATATGCAGAGTAATACCCTTGTCCAATCTCCTTCTAAGGATGATGGAATGGGCCGCAAGATCATAGAAGGCTTAAAGCGCTGGCGTTGGTTCGTGCTGTTCGTGGGCGTCCCAACCCTAATAGCCAGTATCTATTACGGCATGATAGCTTCGGACGTATATGTCTCGGAGTCGCGTTTTGTCGTCAAAACTTCGGGGCAAAAACAAAGCGCGATGCCGTCGGCGTTGTCTGGCCTCATACAGACAGCCGGTCTGTCGTCCGGGCAGGATCAAGCGAGAGAAATCGTCGACTATATCCAGTCACGTGACGCGCTGCAGGCGTTATCGAAGAGAATAGACGTCCGCGACATCTTTATGTCTGAGAAAGCGGATTGGCTTAGCCGCTATCCCGGCTCATTCGACGATGATAGCTTTGAAGCTCTTTACCGCTATTATCAGTCAATGGTCGGTGCTGCAACGAACGTTGAGTCCGGTACAACTGTTCTTACTGTGAAGGCTTTCGACCCACACGAGGCGCAGGCGCTTAACCAAAGACTGCTTAATCTGAGTGAAGCTCTCGTAAACCGGCTGAATGAACGAGCAAATGCGAAGGAAATTGCTGAGGCGCGGACTCGTGTTAATGAAGCTCAGATGCGGGTTCGCAAAGCTCGAATTGAACTGAGCCAGTATCGCAATAACTCAGAATTATTGGATCCGCAGCAGCAGGGTTTGGGTGTGCTCGAGGTTTCCAATGGTCTGATAGCCCAGCAAGCTGCACTCAATGCTAAATTGTTCGAAATCCGAAAAGCGGCGCCGAATCACCCGTCCATTCCGGCTTTGAAGCAACGAATTGCAGCGCTCTCGCAACAAATTGCCGCGCAGTCCGGACGGGCTGTGGGTACGCCCTCAGGCATTGCCTCTAAACTGAGTGGCTATGAAGCCCTGACTGTGGAGCAGGAATTTGCGACTCAGATGCTTACAGCGGCGAATGCGTCTTTGGAACAGGCACGCGCTGATGCTGTGAAGCAGCAATACTACCTTGAGCGGATAGTAGAAGCGAACACGCCAGACGAAGCGATGCTCCCGAATCGGATGAAGCAGATTGTAACTGTCCTTTTTGCAAGCCTTTGCCTCTATCTGGTCGGATGGATGCTTGTGGTTGGCATTCTCGAACACGCTCCGGACGATTGATGGAACGCTTCAAAGCAGCGCTAAGGATTCAGTTCCTTGTCCTTAAAGCCCTGATGATTCGGGAGCTCACGACACGTTTTGGTCGTGAGAACATTGGTTTCCTTTGGCTTATGGCCGAACCCTTGTTGTTTGCAGGCCTTGTTGGCATTGTCTGGACTTTCATGAAAGGGCCCGAAAGCCACGGGATCAGCGTGGTGGCGTTCGTCGCGAGCGGGTACATACCATTGACGTTTATGCGGCATGCATTCAGCAAGTCAGCGTGTATATTTGTCGCGAATGGCGCGCTGCTCTATCACAGGCAAATAAAGATTCTGGACTTTGTCATCACCCGTGTGGTCATCGAAGCTATTGGAGCGATGATGGCTTATGTCTTTATTGGTGCTGTACTTTGCTACTTCGATCTTTTCCCCGTGCCGGCGGACGTGAGTTCTCTACTGTTAGGTTGGGGGATTTACGTGCTTTTCGTGCTTTCTATCAGTTTGGTCCTCGCCCCACTATCGGAAGTATCGGAGGTGGTTGAAAAGCTGGTCCCTGTAAGCACATACATCGCTATTCCATTTTCGGGAACTTTCAACATGACCTCATGGCTCGGTCCAACAGCAGGATCTTACCTGATGTGGTCACCCATGGTTAGCGGTATGGAATTGATGCGCGCTGGCCTTTTTGGAGCGGCGGTGACGCCATATTATGACATAACGCTTGCGCTGTCGGTCTCGCTTGTTTGCCTGACAATTGGTCTAATTCTATGCCGCCGCGTGCGGAAGATACTGGCCGTCTAATGATTACCTGCGAGAACATTCATAAAGAGTATCGTATCGGCCACGCTCGCAAGACAGTGTTGCGAGGCGTGAATTTGACCATAAATCGAGATGATAAAATTGCTCTACTCGGGAGGAATGGAGCCGGTAAAAGCACATTGATCAAATTGATCGGCGGTGTTGAAATGCCGACGTCCGGTAAAGTCATTCGAAAGATGAGCTGTTCATGGCCTCTTGGTTTCACTGGTGGGTTCCAAGGGAGTATGACAGGCTACGACAATGCGCGCTTTATTGCGCGCATATATGATAAGCCCTACGTGGCGATGCGCGAATTTGTGGAAGAGTTCACGGAACTCGGTAATCAACTTCGTATGCCGGTTAAGAATTACTCCTCCGGTATGCGTGCCAGGCTAGCCTTCGCGCTGACGCTTGCGATCGACTTCGAATGCTATTTGATCGACGAAGTTATCATGGTTGGTGACAAAAACTTTCAAAAGAAATGCCATTCGGAGTTTTTTGAGAAGCGCAAGGATAAGGCGCTACTACTTGCGTCACATAGCACAGATTTCGTCAAAAATTATTGCAATCGAGCTGTCGTTATAAACGGGGGGCATGCCACATTATACGACAACGTCGCCGAAGGTTTGGATGTTTACACCAAATTGTAATTTGAGTTTTGAGAAGCGCGAGGCAGCCTCTTTATATTATTCACATTTCGTTTTGCGGTAACGAGTAATCCTTGAGCCGGAAGTATGGACTTTCCATGCCCGAGCCGAGCCTTACGGTCAGAGCGCGACCAAGAGAAGCGACGTCAAGAGAACGTGGTATATATGCAACACAGAAAGTTATTCGTTTTTGCTGCTGCCTGTCTTCTGGGGGGCTGTTCCACGTTGCCCAGGAGCGGGCCCACTGGCGCGCAAGTCGAGGAGTCGGCCACCGCCGACGGCCAGTCTATCGTGATAGTAGAGGTCAATAACGCAAGCGTCATCCCGGCGCGTTCCGAAAAGACTAGATGGATATTCCCCGATCGTGCCGCGCCGCCCACAGACATGGTGGGCCCGGGTGATATCCTCGCCATTAATATTTATGAAGCTGGTGTTCCGCTATTTGGAGCGAATGCCGTCCAGACAATGGCAGGGCCAGCGTTTGAGCCAGGGGCCTCAGTACAGGCCTTGCCGCTAATTCGCGTGGATGATAACGGTGACATCGTCGTGCCTTTCGCGGGATCTCTGCATGTGATAGGTAAAACCGTTGGAGAGGTGCAAGATCAGATCCGGCGGTCTTTGCGCGGCCTCTCCGAAAACCCGCAAGTCCTAGTATCCCGGCAGCAGGTGATCACGAACTCTGTTATCGTGGGAGGGGAGGTGATGCGGCCCGGCCGCCTTGTTCTTGATACAAATCAAGAGCGTTTTTCTGATGTACTCGCTCTATCAGGTGGTTACCGGGGAAATGCTAAGGACTTAGCCCTGCGCGTGAGCCGCGGTGGACAAGTCGATGAAGTGCGTCTAGACGAAGTCCTCGAGAATACACGCGCCGATGGTCAAGCTTATCCAGGAGACAGGCTGACCGTTGTCCAAGATCCCTTGCTGTTTTCCGTGCTGGGGGCTTCTGGTCACGTCCAACACGTTCCGTTCAGTCGATCGAGCATGAGCTTGCTGGAGGCTATAGCGACTTCAGGGGGGCCGAGCGACAACTCCGGCGACCCGGCAGCTGTTTTTCTCTTTCGCTATGAGCAAGGACCGGATGGGTTTATGAAGCCGGTTGTTTATCATGTTAACATGATGAAAACAGGTTCCTACTTCTTAGCGCAGAATTTTCACTTGAAAAATAATGACATAATATACTTCGGGAGCGCCGCTGCTAATCAGCCTCGTAAGTTGATCCAGATGATCAGCCAGCTCTTTGCTCCGATCGTCACCGTGACAAGCGTCGCGAACAACGTTGGCAATTAAATCGGATAGATTTCGCTTAGAAAAGGGGAATAACGGGATCTGATCTGTAATTGTTGGGTTCTGGCACCTTGGGCCCTCGGGGTATGGTGGATATGTCAGTAGCGCGGCAACTCCGTATTCATCCGGCGAGGCCCGCCTTGCTGGGCTAAGGACCAGTCTTACGAGCGCGCTTAGGAGCGGTGATAAGCCGGATAAAAATGTTGTCGGGGCCAGAGCGGTGGCGGCGATGGACACCTGAAGAGCGACGATCAATCCTGTCTGTCAACCGAACTGAGGGTTTGCCCCCGCATTGCCTCACCAAAAATTGTTACCGAGTTATGTGGGCGAGAGATGGTCGGTATCTTCCCCCGCCGAGGCGGGGGAAGATACCGTAAGGTCCTTGATCCAGTGGCCATCAAGAATGATCTGGACACCCTGATTTACCTATGGCGGTGTGTGCGGGATTGTGATTCCATCGAGCTGAGCGATGGAGCCGTGAAGTGTCGGCACAGCGTGGCTTTTTCGATCTCGACGAGCGGTATGCAGCCTTGTCCGCGGCGGGCGATCCGCTGGAGAAGCTGGCCGGTCTGATCGACTTCGAGATATTCCGGCCCGCGCTGGATGCGGCCTTGCAGCGTTCTGATGGTAGCAGGGGGCGGTCGCCCGCCGCTTGACGCAGTCATGATGTTCAAGACGCTGATCCTGCAGACACTCTACGGTTTGTCGGACGCGCAAGCCGAGTTCCAGATCCTGGACCGCCGCAACTTCGGTCGCTTCCTGGGGCTCGACGATGGCGATAACACACCGGACGAGACGACGATCTGGCGTTTTCGCGAAGCTCTGGTTCGGGCCGATGCGATCGAGACGTTGTTCGCTCGGTTCGACGCTCACCTCAGTCGCTGAGTTATCTGGCCATGGGCGGGCAGATCGTGGATGCCAGCATCATCTCGGCTCCGCGCCAACGCATGACCGACGAGAAGCGCGCCATTGTCAGGGACGGCGGCATTCCCAAGGCCTGGGCGGCGAAGCCGGCGAGGCTCGCACAGAAAGACCGTGATGCGCGCTGGACGCTCAAGCGGGGGCGGCGCAAGAAGGGGGGCGGATGGAAAACTCCTGGCGGAAATCGCCACGCCCATGTTCGGGTACAAGTCGCATATCGGCATCGACCAGCTCCATGGCTTCATTCGTACCTGGTCGGCCAGTGACGCCGCCCGTTACGACGGCCGGGAATTGCCGGAATTGATCGATCCGGCCAACACCGGCAGCGCAATCTGGGCAGACACGGCCTATCGCAGCCAGAAAAATGAACGCGCCATCCTGCGCGCCGGGCTCATCTCGAAGATCCACTTCCGCAGAGCGCCGGGCAAGCCGCTCCCCGGGCAGCGCCAGCGCGCCAATGCCGCCCGGTCCAGGGTCCGTTCCGCCGTCGAGCATGTCTTCGCCACCCAGAAGCACCGAATGGGCCTGTTCATCCGTACCATCGGCATAGAGCGTGCCAAGGCAAAGATCGGTGTAAGCGCCGACGGAACCCGGCCTTGACGCTAACCGCTTAGGCTGCGCAGCAGCGCTTGTACTTCCTGCCCGAACCGCATGGGCACGGATCATTA
>NZ_SODQ01000013.1:0-71439 GCF_004368805.1 Novosphingobium sp. PhB55 | reverse complement strand
ACATGGGCCTGCGACAACAAGGCCTACATCAAATGGGAATGCCGGGATGCGTGATCCCAACCCGATTCAATTTCCATACGTGAGGTTGCTCAATCCTTGACGTTATCTTCGGCACCAAGATCCTATCCTGTCCAATAGGGACCCACGCTGGGAATGCCCCTTCATGGTTGCCGCATGCTCACTCCAATGCGATAGGCAGCTTCGGGTGTTCGTTTTCAGAGACGGGCAGGTATCTTAGCGTTGGTCGGGCCGCCAGCGCATGATGAACGTCGCCCGGAGCACCAATGGCCATCACCCCAAGCATGCGTATCAGCGCAATCCGTCGCTTTTTGCACAGCCAGTCTTCCGCCGGTCTTGTTCTCATGGCTACGGCAGCAGTGGCGCTGATTCTCGCCAACTCTCCGCTCGCAGGCACATACGAGGCGGTTTTGCACGTCTATCTGGGACCGCTTTCGCTGGCCCACTGGATCAACGATGCCCTGATGGCAGTTTTCTTCCTGCTGGTCGGGCTGGAGATCAAGCGCGAGATGCTCGACGGGCAATTGTCCACGTGGTCGCGTCGGATTCTGCCCGGGATCGCCGCCGCAGGAGGCATGGCGGTGCCGGCGCTGCTGTTCTATGCCTTCAATACCGGCGCGACGGCGCGCGGATGGGCGATCCCGGCCGCTACCGACATCGCTTTCGCGCTGGGGGTCATCTCACTGTTGGGGAATCGGGTTCCGGCCTCCCTGCGCATCTTCCTGGCCGCACTCGCCATCATCGACGACCTAGGGGCGGTGATCATCATCGCATTGTTCTATACCGCCGATTTTTCGGTGGTCGACCTTGCCTGCGCGGGAGGAGTGGTGGCGGCGCTCGTCGCGCTCAATCGCTTCCGAGTACGGAGCCTGACGCCCTATCTTCTGCTGGGCGCACTGCTTTGGGTATTCGTGTTCCGCTCCGGCATCCACGCGACCTTGGCCGGCGTCGTGTTGGCGCTGACAATCCCGATGGAGATTACGCCGAGCCGGTCCGACGTCGATGCGACCAGCCCGCTTCACCGGCTCGAGAATTTTCTCCACCTCCCGGTCGGCTTCCTGATCGTGCCACTCTTTGCGCTCGCCAATGCTGGTGTACCCGTGCTGAAGTTGCCCGCCGAGGCGCTGGCGGCGCCGGTAACCCTCGGCGTGGCGCTCGGCCTGCTGCTTGGCAAGCCGGTGGGCGTTTTCGGGATGTCTGTGCTTGCGGTTCGGCTCGGGCTGGCGGATGCACCTGCCCATGCGAGCCGCATGCAGATGTTCGGCGTCGCTTTGCTATGCGGGATCGGCTTTACGATGAGCCTGTTCATTGCGCTTCTTGCTTTCCCGGGGGACCTCATCCTCCAGTCCGAGGCAAAAATCGGGATCCTGGCAGGCTCCCTGCTCTCGGGGCTTCTGGGCTATGCCGTGTTGCGCCTGGCGGACCGGGAAAAGTCTAACGCCGCGGCAAGCACATGGTGATGGCCTGAAGCCGCGCTCGCGGATCGTGCGTTGATCTCGCCCAACGGTTATCAAGGAGCAAAGATGTCCTCCGACGGTTTGATGTCTATCTGGCACGACGCCAAGCCGTTTGTCGGCCTGATCATGGTCGTGCTGCTGTTCGTGTCCTTCGCCCTCGAGCGCTTCCCGCCTGTCGTGATCGCCCTGATCGGCGCCGCACTGATGCTCGGGACCGGAATCTTGGCCCCAGCGGACGTTCTCACCGTCTTCTCCAATCCAGCGCCGATCACGATCGCCGCCTTCTTCATCCTGTCTGGCGCCTTGATCAGGACGGGCGCGATTGAAGCACTGGCCAGCCTCATGATAGCCCGTGCGCGGGAGAGGCCGCGACGCACGGTGGCCGAACTGATGGGCACGGCCATGCTCGCGCCGGCATTCATCAACAACACGCCAGTTGTCATGGTCCTGATCCCGCTGGTCAAGAAGCTGGGCCGCACCGTGGGCATCGCCGCAACCCGGTTGCTGATCCCGCTGTCTTACCTGGCGATCCTGAGCGGGACTCTGACCCTCGTCGGTACCTCCACCAACCTGCTGGTGGACGGCGTTGCCCAGGAGAACGGTCTTGCGGCTTTCGGCATCTTCGAAATAACCGCCGTGGGTGCGGTCGCCCTTCTGAGCGGCGGTCTCACACTTCTGCTGCTTGGACCCAAACTCCTGCCCAACCGCCCCGACGACGAACTCGATGTGGATAGCGATCGCCAGTACATCACTGAACTCCTTCCGACGTTCCGCGGCTCGGCGGGCCGCCCGCTCAGCGAATTCGGTGCTCTGCGGCGCACCGCCGTGAAGGTCGTCGGGATCAAGCGCGGCTCGCAGGTCGTTCGCAATGTGCCGGCAGGCGAGGAAATTCTATCGTCCGACCGGATCATCGTGGCCACCAGCGCTCACGAACTGGATGCTCTGGCGCGATCGCACGACTTCATGATCGGGCTGCAGAATGTCGGCCGACCGATCAGGCTTGCCCATGACGAACGCGACGAAGCGGTAAGAATGGTGGGAATCACGCTGGCGCCAACTCACCCGGCGATTGGTCGCCGGCTGCGGGAGATACCTTTCCTCTCGAACTTGGGCGTACGCGTTCTCGGGCTCAGCCGTCCGCGCCATCTTGCCGGGCCGGACCTTGCGAACGCGCGCTTCCGGGCTGGCGACAGCCTGCTGGTCGCCGCGGACGACCAGGCGGCGTCGGAGTTGCGGGAAAATGCCAATTTCATCGCCGAGGATACCAGCGGGGTGCGGCGCTACCGCCGCCACCGGGCGCCCATCGCCGCGCTGACCCTGGCCCTTGTCATCCTTGGCGCCGCGTTCGACGTGATGCCGGTCTATGCCCTCGCGCTGCTCGGTGTGGCCATCGTGCTCGCGACCAGATGCCTGGATGCCGAAGAGGCGTGGGCGGCCATCGACGGCAACGTCATCGTCCTGATTTTTGCGATGCTGGCATTTGGGCTTGGACTTGAGAAAGCCGGAAGCGTCAAGCTGATCGTGGATACCCTTTCGCCCTGGATGGACGGCCTACCGCCTCTGGCACTGATCCTTGCCATCTACGCCGCTACCTCCGCCCTGACCGAGACGGTCACCAACAACGCGGTCGCCGTCATCATGACCCCGATCGCGATCGGCATCGCCGGGCAAAGCGGCGTCGATGCGCGCCCGCTCGTGATCGCCGTGATGTTCGCTGCCTCCGCCAGCTTTGCGACACCGATCGGATACCAGACCAACACTATGGTCTATGCCGCCGCCGACTACCGCTTCGCCGATTTCGTCAAGATCGGCCTGCCCATGAACATCATCGTCGGCGTGGCGACCTGCGCTGCGATTTTCCTGCTTACCTGATCCGGCCGATCTCCTCCGCCGCCGGATAACCGATGGAACATCAGGCCCTGCCGTCGCTTCCGGTTTGACCTTCAGACGGCAGGAATGAGCGAATGAAACGATGGCAGTGGGCGGTGCGCTTGCTCACAAGGTGCATGTGGTTCCGGGCCACCTTGTTCTGCCTGTTCGCTGTTGGCCTTGCCATGGTCGGAGCCCTGCTGGGCCACATGATTTCCTATGAATTCGCGGCTAAGGTCGGCGCGAAGTCCGTTGACAATATCCTCAATGTCCTCGCCTCAAGCATGTTGGCCGTCACGACGTTTTCGCTGACCGCGATGGTCTCTGCCTATGCGGGAGCAACAAGCAACATCACACCGCGGGCCGTCCAGCTCCTAGTCGATGATACGACCGCCCAAAATGCACTCGCAACATTTCTCGGCAGCTTCCTTTTCGCCGTGGTCGGGATCATCGCTTTGTCGACCGGCCTCTATGGCGAAACGGGACGCGTGATCCTTTTCGCCGGCACGATCCTGGTGATTGCTTTGATCATCGTGACATTCCTGCGCTGGATCGAGCACATCACGCGTTTTGGCCGCGTCGGCGACACCATCGAACGTGTGGAGCGCGCTGCCACGCAGGCTGTGCGCGCGATGGCTCAGCGGCCTCGGTTCGGTGAGAAGGAGCGCCGTGCCGTTCCTTCGGGGGCAACGTGCATCCACCATAACGGCATTGGCAGGATCACCCATGTAGACACGCCACAACTCGCCGAGGTCGCCAAGGAGATAGGTGGCGAAATCACGCTGTCTGCTCTCCCTGGCACGTTCGTCGATCCTGCACGCGTTATCGCCTGGACGACTGTGCGATTGGATGATCGCCAGATGCGACGCATCCGTGAGGCTTTTACCGTTTCAAACAACCGCGCGTTCGACCACGATCCGCGTTTCGGGCTCGTGGTGCTTTCCGAGATCGGCTCGCGCGCCTTGTCTCCCGCCGTCAACGACCCGGGAACGGCGATCGCGGTGCTGGAAGCCGGCACGCGTGTGCTGGCAGCCATTCTCAGTCACGACCCCGAGGAAAGAGATGATCCGTTCCCTGGCGTGCATGTGCCCGCGTTCGCATTCTCGGACTTGCTGGAGGATCTCTACAGACCCCTTGCGCGTGACGGGGCGGGCACCGTCGAATTGGGCATCCGTCTGCAGAAGTCTCTGGCGGCCCTTGCTGCCATCGAGCCACAGGCACGGCAAGACTGCATGTTCGAGGCCGCCGACGCCCTGGCGAGAGCGCAATCTCAATTGGCGAGTCCCACAGATGCAGACAGGTTACGCACGGTGCACGATCGAATTAAGCAGCATGCCGATCGATAGCCCGCATCATCGCATTATGGGGTCGTTGTCGCCTTCCCGCGCATGATCTGCGTGAGAAATGCGGACAGTTCGGCCCACTGAATAGGGTTTGAGCAGCAATTCGAAGCCGTGGGCGGCCGCGTCTCTCTGATTAGGACATTCGCTGCGCCCCCGGTGAACGGCCGCCTCTGGTCGGCACGACCCTCGCAGGAATCTACCGATTGAGCCGGCAGACGTTCTTCAGATGGCCAATTTTGGTCATTGGAGAACAATCATGGAGATGCATGAATCCGAACCCACGGCCGCCAAACGTCAGGTCTGGAATGCGGGAAGGACCGTTGGCGCCAAGCGTGCCCTGAAACCGAAGCAAATATGGGAGATCCGATTTTACCTCAATCAACGGAGGCGCCTGCGAGACCGGGCGCTGTTCGATCTCGCGATCGACAGCAAGCTGCGCGGCTGCGACCTCGTCCGGATGAAAATCGGCGACCTTGTCAGCGGCGGGCAGATACGGACGCGTGCAATCGTGATGCAGCAGAAAACAGGTCGGCCTGTTCAGTTCGAACTGCTGCCCGACGCCCGGACCAGCCTCTTGGCATGGCTCGAACGCCGGGGTGGCACGGTGGACAATTATGTCTTCCCAAGTCGGGTGGACCGCAATGGCCATCTCAGCACTCGCCAGTATGCCCGGCTTGTCGATGAATGGGTGACGGGCGTCGGCTTGATGCGAAGCGATTATGGCACCCACTCGCTTCGCCGGACAAAGGCATCGATCATCTACCGGGCAACCGGCAACCTGCGCGCTGTCCAAATTCTTCTCGGCCATAGCAAGATCGAGAATACCGTCCGATATCTTGGGATAGATGTGGAGGACGCACTCGCCCTTGCCGAAAACACTGAAATTTGAAGTCGTCGGCTCCTCGTTTCGGCGAGGAGCCGAACTCGGGCCCTTGGGCCAAACCCGTCGTTCCAGCGTCGGTATGTCAAAGTCGGGTTTGACTATGAAAGCTGCGTGTCTGCCGTTGGTTGAACGCCGGGATTTGATGGCGTGCTATCAAGCCAAGCGCCTGTAGCGTGCGTTATTGACTTTAGGCGATGGCGTGAAAGCCTTGTTTCTCGTCGTTTTCGACAGGCAGCTCATTAATGATCTGCCTGAATCGACTGGCAAGCGACGAGATATAGACACTTATTTCCGAATCGGAGGAGATCCCAGCCAGTACGCCGAGCACGCTCAACTCCTCATCAACAGCCGCCATAGTCTGGTCAATGGATCGGCCGAAACTGGGATGGGGGGCGCTCATGAATGGGTAACGCTGTTTTGAGCTTTCAGTGCCGAAGCAAGTGGTTAAAGCCGTGTGCGATCTGGCATTCCGATGAAACGGCGACAAACTCGCTTCTGGGCGAACCCATGCTATGAGCGAAAAAATTCAGAAGATGGTGCGATGAATATCAGCCTGACAGAGCGCGAGATTGCAGAAAAACAGTGGGCCAACACGTCGCTGGGCGCGCACAGTTCCTGGCCGACTGCGCTGCGTTCCACCGTTGCTATGATGCTCGCTTGCCCGACTCCGATGTTTCTGGCCTGGGGGCCGGAACTGCTCTGTTTCTATAACGATGCCTATCGCCCTATCCTGGGCTATCGAGCCGAAAATGCCATGGGTGAGCCATTCCGGGAGGTCTGGGCCAGCATCTGGGACGAAATCGAACCTTTGGTGCAGGCTACCTTGACTGGCGAGAATTGCACCATGACCGACATGCGGCTCGACCTTAGCCGCGAAGGGGTCGCTGAAGAAAGCTGGTGGACCTTCACCTACTCCCCTGTCTTCGACGATGACGGTGCTGTTGCTGGCCTGCTGAACGTCACCAGCGAAACGACATCGCGCGTTGTCGCCGAGCGGGAGCGGAAAGCCGCCGACGAACGATTGGACCTTGCGCTGTCAGCGGGCAACAGCATCGGCACATGGGACTGGGACGTGAGAGCGAACCTTGTGACTGCGGACACGAGGTTTGCGACCCTATATGGCATTGATCCGGCTGCGGCAGCTGAGGGCGCCTCGATCAGCCAATTCTTCGCCGGCATTCATCCTGATGATATTGCGCGGGTAGAAGCGGAGGTAGCTGCGGCTGTCGAGCAGTGCGGCAGCTTCATTTCAGAATATCGCCTGCTGCATAAGGATGGAAGCGTTCGCTGGGTATCGGCGCAAGGGCGCTGCATCGCTGGCCCTGACGGGTGCTGTGAGAGATTTCCCGGCGTAAGCTACGATATCACTGACCGAATGACCTCCGAGCTCGCACTTCTCACTGCTAAGGTTGAGCGCGATTTCGTCGTGGATCTGACGACCCGGCAAAGGATCTCGAATGATCCCGAAACGATCATCCGCATCTCCTCGCAGGCGCTAGGTGAGCGACTAGGCGTCCACCGGGCCGGGTTCTATCGCCTCCTCGGGGTCAAACAAATGCGGCATGGCGAAAGCTGGACCGACGGCACGCTGACGGCGCTAACTGGCGTCCAACCTGTTAGAGCGTTTGGAGAAAGGGCCGAACGCCAAAGGCGCCAGGGAAAGACGCTGGTGTTTAGCGACAGCCGATACGACAATGGAGGCGATCTCAAACCATATGCTGAGACCGGCGTGCTTGCCGGGCTGTGTGTACCCTTGATGGATGCTGGGCGGTGGCAGGCCGGTATCTATCTTCATCACGCTGAGGTGCGCCATTGGACGCCGGCAGAAATATCCCTCGTCAGGGAAGTGGCCGAACTGACGTGGCTGGCGGTCGAACGCGCAGAGGCGCTGATGCGGCTGAGCCAGCGCGTTGATCAGCAAAATGTCGAACTGGAAGAGGCAAGCACGGAGATCCAAGCGGAATCAGAGCGGCGCACCACGGCCGAGAGCCAGCTTCGTCAGCTTCAGAAAATGGATTCGCTTGGCCAGCTTACCGGCGGCATCGCGCACGACTTCAACAATATGCTCGCGATCGTCATCGGCGGGCTCAATCTTGCTCAGCGCAGGCTGGCGCGTGGAGAAGCGGACGTCACCAAATACCTCGACGGTGCAATGGAGGGCGCCACCCGCGCGGCTACCCTGACGCAGCGGCTGCTCGCCTTTTCACGTCAGCAGCCGCTATCGCCCGAGGCCATTGATTCGAACCGGCTCATCGCGGGCCTTTCGGACATGCTAACCCGATCGCTTGGCGAGCTGGTGCAGCTGGAAACCATCCTGGGCGCAGGTCTTTGGAAGGCAAAGGCCGATCCAACCGAGCTGGAAAATGTTATCGTCAATCTGGCGGTCAACGCGCGAGACGCAATGCCTGAGGGCGGCAAACTCACGCTTGAGACCTGCAACGCGCATGTCGACGATGCTTATGCACGCGAGGCGGAGATTCCCCCCGGCCAATATGTGCAGATCGCCGTGACGGATACGGGAGCCGGCATGACGCCCGAGGTGCTAGCGAAGGCGTTCGACCCGTTCTTCACGACTAAGCCCACCGGAAAGGGCACTGGGCTTGGCTTGAGTCAGGTATTCGGCTTTGCGCGTCAGTCTGGCGGTAACGTTCGTATCTATACCGAGCCTGGCCATGGCACGACGTTCAAGCTTTACCTTCCCCGCTTTTGGGGCGAGGAAACGCCGGCAGTCCGCCGCATCGCCACGCCAGTGCGGCAGGGCCTGCCTACGGAAATCATTCTGGTGGTCGAGGACGAGGAGCGAGTCCGCAACAACTCGGTCGATACCCTGCGAGAGCTTGGCTACACCGTTCTGCATGCAGCGAACGGTCCTGAGGCGCTGGGAATGATCCAGGCCGGGCAGGATGTTACGTTGCTCTTCACTGACATCGTGATGCCCGGCATGACTGGTCGCCAACTGGCCGATCTGGCGAAGGACCTGCTGCCGAAGCTCAAGGTCGTTTACACCACCGGCTACACCCGCAACGCCGTGGTGCATAACGGGGTGCTGGACCCCGGCACGAATTTCCTACCCAAACCCTTCGGTATCGACCAGCTGGCCGCGAAAATAGCAGAGGTTCTCGACGCCGAGTGAGCGGAACCAGAGCCTCCCAGCGGCTTATTCTTCGTCAGAGACATGGCCGCTGGTTGCCTGCGCGAGTACGCCAGCCAACTCGTCCATCGAGTATGGTTTGCGCAGCAGGTGAAGGCCCTTGGTGCCTTCTTGCGCCAGCACATGACTGTAACCACTGGTCAGGACGACCGGCAGTGCTGGATATTCCTGAGCAATCTCTTCGGCAAGTTCGATGCCGGATCGGCCCGGCATGACGACGTCGGTAAATACGACATCGTAACGATCTGGTGCCTGTCGAAGTTCAGCAATCGCGGCATCGGCATTCGCGACCCAGTGGGAGCCGAGGCCAAGTTCGGCGAGCGCCTGGGTCGCAAATTCGCCGACCTCGCGGTTATCCTCGACGACGAGTACGCACATGCCTGGCTCGACCGGCTGAACCCGCGGCTGATCGCCATCGGTGGCTGGCTTTTCTGCGGTTGCGAAGGGAAGATAAAGCGTAAAGGTCGTTCCGCGTCCGACCTCACTGTCGACGGCGACATCGCCTTCAGATTGTTTGGCAAAGCCAAACACCTGGCTCAGTCCCAGACCCGTACCGTGACCCACACCCTTGGTGGTGAAGAAAGGTTCGAAGATTTTTTCCATCTGGTTTTCCAGAATACCCGAGCCGGTGTCAGAAATGGAAATCGCAACATGCCGTGAGCGGACTGCGGGATGGCGGCGCAAGGCGGGGATCTCAGCCGCCACCTTGACGGTTATGGTCAGACGGCCTTCTCCGTCCATCGCGTCGCGGGCGTTGACGGCCATATTGACCACGGCCGTATCGAACTGGCTAGGATCAGCCATCACGAGAGCAGGTTGGTCCGTCAGATCGTACTGCATCTCGACCCGCGAACCTGTCAGGGTCCTCAACATGCCTTGCAGCGCCGCGATACTGGCCGAGGCATCGAATATTTGCGGTTGCAGCGTCTGCCGCCGCGCGAAGGCGAGCAACTGGCTGGTCAGCTTGGTAGCGCGATCGGCGGTATCAGCGATTGCATCGACATAGCGCACGCGCTTCTCATCGCTCAGTCCCGGGCGGCGCAGCAGATCAACTGATCCCCGGATCACGGTGAGCAGATTGTTGAAGTCATGCGCCACGCCGCCGGTGAGCTGGCCGACGGCTTCCACTTTCTGCGATTGCCGCAGAGCGTCTTCGGTCTGCCTGAGAACCTCGTCAGCGTCGCGAGACGCGGTGACATCGCGTCCGATCGCAAAGATTTCTCCACGGTCGGGAGCCGCTGCCCACGAGATCCATCGGTACGTGCCATCCTTGTGCCGAAACCGGCAGATATAGGGCGGCAATTCCCCCACCTGGGCGACGGCTAGCGCTCGCGCCGTTTGCTCGAAATCGTCAGGATGAAGGAAGTCGGTCGCGGCATGGCCGACCACATCGCGCTCTTCGTAGCCCAGGATCGTCATCCAAGCAGGATTCGCCTGTGTGTAAACGCCTTCTGGAGTTGCGACGACGATCAAGTCGGGGGAAGCATTCCACAAGCGCTGAAGTTCGGCGACGGTGACATCAACCTGATCAGCGAGTTGCGTGGCTTTAGCCTGAAGCTCGCGTTCCATAGCCACGCGCTCGCTTTGATCAAGCATTGCCCCAATCATGCGCAAGGGTTTGCCTACCGGGTCTCGTAGAACGAAGCCACGGTCGCGTACATCGGCATAAGTGCCATCTGCTCGCTGGAACCGGTACTCATCCATCCAATCGGTAGCGCCATCATCGATGACAGCGTGGATGCTATGCTCGATGCGGCCGCGATCGTCCGCTTGGATATGGTCGATCCACCAATCTCCCGTCGGCTCTACATCCGACAGTCTATGCCCATAGGCGCGCTCGATCGCCTCGTTCCAGGTCACGTGATTGCGAACCAGATCCCAGTCCCAAATGGCATCGTTGGTCGCGCGATTAGCCAGACGCAAGCGTTGATCGGTTTCGTGCAGCTTGGCCTCAGCCAAACGAGCGTCGGTAACGTCATGCACCGTGCCAATCAGGCGGATGGCCTTGCCTTCCTCAAAAAATCCCTGTCCGCGCGCCGAGAGATAACGCAGTTTGCCGTCTTCGATACCGATCGTCCGGTATTCTGTCTCGAACATGCCAGCGCCGAGCGGGTCCAGCGCTGCTTGCACGGCCGCATTGGCGGAAGAACGATCCTCGGGATGAACACCAGCGAGGAACGCTTCCGCATAGCTCACCGGTGCACCGGGGGGCATGCCGAATAATGCGCGGCAACCATCGTCCCAAGTCAGCGTATCGAGCTCTACGTCGTAATCGTAGGTCCCTAGCCGTGCTGCCGTGGTGACGATCTCAGCGGTCCGACGTGCAGCCTCCAGCGCGATCTTCGTTTCGTGCTCGACGGTGATGTCGCGTACGGCTTTCACGAACCCTGGGCTATCGGCCCCGATGAGGGGCGTCATCGCGCCGTGCGCGTAGAACCGGCTTCCATCCTTACGCAGATGCCAGCGCTCATCAGAGGCGCGCCCTTCCTTTCGGGCTATTCGAAATTCACGATCCGGAACCCCGGCGGCACAGTCTTCAGATGTGAAGAAGCGGTCGGCAGGATTGCCGCACATCTCGGCGGCGCTCCAGCCAAAGATGCGCTCGGCACCAGCACTCCAACTGGTGACCATGCCACTGGCGTCCATTGCGATAATGGCGCTGTCGATCGCGGAATCGACAATAGCCTGGTAGCGATCCTCGGTTTCCTGATTGCGACGTGCTGCCTGATCAAGCGCCAGAGCATGATCCCGCTCCCGAAGCGCGTCGTCATTTTCGATCAAATCGATGACCTGTTCAGCCAGCAGCATCAGGGCTTCGCTCTGGGCTGGGCTAAGTCCTTCGTTCCGAGGAACCGTGTCGATTGCGCACAAGCTTCCCAGCGCAAACCCATCTCGTGTGACAAGCGGTGCACCAGCGTAAAACCGCAAGTGCGCGTCACCCGTCACCAGGGACATTGCGCTGGTACGGGCATCGACCGACAGATCCTCGATCTGAAAGATGCCGGACTGCTCGATGGCCAGGGCGCACACCGATGTGTCACGGGGGGTCTGGTCGATCTCAACGCCGCACTTGGCCTTGAACCATTGCCGATTGTCATCGACCAAGCTCACTAGCGCGATGGGCACGCTGCAGATGTTCTGCACCAGTGCTACAATGCGATCGAACCTTGGATCACGCGGAGTATCGAGGATACCATGCCGGCGCAGGGCAGCGAGGCGATGGTCTTCATTTGCAGGTGGGCTGATGCCCGCGTTGTCGTTACTAGTCGGCACTTCTGAACGTCACCGGTTGATGGAGGGTGCTGTAAGCAAGAGTCCCAGAAGCCCCCCGGCGATCCGCGACCGCAGTGATATAGCAGCTAGCCAGCGCCGGTCCAATAACTGCTGTTAAATGACCGATCTCGTCTGGACGGAGAAATTGCTTGCGATGACCGGACTTGAGGAAAGCAGACGCTCGCGCCAACCAGACGCAACGACCAAACCTGGTCGCAAACCGCAGAGCCATTCGCCCGCGACCTCGCCCGCAAGCGTTCTGAAGGTGGCTAATGTGGCCATAGGAGAACGACCATGGAGATGTCTGAAACCGAACTCACCACCGCTAAGCGCCCGGTTTGGAATGCCGGAAGGACCGTGGGGGCAAAGCGGGCTCTGAAACCAAAGCAGATCTGGGAAATCCGTTTTTACCTCAATCAGCACCGGCGCCTGCGAGATCGGGCGCTTTTCGATCTGGCGATCGATAGCAAGCTTCGGGGCTGCGACCTGGTGCAGATGAAGATCGGCGACATTGTCAGCGGCGGACAGATCCGAACGCGGGCAATCGTGATGCAACAAAAAACGGGCCGGCCCGTTCAGTTCGAGCTTCTCCCGGACGCTCGGGCAAGCCTGCTGGCTTGGCTGGATCGGCGGGGCGGCACAGTGGACGATTATGTCTTTCCCAGCAGGGTAGATCATAACGGTCATCTCAGCACTCGCCAGTATGCCCGGCTTGTCGACGAATGGGTTACAGGTGTCGGTCTCATGCGAAGCGAGTATGGTACGCACTCACTTCGCCGAACGAAGGCATCGATAATCTACAGGGCCACCGGCAACCTTCGCGCCGTTCAAATCTTGCTCGGCCATAGCAAGATCGAGAATACAGTTCGCTACCTTGGAATCGACGTGGAGGATGCTCTCGCCCTCGCCGAGAATACCGAGATCTGAACCCGATGGCGCCCGTTCCCGGTGGGGAGCCGGATACGGGCGCTTGCGACAAAACCGCCGTTATGGGCCCGACCCAGAATGACGGATTTGAGCCAAAGGCCGCCTCTCGCGGCTCAATGCGGTCGCCCTTGGAACACGCAACGGCGCCTTTCGGAGTTCAGCGAGCAGCACGAGCTAATCAGCTCTCAGCATCCCGCGATCAGTTTGCGCAGATGGTGCGTATATACATTCCGACCGCCCCGCTGCTGGACGCAACTACAAGCTGCCCAACGTTTTGCGTACCAAGTAAATTGGGGCCACTGCCGCCTGTCATGTAATCAGCTTGCGAGGCGGGTTCGCCTGCTGACAAAACAAGCAGCACTCGCAACTCAGGTATGGTGGGATCGCTCGGAGGCAACGACTACCACAGAGGCCGCTTGCGGTGGTCGTTGTCCCGTTTACTCCGGATCGAACCTATTGCCGGGCCATCGCGATCGAGGCGAAGGCGCGTTCCTGTTCCTCGGTGTCGACGATGAGCTTGCCGGTGATGTCGGCTGTCACCTGATGAATGGTTCCGGTGAACTCGAACGGCGGGCCATAGAGTTCGCTCACCGATGAGCCGCCATTGCGGCCGATGAAGATGCCGCTGCCGATGCCCAGCGCGAGCGGTACCGTGTAAGGCATCTGCACTTCGCCCACCAGCTTGCCGTCGATGTAGAGCTGCCCCTTGCCCGGCGAGCCTTTGCCAGCCTTGAGATCGGGCTGGCCGCTGGGTTCGAATTCGTAGCGCAGTTCCACCTTGCCCTCGGGCACGTCCACGTTGGAGACCGCGCGGAATTCCTCCGCCCCCACGTAGTTGTGGACGTATTGGAGCTTCCCGTCCTTCACGAACAGCGTGTAGCCGCCGACGTTTCCGCCGTGGCAGATGAGCACCCCTTCCGCTCCGCCCGCCGGAATTTCCACTTCCGCCGTGAGGCTGTGCGCACGGTTGAGCAGCTTGGCCGCGACGTTTTCCGGAATCTGCTGCGTGCCCGGATAATAGGTGTAGCTCTCGCGGTCCTTGGTCAGCGCCGGGCGTTCGTCGGCAAAGCGCAGGGTACCCCGGCTGTCTAGCGGCAGGACGTTGTACTTGCCTGCCTCGGTGTACCAGATGGCGATCATCTCGATCAGCTTGCCCCGGTTGCTCGTCGCAAGGTTGTTCGATTCGGTGGGATCGTCCTTCAGGTTGTAGAGTTCCCAGCCGCTGGCATCGAGTTCGCGCAGCTTGTCTTCGGTGAGCGTCATCATCCCGAAGAAGGTGCCCGATTCGACAAAGGATGTGCCCGGCACCGGGCATACCGCGCGCCAGCCGTCGTGATAGATCGAGCGGTGGGCGAACATTTCGAAGTACTGGGTCTTGTGGCGCTCCTCGGCCCTCGCGTCGTCGAAGCTATAGGCGAAGCTGATCCCCTCGACCGGGGACTGCGTAACGCCCTTGATTGTGGCCGGAGCCTCGATGTCGAGCGCCTCCAGAACGGTGGGCACGAGGTCGATGGCGTGGGTGAACTGGTGGCGCAGCTCGCCGCGCGCCTTGATGCCTTGCGGCCAGTGGACGATCAGCGGATCGGATACGCCGCCCCGGTAGGTCTCGCGCTTCCAGCGGCGGAACGGAGTGTTGCCCGCATGAGTCCAGCCCCAAGCATAGTGGTTGAAGTACTTCGGCCCGCCGAGATCGTCGAGCGCGGCAAGGTTCTGCGCCAGGTCGTCGGGGACGTTGTTGAAGAACTTGTTCTCGTTCACCGAGCCGTTCGGCCCGCCTTCCGAGCTGGCGCCGTTGTCGGACACGAACATGATGAGCGTGTTGTCGAGCTGGCCCATCTTCTCGAGGAAGTCTACCAGGCGGCCGACGTGATGGTCCATGTGCTCGCAGAAGCCGGCGAAAACTTCCATCATTCGCGCATAGAGCTGGCGTTCGTCGGCGGACAGGGCGTTCCAGTCCTGCACGTCGGGGTCGTGACGCGAGAGCACGGCGTGCTCGGGCATGATGCCCGCCTTCTTCTGGTTGGCGAAGGCCTTCTCGCGGTAGGCGTCCCAACCGTCGTCGAACTTGCCTTTGTACTTGTCGGCCCATTCCTTGTGAACGTGGTGCGGCGCGTGGTTGGCGCCCGGCGCAAAATACATGAAGAACGGCTTGTCTGGGGCGACCTGCTTGAGATCGGCAATGAAGGCGATGGCCTTGTCCGCGAGGTCCTCGGTCAGGTGATAGCCTTCCTCCGGCGTGCGCGGCGGCTCCACCTGATGGTTGTCGTAGACGAGGTCGGGATAATACTGATGCGTGTCACCGCCGAGGAAGCCGTAGTAGCGGTCGAAGCCCCGGCCCAGCGGCCAGCGGTCATAGGGGCCGGCGGCGCTGATCTGTTCGGCCGGCGTCAGGTGCCACTTGCCGATGCACAGCGTCGAATAGCCCTGCTGGCGCAGCATTTCCGACATGAAGCCATTTTCGAAGGGAATCGCGCCGTTGCCACCGGGGAAGCCGGTCGATCCTTCGGTGATGCACGACATCGCGTTCGAATGGTGGTTGCGCCCGGTGATGAAGCACGAGCGGCTCGGGCTGCACAACGCGGTGGTGTGCATGTTGGTGTAGAGCAGGCCGTTCCTGGCGAGCTTATTTATGTTCGGAGTGTCGATCAGCCCTCCGTAGCAGCCTAGCTGGCCGAATCCGGTGTCGTCGATAACGATGAACAGGACATTGGGCGCGCCCGGCTTTGCGCGTTCGGGCGCAGGCCAGGCAGGCTCCGATTCGTCCACCGTGCGGCCCATGCGGCCGGGAAATGCGGCTCCGGGGGAATATTCGGTGAGGGTCATCGTTCGACTCCTGGTCTTGGGATGCATTTTTCCGGCTCAAGGTCTCGCCAGCGATGCGGCGCCGTGAGGCAAGGCGAGGAGGGGCGAACCTCTCACCGAGGTCGGGAAATCGCCATCGGGAAAAACCCGGTGATCCCCCCAGGAAGCCTCTGGAAGAGGTAAAGCGCTGGTAGCCATGTGGCATATCGAAGGCGCGCTTGGCAGCACTTCAGCAAACTGCATGCGATTCTGGCCGTTGATTGGTCGGATTGGCAGCCCGATGGTTTTCCGAGGGTTTCCGCTGGAAAACCCTAGTGCCGATCGAAACCGTCAGGACGTAGCGTACGAGAAGATTTCCGCACCCGGGAGCCCTTCCATGCCTGCAATCCGCGACGATCTGCCCCGTCATATCCTTCCGATGCCAGATTCGAAGCATGTCGGAATTACCACTTATGACGCTCGCGATCCGGCGACGAAGTACCCGCCGATCACCGCGCTGCGGCCGCCCAAGGGTGCGCCGAATGTCCTGATCCTGCTGGTCGACGATGCCGGATTTGGATCGTCATCAGTCTTCGGCGGCCCCTGCCACACCCCCAACTTCGAGAAGCTGGCAAAGGGCGGGCTCAAGTATACGCGCTTCCACACCACTGCGCTGTGCTCGCCCACGCGTGCGGCACTGCTGACAGGCCGCAACCATCATTCGGTAGGCATGGGCGCCATCACCGAAATGGCTACTTCGGCGCCGGGCAACAACAGCATCCGCCCCAAGGAAAAGGCCGCTCTTGCGGAAACGATGAAGCTAAACGGCTACTCGACCGCGCAGTTCGGCAAGTGCCACGAGGTGCCTTACTGGGAGGTTTCGCCGGTCGGTCCTTTCACCCAATGGCCGACCGGGTCGGGATTCGAATACTTCTACGGCTTCGTCGGGGGCGAGGCGAACCAGTATTATCCCGGCCTTTACGAAGGCACCACGGCTGTCGAGCCGCCCAGCACGCCGGAGGAAGGCTATACGCTCAACCGTGATCTCGCCGATCACGCGATCAAGTGGATCCGCCAGCAGAAGGCACTGATGCCCGACAAGCCGTTCTTTACCTACTATGCGCCTGGCGCCACTCACGCCCCGCATCACGTGCCGCACGAGTGGTCAGACAAGTACAAGGGCAAGTTCGACGGCGGATGGGATCAACTGCGCGAGGAAACCATTGCCCGGCAAAAGAAGCTCGGCGTCATTTCCCAAAATTCCGAACTCACCAGACGCCATGACGAAATCCCTGCCTGGGATGACATGCCCGATGACCTGAAGCCCGTGCTTGCCCGTCAAATGGAGATCTATGCCGGTTTCATGGAGCAGACCGACCACGAGATCGGTCGCCTGCTGGATTCACTGGAAGACCTCGGTATCCTGGACGACACGTTGATCTATCTCATTGTCGGCGACAACGGCGCATCGGCCGAAGGCACCATCAACGGCTGCTTCAACGAGATGACGACGCTCAACGGCATGCCGGCGATCGAGACGGTAGACTTCCTGCGCAGCAAGATCGCCGATTTCGGCACCCCTAAAGCCTACAACCACTATGCGGTGGGTTGGGCGCACGCCCTTTGCGCACCCTATCAATGGACGAAGCAGGTTGCCTCACACTGGGGCGGAACCCGCAACGGCACGGTTGTCCACTGGCCGAACGGGATCAAGGCAAAGGGCGAAATCCGCAGCCAGTTCCATCACGTCATCGACGTGGCAAAGACGATCCTTGAAGTCTGCGGACTACCCGAACCGGTGTTCGTGAACGGCATCGCCCAGGCACCGCTCGAGGGTTTCTCTATGGTGCCGACCTTCAACGATCTAAAGGCACCGGAGATTCACGATCTCCAGTACTTCGAGATGATGGGCAATCGCGGCCTCTATCACCAGGGCTGGACTGCTGCGACCAAGCACCGCACTCCGTGGAAAGCCGACCAGCCCGGTCCCTTCGACGACGATATCTGGGAGCTTTACGGTCCCGACGACTGGACCCAGACCGACAACCTTGCCGGACAGAATCCCGCCAAGCTCGCCGAGCTGCAGAGGTTGTGGCTGGTCGAGGCGACCAAGTACAACGTCATTCCGCTAGACGATCGCGGGTTCGAACGCATCAATCCCGACATTGCCGGCCGCCCGCAACTTATCTCCGGCAATTCCCAGTTGCTGTTTCCGGGGATGCGGGTGAGCGAGGCATGCGTACTCACGCTCAAGAACAAGTCTCATTCGGTGACCGCCGATGTCGTCATTCCTGATGACGGAGCGAACGGGGTTATCATCACGCAGGGCGGCAGCGTCGGCGGCTGGACGCTCTATGCCAAGGACGGCAAACTGAAGTACTGCTACAACTTCTTTGGGATCGAACATTATTTCACCGAGGCCGAAGCCGCGATCCCTCCTGGCGCCCACCAGCTTCGCATGGAGTTCGCCTATGACGGGGGCGGCCTCGCCAAGGGCGGCGACATCACGCTTTACTACGACGGCAAAGCGGTAGGTAAGGGCCGCGTCGATAAATCGCAGCCCATGGGCTATTCCGCTGACGAAGCCTGCGATGTCGGCGGCGATACCGGATCGCCTGCATCGCCGGACTATGGCCCCACAGGGAACCGCTTCAACGGCACGATCAATTGGGTGCAGATCGACATCGGCAACGACGATCACGATCACCTCATTACGGCGGAGGACAAGTTTAACCTGGCTATGGCACGGCAATAGGTTTCAAAACCTCCTTGGAACCTGGGCGGAAGCTAGGTCTTCTCGGCGTTGCAAATAGCTTGTTTGTTGACCAGCGCTGGTGGTGACGCCGGCGCTGGTCGCGCTTTCTGAAGGTACGTTTTGTCATGAAAGTATTTCGCGCACCGACTCGTTCGAAATCCTCTTCGTTACGCGAGTTCGCGAGGGCAACTTGCTCGCCCGAAACTTTCCGTTTGTTGTCTGACTTTTCATGGGTCATTGAACGACGGCTTATGGCGTGATCTGACATTCCCTTAGCCTCGTCGGAACGACCTTAGCTGGGTCGGATGCCGCCGGAAGCGGCGACGGCGGTCTGAGGCGCGGCAGCATGATCGTCGTCTCTCCCGGTTAAGCAGGTTTTTAAGGGGCAGAGCGGGGATGTCTGAACCAGTAGACACGTCTTCACGGCGTTTCTTGCTGGCGCGCCTCTGCCAACTGCGGCCGTTCTGAGTGGTCAGGGTGCGGGGACATGGCCAGCAGCTTCTGAAAGTAGGTCTTGGCGCTATGACCGTTGCCGGCTCGCTTAGCCGCCTTGGCGGCACCGTACAGCGACCAGAACCGATTGGGCTCCTGAACAAGCGACGCCTCGAACGCCGCCAGCGCTTCATCCGGCTGGTTATCTCCTAATAGCATCTCGCCCAGCATCTCCCGAGCCGGCGCCAACGGTCCGGGCGTTACGGAGGCCAATTGGGTCTTGTCCTCAAGGTCAGCAGCCTGGCGCATGCCCGTCAGGGCTTCGACGACATGACCTTCCTCTAAGGCAAGGGTTGCAGCAACTTCCCGCCGCTGAATGTCCGTCTGCCCTGCCCAATAGCCCTCGCCCTGCTGAACAAGCTTGACGTGGATCTGGTCCAGCGACGAGATCGCCAACCGCGCGGCGGCCGCGTCTTTCAGGTGCGCCGCGCCCAGGCCCCGGGCAAAATAGGTGATCGATTCTGCGTAGGGAAAGCGGCTCGACGTCGGCTCGAGCCTGGCCGCCCTTGCCCAGTCGCGGCGCTCGAGCGCGTAGCGCGCCGGTATCGCGGCGTGGGCGTAGTAGGCCGCCGAAGCAGGCGCGGCGCCGTTGGCTTTAGTGGGATCGAAGCGCGAAAACACTTGGACAGAGGCTTCGGCAAGCTGCCCGGCAGCCTTGTCCTGTCCAGTCTGCAGGTAGGCGTAGATCATGTAGTCGCTGGCGTGCAGTTCGTCGGCTGGTTGACCGGCGGCCCGCGCCGAGGTCGCCGAAGCCAGGTTGGTGTCGATCGAAGCCTGCCAGTCGCCGATCCGTGTGAAGGTGTGGGAGGGCATGTGCAGGGCATGGGGAGTCGAGGGCGCGATCGCGCCGTAGCGCTTCGCTGCCCCGGCGGCGCGTGACGCCAGGGCCGGCTCGTCATAGGCGTGGATGATATAGTGGGCCAAGCCAGGATGGTCGGGGTACTTGGCGAACAGGCCTTCAAGGATCGCGCCGGACTTCAGCTGATTGGCGTAGGTCTTGTCGGCCGGATCGGCGGCCGCTGCGAGCGCCAGCGCGTAAAAGATCCTGGCTTCGATGTCCTTGGGATAGTCGGCGGCCAGACGCTCCATTGCGCGTTCGTAAGCGACGGTTCGAGCGTCCTGGTCCAAGATCGCGGTGTCGATGTAGAGGTGCGCTACCGCCTCGATATAAGCACGTTCGCGCGAGGTCTTGGCCTTCAGAGCGCGACCGGTCTGGACCGCCTCGAGGCCCTGTTTCAGCTGTAACGGCGACTTGAATCCGGCAAACGGGTTGCTCCAGCTGCTCAGCGAGATTCCCCAATAGGCGATGGCGCAACTGGGGTCAGCCGCAAGTGCTGCGCGGTAGCCGTCGATCGCCGGGCCAAATTGGAAAGAGTGCATGAGCGCCACAGCGCGATTGAAGCGCGGCTGAGCCTCCGCGTTGCAAGAGGTCTCGAAGCTGACGCTGCCAAGTCGCTCCATCGAAGTATGGTCATGCCCGGCCATCTGTGCCGACGCCGGGCCTACAGAGAGCGCGACCAGGAGCCATGCGGCACGAAAGATCTTCGATCTCATGATACCTAGCCCTTCAAATAGAGACTCGGGACATAGTCGATTTTCTGTGTCTAAAAGTCTATCGCTGTGAATGCAGAAGGACCAACGCGCCTAAACCTCCGCATGATGATAACGGCTGGATGCGAAGCGGACAGCCCTCCGCGTGCTCGATCTAAAACGAACGACCGGTTCCGAAGCGAGCGGACGTTCAAGAACCGGCCAAGGAATGTCGCAAACTGGTCGTCTGCGGACTGGCAGCGGCGAGGGCGGTCTGAGGCGCGGCAGCATGATCGTCGCCTCTCCCGGTTAAGCAGGGTTTTTAAGGGGCAGAGCGGGGATGTCTGAACTTGTAGACACGTCTTCACGGCGTTGCTTGCTGGCGCGCCTCTGCCAACTGCGGCCGTTCTGGGTGGTCAGGGTGCGGGGACATGGCCAGCAGCTTCTGAAAGTAGGTCTTGGCGCTCTGACCGTTGCCGGCTCGCTTAGCCGCCTTGGCGGCACCGTAAAGCGACCAGAACCGATTGGGCTCCTCCTGAACAAGCGACGCTTCGAACGCCGGCTGGGTCCACTGGTACAACGAACATCGTCTTTTCGGACCCATCGGCTATATTCCACCTGCCGAAGCAGAGGCTAACTACTATGCAGCCATAGAGACCCTCGATATGGTTGCCTGACTCAAACCATACTGCCTCCGGAAAACCCGGGACGCTTCAGAGCAAAGTCGACGTGCAATCGAGAGACGACTCTACCGCCATCGAGACATTGCACACGCTGTTAGGCGGGGCGTCCGTCGGCGAAACCCAGAATGCCGCGGCATGGCTCGCCGCGATCGTCGAAAGCAGCGACGACGCGATCCTCAGCAAGACGCTAGATGGCATCATTACGTCGTGGAATCCGGGTGCCGCACGGTTGTTCGGGTTCACCGCCGACGAAGCGATTGGGCAGCCGATCACAATCATCATTCCGGAGGATCGCCTTTCCGAAGAGACAACGATCATCGGCAAGATACGGCAGGGCGAGCGGGTTGAACATTTCGAGACCGTGCGTCGCCGCAAGGATGGTACGCCGGTCGACATTTCGTTGACGGTATCGCCAGTCCGGGATCGTGAGGGGCGCATCATCGGCGCTTCGAAGATCGCGCGCGACGTCACCGAGACCCGCAGGGCGACCGAACGGCAGATGCTGCTACTTCAAGAAATGAACCACCGGATTAAGAACCTGTTCGCGTTGACGACGGGGCTCGTCACATTGAGCGCACGGGGCGCGGAGAGCGTCGAGCAGCTGAAGGCCGACTTGTCGGAGCGTATTTCCTCGCTCGCGCGTGCCCATAATCTGACACTGACCGAAATCGGGGGCGATCCGGCAGCGAATGTGACCACATTGAGGGCGCTCCTCGAGGCAATCCTCGCACCTTATGACGAGATCGCCGCGCCTCGTGTCGAGATCCATGGTTGCGACGTCCCGGTCGGTTCGGGCGCGCTGACCTCGCTTGCCCTGCTGTTCCACGAACTGGCGACCAACGCTGCGAAGTATGGCGCACTCTCGCCTGATGGCGGCGAGCTCGCCATTCACATCACCACGGAAGACAAGAGCCTGGCGTTGCACTGGCAGGAGACGTTACCGGCTAAATTGGGCGGCACACCCGAACGCGAGGGTTTCGGCAGCCATCTTGAACAGGCGTCGATCTGCGGTCTTTGCGGCACGATCGAACGTGCATGGCGACCCGAAGGGCTAGCGATCGACATCCGCTTGCCCCTCGCTCAGTTGATGAGCTGAGCGACCCATATTGTTCGACCCTTGCTGGACATGAATCTCAGTGCTTAATCGGAAACACCAGCAACGTTGAGGTAGCAGAGGCGCATAACCTGCCCTGCGCATCGACCAGTCGCGCCTCGGAGAAGCCCACACGGCGTCCCAGCGTTACCAGCTTTCCTTCTGCGCGAACTGGACCGCTCGTTTCGCTGAGCGCCCGGTGATAGGCCACCTTGAGTTCTAGCGTCGTGTAGCCCTGTCCGGCCGGGAGGCTAGTGGTTGCCGCCTGACACTTGAGTCCGATTAGGGATTCCCATTAGGCTTCGGCCGTGCGAGTCAGGGGGATGCGCAGCGGTATAGTCATCGACCTGGGTTCCGCGGACCGAGAGCGTCTCGAACGGATATGGAAGGATCGCAACACCCCTCAGAAGCACGCCTGGCGCGCCGAGATCGTGCTTCTGAGCGCCAACGGGCTCGGCACCAGCGAGATCATGCGCCGGACAGGCACGTCGAAGACATGCGTGTGGCGCTGGCAAGAGCGGTTCATGCAGGAAGGGGTGGAAGGCCTGCTGCGCGACAAGACCCGCCCGTCGCGCATCCCTGCTCTGACCCCAGAGGTTGTCGCATGGGTAGTCACCCGCACGCATGAGGAGCCGCCCGGTGAAACGACCCACTGGACGGCCTCACTGATGGCCCGCGAAGCGGGCATCAGCGCCAGTTCGGTTCACCGGATCTGGCGTGGCCATGGCCTCCAACCCCACCGCGTTCGGCAGTTCAAGCTTTCCAATGATCCTGAGTTCATCGACAAGCTCCGCGACGTCGTCGGCCTTTATGTAGCGCCGCCCGCCCACGCGATCGTCTTGTCGTTCGATGAGAAGAGCCAGATCCAGGCCCTCGACAGATCTCAGCCCGGCCTGCCGCTCAAGAAGGGACGAGCCGGCACCATGACCCATGATTACAAACGCAATGGCACCACCACGCTCTTTGCCACGCTCAATGTGCTCGACGGGACCGTGATCGGTCGCAACATGCAGCGGCATCGCCACCAGGAATTCATCCGCTTTCTCAATCTGATCGAAGCGCGCGTCCCCGCCGGCAAGGCGATCCATGTAATCCTCGACAACTACGCTGCCCATAAGCATCCCAAGGTCCGCGAGTGGCTCGAGCGGCACCCGCGCTTCACCTTTCACTTTACGCCAACGTCGTGCTCCTGGCTCAACGCCGTCGAGGGCTTCTTCGCCAAGCTTACTAATCGCCGGCTCAAACGCGGCGTCTTCCATTCGCTCGTCGACCTTCAGGCCGCCATCAACCGCTTCCTGGCCGAGCACAATGAAAGCCCAAAACCCTTCGTCTGGACCGCCGATCCTGACAAAATCATCGCCGCCGTCAGGCGCGGGCACCAAACGTTAGATTCCAATCACTAGAATGCACGGCACAGCCACAGGCGCTGTCGAGCAAGGTAGCGACATAGCCGCCGTGGACCGAGCCGATCGGATTGAACACCTTGCGTGATGGCGATCCTTCGAAGACTACGCGCCCGCGCTCCAGTTCGACCAACCGGAATTCCAGTGTCTCGCCGATCGGCGGTTGGCGGTTGGCCGCGATCAGCGCAGCCAGCTGATCATGGCCGTCGAGGTCGGCGAGATCCTGCGTCACGTTCATGCCGATGTTCCTGATGCCGTGGCCTTCTCGGCGAGCCAGGAGCGCGTCTCGGCAAGAAGTTCGTCCGAAAGTGCCTGATCGTCCACTGCACGCGCCAACACCACTGCACCGACCATTGCCGACCATCGACCAATCGCGTCGCGGCGGCGTTCGGCATGATCGCCGCCGGGGAGCGTCGCCGCAAAACGTTCAATTTGCGCCTCTAGCCCAACTGCCATCGCGCCGCGCGCTGCAGGCGCTTGCTGACGCATCAGCCCTGCAAGGCTTGCTGTCGGGCACCCCTGGTTGGGATGATCGCGGTGCAGGGGCGAGAGATAGGCATCCGTCCATGTTTCCAGATCCGCTATGCCATTGCCTTCGCCCGTCATCGCCGCGGCGACAGTCGCCGCGATCAGATCATCCTTCGAGGCGAAGTGGCTGTAAAAACCGCCATGCGTCTGCCCGGCAGCCTTCATCACGTCGGCTACGGTGACTGCAGCGAAACCATGCTCGCGGAACAAGCGGCTTGCCTCACGCAGGATGCGTACGCGATTTTCCACCATCTGCCCACGACTGACTCTCATCGAAAAATCTCCACGGTCCCCATTGACACTTTCATGATGGCCATCACATTTATAGAAACGCGATGATCATCATGAATATAGTGATTTTCTGGAAAAAGGGCAATGCGATGACCAAACCTGCCGTTCTTATCACCGGCGCTTCGACCGGGATCGGTGCCACATATGCCGATCGGTTCGCCCGGCGCGGCCACGATCTGGTGTTGGTCGCGCGCGACGCCGCCCGCATGGAGGCGCTGGCGACCGGCCTGCGCGCGCAGACTGGCGTGTCGATCGACATCCTGCCTGCCGACCTGACCCGCGCCGATGAGATCGCGGCGGTGGAGGCGCGGCTGCGCGATGACGATCGGATCAGCATCCTCCTCAACAACGCAGGTGCTGGTCTGAACGGCAGCTTCGTCGATCAGCCCACGGACGCGATCACGCAGCTGATCGCGCTCAACACGACATCGGTGACGCGCCTCGCCAGTGCAGTGGCCCCCCGCCTGGCCGCGCGCGGGGATGGCGCGATCATCAACATCGGTTCGGTCGTGGGACTGGCACCGGAACTGGGTATGTCGGTCTACGGGGCAACCAAGGCGTTCGTGTTGTTCCTGTCGCAGGGACTGGCGTTGGAGCTTGGGCCAAAGGGCGTGTATGTTCAGGCGGTACTTCCTGCCGCGACCCGCACGGAATTGTGGGGGCGTGCCGGTGCCGACGAGGCGAACCTGCCGCCCATGATGGACGTGAACGATCTGGTCGATGCGGCGCTGGTCGGCTTCGACAAGCGCGAGGGCGTCACCATCCCGCCTTTGCATGATGGCAGGTTGTGGGATGCCTTTGATGGCGCCCGCAAGGCGATGCTCCCCGGCTTCGGCACGACGCAGCCCGCATCACGCTACGTCGCCTGAACTTTCACCATATAGATACGAAGGGACGACCGCTTATGACCGGCACCACACTTTTCTCGACCTATGACCTCGGCGATATCACGCTCGCCAACCGCGTCGTGATGGCCCCGCTGACCCGCAATCGCGCAGGTGCAGGCTTGGTGCCAAGCGAATTTGCGGCTGAGTACTATGCCCAGCGCGCCAGCGCCGGGCTGATCATCACCGAGGCGACGCAGGTGTCGGCGCAGGCGCAGGGCTATCAGGACACCCCCGGCCTCTACACGCCCGAACAGATCGCCGGCTGGCGCAAGGTGACCGATGCCGTCCATGCCAAGGGTGGCCGTATCTTCGTGCAGCTGTGGCATGTCGGACGGATCAGCCATGTCGATCTCCATGGCGGCGAAGCGCCCGTAGCGCCCTCGGCTATGCGGGCGGAGACCAAGACGTTCGTGAACAATGGCTTTGCCGATGTGTCCGAGCCGCGCGCGCTGGAACTCAATGAGATCCCCGGCATCGTCGATAGCTTCCGTCAGGCCGCCGCTAATGCGATAGCGGCCGGGTTCGACGGCGTGGAGGTTCATGGCGCCAACGGCTACTTGCTCGACCAGTTTGCCAAGGACGGCGCCAACCAGCGCAGCGACAGCTATGGCGGCTCGGTCGAGAACCGGGCCCGGCTGATGATCGAGGTCGTGGCGGCGGTGGCCGGAGAGATCGGCCAGAACCGCACCGGCATCCGCCTGTCTCCCGTGTCGCCCGCCAATGGCATTTCGTCCAGCAATCCGCAGGCGCAGTTCGACTATATCGTGGCCCAGCTGGATAAGCTGGACATTGCCTATATCCATGTTGTCGAAGGCGCGACCGGTGGCCCGCGCGACGTTGCGCCCTTCGATTTCGCAGCACTGCGCAAGGCGTTCCGCAACACCTACATCGCCAACAACGGCTTCGATCACACTCTGGCCGAGGGGCATTTGGCGAAGGGCGAAGCCGACCTGATCGCCTTCGGGCGGCCTTTCATCGCCAATCCCGACCTGGTGGAACGCCTGAAATACGGTGCTGCACTGGCCGAGATCGATCCCGCCACCCTCTACGGTGGCGGCGCAGAGGGGTACATCGATTACCCTGTAGCGAACGCCGATACGGCGGCGTGATCGACTACAGGGAGAAAATGCCATGAAGGCCTATATTCTGGACCGCTACGGCAAGGGGCAGCCCCTTCGCCTTGGCGATCTGCCCGAGCCGGTGCCCGGCTCCGACGAGGTGTTGGTCGAAATCCGAGCGACCGGGCTCAACCAGCTCGACAGCAAGATCCGCGACGGCGCGTTCAAGCCGATCCTGCCGTACAAGCCGCCTTTCGTGCTGGGCCATGATCTGGCTGGGGTTGTCCTGTCGGTGGGCTCCGCCGTGCGGCGCTTCAAACCGGGCGATGCCGTCTATGCCCGTCCTCGCGATGGTAAGATCGGCACTTTTGCCGAGCGCATCACGGTCGACGAGGCCGATCTGGCCCACAAGCCAGCTAGCCTTTCGATGGAAGAGGCCGCCTCGCTGCCGCTGGTCGCGCTTACCGTCTGGCAGGTGCTGGTCGAACGGGCGCGCCTGAAGGCCGGGCAGAAGATCCTGATCCACGCCGGATCGGGCGGCGTCGGCACGATCGCGATCCAGCTTGCCAAACATCTTGGCGCCACCGTCGCGACCACGACCAGCGCGGCAAATACCGACTTGGTGCGTAGCCTCGGCGCGGACGTGGTGATCGATTACAGGACGCAGGATTTCTCGGCGATGCTGTCGGGCTACGATGTCGTGCTCAACAGTCTTGATGCCAAGACGCTGGAGGCTTCGCTCAAGGTGCTCAAACCCGGCGGCCAACTGATCTCGATTTCGGGGCCACCCGACCCGACCTTTGCACGGGCGCAGGGGCTGAACGCCTTGCTTCGCCTTGTCCTGCGCCTGATGAGTGCCGGTATTCGCCGAAAAGCCCGGCGTGTGGGTGTCGACTATTCGTTCTTGTTCATGCGCGCCGATGGCGGGCAACTCGGCGAGATTGCGACATTGATCGAGGATGGGACGATCCGTCCGGTGGTCGATCGTACTTTTCCGTTCGGGAAGTTGAATGAAGCCATGACTTATGTCGATAAAGGCCGCGCCAAGGGAAAGGTCGTCGTCAGTCTGAAGGGCGGTGGCGGATCATGACACAGCGCCAGGAGGACTGGAACACAGTTCAGACCCGCCACATCGAGGTGGCAGGCACACGGTTTGCCTATCGCCGCCTCGGACCGGAAGCGGGCGTGCCGGTGGTGATGCTCAACCACTGGGGTGCGAACCTCGACAATTTCGATCCGCCCATCGTCACGGGACTAGCTGCTGACAGGCCCGTCTATGCCATAAATTATCGCGGGATCGGCGCATCCGGTGGCAAACCGCCGCTGACCGTCGCGGCGATGGCGGCGGACATGATCGCGGCGATCCGCTCGCTCGGACTCGAGCAGGTCGATCTGATCGGTTTCTCGCTCGGCGGCTTCGTCGCACAGCAGATCCTGCTCGACACACCTGATCTGGTGCGGCGGGCGATATTGGCAGGCACCGGCCCTGCCGGCGGTACCGGTATCGAGAAGGTCGGTTCGGTTTCCTGGCCCTTGATCCTGAAGGGACTCCTGACCTTCCGCGACCCTAAGACCTATCTGTTCTTCACGGCGAGTGGACAGAGCCGCAGCGCTGGCAAGGCATTTCTAAACCGCTTGAAGATGCGCAAGGCGGATCGCGACAAGAACGTTGGGCTCAGCGCGTTCGGACGGCAGCTCAAGGCGATTGAGGCGTGGGGGCTGCAGGCGCAGCAACCGTTGGAGACGATCCGTCAGCCGGTTCTCGTTGCCAACGGCGATCACGACATCATGGTCCCGACCGAAAATTCGCGCGAACTCGCGCAGCGCATCCCCGGCGCCGAGCTCGTCCTGTACCCCGACGCCGGACACGGCGGCATCTTCCAATATCATGAAGCTTTTCTCGAAAAGGCCAGGGCCTTCCTCGCCGCCTGAGCGGTCGACACGGAGATACGAACATGGACTACGTGACCTTCGGCCACACCGGCCTTCAAGTTTCGAACCTTGCACTTGGCACCGGCAATTTCGGCACCGGCTGGGGCTATGGCGCCGATGCCGACGCCGCGCGAGCCATCTTCAACGTTTATGTCGAGGCTGGCGGTAATTTCATCGACACCGCCGATGTCTATCAGTTCGGCCAGTCCGAGGAGATCGTCGGCGATCTCCTGAAGGGGCGCCGCGAGGATTTCGTGCTGGCGACCAAGTTTGCCAACGGCGCCGTATCTGCGCCGAATCGCCTCGTCACGGGCAACAGCCGCAAGGCGATGGTCGCCTCGGTAGAAGCTAGCCTCAAGCGCCTCAAGACCGACCGGATCGACCTCTACTGGGTTCACCATCCGGACACGGCCACGCCGTCGGAAGAGATCGTGCGCGGCCTCGACGATCTCGCCCGCGCCGGCAAGATCCTCTATGCCGGGCTCTCCAATTTCCCCGCGTGGCGACTGGCACATGCTGCGACGATCGCCGCGCTTACAAGTGCGGTGCCGATTGCCTCTGCCCAGTTCGAGCACAGTCTTGTGCACCGCAATCCGGAGACCGACCTGTTCCCGGCATGCCACGCGCTCGGCATCGCTCCCGTCACCTGGTCGCCGCTTGGCGGAGGCGTACTGACCGGCAAGTATCGCAATGGTGAGACCGGCCGGAAGGAAGGCTTTGGCGGCCGCGTCTTCCAGGTGGAAGATAGCGCAATTCGTACTGCAACGGTTGATGCTGTGCTGGCAATTGCGCAGGAACTCGACACCAGCCCGGACCGCGTCGCCATCGCTTGGGCCATGGGGCATGGCGCCGTTCCGCTCATCGGACCGCGCACACTTGAGCAGGCGCGGAGCAACCTTGGTGCCGCCGCATTATCACTCTCGCCGGAACATCGCAGTAGGCTCGATTTTGCAAGCACGCCCCCGGCAGGGGCGACAGTCTGATCAATCCCAAAAGGCGAGCGCCTCATGCTTCCCCCGACTGGCATAGCGCCGTGCCAAACATGGCGCAGACGAGGATCTAAGCCGGTTGTAACAGCTGCACCGGCAGCTTTTGTCTGGGGCGGACGCTTCCGGTGGCAAATGTGAACGACGCATTCTGGTCGACTGCCGCCGCCGCTCCTGGGCATCCGGGCTATCGGGCCAGCCGTTCGGGGCGGCAGATTCGGCCAATATCGGTCATAATGGGCGAACCGCAATGCTCTCCGATGAATCAGAACGGATCAACGGCCGACCGATTCCGGCTCGGGCCAATTGGGCAAATCGGGATCGGCTACGAGAGCGACGCGATCTTCCAGCGCGCCCGCGGTGCGGGCGGGTTAAGCGGGATTAATCTGCGATTAGGTCGCGCTCGTTCGATGCATCATATTTGCAGATGTCACCGCGCATCTTGCCTTCCCAGTGCTGGACGAACGCTTTCGTTTCAGGCGCGTCCAGATGGGCATTGAGCGCGGCCTGATCGTGCCACCGCTCCGCAATCAACAGCCGGCCAGCCTGTGCGTCGTCGACGGCAGCGTCATAGGAAAGGCTCCCGGGACGCTGCCGGACGACAACGGCAATCGCCTGAAGTTCGGCGTGGAAGCGCGACAGGTCGGACGGGTCAACATGCATGTATCCGGTGACGATCAGCATGATGTCTACTCGTGATCGCTCCGGACCGGCAGCACCTTGTGCAGATCCGGAGCGTTTGTTGGTCAGGCGACGGTAAGGACGATCTTGCCCTGGATGTTGCCCTGCGCAGCGCGCTCGTGGGCGCGGGCGGCTTCGGCGAGCGGAAAGCTGCTATCCACGACCACCTTGACCGTACCGTAGGCCAGCAAGCGCCCCGCCTCGTCGAGTTGCGCGCCGTTGGAGCGAACCTGCGTCACCGAGACGGTGATGCCCAGAGCCTCCGCCTTGTCATGACCTTCAAAGCCAAGCGGGTTGACGAGGAACAGCGCACCGCCGCGCTTGATCGTCTGCAGGAAGCGATCGATCGTGGTGCCGCCCACGGCATCGATCACGAGATCCGCATCGCGCACGATCTCTTCGGCTGCCGTCCGGGTGTAGTCGATGAACCGGTCGACGCCCAGATCGCGCATGAGCGCTTCATGCTTGCCCGAGGCGATGGCGATGACGCGCGCGCCCTGCCACTTCGCCAACTGGACGGCGAAATGGCCGACACCACCACCGGCCCCGTTGACCACTACCGTCTTGCCCGCCAGCGGGACCGGACGGTGCGTAAAGGACTGGAACGGGTTCGGCGCGTCATGGCCGAGGTCGATCAGGAACTGCCAGGCGGTGAGAAGCGACATCGGCGCAGCAGCGGCCTGCGCATGGTCGATGCCGGCGGGTTTGAGCGCCAGTTCCGCGGCGGGCACGCTGACATACTCGGCATAGGCGCCGCTGCCCGTCATCAGATCCTCGGGAAAGCGGACCATGGCATAGACGTCATCGCCCACAGCAAACCCGGTCACGCCAGCGCCCAATGCGGCGACAACGCCTGAAACGTCCGTGCCGAGGATCAGCGGGAACACCGCATCCGGGCGCCATTCAGGCGGAAGCGCACGGTAGCCATCGCGCAGATACAGATCGGGCGGATTGAGGCTCGCAGCATGGACGCGCACCAGTACCTCCCCGGCGCCCGCGATCGGGCGTTGGGCATCTTCGTAACGCAGCACATCGGGTCCACCGAATTCGTGCAGGCGTGCCGCTTTCATCATCTCGTTCATCGTCGATCTCGCATGGAATGTCTGATGACCCCGATGTAGCGACACGATCGCGGGTTGATAATGATTGGGAACGTCGCTTCAATAATGCTATGAAGGAACAATTAGGCCTCGAACGCCTCACCGGCCTGCTCGCATTCGCCCGCGCAGCTTCACTCGGCAGCTACACGGCAGCCGCGCATAGTCTGGGGATCTCGCCATCGGCCATCAGCAAGAGCGTTCAGCGATTGGAGCGTGATCTCGGCGTTTCGCTCCTCACGCGCACCACCCGCTCGCTTACGCTTACCGAGGAGGGACGAAACCTGCATGACCGCGCGCTGCGATTGCTCCGGGATGTAGCAGAGATCGAGCAGGTCGCGAAAGCCGCACGGGCAGAGCCGTCCGGCACTCTGCGGATCGCCGCTTCCCTGCCGATGGGTCTGCATATGATCGTGCCTCTGCTCCCCCGGTTCCGGGCCCGCCATCCCAAGGTGACGATCGATCTGCGCCTGAGCGATCAACGGGTGGACATCATCGAGGACGGCATCGATCTGGCCGTTCGCATCGGAGATCTTTCTGATTCACGGCTGCTGTCGCGGCGGCTCGCACCGCATGGCCTGTGCTGTTACGCATCGCCGACGTATCTGGAGGGACGGGCGCCGCCGGCTCACCCTGATGAACTGGTCGACCACGAAACAGTCAATCTGCGTTACCAGAGCACTGGGCAAACCTTCCGCTGGCCGTTCCGTATCGGTGCCAGGGAGGTTGAACTGGTGCCTGCAGCCGGGATTGTCGTCGATGCCAGTGAAGGCGTGATCGCTGCCATCGCCGCCGGTGGCGGGATTGGCGTCGGGGCAAGCTTCATGGCCGCCCCTTGGGTCGCACGGGGCGCACTGGTTCCTGTCCTGACGGAGTTCGCCGTGGAGCGACACAACGTCACGGCGATCTGGCCGGAAAGTCGTCGCTCCAATCCAGCCGTTCGCGCGTTTCTCAATGTGTTGATCGATGAGGTGCCGATCGCGGCCGCGGGAAATAGCCTATCAGATCGACGGTGAACAACTGCAGCTTACCAGATCTCCTTCGAACGGCAGCTTCTGTCAGGAGCAGACGTTCGCGATAGCTGATCTGAGCGACGGGCTGTGGCCGGCACAGGCCCCAAAGCAATTCGCCCGCGTCCTCGCCGACAAGCGTTCTGCATTTGGCCGATCTGGCCACAGGAGAACGACCATGGAGATGCCTGAAACCGAACTTACCGCCATCAAGCGCCCGGTCTGGAATGCCGGAAGGACCGTGGGTGCAAAGCGGGCTCTGAAACCAAAGCAGATCTGGGAAATCCGTTTCTACCTCAATCAGCGCCGCCGCCTGCGAGATCGGGCGCTTTTCGATTTGGCGATCGATAGCAAGCTTCGGGGCTGCGACTTGGTGCAGATGAAGATCGGCGACATTGTCAGCGGCGGACAGATCCGAACGCGAGCAATTGTGATGCAGCAAAAACGGGACGGCCCGTTCAGTTCGAGCTGCTGCCGGACGCTCGGGCAAGCCTGCTGGCTTGGCTGGATCGGCGCGGCGGCACGGTGGACGATTATGTCTCTCCCAGCAGAGTATGAGAACGGCGGTGGAATAGTCGGCCACGGTAGCGGCGGGATAGGTCCGCTGCGGGCGGCGTAAAAGTCGTCCACCTTGAAGCCTTTCTGCTTGGCAGGGAGGACTGGGGATTTTCAGCGTGGAACTCTATCTGAAGGTACGTCTGGCTTGCGCGGAAGGGCTGAGCCAGCGGAGCGCGGCGAAGCGTTTCAATGTGTCGCGCGACACGGTGCGCAAGATGCTGTCGTTTTCATCGCCGCCCGGTTACCGGCGCCAGGCAGCGCCTTGCCGTCCGAAGCTGGACGGGTTTGTAGCGATCATCGATGGCTGGCTCGACGGGGACCGGGGCGTTCCGCGCAAGCAGCGCCATACGGCGAAGCGGGTATTCGATCGCCTGCGCCAGGAGCATGGGTTCACCGGCGGCTATACGATCATCAAGGATTACGTCCGGGAGCGCGAGCAGCGTAGCCGGGAGATGTTCGTGCCGCTGGCCCACCCGACGGGCGATGCTCAGGCCGATTTTGGGGAAGCGCTGGTGATGATCGGCGGGGTCACGCAGAAGGCGCACTTCTTCGTGCTTGATCTGCCGCACAGTGACGGGTGCTATGTCCGGGCGTATCCGGCCGCGGTGGCCGAAGCCTGGGTCGATGGTCACGTCCATGCCTTCGCCTTTTTCGGCGCGGTGCCCCGTTCGATCGTCTACGATAACGATCGCTGCCTGGTGGCGAAGATCCTGCCCGACGGCACGAGGCAGCGCGCATCGCTGTTCAGCGCTTTCCTGTCTCATTACCTGATCCGCGATCGCTACGCACGCCCGGGCAAGGGGAACGAGAAGGGCAATGTGGAAGGTCTCGTTGGCTATTGCCGGCGTAACTTCATGGTGCCGATCCCGCAGTTCCCGACCTGGGAGGCGTTCAACCTGTGGCTCGAGGAGCAGTGCCGCAAACGCCAGGACGACAAGCTGCGGGGGGAGAGCGAGACGATCGGCGAGCGGCTTCAGCGCGATCTTGCCGCGATGCAGCCCCTGCCAGCCTCGCCCTTCGAGGCTTGCGACCAGACCAGCGGACGTGTCTCGTCACAGTCCCTGGTGCGTTACAAGACCAACGACTATTCGGTGCCGGTGGCTTGGGGGCATCAAGAAGCCTGGGTCCGGGGTTATGTCGATGAGGTGGTGATCGGCTGCCGCAGCGAGGTCATCGCCCGGCATCCTCGTTGCTGGCGGCGGGACGAGGTCATCTTCGATCCGCTTCATTATCTCCCGCTGATCGAACAGAAGATCAATGCGCTGGACCAGGCGGCGCCGCTGCAGGGATGGGAACTGCCCGAGGCGTTCGCGACACTGCAACGCCTGATGGAAGCGCGCATGCACAAGCATGGCAGGCGCGAGTATGTGCAGGTGCTGCGCCTGCTGGAGAGCTTCGATATCGCCGATCTCCAGGTGGCGGTGGAACAGGCCATCGACCTGGGCGCCATCAGCTTCGATGCCGTCAAGCACCTGATCCTGTGCCGGGTGGAGCGCGTGCCGCCCAGGCTCGATCTTGAGGTCTATCCCTTCCTGCCCAGGGCCAAGGTCGAAAAGACTTTGGCCAAAGCCTACCTGAGCCTCCTGTCCGACAAGCAGGAAGCGGCATGAGCGGTCAGGCCCCCGAGATCCTGCTCGCCCACCATCTCAAGGCGCTCAAGCTGCCCACCTGCCTTCGTGAGCATCAGAAACTGGCCCGGCAATGCGCGGCCGAAGGCCTCGACCATATCCGCTTCCTCGCCCGGCTCATCGAGATGGAGATGATCGACAGGGAGCGTCGCATGGTGGAGCGGCGCATCAAGACGGCACGCTTCCCCGCGGTCAAAAGCCTCGACAGCTTCGACTTCACCGCGATCCCCCGACTCAACAAGATGCAGGTGCTCGAGATGGCGCGCTGCGAATGGATCGAGCGCCGCGAGAACGCCATCGCTCTGGGGCCATCGGGCACGGGCAAAACGCATGTGGCTCTCGGACTGGGGCTGGCGGCATGCCAGAAAGGGCTGTCCGTCGGCTTCACCACCGCCGCCGCGTTGGTCAGCGAGATGATGGAGGCCCGGGACGAGCGACGCCTCCTGCGCTTCCAGAAACAGATGGCTGGTTACAAGCTGCTCATCATCGACGAACTGGGCTTCGTGCCGCTCTCCAAGACCGGGGCCGAATTGCTGTTCGAGCTGATCTCACAGCGCTATGAACGCGGCTCGACTTTCATCACCAGCAATCTGCCCTTTGACGAATGGACCGAGACCTTCGGATCCGAACGTCTCACCGGCGCGCTCCTCGGCCGGCTGACCCATCACGTCAGCATCCTGGAGATGAATGGCGAGAGCTACCGCCTCGCCCATAGCCGCGCCCGAAAGCCCAAAACCAACCCCTGAAATCAGGCCAACGCCCGGGGAAGTGGCCCTCGGGCTACGCCCTCACGGCACTTCCCCGGGCGGCCGCCACACTGGCCTGGTTGTCTAATCGCACATCGTTCGTCAAGGTGGCCTGGGCATTCGGCATCGCCGCCGTGTTGCAGAACACGCAACGCGACGTAATTGATTGGTTGGATCGGGCCTCAGCGGCTTTGTTTTCGTCAGAGCTGTCCAGTGCTGGGAGCAGGGTTGTCTCCGCGGTCGACATAGGGTCGCCGCACAATGGGTCTTCGCAGGTAGGATCTTCCTATGTTTTACCCGCAGTCTCAATGAGCTGCAGCCAGGCTAAGCGGAATGATCCAACCCACGTCCGCAGCAGGGACGCTCAGTGCCTCAAATCGGTTTGACGCGCTGAGGTGAGAAGGCTGACACTTTTCTTATGCTGTTGCGCCAGCCAATGTGTTGAATACTTCACCTGTCTTAAGCATGCTGTGCATGATGACCGCAAGCTTTCGCGCGACCGCCACCGCAGCGCGCTTGAAGCCCAACCGCTCACGCAGCTTTAGCCCCCAGCTTTTGAGACTGCTCTCGTTCCTGGTACTGGTTCTCGTGAGGATCACCGTCGCCGCTTCGTAAAGCAGTCCCCGCAGGTGGTTGTCGCCCCTTCGTGAGATGTGGCCGTCATAGTCGACCTCGCCTGACTGATAACGCCGTGTTGTCAGCCCGAGCCAGGCGCCAACGGAGCGCGACGTTCGGAAATTGTCTGGATCTTCAATCGCTGCGACGTAGGAGACGGCCGTGACGGCACCAACGCCCGGAATTGTCATCAAAAGCTTCGTAGCCTGGCTACTCCCGTGCCACTGCGAGCAATTGGCGATCAAGATCGGCCGCGCGCTTGCGTATGTCGCGCCACGCCTCAAGCAGAGGCAATATGATCCGTGCCAGGCCGTCACTCCCATCCAAAAGCTCCCTTACATTGCCATCAAACACCCGACCTTTCCCTTTGGGGATGATAAGACCGAACGTCTTCATCAGGCCGCGAATCTGGTTGCTCAGCTGGGTTGAGATGCTCAGGAGCTGATTGCGGGCCCCCACCAGCGTGCGTGTTAGCATGCTGTCGAACGCTTTTACCCGGACCGACTTGTAGAAGCCGGCTTCTGCCAACTGGGCCAAACCATCCGCATCATTGGCGTCGGTCTTGTTGAGCGTCTCGTTCAATACGTTTTGCGCGTGCCGCGCTTCAATGCAGATCGCGGGAACTCCCTCGGCCGTCAGCGCATGATAGAACCACGTCGACAACGGCCCCGTCTCGAATACGACGCGCCTGACGTATGGTGCGTGCTTGCGGATCATCTCTGCCAAAAGCTTTGGGTCAGAAGGGCACTTCCCCCGCCAGATCCGATTCCCGTCTTCTCGGATCGAGATCGCGGTATCTTTCAATGAAACGTCCAGCCCTATATATTGGTCCACGGTTGCCTCCATTTGATGTTTGGGCCCGGTTCCAATCGTGAGCCCGTATTTCCATCTTATCGGGGCAACCACCTCCGCCAGCCATCATCTTATAAAATGGCATGGGGCAATCGCGCCGCGATTACCCCATGTTTTACTCCGCCCCGTGGCCGACTTTTGCGCCGCCGTTGACAGCCGCCGGTCCAGTCTCTTCGCTGGTAGCGAGGAAGGAGCCCAGACATGGGCTGTCATGGCATCCCTTCTGCAGACGGCTCGCCTGGGCGGCCTGGATCCCTACACCTGGCTGAATGACGTGCTGGAGCGCATCGTCACGGGCGCTGTGAAGATCAACGAACTGGACATCTTGCTACCGTGGAACTGGCGGCCGGCGGCAGAACCGGTAAAGGCTCTGGCGGCATGAACTTCAAAAGTCGCTCATCGCAGGGCCGGACCCTCTCGCTCGAACAGCTCGAGATATGGCTCGACGAGCTTGATCCCCCCGTAGCTGGCGTCTCATCGATCGACGGCTTCCTGGCCGCAGTCGCCGCAGGCCCCAGCGTCATTGACCCCGACGTTTGGATCAAGAGCATCCTGCGCGAGCACACTCAAAGCGCGCGTTCGGCGCCTGCGCGGCGGACGATCCTCAAGCGTTACAACCGCATCTGCTTCGAGCTTGCCGAGAAGCCCGAGGCCTACGCGCCGATCTACATGCGCACCGAGGAAGGCGAGGTGCTGCTCGAGGACTTCGCCAACGGGTTCTTCACGGCCATGCACCTGGACATGGAGGCATGGAAGCCCTTCATCGCCGAACCGGAGTTCGGCTACCCACTCACTGCATTGCTGGCACACAGCACCGTAACCGGCGGCCCGTCATGGATCGAGCAACTTGGCGATCCGCTTGCCAATCTGGCACTTGCCGATACCTGGCGCATGGTCCCGCAAATCATCTCGCTGATCCATGACCAGTGCGCCTTCGCGCGCATGACCTCAGCGGCCTGACAACACCTACCGAACCCATAAATGCGTGGGGTCGGATCAGCGGTTACGGTTGAGTTTGATATTGTCGACGCCTTCTTTCAAGAATTTGCGGACCGACCGCCGCATTTCCATCGGGCCGTTGATCACGTCGACGAAAGTGTAGGCGGCGACGTGACTGGGGTTGAGATCGCCCGAACGCGTCGTGATCGGCGGGTTTCGGACGAGATGGCCGCATGCCTGAGCGTGTAGGTCGAAGCGACATCTCACACCGCCGTCTTCACTTGCATTATTATTCATTCGAGTAAAATTGCCCTCCTGATGGAGGATACATTCCTTTGTCCGTGAGCCTAAAATACGACTTTCATCAAAGAAAAGTCCTTGTAATTTCGCCATTCAAATGACATCTACCTATTACGTCATTGCGCCGATTTAAATCGCAACTCTGTCTGGCGATGTCTCTGCACGATCAGAAATTCATTTGATTGGCTTTCCTGAGGCAGGAAACGTTTGTCGCCGTGCGCGGGGCTTCGACCATCCGGGCATCGTCATGAACGACGATCTGAGGATGATAGACTGGGTTCCAGACGGCGATATCAAACTGCGTCCCCGCAATTATGATGAAGCGGATCTGAAAGAGCTACAGCGTAGCACCGACCTTTTCGCGCGCAAGTTCGATGCCGAGCAGGACACACGGATCCTTTCTCTGCTCGAGCGCCATCTGCGAACTCCCGCAGCGGATGTCTATCATGCGCCGCCGAACGCAGTCAAAATGCCTTCGCCTATCGACATGCCGCTAATAGCGACGGCATGACAAGCGGATCATCACGACCAAGCACTGTCTCGAAAGGACGATATCATGGCTAAATCGCAGAAGAAATCGAGCCGCGAAGTTCGCAAGCCCAAAGCAGAAAAACCCAAGACCAATGCGTCCAAGCCATCGGAGAAGCCAGGCGTAGTGCCCGGCCTTCAAAACATAAAACGCTAGGAAGGGCGGCTAATGCAAATTTCGGCGGCCCATTGCAGGGAGCAGGAGGCGTTGCAGCGTGCCAAGGCGCTCAGCGAACCTTTGGAAAATAGGCGGAAAATCGCTCTGCAGGCCGCCAACGCCTGGGAAGCCGAAGCACTGCTGGCAGAAAAGCGGGCGTCAAAATCGAGCCCTCTCGACAAGCTCGACACTGCGATCGCCTTGGAGTTTGAACAGGAGGAGAATTCAGACCCTGCTTGAGTGACTGCGTCACCTTCGGCAAGATGAATGCCATACTTGATTTGACACATGTCCCGCCCATATGCAGATAATTGGTAGTCTTTTATCGAGACGGCCAGATCGCAATGTTCGGCGCTGGCCACATTTGTGAAAGCGATGTTCCGTCGCGGCCCAGCGACAGGATCGCTCCCCATAGCATTTCGCTCACTGCACGACCGTGTCCTCGTACGGCTCGAAGCCACCAAGAAGACCGTCAACGGCATCATCACTCCCGACAATGCCCGTGAGAAGCCACAGGGAGGCGAAATTGTCTTCGCCGCCTCCGGCATTCGCTCGGAAGATGGGGCCATCATCGCCCTCGACGTCAAGGCGGGCGATCGGATCTTGTTTGGCAAATGGTCCGGCACCGAAATCAAGGTGGTTGGGGAAGACCTTATCATCATGAAGGAAAGCGACGTGCTCGCCGTGTTGGGCTGAGTTGTTTGCGGGCCGGCGCCTCCCGGCGAAGCCGACATGTCCACCCTTAAGGATAACGACCATGGCCGCCAAAGACGTTAGATTCTCGCGCGATATCCGTGAAGCTCTCAGCCGGGGCGTCGACACTCTCGCCAATGCCGTGAAAGTGACGCTTGGCCCCAGGGGCCGCAACGTGCTGCTGGACAAGAGCTATGGCGCGCCGCGCATTACCAAGGACGGCGTCACCGTCGCCAAGGAAATCGACCTCTTCGACAAGTTCGAGAACATGGGCGCGCAGCTTATGCGCACAGTGGCATCGCGGACCAACGATCACGCGGGCGACGGGACGACCACGGCCATCGTGCTCGCGCAGGCGATCGTCCGCGAGGGCATGAAATCGGTCGCGGCGCAGTCCAATCCGATCGACCTGAAGCGCGGCATCGACATGGCGGTCAAGGCCGTGGTTGCCGAACTCAAGGCCCGCTCCAAGCCGGTGGCGGGCACGGACGAAATCGGGCAGGTCGGCACCATCTCGGCCAATGGCGATGAGATCGTCGGCCGCAAGATCGCCGAGGCCATGGAAAAGGTCGGCAAGGAAGGCGTTATCGCCGTCGAGGAAGGTTCGGGCGTCGAATTCGAACTCGATGTTGTCGAAGGCATGCAGTTCGACCGTGGCTATCTGTCGCCCTACTTCGTCACCAACACCGCGAAACTCACGGTGGAACTGACCGACCCGCATATCCTGCTGTTCGACAAGAAGCTGGCAACGCTCGCCCCGATCCTTCCCCTGCTCGAAGCCGTCGTCCAGTCCGGGCGGCCGCTGCTGATCATCGCCGAGGACGTTGAGGGCGAGATCCTAGCCACGCTTGTCGTCAATAAGCTGCGCGGCAGCCTGAATGTCGCGGCCGTGAAGGCGCCAGGCTTCGGCGACCGCCGCAAGGCCGTACTTGAGGATATCGCGGTCCTGACGGCCAGCGAGGTTGTCTCCGAAGACCTGGGAATCAAGCTCGAAAACATCACGCTCGCCATGCTGGGCACTGCCAAGAAGGTGACGATCGACAAGGATACCACAACCATCGTAGACGGTGCCGGCACTGCGGATGCGATCAAGGGCCGCATCGAGGCGATCCGCGGGCAGATCGAAAACACCGCCAGCGAATACGACCAGGAGCAGCTTCAGGAGCGCCTGGCCAAACTCACCGGCGGCGTCGCCATAATCAAGGTCGGCGGTTCCAGCGAAGTCGAAGTGAAGGAGCGGAAGGACCGCGTCGACGATGCCCTCTTCGCGACGCGTGCCGCCGTGGAAGAAGGCGTCGTGCCGGGCGGCGGCACCGCACTGCTCTATGCATCCAAGGTACTGGCCGGGCTGATAGGCGCGAACGACGACCAGACCCGAGGCATCGAAATCGTGCGCCGCGCCTTGCAGGCACCCGTCCGCCAGATCGCCGAAAACGCCGGGCATGACGGCGGCGTCGTGGCCGGGAGGCTGCTTGATGGCGGCGACGAAAACATGGGCTTCAACGCCCAGACTGAGCGCTATGAGAACCTGTTTCAGTCCGGCGTCATCGATCCCACCAAGGTCGCGCGCTGCGCCATCCAGGATGCGGCGTCGGTCGCGGGAATGGTCATCACCACCGAAGCGGGCATTGCCGATCTGGTCGAAGAAAACGCGGCGGGCTTCTGATCCACCTTCCCCCAAAATGCAGCGCCTTTTCGGCAAACCGTCGGTTCCGGTAGGCTCCGACGTTCGTGGACCGCCGTTGCAGCGCTTGTGGTGAATGAAACCGCCGGTCTGTATGCAGGGCTTTGCGCGAGCGAATGCCGCTGGGGTGGCGGCGAGGAGATCTAATTCTCATAAAGCGGCGGTTACGAAACGGGCGAAACGAGTGACGGAAAACCTTACAAGCGGGGTTTTCGAGTTTAGCCTCTGCCAGCAGCTTGTTCAGCTTCGCATTCTCGTCCTCAAGCGCTCGCAGTCGCCGTGGCTCGCACACCTCAGGCCCGCCTTTAGTGAGACATCGAAAGCGCCTCGGGTATGCGGCCATCTGGGTCGATCACCCGGCGAGGTATCGCATTTGAACGTTTCCAATAGCATGTGTCGCTTCGTCGTCCGGTGTAGGATACCACGTTTTCTAATTGGGCTTGGCAGGCGCGGCTTTTCATTTTAGCGCCTGCGGCTAAACCTTTGTGTGAACACGACAGGAAGACTGCAATCATCGCTCGCCTATCGTTCTATTTCCTGAATCTGATGATTTGCATGGTCGCCATGTGTTCGCCTGCGGTCGCGCAGACTCCGCCGGACGATTGGCGCGCAATCGGGGAATGGCGCAAGACAGCCGGCACGGCAGAGTCGCTGCTCGATCTACCTTTGTCGGTGCGCGGCCGCGTAACGGAGGATCGATGGGAACAACTCCGGCTCGACCTGACTGTCCAGCGCGAACTGGCACTCGCCTTGGTGGAGCGGGGAACGCTGAAGGGTAGGATCGCCAAGGCTCAACTGGCCCAACTCGATGCCGATACCCCGAAGGGCACGAGCGAACCTGTCTGGATCAGGCAGAAGCGTCTCGACCTGAACGAGAGAGTCGCCGTGGAAGACGGGCCCGTCATTGCCGCCCGCGACGTCGAGGCACGAGGGGGTGTACTAATCCGCGAAATCGATCAGGTCCTCCGGCAAAAGCGGCGGCAGAAGTTGTTTCTGCACGACCATCCCGTTCTGATGGCGACCACCTGGATCGCGGCAGCCGAAGACTTGCGCGCGGGCAGGATCAATATCGTCTCTCAGACGCCTGTACGGAAACCTTATCCCGAACTTGCCGGCGTGCCTCTGGCGGTTCGCTTGACAATGGCCGTCCTGGTCGGTGTGTTTGCCGTCTGGGTCGCGGCGCGATGCCGCCTACGGCTTCGAGCAGCCGTAGATAGGCGAAGCGTTGCGACCGGATCGCCGCGCAGTAGGCTCGGCCTCGCCTTCGCGCGCGACCTGCTCGACATCGCTATTCCAGCAGGCGTGCTGATGATCGTGCTTTCGAGCGTCCGGTTGCTAACGGCTGATTTGCCTTTCCTGGCTGCGTTTGGCGAACAGATCATCCTGGCAGGGCTGGTCGTCATCTATGCGCGGTGGCTGGGGCAGAGCTTGTTCGCCCCGGCGTTTCCGGCCGCGCAGCTTGTGCGGATCGCTGACGGCAGGACGTCCGCTGCGATCCGGCTGATGACCCTGCTGGGAGTGGCGATCGCGGCTGATCAGATCGTCGACTACGGAGAGCAGCAGCCGGGCAGTTCATCCGCTCTGAGCGCGCTTCTGTCCTTTGCGATCGTCGTGACGGCAAGCCTGTTCATGTGGCAACTGGCACGCATCCTAAAGGATTCGACGGGAGCAAAGCACGTTGGCGAAGACGTTCGTTCCCCCAGGCCCGACGCGCGTTCGGCCGATGTGGTTCAGCCCATTGGCCAGGCCATGTTGGCGGCGGCGACGTTTGCCGTTCTGGCTGCGCTTGCAGGCTTGGTCGCTTTGGCGCGCTATCTCCTGATCTCGACTCTGATGTCGCTCGCGACGGTCTGCACGGCGCTATTCCTCTATCGTTCGCTCACCGAGGCAAGCGAGCTCCTGTTCCGCCGTCGGGGGGGCGCCGGGTCACGGTATCTGCAGTTGCTGCCGCTGGCCTTCGGCTTCGTCCTGTTCGCCCTGACGCTGCTTTTCGTGGCGGTGATGTGGGGCTTCAGCCCGGAGAAGATCATCGACGGCATGCTGGCGATGAAGAACGGTGTGGCGGTGGGGCAGATCCGCGTGTCGTTCGGCAGCGTGATGACCTTCGCGCTGGTGTTCCTCCTCGGTTATGCACTGACCCGCTGGCTGCAGCGGGTTCTGCATTTCGCCGTGCTCGACCGGCTGCATATCGAGGCCGGCGCGCGGGCCGCGGTGCTCACCGGCTTCGGCTATTTCGGTCTCACGCTGTCGGCACTGGTCGCCATCACGGCGGCCGGGCTCGACCTGTCGAGCCTGGCGTTCGTCGCCGGGGCCCTTTCGGTGGGCATCGGTTTCGGCCTGCAGTCGGTGGTCGCCAACTTCGTGAGCGGCATCATCCTGCTGATCGAACGCCCGATCAAAGTCGGGGACTGGATCGAGGTTGGAAGCTACTCTGGGCATGTCCGTAAGATCGCGTTCCGTTCGACCCACATTGAGACCTTCGATCGCCACGAGGTCATCATACCGAACACGGACCTGATCTCGGGCAGCGTGACCAATCTGACCTACGGCGGCAGCCTCGGCCGCATCACTCTGCCGGTCGGCATCGCCTATGGCAGCGACGTCGAGATGGCCCGGACGGTGCTGCTCGATGTCATGGCCGGGCACGCCCACATTCTGAACGACCCCGCACCGTGCGTGGTGCTGGATGCCCTTGGCGACAGCGCGATCAATCTCAAGGCGATGTGCTTCGTCGAGAACGTGAACCAGCGCCAGTCGGTGCGATCGGACCTCTTTTTCGCGATCCTCAAGGCGCTGGAAAAGGCGGGCATCGGCATTCCCTTCCCGCAGCGGGAGCTATGGCTCCATGCCGATTCCGGCGAGCGCCCCCGGACCCTGCCGGAAGAGAGTTGAGGGTTTAGTCGCCGATCGCCGGGTCTAGTTTGCGCTCGCCACCTGCGGCGGGCGGCGGATTGCGAGCCTGAACGCCCCGGACTCACGCGGTGAAGAGACTTCGCCCTCCACCCGCGCTGTGATGGATTAGGGGACGTCGTAGACCGCGGCGCCATGGTCGTTCGCGCCGGCGCGCCGCCCGCGATCGATAGATAGGCAAGGCCGTGATGGCATGTTAGCCATTCCGTCATCGCCGAATGTGAGGGGTGTGAAGCCTCCCGGGTTTTCCGGAGGCCGTATGGTTTGAGTCAGGCAACCATATCGAGGGTCTCTATGGCTGCATAGTAGTTAGCCTCTGCTTCGGCAGGTGGAATATAGCCGATGGGTCCGAAAAGACGATGTTCGTTGTACCAGTGGACCCAGCGCAGGGTGGCCATCTCGACTGCGGAAACACTCGGTCATGAGCGCTGCCTCCAGATGACCTCTGCTTTGTAGAGGCCATTGATCGTCTCGGCCAAGGCGTTGTCGTACGAGTCCCCGACGCTGCCGACCGAGGGAACAAGATTGGCCTCGGCCAGGCGCTGGGTGTAATTCATGGCCAAATATTGAACACCCCTGTCGCTATGATGGATCAGGCCATCATCGGGACCGGGTCTGCGGGCATGGATTGCTTGTTCCATTGCATCCAGGACGAAGCTGGCCGTGGCTGATGTACTGACCTTCCAGCCCACGATACGGCGGGCGTAGGCGTCGATCACGAAGGCCACGTAAACGAAGCCGGTCCAGGTGTGGACGTATGTAAAATCGACCACCCACAAGGCGTTGGGCCGGGCGACGTGAAACTCTCGGTTGACCTTGTCGAGTGGGCACGGCGCCTTGGGATTGCTGATCGTGGTGATCGTCTTCTTGCCCCGGCGAATGCCGGCCAATCCCATGACGTGCATCAGCCGCTCCACCGTGCACTTGGCGACCGGGATCCCTTCGCGGCGCAGTTGATGCCAGACTTTGCGTGAGCCATAGAGGCCATAGCTGTTCTCGTGCACGCGCTTGATATTCTCGCGCATCTCGTCATCGCGGCGGGCACGCGCCGGACGCTTGGCAGGATCGGCAAGCCGGGCTGCGTGCTCTCGAAATGAGGACGGGGCGATCGCCAGTTCGCGGCAGATCGGCTCGATACCCAGTTCCTCGCGATGGGCGGCGATGAACGCCACCATCATCTCTCGCGGCGGTCGAACTCCGCCATCGCGAAATATGCCGACGCCTTGCGCAGGATCTCATTGGCCCGGCGCAGTTCCTTTACCTCGCGTTCGAGCAGCTTGATCCGGGCCTTCTCGTCGGCCGCCTGCGCCGCTGGTCCCGTTCGTCGGCTAGCCTCCTCACGGCACCAGCGGCGCAGCGTCTCGGCTGTGCAGCCGATCTTGCCGGCGATCGACGTTATCGTCTCCCACTGCGAGGCATGATCGGCGCGATGCTCGCTCAACATTCGTACCGCGCGCTCGCGCGTCTCAGGAGAAAACTTGTTCATTTTCTTGCTGGGCATATTCGCTCCTTCTCACAGATAGGAGCCTCCGGAAAACCCGGGACGCTTCACTGTTAATGGGCCGGCGTTTCAAGAGTAGCCAAGTTGGGTGGCTGTCCCTCAGAATGATGATGTAACCGTCCCCCGACGGCATTGATGTGCCAACGTGGGTCTTCAAATCCATGGAGGAGAGCGGTTACATCATCAAAACCCTTTCGATACCGAAACGATTTCCCGTCGCCGCAAGCAACCCACGAGCCTCACCGGGATTCCGATTTTCTCCGAAAGTGATCTGGGCGCCAACACGCGCGTAACATAGGGTAAACCCCGATTGGCGCACCACAGCGACTAGCCGATTAACTCATGAAGGTCTGCTGGCGCGGTACCTCCCGAGCGCCTGCAGGAGGCGCAATGGCAGTGCGAAAGCACTCGCAGTGCGGACGAGAAATCTCGTCCAGGCTATCAGCAGGAGATCCTAATGGCAGACAAGCGCAAGCCCAACATCGTTCTGATCCTGTCCGACGATTTTGGATATGGTGATGCAGGTTGCTACGGGGGCGGCGAAAATCGCGGAATGCCTACTCCCAACCTTGATCGCATCGCGGCTGAAGGGATGCAGTTCCTGTCGTTCTACGCGCAGCCCAGTTGCACTCCAGGTCGCGCGGCCGTCCTGACGGGACGTATCCCCAACCGCAGCGGCATGACGACGGTGGCTTTCCAGGGTGACGGCGGCGGCCTTCCTGCGGCCGAGTGGACGTTGGGTTCAGTGCTCAAGGAAGCCGGTTACAAGACCTACTTCACCGGCAAGTGGCACTTGGGCGAGTCCGACTATGCGATGCCCACCGCCCATGGTTACGACCGCATGGAATATGTCGGCCTCTATCACCTGAACGCCTACACTTATGCAGACCCCGAGTGGTTCCCTGACATGGACGAGGAACTGCGCACGATGTTCGAAAAGGTGACCAAGGGGGCCCTTTCCGGAGACGCCGGAGAGGAACCGAAGGAAGTGTTCAAAGTCAACGGACAGTACGTTGACGACCCGGACAATGGTATCGTCGGCATCCCCTACTACGATTCGTATGTTGAAAAGGCTTCGCTCGACTATCTTGACAGCGTCAAGGATTCCAAAGAGCCATTCTTCATGCACATCAACTTCATGAAGATGCATCAGCCCAGCATGCCCCACCCCGATTTCAAGGGTAAGTCACTGTCCAAATCCAAGTATTCGGATTCGCTTGTCGAGAATGACGCGCGCATCGGGGCGATCATGGACAAGCTCCGCGAGCTGGGCCTTGATGACAACACTTACGTCTTCTGGACCACCGACAACGGCGCATGGCAGGATGTCTATCCCGATGCCGGCTATACGCCCTATCGCGGGACCAAGGGCACAATCCGCGAAGGCGGCAATCGCGTACCTTCGCTGGCATGGGGCCCCGGCATTGAGGGGGGCACGAGGAACGCCGACATCGTGGGCGGCCTCGACTACATGGCAACATTCGCATCCTTGGCCGGCATCAAGCTACCGAAGAAGGATCGTGAAGGCGAACCGATCATCTTCGACAGCTATGACATGTCACCGGTCCTCTTCGGCAAAGGTAAGTCGGAACGCGACAGCTGGTTCTATTTCACCGAAGACGAACTCACCCCCGGTGCCGCGCGTGTGGGCAATTACAAGGCATGCTTTAACGTGCGTGGCGACAACGGGGCGGCCACGGGCGGCCTTGCCGTCGATACTAACTTGGGATGGAAAGGCCCCAATGCCTATGTCGCAACGGTGCCCCAGGTGTTCGATCTCTGGCAGGACCCGCAGGAACGCTACGACATCTTCATGAACAACTACACCGAGCACACCTGGACGCTGGTGACGATCAACAAGGCGATCAAGGAACTCATGAAGACTTATCTCGAATACCCGCCTCGCAAGATGCAGGGTGAGGGTTATTCGGGGCCGATCACGCTCACTCAGTACGAGCGCTTCAAACACATCAAGGACCAGCTCGCCAGTGAAGGTTTCCGGATCGGAATGCCGACGGGGAACTGACGAGAGGTTCAAGAAGGCGCGTCGATCGCTGATCGATGCGCCTTTTCTTTGAGTTTGCAGCTCTTCGAATGAATTTCTTGCGCGTTATGCTAAACAACGTTCATGAATACTTCCACCGCTGAGAGTAACGGATTTATGCTGGCCATGAAGTGACATCATCAAAGCCCAGCAAAAGCCACATTTTGCGTGCATTGGGATGCAGAACCTGACAAATCCATCACATAGATTTCTCGCATTTGGGCTGCGCCAAAGGAGATTGCCGTGAAAGATGCCAAAATCGCTCACGGTGAGTTGATGAGGGGTTGGCTCGCACTTCTTGGCACTGTCATCGTTGTCGCCGGCCTCTTTTTTCTCATTGGCGGCGCAAAGCTCGTTCTGCTTGGTGGCAGCCCCTATTTTCTGACCGCAGGTATCGGACTTTCGGCGTCGGGTTTCTTGATCGCCCGCGCGAGGCCTGCGGGTGGCCTAGTCTTCGGTGCCATGTTCCTCGCGACGATTATCTGGGCGCTGTGGGAAGTCGGGCTCGCCTTCTGGCCGCTCATCTCGCGTCTGCTGGCGATGGGAGTCGGAACGACCGTCGTCGCTCTCTCATGGCCTCTCATGAGGCGCGCCGCCGGGCGCGAACCTTTGTGGCGCCCCGCTCTTGCGATCGCGGTCGTTCTGGGTTTCTGTTCGGCTGTCGGCTTCGCGGGCATGTTCGTGTCGCATCCAACAGTAGCCTTCGCCGGCGCGCAAAGCGTTCTTATCCCTGTCGATCCGGCGCATGAACAGCGCAACTGGGAAGCCTATGGCAATAGTCCTGGCGGCAACCGCTTCGTGGCGCTCGACCAGATCACGCGCGATAATGTCCAGAAGCTGAAGGTTGCGTGGACCTATCGGACCGGCGATGTGGCGGTCAGCGACGGCAATGGCGCCGAAGACCAGAATACGCCGCTGCAGGTCGGCGACACGGTTTTCATCTGCACCCCGCATAACAATGTGATCGCGCTCGACGGCGATACCGGCCGTGAGAAATGGAAGGCGCGGATCGATGCCCGCGCCTCGGTCTGGATGCGGTGCCGGGGCCTTGCCTATTTCGATGCGAAGGCGCCGCTCAAGCAGCCGAACATGCCCGGTGCCACGCCGGTCACCGCCGTCACCGTGCCCGAAGGTGCGGCGTGCCAGCGCCGCATCCTGATGAACACGGTCAATGCCGAACTGATCGCGCTCGACGCCGATACCGGTCGGTTCTGCACCGACTTCGGCAATGGCGGCCGCGTCGACCTGAAGGCCGGGCTCGGCAGCGCTCCCGACCCCGAATATCAGCTAACGTCCCCGCCGACGATTGCGGGCACCACCGTCGTCGTCGGCGGCCGCATCGCCGACAATGTTCAGGTCGACATGCCCGGCGGCGTGATGCGTGGCTTTGACGTGGTCACTGGCAAGCTGCGCTGGGCCTTCGATCCGGGCAACCCGGCGATCACAGGCATGCCCGCAGCGGGCCAGACTTATACCCGTTCGACCCCCAATGTCTGGGCGCCGATGTCGTACGATCCGGCCTCCAACACGGTATTCATGCCCGTGGGCAGCGCCTCGGTCGATCTCTACGGCGTGACCCGCAGTGCGCTCGACCACAAATATGGCGCTTCGATGCTGGCGCTTGATGCGACGACCGGCAAAGAGAAATGGCACTTCCAGACGGTCCACAACGACCTGTGGGATTTTGACATACCGATGCAACCCAGCTTCATCGACTTCGCGGCCGACGGCGGCCAGACGGTGCCCGCGCTGGTATTCGGCACCAAGGCGGGCCAGCTTTATGTGCTCGACCGGGCGACGGGCAAGCCGCTGACCCGGGTCGATAACGTCACGGTCAAGGCCGCGAACATCCCGAACGAACCCTATTCGCTCACCCAGCCAAGATCGGTCGGTATGCCGCAGATCGGTGTCGGCCCGCTGATTGAAGCGGACATGTGGGGCGCCACGCCGTTCGACCAGCTGCTGTGCCGTATCGCCTTCAAGGGCATGCGTTATGAAGGGCTCTATACCGCATCCGGCACCGACAAGTCGCTGAGCTTGCCCGGTTCGCTGGGCGGTATGAACTGGGGCGGCCTGTCGACCGATCCGACGACCGGCACGATCTTCGCCAACGACATGCGGCTTGGCCTGTGGGTGCAGATGTTTCCGCAGACTGCCAAAAAGGCCGCGCCCGCCAGCAGTGGCGGCGAGGCTATCAACACCGGCATGGGCAGCGTTCCACTGAAAGGAACGCCTTATTCGGTGATGAAGGACCGCTTCCTCTCTGTGCTCGGCGTACCATGCCAGACGCCCCCCTTCGGCACCCTGACGGCGATCGACATGAAGACCCGCAAGATCAAGTGGCAGGTCCCGGTCGGCACGGTGCGCGACACCGGCCCGCTGGGGATCAAGATGGGCCTGCCCATCCCGGTCGGCCTGCCGACACTTGGCGGCACGCTGGCGACACAGGGCGGCCTGCTCTTCATCGCCGGCACGCAGGATTATTATCTGCGCGCGTTCAACTCGGCGAATGGCAGGGAAATCTGGAAGGCGCGGCTGCCGGTTGGCAGCGGCGGAGGGCCGATGAGCTTCAAGTCGCCCAGGACTGGCAAGCAATATATCGTGATCACCGCAGGCGGCGCGCGTCAGTCCCCGGATCGCGGCGATTATGTGATCGCTTACGCCCTGCCATGATCATGGCGAGCGAAACGAAACGCCGCGCGCCACACCCTCGGTGCAAGGCAAGCCAGTTGCGCGAGAACGCGGAGAAAGACGGGACCCTGCTCGTTTATTTCCGTGGGATGTTTCGCCTGGTCGGCTGCGTACTGTTCATCACGGCACCTTTCGCAGCCGATGCACGGGCAAAGGATGCCGACGTGGTGGAAGAACAACCCGCCGCGTCGGCCGACAGGACTGAATCTGTGGAGGCGGAGGCACCTGCCGCCCCGTCGGGTGGTCGCGAGACGCTTACCGGTGACTGGGGCGGGCTGCGCACACAGCTCAAGCAGACGGGCGTGACCTTCCGGGGCGACTATGTGTCGGAGACTTTCTCTGCGGTCGACGGCGGGCTCAGGAAGGGCACGACTTATGTCCAGCAGGTCCGCATGGGCGCGGACTTCGACATGGACCGTCTTGCGGGCGTGGATGGCGCGACGATTCACTTCACCGTCAACGACCGGCGCGGCGTTGGCATCTCGTCCGACTTCGTTGGCAATCGCCTGCCGATCCAGGAGGCGGCCGGTGGCTATTATGCGCGGTTGACCGAGGTGAGTTGGGAGCAGGCCTTCATGGCCGGGAGGCTCAACCTTCGAATGGGCTACTTTGCCATGGGCAACGACATCGGCAACTTGCCGATCGGCTGCGACCTGGTGAACGCAGCCTTCTGTGCCCATCCCCTCTCCATGTCGGGCGACAGTGGGTGGTACAATTATCCCAACGCACGTTGGGGCGCGGCGGTGCGCTACAAACTGCGGCCAGACCTGACGATCCGCACTGGCCTTTATCAAGTTAATCCGCGTCTCAATGAAAAGGACAATGCATGGAATCCCTTCGCGGGCGGCACCACCGGCGTGCTGTTGCCGCTGGAAATCGAATATGATCCCGGCGCGGGCAAGGGCAGCCGCACGCTGCCCGGCCATTACAAGGTGGGCTTCTACTATGACACCTCGCGCGTCACCCGGCAGGGCGGCGGCGGCATGGTCAAGGGGCGCTACGGCTTCTACCTGCTGGCCGACCAGATGATCTGGCGTGAGGGACAAGGTTCGCGTGGGCTGTCCCTGTTTGCCCAGGTGACGATCAATCCAGCAGATACAGGGCAGATTACCCGCTGGTATGCGGGGGGACTCGTGACAACGGGCACATTCAAGGGACGCGATGCCGATACGGCGGCATTGGGCTTCGTTTATGCGCAGGTCGATCCCCGCCTGCGCCACGCCAATGTTGATGTCGCACCAGTGCCGGGCAGCTACGCCTCACTCCCCGCAGGGGAGACGGCGATCGAGATGAGCTACGGCTTCCAGGTGAACCGCTGGCTGGTGATCCGCCCGGACGTGCAATATATCATCGATCCGGGCGCCTTCAGCTATCGCCGGACACCGGACGCTCTCGCCTTAGGCGGACAAGTCAAAATTCAGTTCTGATCGGTGCATCAACATATCGCTTTGGTCGATAATCATCGAACCCATAGCACGATGCCCGGTTCTGTCGCAAAATTCTGCGGGTGGCTGTAGGGGAGGCGTTTGTTGTAAGCGCGAGATTCCCCGCACATGTTCGGTTGAGAGAGGTGGTGAGAAGGATGTGTCCACCAAGGATGAGGTGGACACATGGAGATGGCGCCGATGGGCTCTGAAGCGTCGCGGGTTTTCCGGAGGCTCCAATTTGTGAGAAGGAGCTTTCGTGATGAGCAAGACCCGGAACAAGTTTTCACCTGAGACCCGCGAGCGGGCGAAACGCATGGTGCATGAGCATCGCGCCGAACACGCCTCGGAGTGGGAGGCGATGACGTCGAAATCCGCATGAAACCCGGCATGTTTCACTCCCAAGCAACCCTACTGTGAGCGGAGGCTTGGGGGGAGCGCCGGTTGGGGCGTTCGCGGCCAAGGGCTGTTCCACTCGATACTTGCGATGGGCATAAGCGTGCTAAACGCCGCCAAGTGAATTTACCCTAACTGTTTTTTCGTACGCTGAATGCATTTCTTGGATGTGTCGATAGAGGGATGAACCTGTACCGTGCAAGATCGGCCAATTTCGGCACTATAGCTGTCTTGTCAGTGTCCGACGGCCCAAGATGTCGTGGCTAATATATCACGGAAATCTGCGTGGGCTATTTTTGCTTGAAAATGGTCAACTTCATAGTACGCTGATCGGGCATCGTACTTAGTGTGATGCCGAGGCGTGAGAACCTCGCTAGCGAACAGAATTCTTCCCGCCCTGCGGGATGATGTCGGGGGGCTGACGTATGTCCAGGTCGCTTTGCGACTAAAGCGTCGGCGCATGTGCTTGCATGTTCTCAAGACCCGGGCATTGACCGGCTCTGTCTCGTTCGTCGAGCGGAGCCGGTTAATGCGTTCACAGTCAGTCTTGGAGCAACCTGGTGGCAAGTCATGCGATTTGCCCTAGGCCTGGGATCTGTATCGGTAGATGAAGACGATCCGCTTCCCCCGGAAATCGACCGAGCTTGTGCCCCGCTTCCGTCGGTCGATCAGGTTTACAGGCAGGAACGTGCCGGCCTCTTGCGGTTCGTGACGCGGCGGTCACGGCGCGAGGATGCCGAAGACGTCGTGCAGCAGGCTTTTACCCGTTTTGCCGCCGGCAAGAGCGCATCGCGCTTCGACAATCCGGGCGCCTATCTCAGGCAGACGAGCGTCAATTTGCTTCGCGACGAAGCGCGATGGTCGGCCCGGCATCCAAATTTTTCATTGTCCGAAGACGACGAGCAGGAGCTTGCCGACTGCGATCCCTTGGCTGCGCTTGAGGCGCGCGATCGTCTTCACCGCATCGGAGCTGCGCTGGATCGTCTTAAGCCTCTGACACGCCAGATTTTCCTGGCGTGCCGCGTCTATGGCTATAGTCATGCAGAAATCGCCGAGCAGACCGGTCTCAGCGTCAAGGGGGTCGAGAAGCACATGGGCGTTGCCATCAAGCAGCTTGGGCGGCATCTGCGGCGTGACTGAGAGCCATGAACCGTCGCCCTCCCGCGAATCCTATCGGACCGCGTCGAGGTGGCTCAATCGCCGTCTAGCGGGTGAGCCGGGGCTTGAGCCGAAACTGGAAGAATGGCTGGTCGCCGATCCGCGCAACCGCGAGGCTTTCGATGAAGCCCTGCGGGTCTGGCGCGAGACAAACGTGATTCCCGAAGGTTACGGCGGCTTTGACGGCACCGTGATGCGCGCGCCTTTCTTAGAGCGCAGAAGCACGCATGTGGGCCTGGCCAGTGCAGCGGCCGTCGTGCTGGCAGGATTGTCGACCGCATGGATCGTCGGCAAGGACGCCTTTCCTGGTCTCGTCACGCCGGCACAGGCAGCGGCCTACGAAACGCGGATCGGCCAGATCCAGACCTTTCGCCTGGCCGACGGCAGCGCGATCACCCTCGATACCAACTCACGGGTTGAAGTCGTCGTGTCGGGCGGCAGTCGTCAGCTCGAGATCGCTAAAGGGCGCGTCCGCATCGAGAATACGGTGGGCGCCGGCGCCTTTACCGTGACGGCTGGCAAGCGCAGCGCGACGGTGAAAGGTGAGACGTTTGATGCATACATTGCCGGCACCGGGATGCGGATCGCCGCACCGCGATCGCCGGTCGAGCTGACATCAGCGGACCCGGAAACCGGGGCGCCAAAGCGGATCGGCGCGGGCGCGCAAGTGGAGATCGGTTTTCGTACGGATCCGTTCCCCGTAGCGCGATCCGATCTCGAATGGGTGTCGGGAATGCTGGCGCTGGACGGCAGCAGGCTCGGCGATGCGGTCGCGGCTATCAACCGGTACAACCGGACGACCGTCCGTCTGGGCGATCCAGCCCTGGCGTCGCGCAAGATCTCCGGTGCCTTTCGGGCGAACGATCCCAATGCTTTTGCGGAGGTGGTTGCCAGAATGCTGGACCTGAAAATCTTGCGGCCGAATTCGAGCGAAATAGTGCTCTCCATGCGCTGATACCTTGCTGCGCTCCCGACCCTGAACAATTTGGATTGAAAAAGTTGGGGGGCAGATTCGTTTCCCTCCGTTTCCCCATTAACCGGCCAGTTTTCGGCTCAGGGGGGAAACAAAAAAAATGAAGAAAAGTGCCTGCTCAGCCACGCTCTGGCTGGTTTCGACGTCGCTCGTCGCTTTCGTGCCTAGCCCTTCGGTCGCAAACGCGCAGCAAACTGCGCAACTATCCATCGATCTTCCAGAGCAGCGCCTGGCAGAATCGCTGAGGGCTCTTGCGCTGCTCTCGGGCCGTACGGTCCTTGCGGATGACGGGAGCGTTGCCGAAATGCGCGCTCCCGCTCTGCGGGGCACTTATACGCTCGAAGATGCCCTTCGCCGGTTGCTGGCCGGGTCGTACCTGATTGCAGAGCCCGTGCAGGGCGGTTTCGTGGTCCGGCAGCGGGGTAGCGTCGAAGCGACAGCCGATGACAATGATAAACAGGTAGGGGGCTCCGCCATTACCGTGACCGGCAGCCGCATCCGCGGCGCGCCGGTGACCTCGCCGGTGATCGCGGTTGGCAGCGAGCAGATGAAGGATGAGGGCAAGACCGAACTTGCCGACGTCGTGCGCAGCATTCCCCAGTCGTTCGGCGGGGGGCAAAACCCGGGTCTCGGCTCCAACGTCCCGGCGGCCAGCGGCGTCGACGTTGGCGGCGCATCGACGGTCAACCTGCGCGGCCTGGGCAGCGATGCCACGCTGACGCTCATCAATGGTCACCGGCTCGCCTACAATGGTTCGCGCCAGGGCGTCGACATTTCGGCGCTGCCGATGGCGATGGTCGATCGCATCGAAATCGTCGCCGATGGAGCCTCCGCGCTTTATGGCTCCGATGCGGTTGCCGGTGTCGCCAACGTCATCCTCCGACGGGATTACGAGGGCATCCTTGCCTCGGCCAATTTGGGGACGTCCACCGAGGGGGGCGATTTCCGTCAGCAGTATGGCCTGACGGCTGGCAAGCGCTGGGATTCCGGCGGATTTGTCGGATCCTACGAATTCGCGCGCAATACCATCGTCCTCTCGGACGATCGCAGTTTCGCTTCATCACGACCGGGCAATACACTGATCCCGCCGATGAAGCGCAACGCCTTTGCAGGTGCTGCCCATCAGGACCTCACCAATAACCTCACCTTCGCGGTCGACGGCCTCTTCAACAATCGCGACAGCCTGCTGGTCATACCGATGAACACGGCCGGCGATCTTTCCATAAGCCGTAACGAGAAGGTCACCCGCAGCAAGTCGTTCGCGATTGCTCCCTCGCTGACCCTGGATCTGGAAGGAGGGTGGCGGCTGGCGCTCTCGGGTGTCTACGGCACCGAGAACGTCCGGGCATGGAGCTGGAATTACACCGGTACGACTAGAACGAGCGCCGGCTGGTACTGCTATTGCAACACCGGTAAATCAATCGAGCTATCCGCCGACGGTTCGCTGTTCGCACTCCCGGGCGGTCCGGCCAAGATCGCGATGGGTCTGGGCTACCGCGACAACCTGCTCTTCATCGATCGCGGCAAGGGCACCATCAACACCGTCAAGCATTCTCAGGACAGCTATTACGCCTACGGCGAACTCAGCTTGCCCATCATCTCGTCGGAGCAAGGCATCGGGTTGATCGACCGCCTGAGCCTCAGCGGGGCTCTCCGCTTCGAGCATTATCCAGGCATCGACGACGTCGTGACGCCGAAAATCGGCGCGATCTTCGCACCCATCCACGATCTCGCGTTCAAAGCCAATTGGGGCAAGTCCTTCCGCGCGCCGACGCTGTACCAACAGTATGCCGTGCAGTCGGCGCTCTACTACAACTCAACCTCGCTGGGGGGCACGAGCGGCAGGACGATCATGCTGACTGGCGGAAATCCGGACCTCAAGCCGGAGCGCGCGACCAGCTGGACCGCGACGCTCGAATACAACCCGCACCAGATCCCGGGGCTCGGACTTCAGGTCGGCTATTTCTCGACGCGGTACACCGATCGCATCGTCACGCCCATCACCTACTTCACGCAGGCGCTGAGCAACGCGCTCTATGAGCCCTATGTCGAGTGGAACCCGAGCGCCGCGACCGTCGAAAGCGTGGTCGCCAATTCTGCCGCGCTCTACAACAATACCGGCGCTCCCTTCGACGCGTCGGGCGTGGTCGCCATCGCCGACACCACCAGCGTGAACGCCGGCAACCAGCGCATCCACGGCATAGATTTCCTGGCAGACTACCACCGCGACCTCGGCAATGGAGCCGGCTCGCTCGTCCTCTTGCTGAATGCAAGCTACCTAAAGAGCACGCAAACGCTGATCACAGGCGCCGCACCGACGCAGCTTGCGGGCACGCTTTTCAATCCGCCGCATTGGCGCGGCCGGGCAAGCGCGACCTGGAACCTGGACGGCTTCTCGCTGAATGCGACCGTGAGCCGGATCGGCGGGGTCGAGGATCAGCGTACGACGAGCCCGGTCGAGATCAGTGGCCAGACGACCGTGGATCTCACGGCGCGCTACGCCTTCCAGCAGGCGCGTGGCCCGCTGCGCGGCCTTGCACTCAGTCTGACAGTCCAGAATTTGCTCAATGACGAGCCGCAGACCATCGCGACAACGAGCATTTCCGACACCTCCTACGATACGACCAATTACTCGGGAATCGGTCGCTACATCGGGATCGGGGTGACCAAGGCGTGGTAACCCTCCACGGCAAAAGCAAGTTCCGGCGATCCGCCGGACTTGCTGCCGCGCTTCTTGCCGGTACGATGCTGATTCCTTCGGTTTCCCGCGCACAATGCGACGATCTGTTGCCGGCGTTCCACCCCAATGAGCGAACCGGCAAAAGCGGCACTGCGAGTTCTTCGCGCGGGCGGACCAAGGGAGGTCTTCTCGCAGTCACTGCCGACGATCTCGTGCGGCTGCGTGATTTCGGTTCGGCCGACGGGTCCGTGACCAACATGCCCGCGCCGTTCGCAGTGTCGCCGGACGGATCGGAGGCCGCGTTCGTGCTCAGTCGGGCAGATCCGCAGAGCAATCGGTACTGCCGGGCGCTTGTGGTCGTGACATTGCCACCGGCCGGCGGAAGCGGGCAGGGCAGGGCAAAGGGGCCGACCACGACGCTGCCACGGATCGTCGATCGAGGCGGCGACTACATCACGGACACGGTGGGCGCCTATGACAAGCGGATCGAGAACGGCTTCCCGGCCGTATTTACGCCGAGGTGGTCTCCGGGCGGATCTTCGATCGCCTACCTTCGGCGCGACGACGACCGTGACAGCGGCAAGGTACAGGTCTGGGTTGCAGCGGCGGATGGGAGCGGCGCGCGCGCGATAACGCATGCCGATGCCGACGTAGAATGGCTTGCGTGGAGCAAGGATGGCAACCGGGTGATCTACCAGGTCCGTGCCGGAACCGCGGAGGCGGAAATGGCGCTCGCACAAGAAGGGCGATCCGGCTGGCTTTATGACGGCAGGTTCTGGCCTTCCGCGCGTCCGGCGCCTTTCGTTTCGCTTCAGCCGCTGGAAACGCTCTCCGTTGCGAGCGACGGTAGCGACATGCGGCAAGGCGATGCCGACGAGCGAAGTCTTGTCGGCATGCTTGATGCTGTCGATCATGGCGTGAGTTCCGTTTCCGCCAATGGTCGCTCGGCCTCGATCGCCCACACGGCCGAAAACCCCTATGGCCCGAATGAGCTCAAGGTGACCTCTGCCGGACCAGATAAGGGCGCTGCACCGCCGGTCGTATGTTCGGCGCCGACGTGCAGGGGCGGGCTAAGCGGCGTCTGGTGGCTACGTGACGGTGAGGGCCTGGTGTTCCTGCGACGAGAAGGCTGGGACAAGGGGACGACCGCGTTCTATCATTGGGCGGGAAAGGCGGGGTCAGCACCCGTACGGCTCTGGACGTCCGCAGACGTGTTTCTCGGATGCACGGCTTTCCAGTCCCGCCTGCTGTGTTCGCGCGAGAATGCAACTACGCCCAGGCGGGTTACGTTGATCGACATGCAGACGGGGAAAGTTTCCGATGTGTTCGATCCCAATCCCGAGTTTGCGAAGATATCGCTTGGCAAAGTCGAGCGGCTCTACTGGCGCAACAACCTGGGCCTCGAAGTCCGGGGCGATCTTGTCCTGCCGCCGGACCATCGTAAAGGCACGCGCCTGCCGCTGGTCGTCGTCCAATACAACAGCAGCGGTTTCCTGCGCGGCGGGACCGGCGACGAGTATCCCATCCATGCGCTGGCGGCGAAGGGCACCGCGGTCCTGAGCATCGAACGCCCGGCTCCGGTCGTGTCTCTGCACCCGGAGGTCAAGACGCCGGACCAGATGCTTTCGGTTTTTCACAAGGACTGGGCGGAGCGAAAAAGCATGCAGTCGGCGATCGAAGTCGGAGTAAAGGCCGCCATCGATCGCGGCATCGCCGATCCGCAGCGCCTCGGCATCACCGGGCTAAGCGATGGATCGTCGGCGGTGCGCTTTGCGCTCATCAATTCCAATCTGTTCAAGGTGGCCTCGATCAGCACCTGCTGCGTCGACGAGAACGCGTTGATCTACAACGGCCCGGCCGTTCAAAGGCAGTTCGAGGCGATGGGCTATGCAGGTCCGGGGGGTAACCTGGAATTCTGGAAGCCCTATTCCCTGGCGCTTAATGCCGGGAGGATGAACCGGCCTCTGCTGATGCAGCTTGCCGAAGACGAATACGTGGCCGGGCTTAACACGTTCACCGTTCTCAAGTCCGCGGGTCAACCTGTCGAGATGTTCGTCTTCCCCGGCGATCATCACCGGAAATGGCAGCCCGCGCACCGTGCCGCCGTCTACGCGCGCAATCTCGATTGGTTTCAATTCTGGCTTCAAGACAAGGAGGATCCCGATCCGGCAAAGCGGCCTCAGTACAAGCGCTGGGAAGCGATGAGAGATCGTCTGCGGTCCCGTCCCTGATCGCAGTACGACGGACCGCGGTCGTCCCCAGGAGACGGCCGCGGTTCGCATTCAGTCGTTGTCGAGACCGGCTATCGGCCAGCCCAGCGCTTCGTCGATCGGCATCGGCCCTCCGCCCTGAGTGTCCGTGCTCGCTGCGCCGAGTTCGATGAGGTCGTCGGACCCTTCGTTCTCACGTGCCATTGTCGTACTCCTCGAATGCGCTGCCAGGAGCGGCAGCAATCTCGAGGCTATGGGGGCAGGGGCGATATCCGAAATAGATAGCGATCCGATATGGCGAATATCAAATTCGGCCTTTTTCGGCCATTCCCGCCGCCGTTACCGGTGCGCGAAGAGCCCGTGTCCACACCCGTGTCCATCGCGCCGCGCAATCACGCGCCAATCGGAAAAACGCGGGAGTGACTATGGGGGAAGCTTATGTCCAGCTTGCGGCCCAGGCCTCGGCTTCGGCGAATTGCAGGACTCTCCGGAAGCGATTGTCGCGGGGAGGGCGCGGATCGTCGAGCACATCGAGGACTGCAGTGCGATCGATGATGCGCTGCCGGGCGAGTTCGCCGTCAGCAAGCAGCTCCCTGATTTGCGCGCGGCAGGTCTCGAAGATCTCGGCAGTGAAGCTGTCCGGCGAGCCTTTCGAATGCCGGAAAATCACGCTCTCCGGAAGATCCAGTGCAAAAGCACGCCGCGCCGCATGGCGGTTCATTCCCTCCTCAAACCATAGCCAGCTTGGAATGTTCAGACAGGCTTCGACCAGCGGCTGGGAGAGGAGGGGTGCGACGATCGGCGGGGCAGATCGGGGATCGAGCGTCTCGACATAGCTCTGCCCGGCAGCGATCAGCCGGCAGTGAGCAGCCTGCCCGGGAAGGATGCCGCCACGCGGCGGTTCGGATGAGGCGATCTCGAAATCCTCGAAGCGGCAGGCGAGAAGGCTCGTGTCGAAGGTGGGACCTGCTGTGCGCTTTCCAAACCACGCGCACTGCACTGCGTCCCGCAGTATTCTGCCCATCGAAACCTGGGTGATCCCGCTCATGATATGCGCCATCTTCCAGGCGGCCCGGCCGGGGCCGAAGGCTCTCATGGCATCGGCCACTGGATTGGAGGAGTGGAGCGAGCAGAACACCTGATCCCCGCCGCCGCCATTGAAGATCGCACCGGCCTGAATGGCGCGGGCAAGGTCCCGCGAATGACGTATTGATTCCTGCCACATGACCCGGCCCGCCGGGCGAGGGAGGCCGGCAGCGCTGCTCCACATGATGTCGATCTCGTCGACCTCGCGCAGCCTTTCGTGCAATGCAATGCCGAGGTGCTCGCAGACCGCGCGGGCATAGTCCCGCTCGTCCCCGCGCGCGTCGCGGGTCACCAGCGTCAGTGCATCGACGCGGATGCCCGCTTCGACAAGCGCTGCCGCCACGATCGAGGAATCGACCCCGCCGGACAGCATTACCACGGCGCGATGCAGCCGAGCGGCCCTTGAGGCGACGCTCATTCGCGCCGCTTCGGAAACCAGCGCTGCCGCTGCCTCGGCCGTGTCGGCGCGCTGCCGGCCGATCGCCTTGCTTGCAGACCATTGCGCCAAGGTGCGAACGCCGGCTCGGCCAATCACCTCCGTCGTCCCGCCCCGCAGCTCTCGGACGTTCCAGAGGCACGTTTGCGCGGTGACCCGGTCCATGCGGGCAAGGTGCAGGGCGAGTTCACTCCAATCCACTGCCGGGTCGTAGAGCCCGAAATCGCACAGCAGATCGATGTCACTAGCGAAGGCGACGGCCTCGCCCACGGGCACGAGAAGGCAGGGAAGATCGCCGAGCGGGGCGCGCAGGACCCGGGTTTCATTCCGATCGGGATCGTGCAAGACCGCGATGTACGGCCCCCAATACTGGTCGGTCAATTCCCCAAGGTCGCTGGCGTGGATGCGCTCGATTTCATCAAGCGAAAAGTGCGTGACCCGTGAACCATCGGCCTTGCGGAAGATTTCGCCGACGACGATGCCGCGCGCACCCAGGGAAATTGCCGCGTCGCAGCTGGCGGCAACCGCCAGCGAACCTGTCTCCAGCGCGATGGTCCAGTCGGGCGTTGCGCTGGCTCGCGCGGTGAAACCGGCAGCGAGCATGGAATGGGTTTCAGGGGACGGTCGCAGCAATCCGATGTAGCGGGGACCGGGCAGCGCGTGCCTGGCACCAAGATGCGGGGAGGTCAGCATCATACGACGAGGATCGGCGTGAAAGGACGAACCGCGTCAATGCGATCGTTCAGCAAGTCGGAACCGGCCTGGACCCAGCAGTGTGCAGCGAAAGGGCGCAGTTGAACGCCGATCACTAGATCGACCGGCCAGCCGCGCGTTACGGCATGATGGGCGAGAGCAAGAGAGCGCGGCAGGCATCGGTCGTGCGCCTGCGTCAGCCGCGCGGTCCATTCGAACTGGGTTGCAAGCTCCCGCATCGCCAGAAGATCGACATCGCATCCCCGTCCGATGGCAGCCTTGCGCTGCGAAAGGCGCAGGATCGTCTGGTGAAACCGCCCGATCCGCAGGGCCATGCGGGCAAACGCAATGCGGCCTGTCAGAAGCCCGATCGTCAGCGGCCGGGCTTTCCCTGTCTGAGTGTCGAGAAGGCTGCGGTGGACCGGATTTGGAGAGGCGCACGGCGGCGCATCGGTGGGCGCCGGCGTTTCGGATATCAGGCCGGCAAGCAGAAGCGCCCGCGTTTCCTCGGTCGGCGATGTGTCCGCATAGCCCGCGGCAATTGCCCTGAATCCCGCTTCAAGTCCCGGCGAAAGGCAGAAGTACCGATCCGCTGCCAGATCCAGAAAGACCAGCCTGTCGCTGACCTCGCAATATGTGAGATCGCGTCGTAAAGCATAACCCATGGCGGTCTCCCGACGATGCTCCCCGAATGGCGGGCAGGTCGCGGCCGGCGTGCTGGCCGACCGCGGCCCGTGTTCAGTCAGTCGTCGGAAAGGCCGAAGACCTGGCCGAGCGCTTCGTCGGAGGGCTGCGGCCCCGAGCCATGCGTTTCAGCGCTGACGGCGCCCAGTTCGATCACGTCTTCGTCGAGTTCGCGTACCATCGTCTTGCTCCTTCAAGATGCCGCCGGAATTGGCAGCAGGGACAAGGCTATGGTCGGGGCTGCCGTATCCGAAACTTATACGGATTTGATACCGCGAATATCAAATCCCGGGCCGATCGGGCATCGATCAGGCATCGATCGGGGCGTCGATCAGCCTGCGCGGTAGCGCCGGCGAAGAAGTTCGGCCGCCGCTTTCTGGCGGCGCCGGTGATAAGACTGGACGAGCTTTCGGACCTCACGCACCTGGTCATTGCGGATGGCTTTCCCGAGGACGCTCAATTCGTGATCGAGATCATCGAAAGTTTCATGCTCGCCCAAACGAACGGCGTGCAGTCTCGCGTTCGCCTGCGAGATCGCAGGCATGTATTCGACGTGTCTCGACGCCTTCACGATGGCAGCGAAAGTCGCCGCTATCCGGTCGGGGTAGTTCGAGGATGGTCCCGGCAGCTCGGCCGCAGGCGCAAGCGATGAGGTGATACGCCGAAGGGCCAGTGACAGGATGTCGTTCGACCATCCGATCAAGTCCTTCAGGGCCGGCTCGTCGAGCAGCGGCAGGTGATATCCCGTGCTCGTGCGTGTTTCCACGATCCTCTCCCCGACCAGCCGGTTCAGGGCTTCGCGAACGGGTGTCGTGCTGGAATTGAGCTGCTTTGCGATCACGCTGGGATCGAGCCGCGCACCAGGCTGTGTTTCGCGGCTGGTCACGAGATCGCGCAGGTCCCCGTAGACGCGTTCGGAGAACGGCCCCGCGTTCATTTCGGTTCCGACAGATCTGGAGGGGAATTGCCCGCAAGGCGGCCCAGGAGCTCGGCCTGGTCCGGGCGCAGCGCGTCGATCGCTCCCAGTGGTCGATCGGGATCGAAATGCGCGCCGAGCAGAACCGACGGGCACTGCCCCTCGTAGTTTCCGAGATTCGGCCGGTGCTGACGGTACCCGACCAGCGCGGCGAGTTCGGGGTCGAAATTCCGCGCCATGCCGGGAGGGTAGGCCAGCCACTGGGCTTCATAGGGTTTGAGCCAGCCGAGGGAGTAGCCGACGATGACGCCGCGGCGCACGTCATCGGTTCGATTGCTGCCCGCGGCATGAAGCGTTGAGCCGAGGAACAGGAGCGCGGCGCCGGGGGGAATTTCGATAGCGACCGGCGCCTCCTTGGGATCCGGATCGAGAGCGGCAGCTGCGTGGCTTCGCGGCCAGATCATGGTGGCGCCATTCTCGGCGGTGAACGGGGTGAGCGGCCACATCACGTTGACGAGGTACTCGGCGCTGCCCTTGGCGGCTGCCCACATGTCCTGGTCCCGGTGCGGCAATTGGGCGGGCGCGCCGCCGTGGAGAGCAATGGCCTGCGCCGTGTTGAGCTGGATGCAGTCGCACCAGGGAAGCAGGATCTGCTCGGCGATCGAGACAATGAGCGCGTGACGCACCAGCGCTTCGGCGTGCGGTGTGCGCGCAAGCAACCGGCCGAATCGCTTGGTCGTCGCCCCGTAGAACCCGCCTTCGCAGAACGGCGTGCGATGGAAGCGCGGCGCAATATCGGCGTCGAGCGCTGCGATGGTTTCAGCCGGGAGCGCGTTTTCGATGATGCAGTAGCCCTTTTCCTTGAGCGCTGCGGTATGGCGGGCAACCTGGGCGAATAGGTTCATGTCCGTTCTCCTCAATTCGCGGCGCGGTCGGACCCGCGATGCGGGCTGGTGATGCCTGCCGCTGCCAGTTTCGCCGGCGTATCGCGGTCGATATCGATGCGGATGGCGGCGAGCATTTCATTGCCGCAGGAGCGAGGCGGGCCGAGCGGGCGGCAGTCCCACCCGAAAGTCAGCACTTGCTTGAACCAGCCCTCGGAGGCGATCGCGGTGTAGGCGGTGATGCCGTTCATCAGGGCGTGATCGACCAGCGAACAGATGAGGGTATCACGCGCCTCGCGGCGCTCGGCCGCCGTCAGCTGGCGATCGAGACAGAAGCGCGTGATTTCCTTGATCGTCGGCCCGCGCGGAGGCCCGTGGTCACAGAAATCGGCGTAGAAGCTGTCCAGGATATGCGGGCGCGTCGTCGGCAGCAGCCGCGCGGATGCGTAGTGCTCGCAGTCGGGGCCGGCCAGAATGACATACCGGGCGTAGGGATCGTCGAACTGGTCGAGCTCGTAGCGTTCGGCCAAGACCGGCAGATCCCATTTGAGCAGATCGACGAAGACCGATTTGCGCGCCGCCCACATGGCGCGCAGCGCCTCGTCTGGGGCTTCGCGGTTTTCGTAGCTTTGGACATTGAGCATCGGGGGTGACTCCTTGGCCGTGACGTTTGCTTGTCACGCGCCAAGGGTCGTCCCGATCGGCTTCAGCGCGCCATATCGGAAAACCGATATATCATCGCCGGAAGATGTCGGAGAAAGTGACCGTTCCGTCGAACAGGGCCCGGACCACCAGCAATGTGCGTTTGGAAACGTCGTACCGCTCGCAGGCTTGCCTGAGATGCAGACCAGCCGTCAGTTTGCTGATGCCGACGATCGTGCCGATCTCGCCGTCGGTCTTGCCGCAGGCGGCAAGCATCGTGCATTGGCGCTGTGCATTGGTCAGCAGCGGACTTGCCGGCGTGAAGTTCCCTCGGCCGAGGGTCAGCACCCGGGCCTTCTCGAAGGTCCAGTTGCCGACAAGCTGCGCCAGGAACAGCATTTCGTCGCGCACGAAGCCGGCGCCTGGCCCGACGAACGTGACCGAGCCGCGGGCTTCGCCAGGAACGTTGATCGGCACGGTGAAGCCATCGCTGATTCCCTGGAGCTTTCCTCGCTCCATGAATTTGCGGTCTTCGTTGTTGAGCCCGATCAGCCACGGTATCCGGTTCCAGCGAAAACCGGCGCTGGTCACATAGCTTGCCCGGTGGACGGGATCGCTGATCCCGAATCCGCACCGGTCATAATAATCGGCCCACTGGGCCGGATAGTTATGCAGCCGTATGAACTTGCCGCCCGCTCTCATCAGATCGGTATGGTGGGTCAGCGCATAGCGCTGGAAACCCAGCATCGGGGTGGCCTCGGCAAGGACGAGAGCCAGTTCGTCCATCGACATTGCCATTTCGATTTCGCGCCAGAAGCGCATCATCAGCTCTATTATGTGCATGCCCAAGGTTCGACTTTACGATCTTCGGCGGCGTTGCTTGTCACCGTAGTTCCGGCGATCGCCCTTCCTGTTTTGCAGCGTCGAGAGAGCGATTTCTCAGATCGCCCCCTGGCAAGTGGTGTCGCAAAACTGTCATATCACCATGCTGCGGTGCAGCGAAATGCACTATTGCGGACAGAGTGTCCGAATATCGGTGAAAATTTGTTAATCGCAGAAGTCGAGCATTCTAAAAATTCGATCACACCAAATGTAAAATGAGAAAGCATGGGCGCTTTTCCTGGGAAGATGCTTCGGCTTATGCCTATCTGAAAAACGCTGACCGAACAGGCCTGATGTGGGAGTGGCTTCGGCGCGATTCCGCTTACCTGTCCTGGTATGGTAAGGCCTCTGCAATTACCGGCGGGCTTCGCCAGATGCCGCTGGAATGGGGGCTTCACTTTCGCAGAAGCACCGGACCGGGATTGTCTCTCGGCCCGGATACTCTGGCAGGCCGAACGCGATCCCGCGACGCTTTTCGTCGAAGCTGAGCCCGGGGTTGCAGGCGATGCGGCGTGCCTCGACATCGGGCGGATCTGCTCCTGGCTTACCATTGTGCCGGCCCATACCGGCGTCGAGCATGCCGTCCTCTCGGATGGCAGCCACCATATCAGGCTGGACGTTGTCGCCGGATCTCTCCGGGAGAGCCGCGCCGTTCGGCTTCGCATTCTTTTCGATGGGATGGAAAGGGCCGAGTCCGGCGTTTTGCCGCTACAGCGTCTACTGGCTCTCCACCGACATCGGCGTTTCGGCAAGATGCTCTATCCGCGCGACCCGGCCATTGCCCGAGGAATCGTACTGCTTCGGACCCACGATGCGCTTGAGGACGGTGCCAGCCACCGCGACCTTGCCTGCGCCCTTGTCGGCGCCACGGTCGTCGACGCCGACTGGAACGATCCCTCGGATTCGCTCCGGTCGCGGGTTCGCCGTCTCACCCGGCAAGCAAAGGCAATGGCGCTTGGAGGGTATCGCGGCCTGCTGCTTCGGCATTGATGAGCGCAAGAATTCCCCTTCGTGAGGGGAGGGGAATTCAACCGGACTTGGCGGCCTGGTGGGCGAGCCGCGTCGCGGCGAGAGCTCCGATCATGTACGGGCCATCGTCGCGCCTTCCGGCGCGGATCTCGCGCAGGAACTTGCGATTGTCGAGGCCGCGGTTTTCGAGTTCGCTGGCGACTGCGTCGCGGATTTGCTTGATGGTTTCCATATGCTCCGTCCTTGATGGAACATATAAAGAACATGTGGTAGGCGATCAAGGCTCCTGGCAGTGCTTTTTGGCCTGTTCGCCGGGAAGCGCATCCGGGAGCGCATCCGGGAGCGCATCGAGCAGCGCATCGAGCAGCGCATCGAGCAGCGCATCGGGAAGCTCGATCCTGCGAATCGCGAGAGGCGGGCCCCACGAAATGAGTAGGGGCATGAGGTTATCTCATTGCATCGCCCGGCGCCTCGCGCCGTTCGGCGCGACCGCGCTCTATGCTGCGGGCGACTGGCCTCACGGCCTTCGGGCCGCCCACTGGCACTGAGCCCCCGTTCCTTGCGTCTCTTGGAGTTTCGTCCTGACGGTCACGATCGCTGGCGCGGGAGGGCGGGCGAGCATGCCCGCCCTTTTATGGACGCGCGCGGCTTCGGCCGCGCGCGGCGCTTTTTTGAGGGCCTCTCCCGGGCGAAGCGCGGGTGGGCTTGCCTCCCGTCTAGGCCCGCCAGCGTCTCCTGCAAGCCGCGCTGAAGCGCGGCTCCTCCACTCACGTTCCGGCCCTTGCCACCCCGATCCTCTCGAGGATCGGGACCCCGGCTGCGGGTGCAGGCGCCGCCTTGCGGCGGGCCTTGTCGGTCGTCCGGGCCGCCCACCCCCGCTCCGCCGGGGGAGGCCATGGTGGTTTTGGGGCGGCGTATGGAGGTGAGACATGCGCAGCAATTGCAAGGTTTCGCGGGGTTCCCGGTTGGAAAGGGAGCATGACAAGAAGGGACAGGCAGGCCGCAGCACGGATGCGGATCGGGCTTCGCTCTATGACGAGGTCACTGCCCGCATCATCGGTGAGCTTGAGGCGGGGCGGGTGCCGTGGGTGCAGCCATGGAGTAGGATTGGAGCGGGCAGCGATGCGGCGGGCAGGGAAGCGGGCACGCCAGCGGGCACGCCAGCGGGCATGCCAGCGGGCGGGGCGGCAGGCGGGACAAATCCCCTTCCGGGTCTGCCTGCCAATGCCCTGACGCGCCGCGCTTATTCCGGGATCAATGTCCTGATCCTGTGGGGCGCGGTCATTGCCGGGGGCTGGCCTTCGCAGGGCTGGCTGACCTTCCGGCAGGCGCTCAGTCTTGGCGGGAACGTGCGCCAGGGCGAGCATGGCACGCAAGTGGTCTTTGCCGACAGGTTCACGCCCGAGGCCGAGAAGGAGAGGGCGCGCGAAAATGGCGGCGACGCGCGGTCGGTGGCTTTCCTGAAGCGCTTCACGGTGTTCAACGTCGCCCAGTGCGAGGGCCTCCCCGATGACGTCGTGCCCGAACCCGTCATCCTACCCGAGCGTGAAATCGTGCCGGTGGCCGAGGCGCTCATGGCGGCAAGCGGGATCGAGTTCCGGATCGGCGGGGACAAGGCGTTCTATGCGCCCGGTGCCGATTTCGTGCAGCTGCCGCCCCAGCAAGCCTTTCATGATCAGGTGAACTTTTACCGGACGTGCCTGCACGAGGCTTGCCACGCCACCGGCCATGCCTCGCGACTCGGCAGAAATCTGGCGAATCCGTTCGGTTCGAAGGATTACGCGCGCGAGGAATTGGTCGCCGAAATGGGTTCGGCTTTCCTCTGCGCCGCGCTCGGCATCGTGCCCACCGTGCGCCACGCCGATTACATAGGGGCGTGGCTCGAGGTGCTGCGCGAAGACAGCCGGGCGATCTTCAGGGCGGCCAGCATGGCGAGCAAGGCCGCCGATTGGTTGCTTGCGCGCCATGCCGCCGCCGAAGCGCAAGTGGCCGAAGACATTGTTCGGGAATTGGGCGAGATGGGCCGAACCGTTGAGGGGAGGGCACGGCAATGACCCTCCTTTCCCGGTCCATCCGCTCGATGCTCAGCGCCAATTTCGAGCATTGCGTGGCAAACCCGAAGTTCGATCCGCTGCCGCTCGTCCGCCTCTTCAATCCGGTGGGGCGTGCAGTCTGGCTGATCACCGAACTCTATGCCGACGACGATACTTTGTTCGGTCTGGCTGATCTTGGCTTTGGAAGCCCTGAGCTGGGCATTTCCTCGCTCCGTGAAATCGAGGCGATCCGCCTGCCGATGGGCCTCACCGTCGAGCGCGATATCGCCTTTTCGACCCGGCACCGGCTCTCGGTCTGGACCGAAGCGGCGCGGCTGGCGGGCTCGATACCCGATGCCGCTTTGCTGCTGGACCGCCTCACGCGGGAGGATCCGAACGCCATACGGCTTCTGCCCCGCTGAGGGGCCGATGACGCGGGCAGGCGTTTCCTGCCGCCAATGGGAAGCCGGTCCACTGCTCCCACCCCTGTTCGCAGTGGACCGGCATGCCCCCCTGACAGCCAGAAAAAAGGATCAAGTCATGAAACTCCAATTTCTTCCCCTCGACAAGCTTTGTGTCTCGCGTCTTAACATGCGTTATTCAAAAAGAACGCCTGATGTCTCTGACATCTTGCCCACAATTCGGGCGCGCGGCATCCTGCAACCTATCCTGGTGCGACCCTGCACTCAGCCGCCAGACGGACCAGTTGCTGCCACCCGCGATCCGGCCGCCCAAACCGATCGAAAGCCGCAGCACTATGAAATCGTCGCCGGATGCCGCCGCTTCCATGCCGCGCAGATCGTTGCCGCCGAGCGGCTTGCTGCCTGCGCCGGAGCGGGCGAGCCGGACCCCGATTCCGCCATGCTGCCGTGCGCGGTGCTGGACGACGCCGACGATGCCAGCGCGGTCGAGGCTTCGCTGATCGAGAATATCTCGAGGCTTGATCCCGACGAGGTTTCGCGCTGGGTCTGCTTCACGCGGTTGGTGAAGGAAGGCCGTAGCATCGGGGATATTGCCCTGACGTTCGGCCTGCCCGACCTCGCCGTCAAGCGCATCCTTGCGCTCGGCAATCTGCTGCCGCGCATCCGCGAGATGTACCGCGCCGAGGAAATCGATGCGGCAACCGTGCGGCATCTCACCCTCGCTTCCAAGAGCCAGCAAAAGGCTTGGCTGGCGCTCATTGACGATCCTGACGCCTACGCGCCGCGCGGCTATCAGCTCAAGGCCTGGCTATTCGGAGGGCAGTCGGTCGCGGCGGACCACGCCCTGTTCGACCTCGAGGCGAGCGGCCTTGCCACCATCGCGGACCTGTTCGGGGAAGACGCCTACTTCGTCGAAGCCGATGCCTTCTGGGACTTGCAGAATGCGGCCATCGAGGCGAAGCGTGCCGCGTTCATCGAGGCGGGCTGGGCAGATGCCGTCATCCTCTCTCCCGAAACCCATTTCCATTCTTGGGAATATGAGAAAACTCCCAAGCGCAAGGGCGGGCGGGTCTATATCGATGTGCGCGCGAGCGGCGAAGTCGTGTTCCACGAGGGCTATCTCACCTGCAAGGAAGCGGCCCGACTGGCGAAGGCGGGCGGCGCGAACGCGGATGGGGGCACAAATGGGGACGGCGCGTCGAAGGCGGTTCGCCCCGAACTCACCTCCACTACCCAGACCTATATCGACCTGCACCGCCATGCCGCCGTGCGCGCCGAACTCCTGGGACGGAGCGGCATTGCTTTGAGGCTCATGGTCGCCCACGCCATCGCCGGTTCGCCGCTCTGGCGGATCGTCGTCGAACCACAGTCGAGCCGCAACGATGCAGCGAAGGAAAGCGTCGACGAGAGCCGCGCCGAAGCGGTCTTCGATGCGGCGCGCCGCGCGGTGCTGACGATCCTTGACCTTCCCGACGACGAACCTGCCGTGGCGGGCGGAACCGGTTACGGCATGTGCGGATCGCATCGCGACTTGTGCAAGCTATTCGCGCGGCTGGTCGAACTTCCTGATCCCATGGTCATGGACGTCCTGACCGTCGTCATGGGCGAAACGCTTGCCACGGGGAGCGCAGCGGTCGAGGCCGTGGGGCTCGAGATCGGCATGCCGATGGCCGACTGGTGGCAGGCCGACGAGGCTTTCCTCGACAGCTTGCGCGACCGCGAAGTGCTGCTGGCGATGGTGGCGGAAGTGGCGGGCGACATGGTTGCCAGCGCCAATGCCAAGGAGAAAGGCAAGACGCTCAAGGGCATCATCCGCGACCATCTGGCCGGGAACGGCGGGCGCGAAAAGCGCGAGGGCTGGGTTCCTCGCTGGATGGCCTTCCCGCCCGCCGCCTACACCTCGCGGGGCGGGGTCGGCACCGTCGAAGCCCATGCCCGGGCTTTTGCCGCACCGGATGAGGACGCCAAACCTGATGAGCTTGCCGGGGAGCCGGGCGCGGACTTGGCGGGGGAGATGGCCGAGGAGCTCGACGGCGTCTTGGCGAAGGGCGAAGGCGAATCGCCCCAAGGCGATTTTGTGCCTGATCCCGGTGCCGAACGGCGTGTGGGACCGGGCGCTGAACCAAGCTCTGAACCCGGTGGCGAGTCTGACCGGCTGGCGGCGTGAATAAAGCGACCGGAGGCGGAATTTCCCGCCTCCGGTCGATCCTCTTGCCGGTCCTCACAAAAATTGCGGCGGGGCCGCGCGCTGAAAGGCGCGGCCCCGCCGCTAACACAAAAAAATGCGTTGCCAGCCGCTGCCCGCCGCGCCACCGCATCTGAGACGGGATAACATCCGCGATACCATCGGGGGCAGGGCCATGACCGAACTTAGCGCCATCGAAAAGCTCGTCACCCGGCTCTCTCCGGAGCCGGTCTGCGACGACTGCATCACCCAGACGCTTGGTCTTTCACGACACGAGAACGCCGACCAGGCGGCGCGCGAACTGGTGGGTTCGAACGGTTTCGAACGGGCGAAAGACATCTGCAGCCTGTGCGGAGAAGTTCGCCTCGTCACAAGGCGTCATTGATAGACCGCCACAGGTTTGATCGTCATGGTGCAGTGCTTCGTTGCGGCGCTGCGTTGTAGCGCTGCGCTGCCGCTTTTCTGGGCTAAAGCATTTTCTAATCAGGTGGCATCACATGATGACTCGGAAAATGCGCCAAATCAAAAGCCTAGAGCGGTCGATCTGACCCAGTCAGATCGAAAATCGCTCTAGTGTTTTGGCTGCAATTGGCAGCGTTTTCAGGCGAGGCCGGGGCCGCCACCGAACTCGTCGCGCAGCCAGCGTTTGGGGCCGGCACGGCGAATTTCCATACTGCAATGCTCGCATCTTCCGACAGATTGAGCAACCTCACGTATGGAAATTGAATCGGGTTGGGATCACGCATCCCGGCATTCCCATTTGATGTAGGCCTTGTTGTCGCAGGCCCATGT
>NZ_SODQ01000012.1:0-97282 GCF_004368805.1 Novosphingobium sp. PhB55 | reverse complement strand
GGGATCATCACCCTGCACATATCTAAACGTATGGTTACGTAAGGACATGTAAAGGTAACGACTATCTACTGCCACCCCGAGCCCTGAAGCCCCGGAAGCAGGCGCCGTCGCCCACATGTCCCTTCATCTAAAACCTACAATGTCAAAGAACCACCAGACAAAAAACCCGGACAACCAGCCATCCCCGGTTTTAACCTCGGAGAGCATGTTGCCCGTAATGTCTTGGCGACCGCTGCAAGACCGTGTGGTCCGCTGCGGTGAGAGGCCCTCTAAGTGCCACCCGTGATTCGGTCAAACACTAATTTCAAAAAAACGACATACTCGCCAAAAACCACCGCCCGCCGCCGCTTTGCAACGGCCGCCGCCTTCCCACTCCCCTCGTGCAACGATTAGCCCGGCGGTGTCTGGACAGCCGCCGGGCCTTGATCCCCCTATCCGCGCAGGCGGGCTTCCGAGAGGTCCAACTCGCGGGTCAGCTTGCGCATCGTCTCGCTGCCGACCTCGCGTGCGCGGATCAGTTCCGCCAATGCGGCACGCTCCGCCTTCACACCGACCATGCGGAAATCGCGGAAAAGGCGCTCCTGCTCGCGCGTCGCGATCTTCTCCTCCTCGCCGAGACCCTCGATCCGCTCGCGGTAGAGGTCCATGACGCGGCCGCCTGCCGCCGAATAGCGATCTGCATCGCCGTGGCTTTCGGCAAGCCGGTGCTGATGGCGCTCGATCGCCTTGATCGCGGCCTCCGCGGTCCTGACACGGGCGGCATCCTCCTCGGCCTGCTTGGACGGCTCGCCCGGCATGGTCAGCCCCTTGAGCAGGACCGGCAAGGCTATGCTGGCGACGACCAGAGATACGATGATCACGCCGGCCGCCAGGAAGATCGCCAGATCACGCGCCGGGAACGGCGTTCCGTCGTTCAAGGCCAGCGGCAGCGTGAGTACGCCTGCCAGCGTGATCGCGCCGCGCACACCGGCGAAGGACATAGCCGCGACCAGCCGCCAGTTGGGACTGCGCACGGTCGCTGACACGTTTCCGCCATTCCCTTCGGCATGACGCTTGCGCAGGATCGTGAACTTGAACGAGAGCCACACCCAGGCGAAACGCAGCGCCGCAAGGCCCAGCACGATCGCGACGACATAGAGCGCGAGCCAGCCCGGCTCGGTATGGCCGGTGACCGCCACGGTCAGCTTGGCTTCGGCGAGAATGCCGGGAAGCTGCTCCCCCAGCAGCACGAAGATGATGCCGTTCAGCGTGAACTGGATGGTATCCCATACAGAATTTCGGCGCATGCGCGTGACGGCCATGGCTTCGCGCGAAATCTCGGCAAAGGTCATGGTCACGCCGGCACTGACGGCGGCAAGGATGCCCGAGGCGTGGAAATGCTCGGCCAGCATATAGGAACCGAAAGGTATCAGCAGGCTGACGAGGATCTGCGAGCCGGTATCCTCTCCCCAGCGGCGCGTGACCCACGCCTTGGCGCGCGAAACGACCAGAGTGACGGCGACGCCGATCACCAGGCCTGCACCGGCAACCCAGAGGAAGTTGAGCGCGGCGCCGCCGGCGGAGAACGTGCCCGTCAGCGCGGCTGCTACGGCGAAACGCAGGCAGACGAGGCCGGAGGCGTCGTTGAGCAGCGATTCCCCTTCGAGAATGTGCATCATGCGCTTGGGGATCGGCACGCGCGCGGCAATGGCCGAGACGGCGATCGGGTCGGTGGGCGAGACGACGGCGGCAAGCGCGAAAGCCACGGCCAGCGGCATGGCCGGGATCATCCAGTTGATGAAGAGACCCATGCCGACGACTGTCGTCAGGACGAGGCCCAGTGCCAGTTCCACCACGGTGGAAACGTCCTTGAACAATTCGTCCTTGGGAATGCGCCAGCCGTCCAGGAACAGCAGGGGCGGCAGGAACAGCAGCAGGAACAGTTCGGGATCGAGGGACACGCTATAAGAGGTCGAGAGACCGATCACGCAGCCGAGCAGGATCTGCACGAGAGGCGTAGGGACCGACCAGGGCAGCATGCGCGATATCGCGCCGCTCACCACTACCGCTAGCAAAAGGAAAAGTACGACCGAAACTGATTCCAAACCTTGGCTCCTTCCATGTCTTCACACGCCATGTTTTCTCGCAAGGGACCATGGGGGCCCGGGCAAAGGATTGCAAATCCTGCATCCGTCATTTTCGCCGTGAATTCGCCCAGGGAAACCGTTTGAAACAGAATCGGATGCGTCGGCATGGCATCGACGGGTCTTGCGCACGCACCTTGAGGCTGGAAAGATGACATTTCGGTGTCCCCGCCGGCCGTTCGGCCGCGGCCCCTCGAAACGAAAGCGAGCAGTGACGAAGACCGCCCTGATCATCCGGCACGTCCCTTACGAAGGCGTCGCGGGCTATCGCATGCCCATCGAGGCGGCCGGATATGACGTCGACCGCATCGACGTGACCGACCCGGCATTTGCCGCGCTGGATCTGCGCGAACCGGACCTGCTCATCATGATGGGCGGCCCCATGGGCATCTACGAGCAGGACCGGCACCCCTGGATTGCCTGCCAGATGCGCCGCCTTGCACTCAGGCTCGATGCCGCGCGGCCGACGCTGGGCGTCTGCTTCGGCGCCCAGATGATAGCCGCGGCGATGGGGGCAGAGGTCTTTGCCGGGCCGCACAAGGAAGTGGGCTTTCACAGCATCTCGGTGCATGACAACGCCATCGACGGCCCCTTGCGGCATATTGCCGGTGTGCCGGTGCTCCATTGGCACGGCGACACTTTTACCCTGCCCGCCGATGTCGAGCTGCTCGCATCCAGCCATCTCTATGCCCACCAGGCGTTCCGGCGCGGCAGCAATATCCTGGCGCTCCAGTTCCATGCCGAGATGGGGCTGGACCCGCGCTTCGATGCCTGGATCGAACAGTGGCCGGAATCGGTGATCGAGGCCGGCGGAGACGAAGCCTCGCTGCGCGCCGCGCATGACAGTCTTGGCCCTGCCGCGGTTGCGGCCGGACAGGCGATGATCGCGGAGTGGCTCGAAGGGCTGCGTTGAAGCCGAGGAACGCCGGTCAGACTTTCGTGGCTTTCTGCTCCAGCAGAATACGGCGAATCTCCCGGCTACGGGCGGAAAATCCGCGGTGCTCGAAGAGCCCCAGCGGCGGATCGGCCAGGCACGAAGCCAGGGTCAGCGCGGTCTCCAAGCCCGGCCGGCGCAATTGCAGATCCCGCCGCCAGCGCTGGAACGCCACGCGCCAGCCGCGTTCGCCGATGGTCACGCGCACGCCCAGCCACGCCGCCAGCGTGTCCAGCTGCACCGCTAGAGCACGCCGGGCGCGTCCGGGCGGGAACAGGGCCGCAAGTTTGCCGCCGTCCAGCCCGCCCTCTTCCTCCGCAAGCCGGGCCATGTCCACAAGATGGCGCAAGTCGATCCGGCCGCGCCAATAGTCGGCTTCCTGCAATTGGTCGTGGAGGACGAAAAGCGCCGTGAGCGCCGCGGGGGACGGCATCGCGACGGTACCCGTGCCGATGGCAAAGGGGCTGCAGGCATCGACAAGCCACTGCAAATTCCGTCCCCTGCCGATGCGCTTGAGGCGGTAGTGCAAGTCCAGCCCGCCGACGTCACGCTCTCGGCCCAGGTTGGCGCCCTGGCCCGGGCTCGTTTCCGTGGGACCGTCGAGCCGGCGGTAGCCGATGGCCTCCAGTGCGACGAAGGCGCGCGGGCCCTCGTCTTCGCGAACCATGAGGTCCAGGTCGGTCAGCAGGCGGTCGTCACATTCCGGTCCGCGGCGCGCGAGCAAGGCGGCGCCCTTGAGCAGTACCGGGACGATGCCCTCTGCGGCCAGCGCCGCCACCGCCTCGGTCAGTTGCCCATGCATCATGCGGTTGCGCGCAGCGGTTCGCTCGGCAATGACGTGGAGCATCCCGGCGGCCTCGGGCGGAACGCGGGCGTCCTGCCCCCGCAGCGCCCCGGCCAGGGCGGGCGTGACGAGCGTACGATTGGCAAGGCCCAGCACCCCTTCCCAATCGGTCGAAGGCGGGATGCGGCCCTTCAGGCATGCGCACAGATCCAGGAAGGCCGCATGGTCGCGGGAGCGGTTCGCCATTCAGTTCCGGCAGGGCCGGAAAGCGCGACGTCCCGGCATCGGCGCGCCGCGAACGGGATCGTTCGCGAACGTCGCGGCGCGGAATGGCGCGCTTCGCAGCCTCCTCTGGGCGGAACGATGGTACCGCCTAGGCAAGCAACGCCTCGATCAGGGGCAGTGCCGCTTCGGCCTCGGCATAATGGAGCGTGCAGGTATCGGCATTGTCGACCATCCGGGCAAGACCGCGCATCTGCGCGGCCGTGCAGCGCCCCTCGCGCACGAAGCCTTCCTCCAGCAGCCGGCCAAGGCAGTCGATCGGGGATTGGGGAACGAGCCCAGCGGCACGGCCGTCCTCCCGGCGCAGATCGACGATAGCGGCAACGCGCTGCCATGCCGGAGCGACAGGCGACGGCAGCGGCGCATAACGCAGCCATTGCCCGTCGGCACGAAGCACAGGCGGCAATGCGGCAAGGCCGGGCAAAACGGCGGCGAGGCGATCCCAGCTACCGCTCTTGACCGTCAGCGGCAGAGGCACGCCCATCACCAGCCCGCTGCGCGGATCGAACAGGACGATATCGTCTCCCGCCAGCCCGATCGGACCGGCCGAGACGGCGGCCATGGTCGCCAAAGTCGACTTTCCAGCGCCCGGCGCGCCGATCAGCAGCACAGCGCCGCTGTCGGGGCCGTGCGGCGAAACGAGGCAGGCGGCATGCAGGGCCACATATCCCGGCTGCTCCAGCACGAGATCGACGATGGCGCCGCGCAGCACCGGCGCCGCGGCATCGCGGGCGGCAAGCGTCCCGGCCTGTTCGTCGAAAATGCCGGCAAGTTCGTCCGGGCCCTGCCCCATGGCTTCCACGGTGACGCGGGCGGCGGAATCGATCTCCGCGGCGCCGGTCTCTGCTGCATCCAGAGCCGGTAAATGCCCATAGGCGGCAGCGAGTTCGCGGCCCCATGCCCCCTCGGGAAAGTGTACCAAGATGTCCCGTCCGCCAGCGCGCAGCTGCACCAGATGGCCCTGCGCGTCGGACGGTCCGAAGTCGGCGGCCATGACCCGCTGGGCGCTCCAGGCAACCACGAGGGCGTCGACCTCGCCAGCGGACATGCCCATGGTCTCGTGCAGTTCATGGCGCAGATCGGCAAGGCCGATACCGTCCGCCAGGAGCGCCACAAGCATTCCGGCCGAACCGTTGAGCGCGTTCAGGCGCTGGGTCGCCTCTATGAAAAGGACCGGGCGATCGGCGATGACAAGCGGAACCACCCCGTCCGCTAGGCGCAGGAGCGGACCCCCGGCCTGCTCCTTCCCATCTGGCACGACCTCATCCGGCACGACATCCCCGGCCGTCTGCGTTCCAGACGCCATGCCCCCGTGCATCGCGGCGCCCTCCCCCGGTTGGTTTCGGCCTCGATCCCCGCGAACCCGTCAGGCGCGCAGGTTCTCGAGGCCGAAGACGATCAGTGGCCCGTACCCTTGCCGGCACCGTCCTTGCCCTTGGGCGTAACGCCCTCGGACTTGGGCAGGCTGGCTTCGGCACTCACCGATCCGGCATGGGTATCCCCCGTGCCGGGAACGCCGGTGTCCTTCGGACCCGAGCCCGAACCGCCGCCGTCCTTGACGCTGCCGCCATCTCCGGTGGAACCGCCGCTACCCGAGCCGCCGCCCGGCGTGCTGCCGGAACCGCCGCCGCTCGAAGACCCGCCGCTGCCACCGCCGCTGCCGCCGCCACCGCCCGACTTCGCAATCGCCGTCGAGGTCAGGGACGTCGACAGGAGCATCGTCATCGCCGGGGGTACGAGAAGCGAATACTTCCCACAGGCGGCAAGAAAGGACCGCCGGTCGTTTTGGCCGAGTTCGGCCAGTTTTTCCTCCGCAAGCTTCATGTATTCGACTCCTCGCCAAGTCTTCCGAAGTTACATGAGTCGCAGGGGCCAGAAAGCGGCAATCTGGACCTGATGGTGACACCTATCCCGATGCCACGGCCGTCGAATCCAAATGGGGCAGGCCACTACCTCCAACGCGCCGCTTACAGGCTACCAAGGACTTAGGGCTTTTTGGACAAGGCGTGCCGGCGTGCCTGTAACACCCCTGTTTCCGGCCCAGAATCATGGTGTGAAATCGCGGCGTGAATCAGGCCGCGACCTAGAGCAGCGGACTGACCAGACGCGCGCCGTTTTCCACGAAACGCCGCATCCGCGACCGCGCGCGCCATTCCGCCAGGGTCAGTTCGTCACTGCCGGCGATGTAGTTCTTCTGGATCCGCGCCAGATCCTCGATCCCCGGCCGGTCGAGAAGGAGCAGGCTGACTTCCTCGTTGAGCTGGAAAGAGCGCACATCGACATTGCTGGAGCCGACGATGCCCAGGCTCTCGTCTATCCGCACCGCCTTGGCATGCAGCAGGAAGCCGCGATAGCGGTGGATGCGCACTCCGTGCGACAGCAGTTCGTCGTAGTAGGACGACTGGGCGAGGTTCACCAACAGCTGGTCCACCACCTCGGACACGACGATATGCACTTCCACCCCGCGCAGGACGGCCGTGATCAGCGCGCCCAGCAGCCCCTCGTCCGGGATGAAGTAAGGCGTGACCAGCACGATCTCGCGCTCTGCCCGGGCCACCTGCCAGGTCAGCAGGGTCAGGAACCCCTCCAGCGGATAGTTCGCGCCGCTCGGCAGGACCTGAAGGATGGAATCGCCCGCGGGAGCCGGCAAGGCGAGTGCCGGTTCCAGCATTTCCTCGGTCTCCATAAACCAGTCCGACACGAAGATCGCCGACATCGCCGCGACGGCCGGACCGGTGACGCGCGCCACGAGTTCGCGGTTGGTCACGCCCGGGCGGAAATCCTTGGCGACGATGTTGAGCGAACCGGCGTAGCCGATCTTTCCGTCGATCAGGAACAGCTTGCGGTGGTTGCGCATGTCGCGCCGGGTGCGCCCCCGGATCAGGCGGAACGGCAGCATCCGGCGCACGCGGACGCCCTGTCCGCGCAGCGCCAGCAAAGTGCCCTTGAGCCAGCGATAGGAGCCGACCGGATCGACCAGGACATGGCAGGGCACGCCGCGATCGACCGCCCGGCCCAGTGCAGCGATCACCCGGCCGGCCGTGGCGTCATCGGCAAAGATGTAGGAAAGCAGCCGCACATGCTCGTTCGCCGCGTCGATATCGGCAACCAGCCGCGCGATCACCGCGTCATAGTCGTCCAGAAGCTGCACCGCATTGCCGCCCACGGCGGGCAAGTGGCCCAGCCGGCCCGCCAGTTCGACCACTTCGGCCGGGACAAGCGCGGCACCCGGCGCATCGCGCGCCATGCGCCCGGCGGCATCGCGGAAGAAGCCGCGCAGGCTCTCGAAGCGCTCGACCCGCCAGGCGGGGAAACGCGGACTGCCGATCGCGGTGAAAAGCAGCAGTCCGGGCACCGGCAGGAAGAAGATCAGCAGCAGCCAGCTCGCCGCCGCCGCAGGCGAGCGCCGCAGCGGCACGACTGCCAGCATCGTCAGCCGAATGCCCCACTCGACGATGTAGTAGGCCTCGCCGAGAGTGGGCAGCGTGATCATGCGCGGAAGTCTTGGGCAATCTCCGCATGATGCGCAAGGGCGTTCCCCGTTCTTCGTGCCGCTGCACGGGATGGCGAAGAGCCGAATTCGCCCGGGCAATCAGATCGCCGCGCCTGTCGATAATCCGCGCGTTCGGTCGTAGAGGGGATGCAGCTTCATCGACGCAGCTACAGCAACAGGGCACCTGCATGACCGCCAATCCGTCTTCCGTGGCCAGCCAGCGCATCGCCGATATCCTGGCCGAGCGCATTCTCGCGGGCGACCTCGCCCCCGGTGCCCGGATCAAGCAGGACGAACTGGCGGAGGAACTCGACATCAGCCGCATTCCCGTGCGCGATGCACTGCGGATGCTCGAAGCACGCGGGCTCGTGGTCATGCGGCCCAATGCCGGGGCGCGAGTCACCGCCCTGACCACGCGCGACCTGGAAGTCTCCTTCGAGATCCGCGCGCGCGTGGAACCTCTGCTGCTGGCCGAAAGCGTGCCCGGCCTGACCGAGGGCGACATTGCCGACCTTTCTGCGACGATGGCCCGGATCGAACGGGCGACCGATCTCGACGAGACCATCGCGCTGGGCCGGGAATTCCACTGGATCACCTATCGCCGCCACGACACGCCCTTGCTGGCGCAGATCGTCGAGCGTGTGTGGGATACGACGCAAAGCTACCGCCGCGCCTATATGAAGCTCTCGCTCGGCCAGGGAAACCGCACCCACGACGTGGAGCACCGGCTGCTCTACGATGCGATCTGCCGCGGCGAGATCGAGACGGCGCAATCGGTGCTGTCGATGCATATCCGGCGCACTTCGCTGGGCCTGCAGCGCTATGCCCACCTCCTGAGCGCGGCACCCGAGGCGCGCGCTGTGCCGCCCGAATGACCCCGGCATAACGCCGGCCCGATCTCTTCGCCGCCGCGTTGCCTGCCCGCTCCGGGGACGGCTAGAGCATTGTCCCGTCAGGTGGAAACACCTGATGGCTCGGAAAATGCGACACATTGAAAGCTTGGAGCCGGGAAATCGACAGCCAGGAGGGAGCTTGCGCCGGATGCCGGATATTGCCGAACGCGCGCATAACATCGCCCAGTTGCGCGCCCTCGCCCGGCGCCGGCTGCCCCGTGCCATCTGGGAATTCGTGGAACGCGGCACGGAAGACGACCTGCTGATCGGCCGCAACGTTTCGGCGCTGCAGGCCCTGAACCTTCTGCCGCGGACCTTGCGGGACGTGTCCAGCCGCTCGGCCCGCACGACGCTGTTCGGATGCAGCCAGCCGCTGCCGCTCGTCATTGCCCCCACCGGCGTGGCCGATCTCATGTGGCACCGCGGAGAGCGCGCGATCGCGCGCGCGGCGGCGGCCGCCGGCATCCCCTTCACCCAGACGACCAGCTCCACCACCGCCTTTGCCGAGATCGCCAAAGTCGCCTCGGCCGGGCATTGGATGCAGATGTACCTCTGGGAACGGCGAGACCTCTCCTGGCAGGTCGTCGACGCCGCGCGCGATCATGGGGCGGACGTCCTGGTGCTCACGGTCGACACCCCGCTCTGGCCGCTGCGCGAATTCAACCGCCGCGCCGGCATGTCCAACCCGGTGCGCCCCAATGCCCGGCTTGTCGGAGATTTCCTGCGCCGCCCCGGCTGGCTGGCCTCGGTGATCGGCCGCTACATGCTCGAAGGCGGCCTGCCCCAGTTCGCCAACTACCCGGCGGAAGTGGGCGGCCGGGTCACGGGCAAAGTCGCCAGGGTGACCAATTCGGCCTCGGTGGACTGGAAGGACGTGGAGGCGCTGCGGCGGCGCTGGCCCGGCAAGCTGGTGGTGAAAGGCCTGCTCCATCCCGAGGATGCCCGGCTTGCGGTCGAGCACGGGGTGGACGGCATCGCAGTCTCCAACCACGGCGGTCGCAACTTCGATTCCTCGCCGCCCGCGATCGCGGCCCTTCCCGCGGTGGTCGATGCCGTTGCCGGCCGGGCGACGGTCCTGTTCGACAGCGGCGTGCGGCGGGGCGCAGACGTCATCAAGGCTTTGGCCCTGGGCGCCGATGCCGTGATGGTCGGCCGTGCGACGCTCTATGGCTGCGCCGCGGCGGGCGAGCGGGGTGCCGCCCATGCACTGTCCCTGCTCGCCAATGAGATCGACGTGGCCATGGCCATGCTGGGGATTGCCGCGCTGGACGAGCTGAACCGGGACTTCGTGGTCCCCGCCGTCTAGCGCGCAACCTCGCGACCTTTCGAAGGCGCGATCTGGCCACCCGCGCGCCCGGCCTGCGGGCTATCGCATTTGGCTATTTCTGCCTCGATTGACCGGCGCCCGGCTTGAGGCCGCCAGCAAAGCTCAGCAATCAGCCCTACACAATTGCGGTGGCGGCCGTGCTCGATGTGATGGCCGAGTCGCAAGATTGCCGACCGTCGCTGGAGCCGGGCCGCTGCCGCGCGTGTCGCCAATAATGTCCGCCTCCCGAAACCAAGAGCAAGGGGCGGGCCAGAGGAGAAGTGCATGGAAGACCCCCGCGCCCTTATTGCGCGCGAACCGATGCATTACCGGCAGGTCATCGCCGTCGGTATCGCCACCGCGCTCAACGCACTCGACGGTTTCGACGTGCTCTCGATCAGCTTCGCCGCGCCCGGCATCGCCAGGGACTGGGGCATCGACCGCGCCGCCCTGGGCCTGGTGCTGTCGATGGAACTGTTCGGCATGGGTATCGGCGCCTTCGTGCTGGGCAACCTGGCCGACAAGGTGGGCCGCCGCCCGATGCTGCTCGCCTGCCTGGTGATCATGAGCATCGGCATGGCGCTCGCCTCGACCGCCGCCACCGTGCCGATCCTGTCCGCCTATCGCCTGTTCACCGGCCTGGGCATCGGCGGCATGCTGGCCGCGACCAATGCCGTCGTCGCGGAATGCTCGAACGCGCGCCGTCGCAACCTCACGGTCGCCATCATGGCGGGGGGCTATCCGATGGGTGCCATCGTCGGCGGTTCGGCCGCATCCTGGCTGCTCGCCGCGACGGGCCGGTGGGAATCGGTCTTCCAGTTCGGCGCCGTGGTGACGGTGTGCTTCATCCCGCTGGTGCTCTGGCTGGTGCCGGAAACCATGGCCTTCCTGCTGCTGAAGCGGCCTGCAGGGGCGCTGGACAAGATCAACCGCACGCTCGAGCGGCAGGGCCGCGCGCCCATCGCCGCCATGCCGCCCGCCGATCCGGTACCGCAGAAGGCCGGCGTCAGCGCTCTCTTCGCGCCCGGCATGGCGCATGTCACGATCATGCTCACCGCCACGTATTTCTTCCACATGATGACCTTCTATTTCCTGGTGAAGTGGATTCCCAAGATCGTCGTCGACCTGGGCTTCCCGCCCGCGCTGGCCGGAGGCGTACTGGTCTGGGGTAACGTGGGCGGCGCGATCGGCTCGATCGCGGTCAGCCTGCTCAGCCAGAAAGTCGGGATCCGCCCGGTGGTGGTCGCCACGATGTTCCTGGGGGCCATGGCAGTCGTCGTCTTCGGCCAGGGCGCCGTCACGCTCGGCAGCCTCTCCGTGATCGCCGCGATCGCGTGCTTCTTCGCCAACGGGGCCACGGCCGGCCTCTATGCCGTGATCGCGCAAAGCTATCCCGCTGCCCTCAGGGCCGGCGGGACCGGTCTGGTCATCGGCATCGGCCGCGCCGGTGCGGCGCTCGGTCCGATCCTGGCGGGCGTGCTGTTCACCGCTGGATGGAGCCTCGCCCCGGTCGCCATCGCGCTGGGCTGCGGCACCCTGGTGGGCGGCGTGCTGCTCTCGCTGACGCGTTACCGCGAGAGCGCCATCGCCTGATTGGCAGATAAGAATCGCCTGATCGGCGGATAAAAGTGACGGGACGGCCAGTTCGCAGCAGCCGTCCCGCTAAAATAGCAAGACCTTCCAGAGAGGACTTCCCGATGCGCTCCCCCCGCGCCCTGCATCTGCTTGCCTGCGGCTCCCTTGCCGTCCTGACCGCCGCTTTCCCCTACCAGCCCGTATTCGCCCAGTCGGTTCCCCCGGAATCGAAGGACGTGGGCGAAGGCACGCTTTCCACCCAGGCCCCTCCCGGTATCCGCCCGGCCAAGTCGCAGGCCCGTCCGGCCGAGGCGCTCCCCGGCGGCCGTCCCGGCCCCGAGGGCCTGCCCCAGAACATCCGCTGGACGGAGGACTGGTCCAAGCCCGCCGCCGCGGACGATCCCCTGCTGGTGAAGATCAAGCACATCCCCATCGCCAATGACGACGTCTACCTGACGCTCGGCGGCGAGGCGCGCGTCTACTACACCGACTGGCACCACTCCTCGCTGGGCCTGAAACCGAACGACAACAACGACCCGGTCCAGTCGCGCCTGCGCCTGCTGGCAGACCTGCATGTCGGCCAGAACCTTCGCGCCTACGTCGAGCTGGGCGACAACCGCGAATATGGCGAACAGTTCGCCACCGCGCCCAACCGCGACAAAGTGGACGTCTACCAGGCCTTCGTCGACGTGACGGTGCCGCTGGGCAAGGCCGGCAAAGTGACCTTCCGCCCCGGCCGCTTCGAAATGCCGCTGGGCAACGGCAAGCTGGTGGGCGTGCGCGAAGGCCTGAACATGCGCTTCACCTACCAGGGCGTACGCGCCACCTACATCCTGCCGGGCAAAGTCTCGGTAGACGTCTTCGCGGTGAAGCCGATCCTGATCGATCCGGGCACGTTCGACGACGGCCCGAACCACGCGCAGGACTTCCACGGCGTCTACATCAGCGCGCCCAACCGCATCGCCGGCTTCGGCACCGACCTCTACTGGTACGAGATGGAGCGCGACCGCGCGACCCTGGCCGCCGGTGTCGGCAAGGACGACCGCAACAACTGGGGCGGCCGCCTCTGGAAGCGCGGGGCCCGCTGGGACCTCGACCTCGAAGCCACCTATCAGAGCGGCTCCTTCATCGGCAAGGATATCGAAGCCTACGGCGCCATGTTCGAAGGCGGCTATACCCTGGGCGGCGCACCGATGAAGCCGCGGCTCGGCCTGCGCGCCAACTATTTCAGCGGCGACAAGGACCTGACCGACGGCAAGGTCGGCACGTTCGTTCCCGCCGCCGCGCGTCTGCCGCTCATCACCGAGGGCGCCTTCTTCAGCTTCTCCAACCTGATGGACATTTATCCCTCGGTGACGGTGAAGCCGCTTCCCGCGATCACCGTCATGGCCGGACCGGACTTCCTCTGGCGCGCGCGCAAGGGCGACGGCGTCTATATCGGCCCCTCGGGATCGAGCTTCACGCCCTACGATTCCAGCCGCTCGATCGGTACGGACCTCAACCTGGAGGCTTCGTGGCAGGCGACTGATCGCCTGGCGTTCCGTCTCTGGGAAACCTACTTCGCCGCCAGCGATTCGTTCCAGGCGAATGGCGGCAAGAACGGCAACTACTTCGGGCTCATGGCCAACTATCGCTTCTGAGGCGATCTGGAACGGCAGGCGATCCGGTACCGCCGGATCGCCTGCCGTGTACCCAGCTCAAAAGATCCGCCGCCTCGACATGCCGCGAGGACAGCGAAGCGTCAGGCCAGCAGGTCCTCGTAAAAGGCACCGAACGGCCGGGTGGGATGGCGGATCTGCATTTCCAGGATCCATAGCCCCTTGCCGGGCAAGGCATCGAAATCGCCCAGATTCCCGCCCTTGTGCACGGAGTGCGGATAGTCGCCGACCCGGTGTCCGCGGATGTCGAGGTTGAGCACCCAGCCCATCGCCCGCGCTTCTTCCTCGGCACGGGCATAAAGCGCGCGGCCGGTCACCTCGCCCTGCCCCCAGATCGCCTGCACCCGGTCGAACAGCACTTTCACGTCGCGCGCGCAGGCCTGCATCCCGGCATCCTCGCCAACGGTGAACGTGGCGCCCACGTCGCCCTCGTGCCCGAAGAACACCGGGCCCATGTCGATGAAATAGATATCGTCCGCGCCCAGGACGGCGTCGCCCTCGGATCGATCGCTGAAGATCTTCAGCGTGTTCTCGCCAAAGCGCACGAGCACGGGGTGCCAGGACTTCTCCAGGCCGAGTTCCGCCAGCGCCGCCTCGCCGATGGCCACGGCCTCGCGCTCCCGCATGCCCGGGCGGACCTGGGCGACGATCCGTTCCAGCGCGCGCCAGGACAGGGCCTGGGCTTCGCGCAGAGCTTCAGGCGAATAGCCCGGTCCCACGGCTTCGCGCGGGGAAGAAAGGGTCGTCATCTCGGCTCCGTCATGGCTGTGGGAATCCTTCTGCACGCTCACGCCTCCGGATCGCCGTAGACCCAGGCCATCCTGCCCGAGCGCAGGCGCACTTCGCGGCGCACGTAGTCTATCTCATAGGCATCGGCATGGGCCAGGTCCTCGGCGGAGATCCGGAACAGTGTGCCCTCCACCGCGTCGTCCTCGCGGTCGCTCAGCTCCACCATCGGGTGCCAGCGCGTCCCGCTCTTGGCGATGACATCGGCGTCGGTGATCTCGATCATGCGCTGCCGCCAGCCGGGCATGGCGTCCGGCTCGCCCTCGATCCGCCGTCCGAACAGCGCCAGTTGAACCGCTTCCTGGCGCAAGGTGCCGTAGGAAAAGAGGTGAACGTCCTGCATGGTCACTCCGATCGCCGGCCCGAACGGCCGTATCGCGCCGGATACAGCGCTGCCGGCCTTATGCAAGCCCGGGCGCCGTCACGCGAGCGCGGCGTTGACGATGCGGGCCTGGGTGAATTCCTCCAGCCCGGCCTGCCCCTGATGGCGCCCGATGCCCGATTGCTTCGCGCCGCCGATCGGCACCTCGAAAGGCAGGCTGAACACGCGGTTGACCCAGACCAGCCCGCTCTCGATACGTCCCGCCAGCTTCAGGGCGCGCTCCGTGTCGCCGCTCCAGACCGAGGCGCCAAGGCCGTACTCGCTGTCGTTCACGCGGCTCACCGCCTCGTCCACGCTGTCGTAGGCCAACAGCGGGATGACCGGACCGAACTGCTCTTCGCGCACGAGGCGGGCATGTTCGGGCAAGTCGCGGATCACGGTGGGCGGGACGAACCAGCCCTCTCCCGCCAGCGGTGCGCCGCCCACGACCACGCGCCCAAGCGCGCGGCTCTCTGCCAGAAGTTCCGCCAGCCGCGCGTGCTGTGCGGCGTTCTGGACCGGGCCCAGCGTGGTCGTGGGGGCGAGGCCGCTGCCGGTAACGGCCTGCCGCGCGAGGTCTGCCAGAGCGTCGCAGAGCGCGTCGATCTTTCCGCGCGGCGCATAGATGCGCTTGATGCCGATGCAGACTTGCCCGGCATTGGCCATGGCGCCTTCGAACAGCCGGGGCGCGATGGCGGAAATGTCTGCATCGTCGAGCACGAGCGCGGCATCGTTGCCGCCCAGTTCCAGCGTGAAGCGCTTCAGGCTGTCCGCCGCCGAGGCCATGACCTTGCGCCCCGTCGCCGTCGATCCGGTGAAACTGACATGAGCGATGCCGGGATCCGCGGCCAGTAGCGGACCCAGCGTTCCGTCGTCGCCCAAAGTCTGGAACACGCCGGGCGGCAGCAGGTCGGCCGCCAGTTCGCCCAGCAGAAGCGCCGTCAGCGGCGTGGTCGGCGCGGGCTTGGCGATGACGCAGTTTCCCGCGACCAGTGCCGGCGCCAGCTTGAGCACGAGCAGCAGCAGCGGGAAATTCCACGGCACGATCGCCGCGACCACGCCCAGCGGATAGCGCTGTTCGACGATCCGCTCTCCCGGTGCATCCACCAGCACGCGCTCCTCCAGCCTCAGGCCCGCATGATAGCGCAGCGCTTCGATGGAAGCGCCGACTTCGCCGCGTGCTTCCGCCAGCGGCTTGCCCTGTTCCTGAGTCAGCAGCCGGGCGAAAGCCTCCGCGCGCTCCGCCAGGGCCGAGGCCAGCGCTTCCAGAGCGCGGGCACGGTCCTGCGCCGGGCTGTCGCGCCAGGCCGGAAAGGCCCGATTGGCGGCGGCAATCGCGCGTTGCGCCATGGCGCGATCGGCGCACCAGCTAGGCGTGAGCACCGTGCCGGTGGCGGGGTCGAAAACGTCGAAAGTGAAGGCGCCTTCGTGAAGACGCCCGTCGATAAGCATGGCTGGCTGCATGCCTGTCCCTTAGGCGCCGGACGCCGCGCCGTACACCCTGCCCGCGCCCGCGTCGCGCCCGGCCGGCGCGGGCGAGGGAACAATCTCGAACCTTTGCAGTTGATTAGATGCGGGGTCGTGCCCGGCAGCAACGAAAGGAGCAGCCAGCCATGACAAGAATAGCGCCCTGTATGGGAGAAGAACGGAGGCTAGACCTCCTGACCATCGCCAGCATCACGGTGGTGCTCTGGATCGCGATCATCGGCATGGCCATGGTCGTGCTGTGACTTTCGACCCGGCACCTCAGCATGCCACCTTGCGCAAGGATTCCTCGATCTCGCCGCCGCAATAGGCGTCGCCATATCGTTCCTTCGCGTCGCTCGCCAGACGCGCCAGCGCCAGCCTTTGCCCCATGCGGCCGACGAGAGCGGAAACCCGGGGTGCCGCGCGCTCCAGCAGCGATGCAATCTGGCCGAAGCGTTCGGTCATCGTCGACCAGAGCACGGCCGTGACCACATCGGCCAGGCCCGCCTCGTCGCCGCCGAGGAGATAACCCTCGCCGTCGCCAAGGCCGTGCGCGCGGCCGGTCGCTTCCCAGATGGCCATCCAGCGTTCCAGGCGCGGCAGGAACTCCTGCCATTCCTCCTCGTCCCACATCTCCCGTCCACCATCCATCGTGAGTTCGTCGATCACGTCATTGGCGTCGTTCACCACCTTGATCGATGCGGCCCGGCCTTCGGGCGTCGCGGGCAGGAGATCCAGCTTCTCGCCCAGATAGAGCGCGATGGCGGGCATCTGGGCGATGGCGAAGTCGTTCGCCCGGTCGATCAGGACCGGCGGCCCCATGAAAGGCACCGGCTGATCGCCGGGAGACTTGCCCATGAGATCGGCGATCTCATGGCTGTCGTGCTCGTTCCAGGTCTTGCCGGCGAAAGCCAGGATCCCGCGAAGGAACTGGCCACGAAACGGGACGGGCCAATAGTAAAGATCGAAATCGGACATCGCGCGCAGGCTCCTCGGGACAGGGTCCTGAGGGGAAAGCCTCGCGCCGCGGGACGTTCCCGGGCCAAATCCCCGCAGCCCCACCCGGCCTGCCTGACCGCACGGTGCGGGGACCGAATGCCTCAGGGCTGCGGCGAAGGTCTGGCTTGCGGCGGGGGAGGAGGCGGCGGCGACACGATCTGCTCGATCACCTTGCGCCCGTCGATCTGCAGCCCGTTCTGGTCCAGCTTCACGTCGACCGGCGCGCCGTTGATCTGGGTCGAAAGCACCGCCTTGCCCTGTTCGACGCGCAGATTGGCATCGCCCAGCGGAATATCGCCGAGATCGGGCACGTCGAGCGGCTGGACCGGACCTTCCGGATCGGGGCTCTCGGTCGCGCGCGGACGGGGCACTGCGCGCTCGCCCAGAGCCTGCTGCATGAAGTCGCGCCAGATGCGCGCGGGGATGGTACCGCCGGAAACCCCCTTGAGCGGCGTATTGTCGTCATTCCCCACCCAGACGCCGACCACGAGGTCCTTGGCATAGCCAACGAACAGCGCATCGCGGTTTTCCTGGCTGGTCCCGGTCTTGCCGTAGTTCGCCGCCTGGAGCCGCGCCCCGCGCCCGGTACCGCGATTGACGGCGCCGCGCAGCAGGGTCTCCATGTTCTCGTGGACATCGCTGGACAGGCTGCGGCGGCCGCTGATCAGCCCGTCGAACCAGCCTTCCTCCTTGGACTTGAACGCCGTGGGCACGACCGGGAAACGGTTGCCCGCGACACCCGCGTAAGCGGCGGTCAGTTCCATGAGGTTCATGCTGGAGGTACCCAGCGCCAGGCTGGGATCGCCATGGGGCAGCGGCGCGGTGACGCCCAGCTTGCGGGCCATGTCGATCACCGCCTTGTCGCCCACTTTCTGGAACAGGCGCACGGCGGCGACATTGCTGGAATGAGCGAAGGCATCGGCCAGCGTGATCGTCTTCGAATAGGCCCCGCCCGCGTTCTGGGGGCGGTAGTAGCCGATCTCGAACGGGGTGTTCTCGATGGTATCCTCGGGCTTCCACCCATCGTTCAGCGCCGCCAGGTAGACGAAGAGCTTGAAGGTGGAGCCCGGCTGCCTCTGTGCCTGGGTCACGCGGTTGAACGGCGACTTGGCGTAGTCCCTGCCGCCGACCATCGCCACCACTTCACCGTTCGGACGCATCGCCACGAGCGCGACTTGCGCCTTGCCGAGCGGCGCGCCTTCGATGGCGCGGCGCGCCGCGGCCTGAAGACGCGAATCGAGCGTGGTCTTGTAAGTCTGCGCGGCATAACTCGCCTCGTCGATCCCGCGCGCCTGCGGCAGCGCCCAGTCGGCGAAGTACGTGCCGGTCGGCAGATCGTTGCGCGAGCGCACGTCGAGCCGCGGCGGACGCGTGGCGCGGGCTTGCGCGGGCGTCATGTAGCCGGCATCGACCATGGCCAGAAGCACCACTTTCATGCGCTTTTCGGCCAGGTCGTAATTGTTGGTGGGCGCCAGGCGAGAGGGCGCCTTCATCAGACCGGCCAGCATGGCCGACTGCGCCGGCGTCAGGCTTTCCGGCTTGCGGTGGAAATAGTGGAGCGAGGCGGCGCGAAGCCCATAGGTGTTGTCACCGAAGTAGGCGTTCGAAAGGTAGCGTTCGAGGATCTCGTCCTTGGTGAGCCAGGCTTCCAGCCAGAACGCGATCAGCACTTCCCGCGCCTTGCGGGTGAGGCTGCGTTCGGAGGTGAGGAACGTGAACTTGGCCAACTGCTGAGTGATCGTGCTGCCGCCCTGGGTGCTTCCGCCGCTGACGTTGCTCCACAAGGCGCGGGCGATCCCGCGCGGGTCAATGCCCCAATGGCTGTAGAAGCGGCGGTCCTCGATGGCGATGAAGGCCTGGGTGACGTGGATCGGCAGCTTCTTCACTTCGACCGGCGCGTCGACGATGGCGCCGTTGCGGGCGATCGGCGTGCCGTCCGCGGCCAGCAGGGTGATCTGCGGCGGCGAGATCGGCTGCAGCGATTTCGACATGGGCGCGGTCACGGCCAGCCAGCCGATCGTCACGATGAAGAGCATGAGCAGCGCCGCCACCCCGCGCGAGAACCACCACCAGCGAGAGCGACGCCTTCGCGGCTTGCCTTCGGGCGGCGGAGGCGGGTTCGGGGAATGGGGGGAAAGGTCGCCCTGAGCGGGTCCGCCTTCCGGCAGACTGTCCAGGTTATCCAACGTCAAGGCCATGGTTTTCGGCTTCGCCTGCATTTCCCGTGTATCGGGCCCACCCCGGGCCGGATTCCGCCAATACGGGGTTCCGTGCCGCGTTGCGAGGCAATTGTTGTCGCAAAATCGACAAACCGCAGACCCGGCCCGATGACCATCGCGCCGGCCATGCTCTCGTTTACGCAGTCCCCGGGTCATCGGTCCTACCCAGCAGGGATAGGCCTTCGCTCTGCCGGGTTAGGGCGCGCGGCCCGGCCGGGCATTCGGTAGTATATGGTCCTGTAGATACATTCCGCCCTCACCCTCCGGTAGCGTCTTCCCATTCGCTTGAAGGAGGGAACGAGCGTGACGGCACTTGCAAAGATAGAAGCCCCGAGCCGCGAAGACCGGCAGAACCGCGGCCTGCTGACCCTGGACCAGAGCCTTGCGCTCGACAGCGAGTCCGCGATGGGCCTCTACGCCGCCCACCTCAACAAATACATGCTCCAGGTCTTCGACATCCTGGGCCTGGCGCAGATGGATATCGAAAGCGCACAAGGCGCCGAGATCACCTTGCGCGACGGGCGCAGGATCCTCGATTACTCGGGCGGTTTCGGCGTGCTGGGGCTGGGCCACAACCACCCCCGCATCATCGCCGCAGAGCGCCGCTGCCACGATCTCAAGGTGCTGGACTGCATCAAGATCGCCCCGCACAAGCTGCAGGGCGCGCTGGCCTACAACATCTCCCGCTTCCTGCCGGAACCGCTCGACGTCTCGTTCCTCGCCGTCTCCGGCACCGAGGCCAACGAAGCGGCGATGAAGATCTGCGAGCGCGTGCAAACGCCCAAGGGCAAGACCAAGTTCCTCTGCTTCAAGGGTGCCTTCCACGGCAAGACTCACGGCCCGCTTTCGCTCACCACGGCTACCGACGTGCAGAGCGGCTTCATCATGGGCGTGCCGAAGGAGAACGTGGTCTTCGCGACCTATGGCGACATCGCCTCGGTGCGCGAGGCGATCGCCCGCGAGAAGGCCGATATCGGTAAATCCGGCAGCGGCAACCGCATCATCGCCGGCATCATCGAGACGATCCGCGGCACGTCCTGCCACGTTCCCGATCCCGGCTTCCTCACCGAATTCGCGCAAGTCTGCCGCGAGAACGACATCCTGACGATCTTCGACGAAGTGAAGGTCGGCATGGGACGCACCGGCAAGTTCTGCGCCTTCCAGCACGAGGACGTGGTGCCCGACGTCGTCACGCTCGCCAAGACGCTGGGCGGCGGCAAGCGCGAGCTGGGCGCCATGGTCACTTCGCAGGCGCTGTTCGACAAGGCCTATGGCAACAAGAACGACTGCAACCTGCACAGCTCCAGCTTCAGCGGCATGGGCGAGACCTGCGCCGTCGGCATCGAGACGCTCAACGTGCTGGAGGACGAACGCCTGATCGAGCGCGCCGCCCGCATGGGTGAATATCTGCGCGCCGGGCTGGAGCGCCTGCGCGAGAAGTACCCGCGCAAGATCGTGTCGCTGCGCGGCAAGGGCTGCTTCCAGGCCATCGAGCTGAACTTCGGCCAGCAACTGGCTGAAAAGGCGCTCGATATTCGCAAGAACCCGCTTTTCGTCACCTACGAGACGGTCCTGATCGGGGCGATGGCCCGCGAACTCTACGAGCGCCACGGCATCCTGGTGCACTTCCAACCCGGCGCCCGCGACCTGCTGCATTTCATGCCGCCCTACATCGTTTCCGAAGCGCAGATCGATGCCCTGGTCGACGCCCTCGACGATGTGCTGGGCCGCGGCGTGGCCGATGCCACGGTGCGCTTCGTGGTCAAGAACATCAAGCGCGTGCTGGGCTGACGCCATGGCCACTCCCGCCGACAGGCTCACCCCCGCCCCGCGCAGCTTCACCGCTCCGCATGTCTCCGCCGCCGCTCCGGGTGGATGGATCGCCTGCGCCGCGATCCTGGTCTTCTCGCTGGTGCTGTTCCAGCTCAACGTCCATCACGGGATGGTCGTCACGCCGGACAGCACCCGCTACATGGGGATCAGCCCGATCCCCTACGACGCGCCGGTCTATCACTGGATGCTGGTGCTGCCCCATGCCCTGGGCATGCCGCTGCTGACGGCAGCCAGCGCCTGGGCGCTGGTCACCCTGGTGGCCAACGTGATCCTGATCTTCGCGCTGATCCGGCGCACGGCCGCAGACTGGCGCTATGCCGCCATCGGCACCGCGCTCATCGCATTGGCGCCGCAGTTCGTTTCGCTTCACGCTGCGGTGATCTCCGAGCCCCCCTTCATCACATTCGTCCTGCTGACCCTGTGGTTCACGCTGGACTATTTCGAACGCGGCGCCCGGCTTGATCTCCTGATCGCCTCGCTGATGCTGGGCATGGCCACGCTTACCCGCTTCACCGCCCCGCCGATCGGCGCCGCCGTGGTCCTGGTGATCCTGGCGAACCCGCGACTGCCCTTCGGACGCCGGATCGCCGACAGTGCCCTGTTCGCCATTCCCGGCGCGGCGCTGTTCTTCGTCTGGGTCGTCGCCAGCACGCTGACGGTCGGCCATTCGATCGGGCGCGAACTGCGCTTCTACGGCAACATGGGTCCGGCACAGTGGTGGGCGAACCTGGAGACGACCGCCGCCTGGCTCCTGCCCGACGCGGTGCCGCTGGCCCTTCGCGTGCTGCTGCTCGTCGCCGTGCTCGGCTTCGCCGGCTGGCAGTTCGCCCGCCAGCTCGCCGCCTGGCGCCGCGTTCGCCCCGATGCGACCCCGCGCGATGAGGGCTGCGACCCGCGCCTGGCGTTCTCGCTGATGCTCGGCCTGTCCTTCGTCGGCTACCTGGCTTTCGTCTGGCTCTCGACGGCGCTGGAAGCGAACCTGCAGTTCGTCGGCCGCTACGGTTTTCCGGCCTATGTCATGCTGGTCATGATGGTCACCGCGCAGGCCAGCGGCCTCGACCAGCGCCTCGGCGGCCTGCGGACGATCTGGCTGACCCTTGCCGCCCTCGCCGCGCTGGTCCTCGTCGGCCACACGGTCCGCACTTCGGCCCGCACGTATCAGGTGTTCCGCGAGGGCATCGGCTTCCTCAGCCTCGAATGGCGCGCCTCGCCGACCATCGCCGCCGTCGAAGGGCTCCCGGGCAATGCCTCGCTCTTTTCCAACGGCCCCGAAGTGGTCGCCCTGCTTACCCAGCGCAGCGCCCAGATCGTGCCGCAGGAGCGCCTGCTGCGCACCAACAGGCCCGACCCGGCCAACCCGCCCGAAGCCCAGCTTGCCCGGATCCGGGCCCAGGCGGACGCGGGCCTGCCGGTCTACGTGGTCTGCTTCGACCGGATCGACTGGCGCTTCTACCTCGCCAGCGAACAGCGCCTGAAGCGCGACCTCTCGCTCGAACCTGCCGGCGCCTTCGCCGACGGCCGCATCTACCGCGTCAAAGCCACCCTGCATCCGTGAATGCCCCAAGTTCACCCCTCCGTTCCAGGAGAATCCGGAAATGAACACATCTGAAATGAGGGGGCCTGAAATTGCGGGACCCACCACGAAGGGCGCCGCATCGCGCAACCGGAAGACCGCGCGCCTGCGCGACTACCTGAGCCTTGCCCGCTTCGATCACGCCACCAAGCACGTCTTCGTGATCCCGGGCCTGATCCTGGCCTATGCGCTGCGCGAACCTTCGCTGCTGGACGCCCCGGCGCGGATCGTGATCGGCTTCGTGGTGGCGATCGCCATCGCCTCGGCCAACTATATCATCAACGAGTGGCTGGACCGCGAATCCGATGCCCACCATCCCAGCAAGCACCACCGCACCGCGGTGTCGCTGCAGCTCTCCCCGGCGCTGGTCTACCTGCAATACACGGTCTTCGCGGCCTTCGGCCTGGCACTGGCGACCTCGCTGGGCAGCGCCTTCTTTACCGTGGCGGTCGTGTTCCTGGTCTCCGGCATCGTCTACAACGTGCGCCCGCTGCGCTCCAAGGACCGGCCGTTCCTGGACGTGGTGTCAGAATCGGTGAACAACCCCATCCGCCTGACCCTGGGCTGGCTGATGATGGACCCCTCCAGCATGCCGCCTGCCAGCCTCCTGCTGGCCTACTGGGCCGGCGGCGCGTTCCTGATGGGCTCCAAGCGCCTTTCCGAATATCGCGACATCACCGCCATGGTGGGGATCGAGACGCTGACCCGCTACCGCAAGTCCTTCGCCGGCTACACGGCGGAAAGCCTGGTGGTGAGCTGCCTGGTCTATGCCATGCTCTCCTCGTTCTTCCTGGGCGTGTTCCTCATCAAGTACCGCGTAGAATACATCCTGGCCTTCCCGTTCATCGCCGGGCTGTTCGGCTGCTACCTCTGGCTTTCGATGCTGCGCGACTCCATCGCCCAGCGGCCTGAGCGCATGTTCCGCTCGCGCCGCCTGATGACCACGCTGGGCATCACCGTGGGTGTGCTGCTGCTGCTCTCCTTCGTCGACCTGCCCAGCCTCACCGCGCTGTCCAACCGCAGCTTCACGCCGGTGGACATGCTGCCCGGCCACGGCAAGTAAGGGAGTGGAAACCGTGACCGACGTGGCCTGGAGCAAGGTGCGGCTCGTGGTGTTCGACCTCGACGGCACGCTCTACGACCAACCGCCGCTCCGCCGCGCGATGGCGCTGGAACTGGTCAAGCACAGCCTTCGCCGACGCAGCCTGCGCACGGTGGAGACGCTGCGGGCCTTCCGCCAGATCCGGGAGCTGCTGGGCGAGGTGCAGGGGGACGACTTCAACAACGAGCAGTTCCGCCTCACCGCGCGGCGTTGCGGCTGCTCGGAAGGCGAGGTCCGCGCGCTTGTCGAGGAGTGGATCGAGCGCCGCCCGCTGGCCTTGCTGCCGCGCTACAAGGCGCGCGGGATCGACGGCCTGTTCTCGGCCCTGAGGGCGACCGGGCGGCGGATCGCGGTCTGGTCGGACTATCCCGTGAACGACAAGCTCGCCGCGCTCGGCCTCAAGGCGGACCACGTCATCTGGTCCGGAGACCGCGGTATCGGCCGGCTCAAGCCCGATCCCACCGGCCTGCTGGCCCTGCTGGAAGAGGCCGAAGTCACGGCGGAGGAAACGCTGGTCATCGGCGACCGGCAGGACCGCGACGCCGCCGGTGCCGCCGCGATCGGCGTGCCCTCGCTGATCCGCAGCGCCCGTTCCAGCGGCGATGCCCTGTTCCGTCGCTTCGACGATCCCCCGTTCGCACCCATCCTTGCGGAGGCCCGCCATGTCTGACCGAACCCGGCGCCATACCGACGCGGTCGCGCGCTGCGTGACGGCCATCGTCGATGTCCTGATCGACGAATCCCGCCCGGACCTGCCCGCGCCGGAGCGCGGCCTGGTGGCGGACTATGTGCGCGCAACCCTGGCCAGCATGCCGGACTATTTCCGCATCGGCTTCCGCGCGCTGGCCCTGGCTTTCGACGTGGCGGCGCTGCCGGCCCACGGGCAGCGCTTCTCGCGCCTCGGCGCGGCGGAGCGACAGGCCCACCTCGCCGCCTGGCGCCGGTCCCGCATCGGCTTTCGCCGTTCGATGATCGCTTTCTACACGACTTTCGCCTGCTACGGCCTCTATTCGCTGCCCGCTACCGGGAACAGTGCGCAGGCGGCGAGGATCGCGGCATGAAGGGGGCTGCCAACGGCGCCAGACACGGCTCGGGCGAGATCGAGACCGAAATCCTCGTCATCGGATCCGGCCCCGGCGGCGCGGTGAGCGGAACGCTCTTCGCCGAAGCCGGACGCGACGTGACCATGGTGGAGGAAGGCGATCATCTCGCCCTCGAAGCAGCGCCCCACTTCTCGCGCGAGGAAATGCTCCTCAAGTACCGCAACGCCGGTGTCGGCGTGGCGCTGGGGCGGCACAAGCTGGCCTGGGTGGAGGGCCGCTGCGTGGGCGGCGGGAGCGAGGTCAATCGCGGCCTCTATCACCGCACCCCCGGCTATGTCTTCGACGACTGGCGGCGGCGCTTCGCGGTGCACAGTCTGGACCTGGCGGAAATGACGCCGCATTTCGCGGCCTGCGAGGCCGTCGCCCGGGTGGAATACGCCGGCAGTGCCGCCTCCGACATGTCGCGCCGCCTCCAGCAGGGCGCCCAGGCGCAAGGCTGGCTGGCGATCGAGGCGCCGCGCCTCTACCGCTACGACCATGATCATGGGCGCGGCGTAAAGCAATCGATGTCGGCCACATTCGTGCGCCGCTTCCTGGAGGCCGGCGGCGCGCTGCTTCCGGCAACCCGCATCGCCCGGCTCCGCCGCATGAACGGCCACTGGATCGCCGAGGGCACGCGCCGCGGCGAGGATGGCAGTCGGCGCGCGGTCACTTTCCGCGCAAAGACGGTGGTGGTTGCCTGCGGCGCGGTCCAGACGCCTGCCCTGCTGCGCCGCTCCGGGATCACGAAAAACGTCGGCGACAGCCTGCGCTTTCACCCCATGGTCAAAGTCGTCGCCGAATTCGACCGCGACGTGAACCATCCCGGAGACTTCGACCCGGTCCACCAGGTCAAGGAATTCGAGCCGCGCTTCGGCATGGGCTGCTCCATCAGCACGCCGGCCATGCTCGGCGTCGCGCTGTCGGGGCGGCCCAGTCACTGGGACCTGGTGGCGGAGCGCTGGCGGCGCATGGGCATATACTACGTCCAGTCCGGCGGCGGCGAGGCAAGCGTTCGCAACCTGCCCGGCTTCGAGGATCCCATCGTGCGGGTGCGCTTCTCGCAAGGCGATCTCTCGGTGCTGGGCGAAGGCCTGCGCCGGCTGTGCGAGGCGCTGTTCGCGGCGGGTGCGCAGCGGATCTATCCCTGTCTCGCAGGCTATCCGGATTTGCATTCCCCCGCGGATCTTGCCGGCCTGCCCGAACTGCTTCAGGCCAGCGACGGCAACGTCACGTCGGTCCATGTCTTCTCGTCCTGCCCGATGGGCGAGGATGACCGGCGCACCGCGGCCAATTCCTTCGGCAAGGTTCACGGCACCGACGGCCTCTACATCAACGACGCCTCGCTGCTCTGCGGGCCCACTTCGGTCAACCCGCAAGGCACGGTCATGGCCGTCGCCCATCGCAATGCCACCGAGGCCCTGACCCGCCGGTTCCACTGATCGGGTGCGGTGCGGGCCCGTCCGGCCCGCACCGACGCCTTTTTGCCGCGGCGCCAAAGGCCAGCCGCGCTCTATCCCTCCATCATCGGGAATCCGACAGGAAGCAGCGTCCTGCCCGCGGGCCTTCCGGTGTCCCGGCGCATGCCTCACGCTGCGGCGCAAGCCTAGCCGGCCTGGCCCGCCTTCATGACCAGCAGCGGAGACTCCCGCCGCATCGATACCAGCCAGCCCAGCGCGAACAGCGCGGTCGGCAGCCAGAGCAGCAGATGGGCCAGCAGGATCGTCGCCGTCGCCTGCTCGGCATCGACGCCGACGGCGCGGTAGGAGAGCATGCCGAAGAATTCGTAGGACCCGAAATGGCCGGGCAGCGCGGGCACCAGCGTGCCCAAGGTCGAGAATGCAAAGGCCACCAGCGGTTTCAATGCGCCGCCCACCTCGCCGCCCAGGCTCACCCAGGCACCGAGCATGACGAGGCTTTCCAGCAGCCACAGCGCGAAGGACAGCAGGACCATGCCCAGGATGCGGCGCGGATCGCCGGTGCCGCGCACGGCCCCCGCCACCGAGCGGGCGGTCTGGGCAATGCGGGCCACCAGAGACACGGGAAACGTGCGTTCGGCCCATCCGGCCACCGCCTCGATCGCGCCGGGCGACAGCAGAACGAGCAGGCTCGCCCCTACCGCCACTAACAGCACGAGGCGAAACTGCGCCACGATCTCGGCCGGCAAGGCCGTGTCGACCAGAAGCAGCGCCAGCCCGGCGACCATCAGGATCGAGACGAGATCGAGCACGCGCTCCACCACCATGGCGCCGAGCACATGGCCCATCGGCAGCGAGAAGCTGCGGTGGAACCAGTAGACGCGGAACACGTCGCCGAGGCGGAACGGCAGGATATCGCTGATCCCGAAGCTGGCGACGAAAGGCGCAACGCTCGGCCCGAACGGCACTTGCCGCCCGCCCGGATCGAGCAGGACGCGAAACCGCCAAGCGCGGAGCAGGAAATCGAGCCCATAGGCAAGCAGCGCCAGCACCAGCGGCGGCCAGCTCGCCCGCGCCAGCAAGGCGCCCACGGCCGCCATGTCCACCGAAGTCCAGAGCAGCCCCAGGAACACCGCGCCAACCAGGGCGCCGAGCCAGAAGCGCAGTTGTCCGCCGCCCTTCTTGCTGCCGGCGTCGCCCCCCGCTCCTGCCGCCGCCCGGTCCATGGTCAGCCGTTGTCGCTGATCTGGGACTGATACTTGACGAAAAGCGTGGCCAGGGTGGTGCGGCTGGAAATGTCGAGCTTGCGGTAGATGTTGTGCAGGTGGATGCTCACCGTGCCTTCGGTCGATCCCACCATCCCGGCGATGGCCTTGTTCGAGAAGCCCCGGCAGACCAGCGCGCTGATCTCCTTTTCGCGCGGCGTCAGGCTGGCGATCTCGCCGCCGATATCGACGCCGCCGCCGCGCTTGGCCTTGGCCACGAGGTCTTCGGGCAGCCACTTGCGGCCGGCCATGACCTCATGCAGGCAATCCAGCAGCGAATCCGAGGCATAGTCCTTCAGCAGCAAGCCCCAGACGCCAAGCCCGATGGCCTCGGCGATCTGCCTTCCGGTCATCGTGGCCGAGAGGAATATGACCCGCACAGGCCAGCCGTTTTCGCGAATGGCGCGCAGGATCGCCAGCCCGCCGACATCGGGCATCGACACGTCGAGCACGGCGACTTCGGGCCGCTTGTCGCGGATCACCGCCAAGGCGCGCGTACCGCTGCCCGTCGCTTCCACCAGTTCGACTTCGCGGGTCGCCTGGAGCAGGTCGGCCAGCCCGCGCAGCAGCAGCGGATGGTCGTCGGCAACCAGGACCCGGCAGGTCTTGAGGTTCACGACGCTCATGCCGCCTCGTCCAGCGGGATGACCATGGTGACGCGCAGCCCGTCGGCACTGTCATTGAGCGCGATCGAGCCGCCGAGCTGCATGGCGCGGCTGCGGAGCGAAACCGGGCCGATCCCGTTCGCCGCCGGTCCCAGCCCGCGCCCGTTGTCCACCACGCCGAGTTCGAGCGCGCTGCCAACGCGCCGCGCTTCCAGTGCGACGCGGGTGGCAGACCCGTGGCGCACGGCATTGGCCGTCGCCTCGGAGAACAGCGCGATCACTTCCTCCACCAGGTTGCGCGGCAAGTGGGTGGAGCGGCCGTGCCAGTCGAACGCGACGGTGACGCCCCATTTCTTCTCCAGCAGGTCCGCCTGGCGGCGCAAGTCCGCCACCATATCGGTGGGCTGGTCCGCATAGACGTCGCGCTGTTCCTCCACGAAGCGGCGAATGCGCCGCTGCTGCTCGGTGACGAGTTCCTCGATCGCCTTGAGGTCCTGCGCCACCTCGGGTTCGCGGGCGGCCAGGCTGCGCAGTTTCAGACTGGTCGCCGTGAGATCCTGGAGCACGCTGTCGTGCAGGTCCTGCCCCAAGCGGCTGCGTTCCTCGGCACGGGCACTGTCGGCGCGCCGTGCCACAAGCTCGACATGCTCCAGCTCGGAACCGGTGCGCGCGGCGATGATCTCGGTCAGGGCCAGGGCATCTTCGGGGCGGCCGTCCGGGTCCACCACGATCATCGCGCCGCGAAAGCGCAGACCCGAGAAGCCGGAGCGCACGGCGTAGTCGTGCGGCAGGGGGCGCGGCAATCCCAGCGCATCGAGCGCCAGCGTCAATCCGGACATTTCTGCGGGGCTGACGAGGCTGGCGCGGGTGCGGTCCATGAAGTCCAGCCGCGCCTCCGCGAAAACGCTGCGGAACGTCGCCGGGTCGAGCGGCAGCAGGCGCAGGCCTTCCTTGCGCCAGTGGGCGATGAACCCGGTCGGCTCGTCCTGCTCGCGCCAGATGAGGATCAGGCTTTCGCAGCCGGTGATCGCGCCGGAATGGCCGCAGAGTTCCGCCAGCCAACCGCGCCGGTCGCCGACGCCCGCATCCATCGGCCAGCCGGCCAGGCGCGCCAGCCGTTCGCGGCTGCTCTCGCGGTAGGCGCCGAAATAGCCGAGCATCACCGCGCAGACCAGGAAGTAGACGGTGCGGATGATCAGCACGTTCAGTTCCGATTCCCCGTCGAGGATGTCGGGAATGCCGATCGTGAACAGCACCACTTCCAGCATGACCGCGCCGATCATGGCGCCCATGAAGCCCCAGCGCACGGTCATCGCCAGCAAAGTGAAGGGCAGGAACGAGAAGAAGGGGCTGGTCAGTTCGTTGGTCAGGAACGCCAGCCAGCCGAGAATGGCGGTGTCGAGCACATGGACGAGGAAATGGACCGGACTGTCGACCGGCCGCCGGATCGGCACGGCCACCAGCACGATCGCCATGACGAGGTAGATCGCCAGCACGTCCTGCACTTCCGCGCGGTAGCGGCTGGGCTGGGTGGGGTCGAGATAGATGGCGATGACGGCGAAGATCGCCGTAATCAGCCGTCCATAGCTGATCAGCCGATTGGGATCGGTGATCAGCAAGGCATTGCGTGCCCGGCTGACGCCGGATGCCGTCGCGTCGAAAGTCCGCCCCATGTGTTCTTCGGTTCCTCGCGCCCGCGCGGCATAACGGCCGGAAGCGTAGGAAAAAGCTACGAAGCTGCCGCAATTTCGTCGAGTCAGACTTACTGCTGATCGGCCTGCGAAAAGGGATAAGTGTGCGGTCGAATCCGCAGAACCGGTTGACGAATTCGGGCGCCGGGCCTAGTCAGCGCCCCAGCATCAAGAGTCGGGATCGCGCCCGGCACCAACCTGCTCCCGAGCAAGGTGGTACCTTCGCAGACATGCGAAGGGATGTGGCCGGACCGGCAACAAACGGGTTTTCCAGCTGCATCGCCGTCGTTCCTTCCCGGCTCGCCCGAAGTCCATCGCGCGCCAGAAGGAAGACCGCATGTCCGAACAGTTCCCCTCAGGACCCACGCAGCAGTTCGCCAGCGACAACTATGCCGGCATCTGCCCGGAAGCCTGGAACGCCATGGAGCAGGCCAACCGCGGCTCCGCGACCGCTTATGGCGAGGACGAATGGACCCGCCGCGCCGCCGACGCCTTCCGCGACCTTTTCGCCACTGACTGCGACGTCTATTTCGCCTTCAACGGCACGGCCGCCAATTCGCTGGCGCTGGCCGCGCTGTGCCAGTCCTACCACTCGGTGATCTGCTCGTCCTCGGCCCACGTCGAGACGGACGAGTGCGGCGCGCCGGAGTTCTTCTCCAACGGCTCCAAGCTGCTCGTCGCCCAAAGCGCTGACGGCAAGCTGACCCCCGCCGCCATCCGCGGCCTAGCGACCGGCCGCTCGGACATCCACTTCCCCAAGCCCCGCGTCGTCACGATCACCCAGCCCACCGAAACCGGGCAGGTCTATACCGTTGCCGAGATCGAGGCGATTTCCGCCACCTGCCGCGAACTCGGGCTGAAGCTACACATGGACGGCGCCCGTTTCGCCCATGCCTGCGCCGCCCTGGACTGCGCGCCGGCGCAGATCACCTGGCAGGCCGGCGTGGACGTGCTCTGCTTCGGCGGCACCAAGAACGGCATGGCGGCGGGCGAGGCGGTGATCTTCTTCGACCACGCCCTGTCCGAAGACTTCGCCTATCGCTGCAAGCAGGCCGGCCAGCTCGCCTCGAAGATGCGCTACCTTTCGGCGCCGTGGATCGGCGTGCTGGAAACCGGCGCCTGGCTGGGCAATGCCCGCCACGCCAATGCCTGCGCCCGCCGGCTGGCCGGCGCCGTCACCGGGATCGAAGGACTGGACCTCATCTTCCCGGTGGAGGCCAATGCCGTGTTCCTGGCCGCGCCCGAGCCGGTGCTGGACGGGCTGCGCGCCCGGGGATGGCGTTTCTACACGTTCATCGGCGGCGGTGCGCGGTTCATGTTCGCCTGGGATGCCGACCCCGCCCAAGTCGACCGTCTCGCCGCCGACGTGATCGCGCTGGCGCGGGAAAATAACCTCGTGCCGCAAGATTCGGGGACCGCGAATTTTCAGAGAAGCTCTGAGGAATTGGCAGTAAACACCGCATAACTTGCATGTTACGATCGCCCTTCGTGACGAGACGGGGGGCGATCCTTGGCAGAAGTGCGCAAAACGGCAGTCATTCTCGTCCACGGCATCGGCGAGCAGCGGCCGATGGACACGCTCTGGAGCTTCATCGACGCGGCATGGTCGAAAGACCGCTCGCTCGTCGCGGGCTATGACAATACCGTCTACTCCAAGCCCGACGTCACTTCGGACAATTTCGAGCTGCGCCGGGTAACAACGCGTTACTTCGACCCGCCGGATCCCCGCCGCGTCGACTTTTTCGAGTATTACTGGGCGCACATGATGATCGGCAACACGGTGGCCGGGATCGGCCGCTGGATCGCCTCCCTGTTCTTCCGCAGCCCGCAGAGCATTCCGCGCGCCTACCTGCCCTACTGGATCGCGGGTTGGCTGGTGGGCCTGGCGATCACCATCGCCATCGTCGCCTGGCAGCTCCTGTCCGGCGACGAAGCGGATCACCGCCTCTGGTGGACGCTGCTGCCCGGCCTGATCGGCCCCGCGCTCACAAGCGTGATCGTGGGCATGCTGGTGCCCTATGTCGGCGACGCGGCACGCTACTTGCGCGCGGAGCCGGACAATGTCGAAGCCCGTCAGCGGATCCGGGCCGGCGGCGTCGAGCTGCTGCGCAAGCTGACCGAAAGCGGCGAGTACGACCGGATCGTGCTGGTCGGCCACAGCCTCGGCTCAGTGATCGCCTATGACATCCTGACCCAGGCCTGGGCGCAGCTCGATCCGCTTCGCCTCCAGGCGCTCCATGCCGCCGGCTCGCCCCTGTTGGAAAGACTGACCGCGCTGGAGAAGGCCGGGGCGGTACTCGAGGCGGCCCGGCGCGGCGGCGATTCTGCCCTGGAGGAAACCGCCCTGCCCGCCTGGCGCAATGCCCAGCGCGCCTATCGCCGCGCCCTGGCCGGTGTGCCGGAAGCCCCCTGGCTGGTGAGCGACCTGGTGACGCTCGGCTCGCCGCTGGGCAAGGCGGACCTGCTGCTGGCCGATGATGCCGCCGCCTTCGAGCGCCGAAAGAACCGGCGCGAATTTCCCGTCGACCCGCCGCTCTTCGAATATTGGAGCGAGCGGAACCGGCAGTTCTCCTACCCCGAAGGCAAAGGCGCGCGTATCCCCCATCACGCAGCGCCTTTTGCGCCGACCGTCTGGACAAACCACTGGTTTCCCACCTCGCTGCTGGTTCTGGGAGATCCCATCTCCGGCCCGGTGGCGCGCCATTTCGGCGCCGGCGTCAAGGACGTGAAGCTGCCGGGCAAGCGCCTGCGCTTCCAGCACCTGGACTACTGGACGCGAACGCCCAAGGACGAGACCACCCCGGCCGTCGAGGCCCTGCGACAGGCCCTCAACCTCCGCGACCTGGACGAATAGCGCTCCCCCCGTCGATCCCGCAAACGTGTGAAATCCCCATTGCTATTGCGATTGTATCTCATTAGCGGAGAAAATGGAGGGGAAGCTGGCGAAAGTTCGGGATGCTTATCGGCACCTGCTTTCCAGGGTAACGGTGAGTGGCGCCACCAGATTTTCGGAAAGCGATCAGGGTGACGCGGCAAGTTTTGTTCCAAATTCACTGGTTCCTCGGAATCACGGCCGGCTTCGTGCTGGCGGTCATGGGTTTGACCGGCGCCACGCTGAGTTTCGAAAACGAGATCATGCGCGCCCTCAGCCCGGGCATCGTCACGCTCTCCCACGCGACCGGCCCCGCCCTCTCGCCCGACGAAGTGATCGCCCGCGCCGCCGCCCAGCGCCCCGGCCAGGCCGTGGAGCGTTTGAACGTGGAGAGCGATCCCGCCGCGGCCTGGACCGTCCAGTTCGCGGCCCGGGAAGGTGAGCGCCGCGGCGAGCGCAGCTTTGTCGACCCGCATAGCGGCATGCTGCTGGGCCAGGCGACCAGCGCGGGCTTTTTCCGCACGATCGAGAACCTGCACCGCTGGCTGGCCCTGCCCGGCGGCCCCAATGGCATCGGCCGCCAGATCACAGCCTTTTCGGCGATCTCGCTGGTGTTCTTCGCCATTTCCGGTCTCTATTTGCGCTGGCCGCGTCGCACGTTCGACTGGCGGGCCTGGCTCGTGCTCGATCTCAGGAAGAGCGGCCGCAATCTCTATCGCGCGCTCCATGCCGTCATCGGCGGCTGGGTGGCCCTGGTCTATCTGCTCAGCGCCATGACCGGCCTCTGGTGGTCCTACGACTGGTACCGCCAGGGCGTGCTCTACACCCTCACCGGCAAGACCAGCCGCGAGGAAGGCGGACACGGCGGCGTAAAACCCGACCATGCCGAGGACCCCGCAGCCCCGCCGCGCCTCCTGCGCGCCTGGCCCACCGTGATGACCGCCATGGACGGCCGCTACAGCTCCATTTCCGTCACGCTGCCAGAAGGGCACGAACCCGCGACGTTCCGGGTCCTGCTGGCCGATGCCCGCCACGACCGCATGACCGACGATCTCAAGGTGGACCTTGCGACGGGCAAGCTCGTCAAGGCGGACCGCTATGCCGACCGCAATCTCGGCAAGGTCATCACCACCAGCATGTACGAGCTGCACCGCGGCGCCTTCTTCGGCATCGGCGGACGCATCCTGCTCCTGCTGACCAGCCTGACGATGCCCCTGTTCACCGTCACCGGCCTGCTGCTCTATCTCGCACGTCGCAAGCGCAAGCGCGCCCTGGCGGAAGTGGCCGAAGCGGCGGCGAGCCAGCCCGCAGGCAACCCCGGCGCCGCGGGCGGGATCGGCGACATGCTGATCGCCTTCGCCAGCCAGACCGGCGGCGCCGAGCGTCTCGCCCGGCAGACCGCCTCCGCGCTGGGCGGCGCGCGCGTGCTGCCGCTTTCGGCCGTGGACGAAAGCGTGCTCTCCGAAGTCGACCGCGCGCTCTTCGTGGTCAGCACGTATGGTGAAGGCGAACCGCCGGACCCTGCGCGCCGCTTCGCGCGCCAGACCATGGCGACGCCTCCCGGCGCCGATCATCTCGAATATGCCGTGCTGGCGCTGGGTGACCGCGAATATCCCGAGTTCTGCGCCTTTGGCCATTCGGTAGACCGCTGGCTCCATGCCGGCGGCGCCCGCCGCCTGTTCGACATGATCGAGGTCGACGGTGACGACACCGACGCCCAGCGCCAGTGGCAGCAGCAGCTCGCCGCGCTCGGCGCCGAGCCGGACATGCCGGACTGGGAACCTGCCGCCTATTCCCGCTGGCGGCTGGCCTACCGGCGCCGGCTCAACGCCGGAAGTGCCGGCGGCCCCGCCTTCCTCGTCAGTCTGGAGCCCTGCGACGGCAGCGCTGCCTGGCAGGCCGGCGACATTGCCGAAGTGCTGCCCGGCGCCAACGATCCCGCCCGCGTCGCGGCCTATCTGGCCCACTGCGGCCTGGCCGGGTCGGAGATGGCGAGAGGCCAGCCGCTGGCCCACCACCTCGCCCTAGCGCTGATTCCCGACCATCCCGTCGCCACTGCAGAGGAACTTCTGGCCGCGCTGCGCCCGCTGCCTCACCGCGAATATTCGATTGCATCGATCCCGGCGGACGGCCGCCTCGACCTGCTGATCCGGCAAGTCGAACGAACCGACGGCACCCTGGGGCTGGGTTCTGGCTGGCTGACGCATTTCGCCCCGCCCGGCAGCGAAATCGCCCTGCGACTGCGCGGCAATGAAGGCTTCCACGCGCCCGTGGCCGGCCCTGCCGGACCGCGGCGGATGATCCTGATCGGCAACGGCACGGGCCTTGCCGGGCTGCGCGGCCATTTGCGCGCTTCCGAAGCGGCTGGGCGCGGCGGTCACTGGCTGCTGTTCGGTGAGCGCAATCGCGATCACGACGCCCTGCTGCCTGACGAGATCGAGCACTGGCTGGCACGCGGCACCCTCACCCGGCTCGACCGCGCCTGGTCACGCGATGCCGATTGCGGGCGTTACGTCCAGCACCTTTGCGCCGAGGCCGAAGCCGACTTGCGCGACTGGGTGGAAAACGGCGCGGCGATCATGGTCTGCGGCAGCCTTCAGGGCATGGCCCCCGCCGTCGACGCCGCATTGCGCGCGGCGCTTGGCGACGAGCGCCTGGAAGGGATGGCCGAAGCCGGGCTCTACCGCCGCGACATCTATTGAGGCCCCGGCCCGGAGAAACATTCCGAAACGCGTCGGACACCAACAGGAAGCCGGTTCCTGAGCAATATGCGGTTCGTCAACGCAAGCGGAAAGGAACCGGCGATGGTCCGTAGGCGTAACATGGCTCCGGGGTGGCTGCTGCCGCTCCTGCTGGTCGGATCGATGGTCGCGGCCGCAATCGCCGTCGCTTTCGTCTCGACCGTGGAGTGAAGGATTCGCCGGTGGTGAAACACGCCAGGAGTCCCGATTGCCCCATAGTACGCCTCTCGTCGCAACGGTCGTCGCCGGTCTGGTCGCCGCCTTCGCGATGGGCGCTCTTGCCCACCGGCTGAGGATATCGCCGGTCGCCGGCTATCTCTTCGCCGGAGTGCTGGTCGGCCCCTTCACGCCGGGCGTCGTGGCGGACAGCGCGCTGGCGAACGAACTGGCGGAGTTGGGCGTGATCCTGCTGATGTTCGGCGTCGGCCTGCACTTTTCCGTCCGCGACCTGCTCTCGGTCCGCAAGATTGCCGTGCCCGGTGCCGTGCTCCAGATCGCCTTCGCCACCGCGCTGGGAGCGGGGCTGGCGACCTGGCTCGGTTGGAACCTTGCCGGCGGCCTGGTGTTCGGCCTTGCGCTGTCGGTGGCCAGTACCGTGGTGCTGCTGAGAGCGATGCAGGTCGGCAAGCTGATGGACACCGAACGCGGCCGCATCGCCGTCGGGTGGCTGATCGTCGAGGATCTGGCCATGGTCCTCGTTCTCGTGCTGTTGCCCGCGCTCGCCGGCCTGGCCAACGGACGCGCGCAATCGGGCATGGAACTGGCGTGGATGATTGGCCTGACCCTGGCGAAAGTCGGCGGCTTCATCGCGCTCATGCTGATCGTCGGCAAGCGGGTGATCCCGGCCGCGCTGCACTGGGCCGCCCATACCGGCTCGCGTGAGCTGTTCCGCCTCGCGGTCCTGGCGATCGCACTGGGCGTCGCGTTCGGAGCGGCCTACGTCTTCGACGTCTCCTTCGCGCTGGGCGCCTTCTTCGCCGGCATGGTCATGGGCGAGAAGCAGCTCAGCCGCCGCGCCGCCGAAGAGACCCTGCCGCTGCGCGACGCTTTCGCCGTACTGTTCTTCGTCTCGGTCGGCATGTTGTTTGACCCGGCGGTGGTGGTGGAGCATGGCGGCGCGGTTCTGGCCACGGTGCTGATCGTCATCCTCGGCAAATCCCTGGCCGCCATCGCCATCGTGCGGTTCTTCGGTCACTCGCTGCATACCGCGCTGACGGTCGCCGCCGGTCTTGCCCAGATCGGCGAGTTCTCCTTCATGCTGGCCGCGCTGGGCGTCAAACTTGGCGTCCTGCCCGAAGAGGGGCGCGACCTCATCCTGGCCGGTGCGATCTTCTCGATCTTCGCCAATCCCCTGCTCTTCCGCTGGCTGGCCGGGCGGCACAGCATCGTCAAGTCCGTAGCCGCGTCGGAGAGTGCAAGACGCGCGCCGTCCGCAGCCGGAGAGCGCGTGGTGCTGGTCGGCTACGGCCGGGTCGGACGGCTGGTGGCGGACGGCATCTCCGGCGAGGCCCGCCAGATGGTCATCGTGGAAGAACGCGCCGACCTGGCCCGTTCGGCGCGGGAGATCGGCCATGAAGTGGTGGAGGGAAATGCCTCCAGCATGGATGTTCTCGAAGAAGCGGGCATCGGCGAAGCCACGCGGTTGATGATCGCCATACCGGAAGGTTTCGAAGCCGGCGTGATCGCCCAGCATGCCCGTCAGCGAAATCCCGACATCCAGATCCTCGCACGGGCGCATTCCGACGAGGAGGTCGATCACCTCGAAAAGATCGGCGCGGACCATGTCGTGATGGGTGAACGCGAGATCGCTCGCCGCCTGCTGGAGCTTCTGCAATCGTCGCGGCGCCAGGGCAGCGGCGAGCCCGCCTGAATGCGGCCCCGGTTCCTCCATTTGGCTGATCGCCGGGCGGGAATGGTGAATTTCTCCTAAGCTATCCGAAGCGGCCCTGCAAAAGCGTGTTAGCTGCCGGCGCCATACGGCGTAGCGCTTCGAAAATCTGGTGAGGGCGGGCCATCCTCAAGAGCGGCTTAACAGCCCGCGACGTTCCTGTACTTTCATGACTGGGGCGGAATGCGGAGATAAGTCATGGAAAAGCCCAAAATCTTCAATGGACCGGAAGGGGAGAGCGATCGCCGCTCGTTTCTGACCGCCTGCGGTAAATATTCGCTGCTGGTGCCGCCAACCATGACCATGCTCCTGTCCACGACACTAACTTCGCCCGCCATCGCCAAGTCCGGCGGACATGCCGGCGGCGGAAACGGCGGCGGAGGAGCCGGCGGTGGCGGCGGGGGAGGGGGCGGTGGCGGAGGTGGTGGCGGCGGAGCCGGTGGAGGCGGCGGTGCGGGCGGTCCCGTCGCCCGTGTGGACGACATCTGCAACACAGGCGAATCCTCGACCGAGACACTCGGAGACCGCACCCAGCTTGCCGCCAATCAGGATCTGGAGGTCCGCGCGCGGACTTGGAAAGCCACATGCTGCAGCGATCCGGAACCGAAGGCGCGCAGCCGTCCTTTCCTTGCCCGGGTGCAAGCCAAGTTCGGCAAGGCGCCGGGCCGGGTCCCCAATTCGTCCTGCCAGCGCGTCTGACAGGATGATTGCTACCTGAGCAGGCCCGGCGTTTTCTAGCGTTCGCGCATCGCTTCGGCTGCCTTGTTGATGGGCTTCATGAGATATTGCAGGATCGTCTTCCGCCCGGTCCTGATCTCCACGGTCGACACCATGCCGGGCATGATCGCATATTCATGGCCGTTTTTGGCGCGCAAGGTCGAACGCTGGGTCCGCACATAGACACGGTAATAGACCTGATCGCGATGGACCTCATCCTGGAGCGTATCGGGGGAAATGCGATCGACCGTCCCGGCCAGGGTGCCGTAGATCGAGGGATCGTATGCGGTGATCTTCACCGTCGCAGGCTGCCCCGGACGGATGAAGGCGATGTCCCTTGGCTGCACGCGGGATTCGATCAGGAGCTGGTCCTCCAGCGGCACGATTTCCATCAGCGAACCGCCCGGCTGGATCACGCCGCCGATGGTGGTCACTTCCAGGTTCTTCACGATGCCGCGAACGGGTGAATAGAGGATCGTGCGGTCCAGCTGGTCGCGGCGACCGCCGATGACCTGGGTGACCTGGTCCAGTTCCGCCCGCGCTTTCGCATAGTCCGCGCTGGCATCGATGACGTACTGGTTGCGCATTGAATCGAGCTTGGCCTGTATCTCGTTCTCCTGCCGGCGAAGCTGGATGATCTCCACCTGGTTCGCAGCGCCCAGATCGACGAGCGGCTCGGTCATGGCCAGCTGGCGGCGGGTCAGGGCCAGAGACTGCCGCATGCTGGCCGTCGCGACATCGAGGTTCTGGCGCCGCGATCGCATCAGCTCAAGCTCGCGCGCCATGAGACCGGGTGTCTCCTTGACCGACGCGGGAAAGTTGGGACTGCCGCCGCTGATTTCAGCCTCCAGCCGCGCGGCGGTCGCCTCCAGCGCCCGCGCTTTCGCCTCCGCCTCGCCCAGCATCGAACTGAAGCGCGCGCGGTCAAGCGTGGCGAGCTTTTCATGGGGGCGGACGATATCGCCTTCATGCACGAAGATGCCGTTGACGATCCCGCCCTCAAGGCTCTGGATCACCTGCGAGCGCGACGGCGGCGTGACTTTGCCGGAACCGACCGTCACTTCGTCCAGCACGCCGAAATAGCTCCAGACCAGGAAGGCCAGGATGCCCACCGAGAGGATCGGGATGATCCGCAGCCGCCCCACGGTTCGCAGCCAGCGGCTATCTTCCTCTCCGCGCAGGCCCTCGAGCAGGCCGCCGCCGGCAATCGCGCTTGTGGGGTTACCGGCCGTCATACCTGCTTCTCCCTGATCCCGGCCGGTCCGGCCAGGGCGCCGAGCACTTTTTCCTTCGGCCCATCCAGCGCGATGCGGCCGGAGTCTATGACGACGATACGGTCCACCAGTTCGAGGAGACCCGGCCGATTGGTTGTGACCACGAGCGTGCGGCCGCGCAGCCATTGCCCAAGGTTGGCGACGAGCGCCCGCTCGCTGATGTCGTCGAGCGGGGCGGAAGGCTCGTCGAGCAGGAGGATGTTGCTATTGCGCAGCAGGGCGCGGGTCAGGAGCAACGTCTGCCTTTGCCCGCCGGACAGTCCGGCGCCGCCTTCCTGCAGCAGCAGGTCGAGACCTTGCGGCTGGTTCTGCACGAGCGGCAGCCCCCCGGTTACGGCCAGAGCGTGGAGGATCTGTTCGTCGTTCACGCCCGGCGCGCCGATTAGCAGGTTTTCGCGGATGGTGCCCAGGAAGAGCTGCGCGCCCTGCCCCAGATAGGCCGTGTCGCGGCGGACATCGACGGGGTTGATAAGCGTCAGGTTCGTCCCGTCCAGGAGCACTTCGCCGCTGGTCGGCCAGGCAAGGCCCGACAGCAAGCGGAGCAGCGTGGACTTGCCCGCCCCGATCCGGCCGAGGAATGCCACGCGCTCCCCGGCGCGGATCGACAGACGCTCCACTTTCAGTGCAAGCGGTCCATCGGGATCGTAAGCGTATGTCAAATCCTTGATTTCATAATAGCCGTTGAGCGTCGCCCGGCGCAGCAGGCCGCGTTCGGGATCGTGGTCCACCGGCTTGTCGAACAGGTCCTCCAACCCGGTCATCGCCACTTTGGCATTCTGCCAGCGGGTGAATATCTGCCCGAACGGCACGAACAGGACCAGTGCGCGGCTGGTGAGGATCGAACAGGCGATCAGCGCGCCCATCGTCATGTCGCCTTCCATGACCTTGAAGGCGCCCGCCACGACGACGGCCGTATAGGCGAGTTGCTGAAGCGTCTGCGTCCAGTTGACGAAAAGCGCGGAAAGGAAGCGCTGTTCGGCGCCGACACGGGTGCCGGCAAGGGTCAGGCGTTCCCAAAGCGACTGGAAACGGGCTTCGGCCTGTGCCGACTTGATCTCGTCGATCCGTTCGATCGATTCGACCAGGATCGCGTTGCGCAGCGCCCCTTCCCGCATGCCTTCGGTGGCGAGGCGGGCCAGCGGGCGCTGAAGCAGCAGTCCCGGCAGCAGGATCAGGACAGCCGCGCCGATCAGCACGAAGGTCAATTGTCCCGCCAGGAAGGCGAAGAGCACCAGGAACAGCAGGATGAACGGCAGGTCGATCATCGCCGAAACGGTGGTGGACGTCAGCATTTCGCGTATCTGCTCGACATCGCGCAACTGGGCGATCAGCGCGCCGGTCGAGCGCGGACGGGCATCGTTGCGGATGTCCAGCGCGCGGGCGAAAATGCGCGAGGAAATCGCGATGTCGGCGCGCCGGCCGATGCGGTCCACCAGTTGGACGCGCGCCGTGCGCAGCAACAGTTCCAGGAACAGCGCCAGCCCGGTCCCCAGCGCCAGCACCCATAGCGTGGGGACGGACTGGGCCGGGATCACCCGGTCCCACACCTGCATGGCGAAGAGCGAGGTCGCGAACGTGAGGAGATTGCCGAAGACCGACCCGAGCACCACTTCGCCATAGCCGCGCCGGTCGGCCATGATGATGTCCCACAGCCAGGACCGCGAAGGTGCCCGCAGGAATTCGTCCAGCCGGGCATCGCGCGAACGCGTGGAGAGCGGCTCCACGAAACCGACGCGGCCGGTGGTGCGGCCGCGGAACGTGTCGAGCGACAGTTCCACGGGCGCATCGTGCCGCATTCCGGGCATGGAAACGCGCACGCCCAGCCCGTCCCGGGCGTGTAGGATCGCCGTGCTCTGGTCGTTGAGTTCGACGATGGCCGGAAGCAGCAGTTGCGGCACGTCGTCAACGCGCATGTTCACGATCTGGAAGTCCAGCCCCGAGAGGCGCGCGGCGTGGACAAGGGTCTTCTCGGCGTCCAGGCCTTCGGACCAGTAGAGGCGTTTCGCCAGTTCCTGCGCGCCCACCGGCACGCCTTTCAGAGTGCCGAGGGCCGCGACGGCGGCGGTCCAGGGCGGCTGGACGATATCGGCGCTGTCAGCCATCGAAGTCTTCCTCCTCACGCAGGCGGGCAGGCAGGCCGAGCGAAGGCCGCAAGGTGCCGCTGACGTTTTCGAAACGGACGCGCGCTTCCATGATGTCGTATTGCGCAGCGATGCGCGAACTGGCTGCGCGGTAGATTTCAAGCTGGGTGTTCAGCAGTTCCGTAAGGGTGCGCTTGCCCAGCTTGTATTCCTCGAAGAAAATGCGGCTGGCGGTGACAGCCTGCTCTTCCTGGCGGGAATAGGCTGAGATGCGGGCCTGCCCGGCGCGGATTTGCTGACGGGCCGAAAGCGCCTTGCCCCGTGCTTCCAGCACTGCGGAGTCGCGCGCCGCCTCGGCCCCGCGGCGATCTTCCTCTGCGGCCTCGATCAGGTAGTGGTTGCTGCGGCGATAGAGGTCTCCGGTAACGGTCACCATCCCCGCGAAGGAATTGTCGCGCGTGTTGTAGGTGTAGTTGTTGCGCGTGTAGCCGAGCTGGAGGCCCAGCCGGGGGTAGCGTTCGGCCTTGGCCTGGCCGATCTTCGAGGCGGCGGCATGTTCGGCCTGTTCCGTGGCCACCACCGCGGGCAGCTTGTCATAGTCCGGCTCGTCGTCGCCCGTCTCGAAGCGGGATATCTGTGCGGTCGGGTCCTCATAGCTCTGCGGAAGATCGCCGATGAGATTGAGCAGGCCGGACTGCGCAACGGCGAGCGAGGTTTCCGCCTGGATCGCCTCTCCCCGGGCGCTTTCCACCCGGACATCGGCGAGCATGAGGTCCGACTTGTCGGACACGCCGGCGTTGACCCGCAGGCCGATCAGGTGGCGCAGCCGTTCCAGCTCCTCCACTTGCTTGCGGGCCTCTACCGAAAGCAGTTCGAAGCGCTTGACCTCCAGGAAAGCCATGGCGCCTTGCTCCGCCAGTTGGTCCGCGACGGATTCCAATTCATATCGGCGCTGACGCATGGTTGAACGGGCGGCGCCGATCTCTCCCTTGGAGCGGCCGAAATCCCAGACCTGCTGCTGCAGATAGACGCTCGGCCCGGCCATGTTTTCGTTGAAACCGGACGTGTTGCGGCCGGAAAGCATGTTCGGTCCGAGATTGGCCTGATAGGAAACCTGTGGCGTCCAGGCAGACTTGGCCGCGCCGAGATCGGCCCGCCCCCGCGCCAGGGCAGCGTTGGCGCGCGAAATCTCCGGGTGGCGCATCAAGGTGAGCACCACGGCATCGGAGAGGTCGAGCCGGCCCGGCACCAACGGGGCATCGGACTGATCTTCGCCCGGCTGCCCGGAAGCTGCCTGACCGGAGCCGGGAGGCAGGCCTTGCGGCGGCGGTGGAACAGCTTGCGCCCAGCCAGCCTGGCCATCTTGCGGAACGGCTGCGACGCTCGCCGCAGAGACGGCGTTCGGCGCAGAGACGGCGTTCGGCGCAGCCCCGACACCGGGCGCCGCGGATTGCGGCGCCACGGTGCCTGAGGTGGCGGTGCCCGGCGGGAGAACTTCCTGCCTACCGATCGGCGGCAGTTCGCCCGAGGCGATTACGGCATGCGTATTATCCTGTTCCTGTGCGTGACATCGACTACCCACGATCCCCAGGACGGCGATTCCCACCGTTCCGGCGACCCTCCACTCCGTAAACGCCATGCTCCCCTTTCATGAACTGAGTTCGCTGGCCGTGCTTCCTGTCAGATGACGACCATCACCGGATGGTCGACGAAGATGTCGGTCGTACCCAGAGAGTAATGGTTGTAGGCCTCTCCATTGATGAGCGTCTGTCCCTGGAACACCGCGCCGGTCATCGTCACGCTGTCGTTCCCATCGCCGTTGATGGTGAGTTGATGACTGCTTTCGGTGGCACGAATGACTCCCGCTTCCGTTAGGTTTATCCGCCGCCCCGCATCGCCGATCCCGAGATTGATCACCTCGATATTCCGGATGTTGGTGGCCGTTCCCAAGTCCAGCACTTGTCCGGTGCCGCTGTCGATCAGAAGTGTATCCGTTCCGGTTCCACCGTCGATCAATGTGTCCGCGGAGTCGTAGACCAGGGTGTCGTTGCCGGCGCCGCCGTTGAGGGTATCGGCGCCGGGACCGCCGCGCAGGAAGTCGTTGCCGTTGCCGCCGTTCAGCACGTCGACGCCGGCGTGGCCGTAGAGACGGTCGTTCCCTGCGGTGCCGTTCAGGAGGTTGTTACCACCGTCGCCCTCGATGAAGTTCGGCGAACCGCTGGCGTTCAGCAGACTGAGATCGAGCAGCGTCCCCGTCGACGAAGAGGCCGAAAGGTTGGTGGTGTCAGTGGCGGTAATGCTGACCGAATTGAGAAGGTCCACGCCCAGGGTCGAGACGTTCTGTTGGAAGTGCACGGTGTTGAGCAGTTCGTTGACGGCCAGGTTGTCGATCGCGCCGCCGCTGAGCGAGGTGATCGTCAGCGTGGAGGTCGGCGCGAGGATGCCGAGCAGGCCTGCGGTATTGGTGACGGCGATCTGCAGGCCCAGTTCCGCTGCCAGCGCACTGGAGCCGGTCAGCGTGTAGGCGCCGAGACTGAGCGCCAGGAGGGGTGCGTAGCGGACCTGGACGCTCTTCAGGTTGTTGTTCGGGTCGACCGCCATCAGCGACTGGGTGCTAAGGTCAATGAGGTTCAGCGCCTCGACCCCCACGAGGCCGAGCAGCGATGTGCCGGTGGCCTGGACGATCGGTGCCTGAGCCGGAATGGCGGCGATGCTGAGGTTCTGCGAGGCACTGTTGCCGACATTGCCCGCCGCGTCGACCACGCGGGCGATGATGCTGTGCGATCCGGTCGCCAAGGTTCCCGCGCCGTAGAACCAGGTCGATCCGGAGGAACTGGCGTTGATCCAGGTGCCGCCGTCGATCTGGACCTGCACTTGCTCACCCGCCCCCAACGCGGCGCTGAGCGTGCCGCCGATGGTAGGGGTGGTATCCTGCGTGCTCCAGTCGCCCTGAGTGCCGGTGTCGGTGGTCAGCGTCGTAATCGCGATGGTCTGGACCGGCGCGGCGGTGTCCACCGTCATGCCATAGGTATTGGACGCCGCGCTGGCATTGCCGGCGGGATCGACGGCCACGGCGGTGAAGCTGTGGGCGCCGTTGGCGATCGTGCCGGTCGGCGTGAAGCTCCAGGCTCCCAAACCGTTCGACGTGGTGCTGCCGATCAGGACATTGTTGTCGTAGACCAGGACCACGGTATTGATCGCGGCCGTGCCGTTCAGCTGCGGCGAGGCATCGTTGGAGATGCCGCCGCTGGGGACCGTGCCCGTGACCGGAGCGACATCGTCGACGATGCTGGTGATCATCGGCGAGGGCGGCGCGGTCAGGTCTACGGTGATGCCGAAAGCCGCCGAAGCGGTGCCGGGGTTGCCGGCGGCATCGGTGGCGAAGGCGGTGAAGGCATAGTTGCCCTCGCCAAGGGCGGTCGGGGGCAGGAAGCTCCAGTTGCCGGTCGCATCGACCTGGGTGGTGCCGATCGCGGCGCCGTTGGCCAGGATCGTCAGGACCGAACCCGCCTCGGCCGTGCCGCGCAGGAGCGGGATGGTGTCATTGGTCACGCCGCCATTGGCGACGGCGCCCTGCACCGAACCCACGTCGTCGGTGACGCTGGCGATGACCGGGGCGGCCGGGCCGGCCGTGTCCACCCTTACGGTATAGGCTGCGGACGCGGCGCCCTGGTTGCCGGTGGCATCGGTGGCGCGGACCGTGAAGCTGTGGTTGCCGTCCCCCAGGGTCGTGGTGGGTGCGAAGGTCCAGACCCCGTTGGTGTCTGCGGTTGTCGTGCCGATCTGGAGGCCGTTGTCGAACACCGCGATGCTGGTATTGGCCTCGGCCGTGCCCGAGAGCGTCGGCGTCGTATCGTTCGTGGCGCCGCCGCTGGCCACGATGCCAAGCTGCGGCGCGGTGTCGTCATTTGCCGAGACGATCACCGGCGCCACGGGCGGCGTGGTGTCCACGGTGAAGGCGTAAGCCGCGGAGGTTCCGCTTACATTGCCCGCAGCGTCGCGCGCGGAGGCCGTGAAGCTGTGCGGGCCCTCCGATAGCGGCGAGAGCGGTGTGAAGGACCAGTCCCCCGATCCGTTCGCAACAACGGTCCCCAGCAGGACGCCGTTGTTGAAGATCGAGACGGTCGCATTCCCTTCGGCGGTACCCGTGATCTGCGGGAGAGCGTCGTCAGTCAGGCCGCCATTGGCGATCGGGCCGGACACGCCGACATCGTCCGTCGCGCCGGTGATGGCGGGCGCCGCCGGGGCGGCGGTATCCACGGTCAGGTTGAAGGCCGCCGTGGGCCCGCTCTGGTTGCCGACGGCATCGGTGGCGGTCACCGTCAGGATATGACCGCCGGGATCTAGCGGCGTGGTGGGCGTGAACGTCCATGCGCCGGACCCATTGGCCGTGGTAGTGCCCAAGAGCACGCCGCGGTCCAGGATCGAGACGGTGGAGTTCGCCTCTGCAGTGCCGGTCAGGGTCGGTCGGGTATCGTCGGTCTGCGCGCCCGATACCAGGGCGGTCTGGATCGTGCCCACATCGTCAGTGACGGACGTGACTGCCGGCGGGTTCGGTGCAGCGGTATCGACGTTGACGGTGAAGGCGCTGGAGTTGGCGCTTGCCGTGCCGGCCGCATTGGTGGCGACGGCCGTGAGAACGTGCGCGCCGTCCTGCAACAGGCTGGTCTCGATCGACCAGGCCCCGTTGATGTCGCTGGTGGTCGTGCCTACGGCCACTGCGCCTTCGTAGAGCGTGATCGTCAGGTTCGCGCCGGCGCTGCCGGTGATCGTGGGCTGGCTGTCATCCGTGGCCCCGCCATTGGCGATGGGACCGACTATGGTGCCGACATTGTCGGCGCCGCCGGTAATGACCGGGGCGGCGGGCGTGGAAGTGACGATGGTAAGCGTGTAAGGCGCGGAAGCCCCGCTGACGTTGCCGAACGTATCCGCGGCCGTGACGGTGAAGCTGTGCGGCCCTTCTCCCAGGGCGGTCGGCGGAGTGAAGGTCCAGGCGCCGCCCGTCGCTACCGCGGTGCCGAGCAGCGTCGCACCGTCGTAGACCGAGACGATGGCGTTCGCCTCTGCGATGCCCGAGAGCGTTGGCGTGGTGTCGTCCGTGCCGCCTCCGGTAGCGACGGGGCCCAGGACACCGCCGGCATTATCGTCTGCTCCGGTGATGGCGGGCACGGTGGGCGGCGTCGAATCGATGGTCGCCGTGGTGCTGCCGGAGAGATTGCCCGCCACGTCCCGCGCGGCCACGGTCACCGCGGCGGAGTCGGGAATGGGCGTGCCCGGCGTGAAGGTCCAGTGTCCCGTCGCGTCCGCCTGAACGGTGGTCGATCCGCCCGGATAGGTGATGATAACGCTGGCGTTGGCTTCCGTCGTGCCGGTAAACACCGTGCCGTTGCCCGGATCGACCACTGGCGCCGGCGGCGGGGTGAGGTCGAGCGTGAAAGCGATGGCGTTGCCGCTGATGCTCTCCACGCCATTGGCGGTCGCTGTGGCGGAAATGCTGTGAGGGCCTGCGCCCAGAGGGGGGGTCGGCGAAAAGCTCCATGCGCCATCCCCATCGCTATTGGTCGTGCCAAGTAAGGTCGTGCCGTCGTAGACGGAGATGAGCACGTTGGCACCGGCGGTGCCGGAGATCAGCGGCGAGATATCGTCGGTGACGCCGCCGTTGGTGATGGCCCCCACGACGAAGCCTGCATCATCACTGATAGTGGAAAGGACAGGCGTGGCAGGCGGGGTCATGTCGACGCCCTGGTCGACCGTGCCGGTCCCGGGACCGGAATTGTTGCCTGCTGCATCCCTCGCAGTGGCAGTGAGAGTGGTTCCGTTGGCTGCCTGTATCGGCAGGGTCAGGCTCCATTGGCCGACGCTGTTGGCTGTGGTTTCGTAAGTACCGCCGCCGGAGACTGCGAGCGTAATCGTGGCGCCGATTTCGCTCGTGCCCATGACGGTGGTGCCGTCGCTGCCGGTGATGACAGGCGCACCGGGCGCAAGAGTATCGACGACGATCGCGAAGTCGCCCGAAGGCCCGCTTTGATTGCCCGCAGCATTGGCGGCCGAGACGGCGATCGTATGCGGCCCGTCATCGAGGCTGGGCGCGTTGAACGACCAGTCGCCGGTCCCGGTTGCGGTCATCGTGGCGACGCCGGTTCCATCGATGATCAACGTGACGATGGCGCCCGGATCGGCCTTGCCGGATATGACGGGCGTCGGGTCGTTGGTGGCGCCGCCGCCCAGGATGGCGCCAGGTGTCGGGCCATCGTCGGCAACCTGGACGATCGTCGGCACGCTCGGGTTTCCGGTCAGAACCGTGAAGACCAGGGCCGGACTTTCCGTGCCTGCATTTCCGGCAAGGTCGGTGGCGATATACGTGATGCTGTGAACGCCGTTGCCAAGCGCGACACCCGGCGTGAGGCTCCAATTGCCGTTGAGGTCGGCCTGGACGGTGCCGATCGGCTGTCCGGCGTCGAAGACCTGAACCGTCGCGTAGGCTTCGGTGGTTCCGGAGAACAGGGGAAGCGTATCATCGGTCGTCGAATTGGGCGCGATCGCGCCCATGACGAGGCCCTGATCGTCTTGCGCAGCGATGGCGACAGTTGCGGCAGGCCCGGTCAGGTCGACGAATACCGTCGTGGCCGACGATCCGTTGCCCGCCGCGTCGATCGCGGTCACCGCGATCTGCGTGTTTTCGGCATTGCTGCCGGGAATGGCGTAAGTCCAGTTGCCGGATGCGTCGACGTTCGCCGTCGCGGCCGTCCCGCCGCCGATGACGATGCTCACCGTCGTGTTCGGCTCGGCCGTGCCGCTGAGCGTTCCCGTGCCATTCGTGGGATTGACCAGGGGCGCCGCAGGGGGCGTGGCGTCCACGGTGAAGACGAAGGGCGCTGACTGCACGCTGCTGCTTCCGGCCGCGTTGGCGGCGCTGACGGTGATGCTCTGCGGACCGTCTCCGCCCGTCACGAGCACATATTGCCAGTCGCCAGTCGGCGAGGCCGTCGTGGTATCGATCGCAACGCCATTGGCGTAGATCGTGACCACCGCGTTGCCGTCCGCCCTGCCGATGAGGGTGGGCGTGGTATCGTTGGTAAGGCCGCCGCTCAGCACCGGCGTCGTGATGCCCGGCACATCGTCGTTGGCCTGGGTAATCGTCGGCACCGCGGGAACGGTGGTATCGATATTGATCTGATAGCCGGCTGAAAAGCTGCTGGAGTTGCCGGCGGCATTGGTGGCGATGGCCGTGAAGGTATGCTGGCCGCCGCCCAGCGTTCCAGCGGGCGTGAAGGACCAGTCGCCGCTGCCGTTCGCCACGGTGGTGCCCAACAGGCCCGCCACACTATCATAGACGGCGACGGTCGCATTGCCGCCCGCGGTTCCGACGATCGTCGGCAGCGCATCGTCGGTCGTGGCGCCCGGCGCCACCGTGCCGACGATCGTACCGACATCGTCCCGCACCGAAGTGATGACCGGCAGGACGACCGGGCTGACGTCCACGGTCACCGCATAGGCAGCCGAGGCCGGGCCGACATTGCCCAGCGGATCGGTAGCCGTGGCCGTGAAGGAATGCGGCGCCGAACCGAGCGGCGTCGTCAGCTGCAAGGACCAGGTGCCGGTGGCGCCGACCACGACAGTGCCGACCGGCGCACCGAAATCGAAGAGGTTGATCGTCGAGCCCGGCTCACCCGTACCCGTCAGTTCGGGCAAAGTGTCGTCGGTGGTGCCGCCATTGGCGACATTGCCGGCCTGCGCGCCGACATTGTCCAGGATCTGGGTAATGCTCGGTGCCTGCGGCGGCGTGCGGTCGATCACCACGCTGTCCGTGCCCGAGGCATTGCCCGCCGCGTCGACCGCCGTGACGATCACCGTCGTTCCGTTGTCCAGCCGGGTCGCAGGGGTATAGCTCCAGACCCCGCTGCCGTCGGCAAAGGTGGTGGCGTCGATCGTGCCGTCACCGTCGAGATCCAGCAGGATCGTGGCGTCCGCTTCCGCCGTGCCGTTCAGGATCGCGCCCGCGCTGGGATCGATTTCGGGGGCCAGCGGCGCGCTGGTGTCCACTTCCAGCGTGAAGCCGCCGGACGCCAGGCTGGTATTGCCGACGGCATCGGTGGCCGTGGCGGTGAAGACATGCGGGCCTTCGGACAGCGCCGAAGTCGGCGTGAAAGTCCAGCCGCCAAGCCCATCCAGGGTCGCCAGGCCCAGGGGCGTGCCATTGTCGTAGACCGTTACGGTGCTGCCGATCGGCGCCGTGCCGCTCAGCACCGGCAACACGTCGTCGGTCACGTCGCCACTCGCCAGCGCGGCCGTGTAGCGTCCGACATCGTCGGCAGCGGATGTGATCGAGGGTGCGCCGGGAAGCGCAGTCGAGACCGTCAGCACGAAGTCCGGAGAGACGGCGCTGGGCACGCCGGCCTCATTGGTGACACTCGCGGTATAAGTATACGTGCCCGGCGCGAGGGTGGCAGGCGTGAAGTTCCAGACGCCGAAGGCATCGGCCGTCACCGTGGTGACGAGAATGCCCCCCTCGAAGATGTCGACCTGGGCATTCGCATCGGCGGTTCCGGACAGGACCGGCAGGGTATCGTCGGTTGCCGCGCCGCTCGCCAACGCGCCCTGCACGGACCCTACGTTATCGAAGGCGGATGTGATCGCGGGTGTGGTGGGAACCACGCTGTCCACGGTCAGCGTGAAGGGCGCCGAGGGCGTGCCGGCATTGCCCGCAAGATCCGTGGCGATGACGACGATGCTGTTGCTCCCCTCCGGCAGCGCCGCGCCGGGGATGAAGTTCCAGATGCCCGTCGTTCCGTCTGCCTGGGCCGTGCCCAGCAGCGTCCCGTTGCTGAAAATCGAAACCGTGGAGCCGGACTCCGCCGTTCCGGTAAACGCCGGCCGGGTATCGTCAGTGACGCTGCCCGATACCAGCGGATCGGTGATCGCCCCCACGCCGTCCGCCACCGACGTGATCACGGGCGCGTCCGGGCCCTGGTTGTCGACCACGACGGTGAAAGTCGCCGGCAGGCTCTCGTTACCCACCGCGTCCGTCGCCGTGATGGTGAGCGCGTGGCTCCCCTGCCCCAGCGGCACCAGCGGCGTCACCGACCAGGCACCGGAAGGACCGGCCTGCGCCGTGCCGATCACGGTCGTGCCTTCGTAGAGCGTGATGATGGCATTGCCCTCGGCCGTGCCGCTGAAGGTGGGCTGGGCGTCGTCGGTCGAGGCACCATTCACAAGCGGATCGGTGTAGATTCCGACATCGTCGGCCACCGCGACGATCGTCGGCGCCAGCGGAGCGGTGGCGTCGACCGTTCCGATCGCCGGGCCGGAAGTGTTGCCGGCCGCATCCGTAGCGGTGGCGGAAATCGTGCCGCTGATCAGCGGCGCGAGCGGCGTATAGCTCCAGACGCCCGCGCCGTCGGCCTGGACCGAGGTGTCGGCGGTGCCATCGTTGTTGAGGTCCAGATTGATGGTGGCGTTGGCCTCGGCCGTGCCGGTGATGGCCTGCCCGTCCGAAGGATTGATGACCGGGGCGGCGGGGGCCGCGGTATCGACCGTCAGCGCGAAGGCAGGCGATGGCTGGCTCTCGTTGCCATTGGTGTCGGTCGTCGTCACCGTCAGGCTATGGGCGCCTTCGCCAAGCGGCGCGGTCGGTTCGAACAGCCAGTCCCCCAGCCCGTCCGCCGTGGTCGTGCCCAGCAGGATACCGTTGTCGTAGATCGTCACGGTCACATTGGCTTCGGCCGTACCGTTGAGAGTGGGCTGGGTGTCGTTGGTGGAGCCGCCGTTCGACAGCGACCCTTGCACGGGATCGGCATTATCCGTCACCACCGCCAGGACGGGAATGGGCGGCGGCGTGGTATCGATGCTGTCATCCACGGTGACAGTGGCAGGCGCAGTGGAATTGCCCGCGACGTCCACCGCCGTCACGCTGACGACCGTCCCGTCGGGCAGCGGCGCGGTGAAAGTGACGCTCCAGCTGCCGTCTGGCCCCGCGGTCACCGTCTGGTCGGCCGTGCCGTCGCCATTGGTGTCGACCAGCACAGTCGCGCCGATCTCGGTCGTACCCGTGAGCGTGAGGCCGTCCGTGGGGTTCACGACCAGCGACGCCGGAGGCGAAAGATCGACCACGACGCCGTAAGTCACCGAAGGGCCGCTGACATTGCCGGTGGCGTCGGTGGCGGTAACGGCAAACTCGTGCGGACCTTCGGCGAGAACGCCGGTGGTGAGCGTCCAGTTGCCGGATGGGTCGGCGATGAGCGTGCCGATCAGCGTGGCCCCGTCGTAGATCCGCACCGTGGAATCGGGCTCGGCCGTGCCGTTGATCGTCAGCGTGGCATCGTTGCTCACCGAACCGCGCGGGACGACGCCGATGACGCCTTGCACATCGTCGACCACTTCCGTGATGCCCGGCGCGACCGGCACACTGGCATCGACGATCACGGCGGCCGGCGGCGAGACGTTGCCCGCGGCATCGATAGCCGTGACGGAGATCGTCACGCCATCGGGCACGGCGCTTCCGGGCACGTAAGTCCAGTTCCCGGCTCCGTCCGCCTGGACGTAGGCATCGGGAACGCCGTCCCCGGTCATGTCGATACCCACGCCCGCGCCGATCTCGGCGGTGCCGGAGATCATCGTGCCATCGGTCGGATTGACCGTGGGCGCTACGGGAGCGTTCGTGTCGACAGTGAAGGCGAAGGGCGCGGACGCGGCACCCTGGTTGCCCAGGGCGTCCGTCGCGACGAAGGTCAGGCTATGCGGCCCCTCGCCCAACGCGACCAGCGGCGTGAAGGTCCAGCTGCCGTTGGCGGCGACAGTGGCATTGCCGATCGGCGCGCCATTGTCGAACACCGCCACGGTCGAGCCCGGCTCGGTCGTACCGCCGAAAGTGGGCGCGGGATCGTTCGTGGCGGTATCGGGCAGCAACGGCGCAATCACCGGCGCCGTATTGTCGCTGCCGCCGGACACGACAGGGGCGGCGGGCGGCGTGGTATCGATGCCCGCGTCGACCGTCGCGTTCCCGGTGCCCGAGACATTGCCCGCAGCATCGGTGGCCGTGGCGCCGACCACGGTGCCGTCGCTCAGCGGGGCCGGCAGGGTAATGCTCCAGGTGCCGTCACCGGCAGCCGTCGTGGTCGCATCCGGCGTACCGTCGCCGTTGGTGTCGAGGCCGATGGTCGCGCCCGCTTCCGCCGTCCCGGAGATCGTAGTGCCATCGGTGGGATTGAGCGCCGGAGCGGCCGGAACGATAGTGTCTACCGAGAATGCGGAAGGCGCCGAGGCCGGGCTCTGGTTGCCCGCTCCATCGGTGGCCACGAAAGTCAGGCTGTGCGGCCCCTCGCCCAGCGGCGCAGTCGGCGTGAAGCTCCAGGTGCCATCGGCGGCAACGGTTGCAGCGCCGATCGGCGTGCCGTTGTCGAGAACGGTGACGCTCGATCCCGGCTCCGTGGTGCCCTGGAACGTCGGCGTGGTGTCGTTGGTGGCGCCCCCGGCGGCGACGCCGTCAGTGACGACCGGGATCGGCGGCGGCACGTTGTCCACCCCGTTCACCACCGTAGCGTTCGCCGGAGCGGAGGGATTGCCTGCCGCGTCAGTGGCCGTGGCGCTGACGACGGTGCCGTTGCCGAGCGGGGCGGGCAGCGTGATGCTCCAGGTGCCGTCTGCACCGGCCGTGGTGGTCGCATCGGGCGTGCCATCGCCATTCGTATCGAGACCGATCGTGGCGCCGGCCTCGGCCGTGCCGGAGATCGTGGTGCCGTCGGTCGGATGCAGCACCGGCGCGGCAGGTGCAGCCGTGTCCACGGTGAAGCCGAGCGCCGGCGTGGCGGCGCTGGGGTTGCCCGCCGGATCGGTAGCGGTGAACGTCAGGCTATGCGCGCCCTCGCCAAGCGGGGCTGCGGGCGTAAAGGTCCAGGTGCCGTCAGGGCCGACCGTCGCCGTGCCGATGGACGTGCCATTGTCGAAGACCGTTACGGTCGTTCCGGCCTCCGCCGTGCCGGTGAACGTCGGCGTCGTATCGTTGGTCGCGCCGCCCGGTTCGAGGCCGCTGGTGACGACCGGGGTGGCCGGCGGTGTGGTGTCCAGGCCGCTGTCCACCGTGGCGCTGGCGGCGCCCGAGGCATTGCCCGCCGGGTCGGTGGCCGTGGCGCTGACGACGGTGCCATTGCCGAGTGGGGCCGGCAGCGTGATGCTCCAGGTGCCGTCTGCACCGGCCGTGGTGGTCGCGTCGGGCGTGCCATCGCCATTCGTATCGAGGCCGATCGTGGCGCCGGCCTCGGCCGTGCCGGAGATCGTGGTGCCATCGGTCGGATTCAGCACCGGCGCAGCAGGCGCAGCCGTGTCCACGGTGAAGCCGAGCGCCGGCGTGGCGGCACTGGGGTTGCCTGCCGGATCGGTGGCGGTGAACGTCAGGCTATGCGCGCCCTCGCCAAGCGGGGCGGCGGGCGTAAAGGTCCAGGTGCCGTCGGGGCCGACCGTCGCCGTGCCGATGGACGTGCCATTGTCGAAGACCGTTACGGTCGATCCGGCCTCCGCCGTGCCGGTGAATGTCGGCGTCGTATCGTTGGTCGCGCCGCCCGGTTCGAGACCGCCGGTGACGGCGGGCGCTGCGGGCGCGGCCGTGTCCACGGTGAAGCCGCGTGCCGGCGTGGCGGCGCTCTGGTTGCCGGCGGCGTCGGTGGCCGTGAAAGTCAGGCTATGGGCGCCTTCGCCAAGCGGTGTGCCGGGCGTGAAAGTCCAGGTACCGTTGGCTGCGGCGGTGGCTGTGCCGATGCGGGTGCCGTTGTCGAAGACGGTTACCGTCGAGCCGGCTTCCGCCGTGCCGCCGAAGGTGGGCGTCGTATCGTTGGTGGCACCGCCCGACTGGAGACCGCTGGAAACGACCGGCACCCCAGGCGCCGTGGTGTCGCTGGGCGGATTACCGATATTTCCGCCGCCGCCGCCGCCGCCACCACCGCCGCCGGCAGCCGCAGCAACACCGCCGCCTACGGCCAGCGCGCCCAGACCAATCAGGAGGCCGTTGCTGATTCCCCCGCTCGCCGCCGCGCCGGTGGCACCGGCCGTGCTGGCGGCGGCACTGTCGAGCGGGGTCAGGTTGTAGTTTACGGCCTCGGTGGAAACATCGCCCGGCGCCACGCAGGACACCTCGCTCAGGTTCACCAGCCATTGCGATCCGTTGGAGGGATCGTCGAGCGTCAATTGCCCGAGGTCTTCCGGCGAGCAGCCGAAGTAGCCTTCAAGACGAATGATCGATCCATCCGCGAACTTCAGGACGAGGTCGTCGCCCTCACGGACCATGGATGCGACGGAATTGGGCGGGGCGTCGATCTTGACGTTGGAATCGAGGGGGATCGGGATGCGGGTTTCGCCGGCTCGGGCGACGGCATTGGTTGTTGCCTTGGTGGCGCGATTCACGATCTCGACCCGCTTGTCCATCTCGGTCCTCCCAGCATTGAAGTATCGCCTAGCGCGATACAGCCGTTCGTTGCGCGAAGATGGCCCGCGTCTGCGGACGAACCGAAGAGATCGCCTTGGTTAGTTTTATCAACTAACCAATCTCTGTTTTATTCACCGTGACCTAGGGCGTCACGGCAACAGAATTTTTACGCCCCTCCAACTCATCAATACGTCTGCGGCCCAGTCCCCATCAGGTTTTTAACTTAGGCGATGTCACCTAGTTACGGCCTGCAACGTCGATTTCCAGCCGAAGTTTCCCGAGCGAAGTAAGCGATTTGTCACAGAGACTGCGCAATGGGACACGGGAAGGCAAAACACGGCCAGATCGACGCGCGCATGAGCAGCGAAGCGAAGTCTGCCGATCTCGTCTTGAGGCAACGGAATCCGCTATTTCTCAATGATTAGATGGCATCTTCAAAGAAGAGCACGAAGTTCTCAACGAGACGCATTTACATTCATTACGGCTCTATTTTTCAGGCCGAAATGGTTTTTGTTTCCGTCACTTGCATGAGTTCCGGTGCCGCCTCGAGCGATCGATCGAGGGGCGGGCGAAGGCCTCGGCGACCGAAGTGGAGAGCTGATCCGCAGCATGCAGATCACGCGGCGCGCGTATAGGGCGCGGGGGCGGTCGCTGTCTCGACAAGGACAGCCTTTGACTAACGGACAGTGGATTTGCCGGTTCCCGGTGCCGCCGATCGCGGCACCGGGCAGCGCCTTCAGTCCGAAGTCACCAGCTTGCGGGTCCGGCGATAGAGCGCATGAACCAGGACGAAGAACAGCAGCGTGCCACCGACGAGCGCCGGTCCGGCGAAGCCGTCGCCTACCAGGGCCAAAGGCGCGTCGCTGCCCGAAGCCGCAACGATCCCGGCGAAACCGACGCCCCAGAGGCTTTCGCCCACGATCAGGCCCGTCGCCGTGAGCACACCCATGCGCTCGGCGAATTCGGGATCGCGCTGCTTCCCGGCCCAGCGGTCATAGAAGAAGCCCAGCACCGATCCGATCACGGTCGGCAGGATCACGCTCATCGGCAGGTAGATGCCGATACCGACGCCGAGCGGCGGCAGGCGCAGGCGGCCCATGGCGCCCAACACTTCGTCGATCACGATGAAGGCCACGCCGGCAGCAGCACCCCAACCGATCATCGTCCAGTTGAGATTGCCGCCGAGCACGCCCTTGGCCAGGGTCGAGATCAGTGCCGCCTGCGGGGCGGGCAGCGCGTTCGGGCCGGCATTGGCCGCGCCCGCAAAGCCGAAGGCGGTGTTCAGCAGGTCCAGCACCGGCGGGATCACCAGCGACCCGAACACGACGCCGATCACCAGAGCGACCTGCTGCTTCCACGGCGTCGCGCCGATCAGCTGCCCGGTCTTGAGGTCCTGGAGATTGTCGTTCGAGATCGTCGCCACGCCGAAGACGATGCCGGTGACGATCAGGGCATAGGCCACCAGCGCCTCGGTGGTTCCGGTCGGTTGATCTCGGCCGAACAGGCCCACCAGCATGAGCGAGGCCGCCACGACCGAGAGGATGCCGATGCCCGAAACGGGCGAGTTGGACGCACCGATCAGGCCCGCCATATAACCGCAGACCGCCGCGATCAGCAGGCCGATCACCAGAATGAAGGCCAGCGCGCCGGAAATCAGCAACATTTCGGAGCCTGCCAGCGGTCCGCTGCCGATGACGCTCCACAGCAGCACCGCGATGGGCACCAGCATGGCGAGCGTGCCGATGAAGACGATGGAGATCGGCAGGTCCTGCTCCTCCACCGCCAGCTTCTCGCCCGCCTGGCGCGCACGGCTGGCGGCAAGGGCGGAACGCACGCCACCGATGACCGGTCCGGCGATGCGCAGCAAGGTCCAGACGGCAGCCACGCCGATCACGCCGGCGCCGAAGAAGCGGACGTTTTCGGAGAATACGGTGGAAGCCCAGACTTCCGCCCCGCCCGGCAGTGGGTTCTGCGCGGTCAGGATCGGCAGGAGCACCCACCAGCCCACCACGAGGCCGAGGAACATGGCCATGCCGACCGAAATACCCACGAGGTGCCCCACGCCCATCAGGGCGAAGGAGAGGCCGCCGGAAATGCCGGTCGCACCGGGCCCGGCGCGGAACCAGACCGAGGCTTCCGCCACGGCAAGGCGCGTCTGGGTGAGGATCGCGAAGCCGGCGGACGCCAGCGCGTTCCACAGGAGGACGGAGAGACCCTTGGCGCTCTCCTCTGCACCTTCGCGCGATTCGGAGCCGACGCGCAGCACTTCGGCGGCGGCGTGGCCTTCGGGATAGGGCAGCGGCGTATCCAGCACCAGTGCACGGCGCAGCGGTACGGAGAACAGCACGCCGAGAATGCCGCCCGTCCCGGTGATCGCGGCCGTGGTCCAATAAGGGAAGCCCTGCCACCAGCCGATCATGACCAGCCCCGGCAACACGAAGATGATGGCCGCCAGCGTCCCGGCCGCACTGGCGACGGTCTGGACGATGTTGTTTTCGAAGATCGTCGAGTCCTTGAACCCGCGCAGGATCGCCATCGAGATCACGGCTGCCGGGATCGAGGTGGCGAAAGTCAGGCCAACCTTGAGGCCCAGATAGACGTTCGCCGCCGTGAAGAGCAGCGTGATCACGCCGCCGAGCAGCACCCCGCGCAGGGTCAGTTCAAGCGGCGATCCCGCGCGCGTGCTGCCAGTCTGGTTCGCCATGTTGTCCCGTTCAGCCGATCATGGGGCCCACCCGCCTTCTGCCTGGCGAGAAGGAGGCCCGATATGGAATTCTCTGCGATCTTCGGAAGTCGAAGCGGCACGCTCGCTGCCATATTGTCGCGCAGCCGTCCAGCGCGAGCCGCGAACAGCGCCCGCTTTCAGGCGTCGCACATGCCATTCGAGCAGCAAAAGCGCGGTTACCGCCACCGCCGCGCCCAGGATCATGTCGATCAGATAATGCGTGCCTTCCACCGGCGTGGACAGGAGCATCGCCGCATTCAGGGCGATCACCGGCCAGCGCAGCCCCGGAATCCGCCAGGCCGCGACGATGTAGAGCACGGCGGCGGCAGTGTGGAAACTCGGCGCCGAAACGATGCCCCGCAGATGCGCCAGGTCCACCACATGGACGCCGTGTGCCCGCAGCGCCGGGATCAGGCCGGGCTGCCAAAGCTCGCTTTCCGGCATGTAGACGATCGGCTGGTGCCACAGATGCGAGAACGGCCCCAGCGCCGGCATCAGGCTGAACACGGCCAGGGTGATGACCGCCGCCAGCCAGAAACCGGCCAGGAAGCGATAGGCCGCCTCGCGCTGTCCGGACTTTGCCGCCGACCACAGCAGCAGTGCAGGCGTGATGTAGATGCTGCGATAGGCGGTCGTCCCCAGCACCTGGAGCCAGGGATGCGCGACGACCTGGCGATAGAGCGCGAGCCAGTCGAACCCCAGCGCCTCGTCGATCCGCTGCAGGGCGTCATCGGCATAACCATGCGTGAGCGCGGCGACCGGATAGCTGGCGGCCGCCCCCATCAGCGAAATCGCGGCGAACAGCGCCGCATACTCGCTGAACGCCGCACCGGCCTGCGCATGGCGCCACCGCATCCGGGGAAGGAAATGGCGGCATGCCAGCGCCAGGGCGCCCGCGAGATAGAAGGGCAGGTTACCCACGCGCCAGGGGTCGATCCGCAGCCCGGCCCGGTGCAGCAGCATCCCCAGAGCCACCAGGCTGAGCGCGAGGCCGACCATGAGATGGCGGCGAAGCACATCGCCCTGGCCCGATGCCGTCAGGCGCGTGGCCGGAAGGACTGCCGAACGCTCCGGCAGCCTCGCCTCCACGGCGCGCCCCTCCGCTCCGTCGAGTACGGAGGGCGGCACGGGCAGAAGCGGCTGCATCAGGGTCATTGCGGTTATCCAGGGGCGCGAAGCCCACGTTTCGAAAGGATCGCGTCCAGCCCGAATTCTCCTTAAGCGGGGCTTAACTGCTATCCGGGCGGCAGATTAACTCTTCGTCATGTTCGGTTTTCCGCGAAAGGGCGGAACCTCTTCGCGACAGGGGTGTTGAGATCGGGACTGCTCAAAGAGGCAGAGACCCCGAGGGCCCAATCCCCACCCCCGACCGGGCCCCGTCACTCCATCAAGGCCGCCCCCATGCACGGTGGGCGGCCTTTCCATGTCCGGCGTGAACGGCAAGACGGGCTTTTCCGGCGATCTGGGCGGTGGGTTATGGCCGCCGACCGCTTGTTGTCGGCGCAAACCCGCTCTAGAGGCCGCGCCCGGTCCTCGCCTCTAAACAACGATGGACCGGGGGGCGGTGGCGCGCTGCGTTGCCGCCCCCTCCTGTTCGCCATCGTCCGCGGACCATGCGAAGAATACCGGGAATGTCAGAAAGAACGCGTGCCTTCGCCTTCATGGTCGGGATCGATCCGGGAGCGCAGCCGGTCGAGCAGATCGGGCACCAGATCGCGAAGATGGATCAGGTCGAGGCGCGATCCCACCCGCGATGCGGCAAGATCGTAAAGCCGCTGGGCATGGTCGATCAGTTCGTCGTCGGTCATCGCAGGCGCGTCCTCTGTTCGGCCATCCGCGCAAGCCGCTAGTCTTCCGCCGATGCCTGCACAAGCAGGCGCCCCGCACTATCCCCTTTCACGTCAATGGATCTTGCCGCCTCCACTTGCGGCGGCGGGCGCTCAGACCCGAACGTCCAGCATCAGGTAGCCCGGATCGAAACTGCCGCGACCGGCCAGGGCGTCCCAGTTCTCCACGCGCACCCGCCCCTGCTCGAAGAGGAGGCCGCATTCCTGGCGCAAGGCGGAAACCGTGCGATTGACGTGAACGGTGGTCAGACCCAGCGCATCGGCCATCTGGGCCTGGGTGATCGGCAGGGCGAAATCGTCCCGCGCGTCCAGGCCGTGCGCTTCCATCCGCATGCCCATCTCGCAGATCAGGTGCGCCGTGCGGGTGACGGCATCGGCCCGGCCGAGATTGGCCGTCCATTTCGCCAGGATGGAGGCATCCGTCACGGTGTCGCGCCAGAACGCCCTGGCAATCGCGGGACGGGAATCCGCAAGCCTGCGCAAGTCCCCGTGCGGAATGTGCAGCACGACCGACGGCACCAGCGCCTGGATGCCCCAGGCAGGGAGCGGCATCGGCACCGAATGCAGATCGGCCATGTCGCCTGGAATGTGCAGCGCCGTGATCTGCCGCTTGCCGTCCGCCATCTGGTCGAACCGGGCCAGCAGGCCGTCCACCAGCAGGATCGCATGGTTCACGCCGTGGCCCGGAAGAACCAGATCCTGCCCGCGCGAGGCATGGACGCGGCGGCCGCCAAGCTGCTGCATCGCTTCCACTTCCTCGGCGGACACCACGCTTCTCAGCTGGATACGCCTTACGAACAGAGCGACGGCATCATGACTGTGCACAGGCGTTCTCCCCGTCGGCAGGTGCGCAAATTCCATGCGGGCACAATGGATCAGCCGGCCGTAAGTTGCGTGAGATCTGCTTCCGGCCGCCTCGAGCGCGCGCGGCAAGGGCAGCCTCAGGATTCGTGGCCCATGATCTCGGCGTAGCGAGCCTCCGCGACGCCATAGAACGGCCCGCAATACTTCACCAGGCCCGCGCGGTCGCGGATATGCACCAGTCCGCGCTGCGCCCTGATCCAGCGCTCGGCTTCCAGGTTGTGGATGGCGTGGGTTATGCTGGCCCGGCGGACGCCGAGGATGATCGACATCGCCTCATGCGTGAGCGCAAGATCGTCGTTGCCGATGCGGTCGTGATACATCAGCAGCTTGCGCGCAAGGCGTTGCTGCACCGTGGCCCGCACGCCGGCGCTGGCGGCAAGGCTGATCTGCACGATCTGCGTCTGGATGTAACGCAGGAGGTAGCGAAGCAGCGACGGGCTCGTTTCCAGCAAAGTCTGGAATTCCCCGCGATCCAGCGAAAGCGCCTCTCCCTCGATCTGGACGCAGCTGTCCCGCTGCGGAAGCAGGGTACAGATCGCACTGGCGCCGACGATACCCTCGCAGCCGACCACGCCGACTTCCAGCGGTATGGGAATGTCGCTCGTCTCCAGGTTGGAAACCACGCCCGATTCGATGAAGTAGACCTTTTTCTGAAGTTCGCCGCGTCGCTCCAGATACTGCCGGGTGGCAAGCCACTCCCGGCGCAGCAGCGATTCGACGCGCCCGCGGTCGTCTTTCGACATGCCCAGCAACAACTTGTTGCAGGTCTTTCCCGTCTTCAATCCGCCTGTCATCGGCAGAGCCCTCCCCCTGGCCGGACCGACCAAGAGATATTCCATTTTATCAGGAAAATACAACGATCGATGCGTGCCAAGGTTCCTTGAGATGCGGCTTTCCCGACGCACCACGCAAGTACCTGCAAAAGCACCGTATTTTTACATATACTCATTTTCGATCAATAGAGTTACCCTTTCGGGCTACCCCAAACCACTGTACGCGGCCGTACAAAGTTTTCCTCTTTTTAAAACCGAGTGCGAACTGTAGATAAGCCCTCGCAAGAACGCCAAACGGCATACAATAATAATAAGTATACGATTATCGCCGAATGCACCGGCAAAGCGCCTGGGAATGCGCGTCCGGTCTTGCTGACTTATTGCGAGGAGGAACTGGATCGTCATGAGCATCGGCTCGAGGAGAGGGCGGACGAACCTGCGCGGATCGTCGTATGTCGCGGCACCGGCGCACCGGTCATGGTCACGCTCGGACAAGGATGGGCGTCCTTCGCTCACGCCTTCGGAATCGGCTGCCCTGCAGCAGCGGCTCTGGGCCCTGCTGGACGGAGACTAGCCGGGCGCTTGGGGGCCTCGCGTCTCCGCTGGAGGCCCCGAGCACGGACGTGATGCATTCGCGACTTCGAAAGCAGCTATTGGACAGAGGATGAAGCATGATTGAGTTCGCAGGTTTCGAACAAGGCATCGATCGCGCCAGGTCCATGAGCGAGCACCTCGCCTCGACCACGCGGATCGCCGCGGAACAGATGCTCGAAAACGGCCAGGAAATTCAGGCGCAGATCGTGGCCCAGGTCTCGACGGCACGCGAACGGCTGCTGACCTGCCTGGACGGCATGGCAAAGGCCGGCGATCCGGCCAGTGCATCGCAAGTCGGGGTGTCGTTCATCACCGATTCCGTACGCGCCTATACCGAGAACATGGCGCAATGGAGCGACCTGGTCCTGCGCAGCTGTCACCGCGGCCTCGATGCCGCCCAGCCGATCGCGGGCGAGCGAACCGTTCCCGCCGCGTAACCGCCAAGCCCCGGCCTCTCCGAGGCCGATCCATCAAAATTCGAAGTGCGACCCTGACTGGGCCTCGCGCGCTGATGCGTGCGGGGCCTCATTGTCGTGCGGAAGCGGCGCAAGCCCTGTGCGTTTCACGCCCTCACTCTACCCGGCGCGGCTATATCGGCAATCGTTGTCAACGGTTCGTCGCAATCGCGCGACCGGGTTGGCTAACCCGATCCTATGAATAGTTCGAGCGCATCGCGGCGCCATCGAGGAAAAGGGTTCAGGGTTCGTGGAATTGTTCGGTCTTCCGCCATATGAAGGCATTGCAACGCTGGTGTTTCTGGCGCCTCCCGTGGAACTGGCGTTCCGTTCGCACCGCAACGCGAAACCCGCTTCGGTGGAATGGCTAACCCGGCAATTCGACCGTATCGGCGACGAGACCCTGCGCGCACGTACCGCCCAGGAACTGCGCAAGCTGGTGCGCGCCACCAAGGACATCCGCCGCGCCGATTTCACCACCGCTCTCGAACGCGCCCGCGCTGCGCTGCAGTCTCCGACCGGCGAAGAGGCAGCGCACGCCGTCAACTGACGGGACTGCCCGCGCCGGCGCGATCCTACCCCTGAGCGGCAGGCGCCTTGCGCACTTTCCCGTTTATCATGACGTGATCGAACACGATATCCTTCACGCCCTGCCCGTGGAGTTCCCCGTCGGCCAGTTGCAGAGCGAAGTTCTTCAGCAGCACGTCGCGGATTTCCGTCTGCCCCGGATTGGGCCTGATCGTGCCGAGCGCGCCGAACCGGCCGCTGATGCCGGAAAACTCCAGCCCGCGCACCCATGACATCGGCGGCGCCATGCCCTTGAGGTCGGTATACTGGCTCCAGGGCTCCACCGCCATGACCGTGCCTTCGGCATGATCCAGGCGGATGTTCCGGAAGCGGATATCCTCGTAACGCTGCGGCGTGTCGGCGCGCAGCTTGAGGCGCGCCAGCACCATCCTGCCGGTGACGCGGCAGTTCTCCATCACGACATCGCGCACGACCGTGGCCTCGCTGCCGCAGGCCAGGGCGTGATGGCCGCGCCGGAAGTGGCAGTTGCGCACGCGCAGCCCCTCCACCGGGGGGCTGTCCCTGTCTTCCAGGGCATGCGGCCCCTTCGATCCCTTGGCGGCGATGCAATCGTCCGTCACCGAGAACGTGCAGCCGTCCACCGTCACTTGCCGGCAACTGTCGACATCGATGCCGTCGGTACTGGGCGCCTGGGCATAGTCGTCCGGCACTTCGAAGCGCGCATAGCGCACCAGCACGTCCTCGCAGCGATAGAGGTGCAGGTTCCAGAACTGGGAATCCTTGAAGGTCACGCCTTCGACAAGGACGTTCTTCGAATTCTCGATCAGGGCCAGGCGCGCGCGCGGCAGGCCGAGGTTCGGGAACTCGTCGGGAACGGGCGCGGCATTGCGCAGCTTCCAGAAGCGGTCCCAGACCGGGCGCCCCGCACCGTCCAGCGTGCCGCTGCCGGTGATGCGCAGCCCGTGGCAGCCATCCGCATTGATGAGCGCCGGGGTAAAGCTGGGCTCGAAATGCCCCTCGATGCGGGTGCGGCGCGGCGGGAAATTTTCCATCCGCGTGGTACAGCGCAGCACCGCTCCTTCGGCGAGATGAAGGTGGACTCTCGGCTTGAGAAATAGCGCGCCGCTGACGAAAACGCCCTTCGGCACCACCACCGTCCCGCCGCCCCGTTTGGAGAGGCTGTCTATCGCCGCCTGGATCGCGCGGGTGTTGATGGTGACGCCATCCGCCTTTGCACCGAAGCTGACGATCGACACTGCAATGTCCGGCTCCGCCCCCGCACCGCCGGTCTGCGCCAGAAGCGGCAGCGCCAGCACGGATAACGCGAAAGTACGGCGATCGCAGTGGCTGCTGGACATTTATGCTCCCGGTTCGGGTCGAAAAGCCGGCGCCCCGCCGCATCGATCCCATATGGTGTTATCTTATTCCACCATACATGACCGCAAGCCCAAGGGAAGCCTCTGCATCAGTCGGTGAAGGCCGCCTCCGGCACGGCATATCCGCTCTGAACCGGCGTGATCAGCCCGGACAAGTCGAAGCCCTCGCGCTCGGCCGCTCCCAGGAAGTCTGCCGTCACGTCCGGCGCAAGATCGGCGGTGCGGGACAGGAGCCAGAGATTGTCGCGATCGGGCGTGCCGACCAGCGCCACCGTATAGTCCGAGGATATCCGCAGCACCCAGTAGTCGCCCTTAGTGAAGGGGATCCAGCGCAGGAACTGGGGCAGGAAGCTGACTTTCAGGCGCGCATTGCTGCCGTCGATCGGAAACGCCTGCCCGATCGATCGGTCAGGATTCCCGTCCTTGTCGATGCAGCGGTTTTCCACCCGGACGCTGCCGTCGGGGTTGCGGGAATAAGTGGCGGTAATGTCCCGGGCTTGCGCATCCTCCCACTTGAGAGGCAGGCGGCAGATTTCGAACCATGTTCCGAGGTAGCGATCGATATCGAGCGCCGGAACGGTAGAGACTTCGCTGTCGTGGTCGGCCATGGGCTACTCCGTTTTGCGAGGAAACGAAGTGGTGCGCCGAGTTGTTCCGGCCCGCCGGAGCCGTGCTCAGCGCAATTGGCTGTCCTTGCTGCCACGCCGGTTGATGCCGGAGAAATCCGGCCGCTTGTCGCGCTGGGACTGGCAGGAAACGCATGTCCGCGCGCCGGGAAGTGCACGGCGGCGGGCGGGGGGAATGGTCTCTCCGCAGACCTCGCAATCCTCCAGCCCCTCACCCTGCGGCAATCTTGCCCGGGCGATGGAGACGGCGTCCTTGAGGCTGTCGTCGATCTGGTCCTGAACGGCGCCGTCGGGCGCCCAGCCGTTGGCCATGTGACTTTCCTTGCATGCACCCTTCCGCCCGGTAGCGATATGGGGACGCCGGCCGGCGATTGCATCGGCTTTTCGGGAAACTGCTCTAGCTCTGGGGCTTCTGGCTGCGCAGGTAGGCGATCAGGTCCGCGCGGTCGAGCGGGTCCGGCACGCCGGGGAACTGCATCGTCGTGCCCGGAATCAGGGCAGAAGGCCCGGCGATCCAGGTGTCGAGCGTCTTCGCGTCCCAGGTGCCGCCTGCGCGGGTGAGCGCGGCGGTGTAACCGTAGCGCGTGCTGTTGGTGCCGAAACGCTTGCCGAATACCCCGAAAAGGTTGGGCCCGCCGCGGTCCATCGCGCCCTCGATCACGCTATGGCAGGCCGCGCATTGACGGAACTTGCGCGCGCCGGAATCGGCGTCGGCCACTGTCATGAGGCGTTCGAACGAGGGATCGGGTCCGGCCGCGCGCAAGCGCTCCTCGCGCCGGTCGTCCCCGCAGCCTGACACGAGGGCGGCGGCTGCCAGCAGGACCGGCAGGGCTCTTTGCCATGTCATCGCCGTCAGTCGCGGTGGAAGAACGGCGGCCGGCCGCCCAGCACGTTGCGCGCCATCTGGCCGCTGTCGTGCAAGGCCAGCGCACCGCCCGGCGTCGCCTCGTCCCAGAAACCGGGATCGGCATATTGGCCGAGCGCTTCCTCATATCGCCGCAGGACATCGGCCTGCACCGAGAGCATCTCGACGGCGGCGCGAACCTCGGGAAAATCATCCCCCTCGCCCGCGCGCACCATATGCGAAAGATCGGCCCGTCCCGCCGCCTCCAGATATCCCGACACGAAACTGCGCGCCATCCCGATCACTGCGTGGCCGTAGCGGTCAGGCATCATGCTTTTCCGCCCTTGCGTTCAGGTCGGCCCAAAGCTTCTCGGTCCCGGCTTCCTGCGCCTTGTTCACGTATTGCGAGGCGACCAGCCAGCCCTTGATATATTGCAGCGGCACGATGCATCCGATCCCCAGCAGCGGGAACGAGGTCAGCAGATGGACCCAGAACGGCGGCTCGAACGCGACCTGCAGCCAGACGGCGAAGAACGTCAGCGGAAAGGCGACGATGCAGAGCGAGAAGAACGCCGGGCCGTCGTCGGGCGCCGCAAAGCCGTAGTCCAAGCCGCACTGGGGACAGGTATCCTGCAACTTCAGCCACTTGCGGAACATCGCGCCTTTTCCGCAGCGCGGACACAAGCCCTTCAGCCCGCAATGGAAGATCCAGCGCCCCTTGCTGGGCGGCAATTCATCCGGCTGCGTCATGGTCCGATCCGAAAAATGTCCCTGGAGTCGATATTGCATCATATGGGTTTTGTATGCATACAAAGTCAATGCAAATCACATCGCAAAAATGGCTGCCGGAGATCGACCCGGCCCTCGGGCCTGTCTACCTGGCGATCTGCGCGGCCATCGGGCGCGATCTGGAGCAAGGAAAGCTCGCCCCCGGCGACCGTCTTCCCCCGCAGCGCGAATTGGCGGAAGCGCTCGGCATCGACACTGGAACGGTCACCCGCGCCTATGCCGAAGCGCGGCGGCAGGGGCTGATCGATGCCGAAGGTCGCCGCGGCAGCTTCGTGCGCAATCGGCCTGCAGGCGGCATTTCCAGCGAAGTTGCGCCTTTCGATACCGGGATGAACCTGCCCCCGGTCCCCGCGGCCGGCACTTTCGCGCGGCGCTTCGCGCAGGGCCTGCAGCAAGTGCTGGACGGACCGGCTGCCGCCAATCGTCTCCAGTATCAGCCCGCAGGCGGCGCGCCCGAGGACCGGGTGGCCGGAGCGCTATGGCTCCGTGCATCGGGGATCGAGGCGAACGAGGACAATGTGGTGGTCACCAGCGGCGCGCAGACGGCCCTCCATGCCGTGGCCAGCGCCATCCTCCAGCCGGGCGATGCCGTATGCACCGGCGCTTTCGTCTATCCGGGCTGGACCGCGATCTGCCGCAGGCTGGGCATGACCATCGTGCCCCTGACCGGCGACGAAGAGGGTATCGACCCTGACGCGTTCGAACGGGCCTGCACCGCCCAGCCGATCCGTGCGCTCTATCTCGTGCCCGAGAACGACAATCCCACGACCGGCACGCTCAGCCGGCAGCGGCGCGAGCGGATCGTGGAGATCGCGCGCCGCCACGACGTTCTCCTCATCGAGGACGATCCCTACTCGCGCCTGGACAGGACCGATATCCCCGCCCTTGCCGCGCTGGCGCCGGAGCGGACCTGGCATGTCGCCAGCCTTTCCAAGCTGATTTCGCCCGCGCTGCGGGTGGCCTATCTGCGCGCGCCGCTGCTGCGCGACGCCATGCGCCTTGCCACGGATACGCACGAGACCACGATCATGCCGCCGCCGCTCAACATGGCCGTGTGCACGCAGTGGCTGGTCGACGGCACCTGGGCCACCCTCGTCGGCGAAGTGCGCGAGGAATGCCTGGCCCGGCAGGCCATCGTCGCTTCCACCCTGCCTTCAGGCGCCTACCGCACGGCGCCTGCGGGCTATCATCTCTGGATCCCTTTGGGGGGAGAGACTCGCGCTCACGAACTGGTGAGCGCGATGCGCCCGCTCGGCATCTCGGCAGTCTCCAGCGAGCACTTCCGCGTCGATCCGGCGTGCCAGCGCCATGCCGTGCGACTCTCGATCGGCGGAAGCGTGGACCACCCGCGCCTCCACCGCGCGCTCGAAACGGTAGACGCCCTGCTCCACCACCGCGACGGTCGGGCCAGCCCGATGGTCTGACGCCCTGCGACAGATGTCGCAGATCGCAACCCGCTGGCGATGCTGCAACTGCACATGCAATTTTGTCTATTGCGCTGCACCGCAACATGGCGCAAGAAGGACGGGCCTTTCAGGCATCCTCTCCCAAAACTTTTCAAGCCGGTCCCATGGGCCGGCTTTCTTTTTGCTGCGACTGCGTTGCGGCCGCCTCGCCATTTTTGGGCAGGAACCGGCGCCTGCAGGCGATTGTCACGGTTCGGTAACATTGGATGCCGATAGCCCGGCCATCATGACCGAAACCCGCCCCACCGCCCCTCTCGCCTATTCCCGCCGCGCCGTCATGGGAGGCGCGCTGGCCGCGGGGACGCTGTTTTCGATCGGTGCACATGCGGCAGCCGGCCTGCCGCCGGGCCTGTTCACGCTCGGCGTCGCCTCGGGCGATCCCGAACCCGAAAGCGTGATTCTCTGGACCCGCCTCGCGCCGCAGCCTATGGCACCCGACGGCGGCATGACTTCGGCCCCGGTGGACTTGCGCTGGGAGGTTTCCGAGGATGAGCGCTTCTCGCGGATCGTACGCTCGGGCGTGGCCCGCGCCGAGGCGCGCTGGGGCCATTCGGTCCATGTCGAGGCTGGGGGCCTGCGACCCGGCCGGGCCTATTTCTACCGCTTCATCGCCGGCGGCGAAGCCAGCCCGGTGGGCCGCACGCGCACGGCCCCGGCACGCGGGGCCGCCGTGGACCGCCTGCGGCTCTGCTTCGCCTCCTGCCAGAAATACGAGGTCGGCTTCTACGCGGCCTGGCGCCATGTCGTGGAAGAAGACCCGGACCTGATCCTCTTCCTGGGCGATTACATCTACGAAGGCGCGCCCAACAAGAAGGACGCGGTTCGCCTCCACCGCAATCCCGAACCGATGGATCTTGCCGGCTATCGGGTCCGCTATGCCACCTACAAGCTCGACCCCCTGCTCCAGGCCGCCCACCACGCCGCGCCCTGGGCGCTGACCTGGGACGATCACGAGGTCGCCAACGACTATGCAGGGGCGCTGGACCAGGGCAACGGCGATCCGGCCGCATTCCTGCGCCGCCGTGCCGCCGCCTACCAGGCCTATTACGAGCACCAGCCGCTGCGGGCGCGCCCACCGCGCGGGGCGGACATGCGGCTCTATCGCACGCTCGATTGGGGCAGCCTGGCTCAGTTCCAGATCGTCGACGACCGCCAGTACCGGGGGCCGCACGCCTGCCAGCCCGAGGGCCTGATCGAGGCGCACCAGCCCTATCACAGCCGCATCGGCAATTGCGCGGACCTCTATACCCCCTACCGCACGATGCTGGGCGCGGCGCAGGAGCGTTGGCTGGACGAGCGCCTGGGCAAAAGCACCGCGCAGTGGAACCTGCTCACCCAGCAGACGCTGATGCGCCAGACGGTTCAGCATTACGAGGATGGCGCCGCCGAATACTCGGCGGACAACTGGTCCGGCTATCCTGCCGCGCGCGACCGGATCTTCCGCCGCTGGGCCGAGGCCGGAACCAGCAACCCGCTGGCTCTGGGCGGAGACATCCACGCCTTCGCCGCCGCCGACATCCACAATCCCGACCGTCCGGACGATGCGCCGATCGCCGCCGAATTCGTGGGCGGATCGATCACCTCGCTCCGGCCGGATCCGGACTTCAAGCGCCTGGCCGCCACCAACGGGCTGGCCTTCGCGGAGAACGACGTGCGCGGCTACGGCCGGATCGACATCGATGCCCGCGGTGCTGCCGTCACTTATCGCGGACTGGCGGACGCCCGGCGCGAGGATTCGGGGATTGCCGACATTGCCCGCTTCTCGCTGGAAGCCGGCAAGCCCGGCCTCCACGTGGAAAGCGTCGGGTAACCGCCGGCTAGCAGGGTTCGAAGGTTCCCGTGAGGTGCAGCCACCATGCGGGGGTCAAGTCGGCAAGGGGCTGGCGCAGCACGCCCGCAATGAGGGGCAGGAAGGCAGCCAACCAGCACGCCATCGTCAGCGGCCTCGGCCCGTTTAAACAAGAACAGCTCAGCGTGCTGCTCGCCAAATTGCTGGCGACCGCGGAGTAGGCGCGCGGCGCGCAAGGGGCCGAGGATCGGGCACTATCCCGCCGCAAGGTCCCTGTCCGACGGTCAGGAACTTCCAGCGCCAGAGCGCCCTGCCAGCGCGAGATGAGGGCTGCGAACATCCGGTCAGGTGCGCGGTTCCGGCATGATTCTAGAGACAGCTGCGAACCAGGGCCCGCCGCAGGATCTTGTCCTCCAGCGAGTAGTACAGCCAGATATCGTCCCCGATCACGAGGCAAGAGGCCGCGAAGGCGATGTCGGTCGCATCGCGGCTCCTTGCCGGAGGCGGCATGATGAGCGGTTCGAGGCCGCGTCCGGTCACTTTGCCGAAGTCGGGGGAGAAACTGATCCAGCCGATCCGCCACCGGGCGTCCATCGTGGCGCCGTTGTAGAACATCACCGGGTCGCGCCCGTCCTGCTGAACGATCGGGCCGGTCGACAAGTGCCAGTTGTCCCAGCCCTCTTCACGGATCGAAAAGGGGTCCTCCACCACGGTCCACGGCCCCTCCACCGTCGGGCCGACCGCCATTCCGATCCGCGAGGCATTGTCCCTGGCATATTCGTAGAACAGCCTGAGGCAGCCGTCCGTCCCCTGCGCCAGGGTCGCTTCCTTGATATTGCCCTCGCCGCGCGGCGCCGTGAGCATGACTCGCTGCTCGTGAAGATCCGTAAGCGCCGGCCCTTTCGCCACCAGCAGCGAGCCTTGCTGACGTGCGGCGTCTACCCCGGTGTAGAAAACGAGATAGGCGCCGTCCTCGCCCCGCACGACCGTCGGGTCCTCGCATCCACCAGCGTCATCAGGGTTGGGCCCCGGTATGATCGCCGGAGTTTCGCGCATTCGGAAATGCAATCCGTCGTCGGAATCGCCGCCCCAGATGACGCCGGTAGGGTCGGCTGGACCCAGCGGGCTTGGTAGCACGCGGACGAGCATTCGATATGTCTCGCCCTCCGTCCAGACGAACGGGCTCATCAGATCGTAATGGGCGAGCCGCCCCTCAGGCCCTGCCACGTCGAGCGTCACATCCTCCAGCGCCTCCACCACATAAGCAACCATGGGCTCAGGCTCCCTGGGCGACGGTGAGCGACAGGGCTCCGTCGATCGTCACGGTCGTTCCGGTGATGTAATCGGCGGCGGGCGAGAGCAGGAACAGGATGAGATCGGCAACTTCTTCCGGCGTGCCGGCCCGGCCCCAGGGTATCGCGGCCTCCTTTCGCTGCAACTCGTCCGGGTGGTCCAGCGCGCTCTGGTTCATCGGCGTCAGGATCATGCCGGGGGCAATGCCGTTTACCGCGATATGCTTCGGCGCCAGTTCGAGCGCGAGCGTGGCGGTCAATTGTGCCAGCCCGCCCTTGGCGGCGTCGTAATCCGCCCCGCCTGGACGCGGCGCGCGTTCATGGATCGAAGACACGTTGACGATCCGGCCCCCGCGTCCCGCATCTTCCAGAGCACGCACCATCCGGCGGCAGCTCAGAAAAGGTCCGTAGAGATCGACGCGGACAAGCCGGTCGAATTGAGCCAGCGCCATGTCCCGCAGCATGACGCCGGACATGTTCAGACCGGCAGAGTTGATGAGGAGATCGACGGTACCGAAGCGCTGTTCGGCCAGCGTGAAGAGGTTCTCCACGGCCTGCTCGTCGCTGACATCCGCCTTTATCGCCGCTGCCTGGCCCCCGCCTTGGGCAATGGCGGAGACAACGGCATCGGCCGCTTCCGCATCTTCGAAGAAAGTCAGCACCACGGGAACGCCGCGTTTCCCCAGCTTCAGGGCGGTGGCACGGCCGATGCCGGATTCGCCGCCCGTCACGATTGCAACCGAGGTCTCTTCGAAGGGAATGCCGAGATGTCTCATGCAATCGGCAACACCTGAAAAGACCGGGAGTGCCGTCCCATGTCGAACAGCGCGCAAAAAGTAGCGACGGCGCCTGTCAGAACATCGCGCGCGCGCCGAAGACCGCCGAAACGCCCGAGACGCCCTCGCCCGCGGCACGCGCGAAATCGGCAGTCCCGCCCAGCTTGCGCTCCCAGTTCACGCCCACATAGGGTGCCAGGGAACGATTGCGCTCGTAGCGCAGCCTCAAGCCCAGTTCGAGCCGTTCGAAACCAGCGCCCACATTCAGTTCCGGCACGTCCTGGAAGGCGAAATCCACTTCGGCTTCGGGCTCGAGCACCAGCGACTGAGTGATCCGCTGGGTATAGCCCGCCTTGCCGCGCGCGTGGATGTCGCCCTTGTTCGAGACCAGCAGCTGGCCTTCCAGTTCGAACCAGTAAGGCGCCAGTCCCTCGACGCCGAGCAAGGCGTAAGTGCGCCTCGGATCGGGCCGGAAGTCCTGCCGCATACCCAGTTGCAGATTGAACCATGGGTCCAGCGCATGACGCCAATAGGCGCCCAGTTCGATGCGCTCGGCCCGTTCGCCGAACAGACCTTCACCCTCGCTGGCCAGCACCACGCGGTCGATATCGCCCCCGTACCAGGCCTGCCCTTCCCAACCGAAGCCGTCGCCGCCCTTGCCCGAGCGCCATTCGAGCTGATCGACCTGAAGCGCGAATGTGCTGAACGTCATTTCCTTCACCATTGCCGCACGGGACACCGCCATGCGCGCAGGCGGGAAGAAGCGATCGGCGGGAAAATCGGCAGGCACCGGTGGCGGCGGAGCATCGCCCGGTTCGTCGGAGGCGTCGGCTCCGGGCATGGCATGCCCGGCGTGATCAATTCCGTTCATCTCACGCGCGCTCATGTCCATCTGCGCATGATCCATGGAGCCATGATCGCTTCCGGCATGTCGTTCGGCCTGCGGTGCTGTCGCATCGGTTTCCTGCGCCTTCGCCTCCAGCGCCAGCATGGCACCGGGCAACAACAGCGCGGCAAGGATCGGGAAGCGCCTCGTCATCAGGCTTCCTCCGCCCTGCGTACCGTCACGACGCGCATCATCCCTGCGTGCATGTGGAGCAGCATGTGGCAATGGAAGGCCCAGTCTCCCTCGCCGTCGGCCGTGAGGTCGAAGGAGACCTTGCCGCCGGGCAGCACGTTGACGGTATGCTTGCGCGCCCGTTGCCCCGGCTCTCCGCTGACGAGTTCGAAGAAATGGCCGTGCAGGTGGATGGGGTGCGGCATCATCGTGTCGTTGACCAGGTTGACGCGCACGCGTTCACCCAGACGGAACGGGATCGGCGCCGGGTTTTCCGACATAGCCTCGCCGTCCATGGACCACATGTAGCGCTCCATGTTGGCGGTGAGGTGGACGTCGATCTGGCGGCTCGGCGTGCGCGGATCGGGATTGGCGTCGCGTGCGCGCAGCTGCGCATATGTCAGGACGCGGTGTTCCACCGTTTCCAGCCCGGTCGGCCGATCAGCCAGCCGGTCCACCGGCATCGGCGACAGCATCGCGACCCCCGGGCCCATCTTCACGCCCGGCGCGGCGGACGGGTCGCGCATCGACATCGAGTGACCCTCCATGTGGCCGGTCATTTCGCCGGACGCCGGCTGACTAAGGTCGATGACGCCGCCGGCTCCCATGTCCATGCCGGACATATCCATACCCATGTCGCGCATGGTGAGCACCGGGCGGGCGCGCAGCTTCGGCGCCTCGGCCACCAGGCCCGGCCGCTGCGCCAGCGTGGCGCGGACGAGGCCGGAACGGTCTATCGCCTCCGCCACGATGGCATGGCTTGGGGCCGTCCCCGGCTCGACGATGAAATCGTAGGTCTCGGCAATGGCGATCTGGACTTCGTCGGTCTCGACCGGCTGCACGGGATTGCCGTCCGCCGCCACCACGGTCAGCGGCAGGCCGGGAATGCGGAAATTGAAATTGGTCATCGAAGAGGCATTGATGACGCGCAGGCGCACTCTTTCGCCCGGCGCGAAGAGCCCGGTCCAGTTCTCGGCATGGCCGTGGCCGTTGATGAGGAAGCTGTAAGTGGAGCCGGTCACGTCCGAAATGTCAGTGGCGTCCATCCGCATCTGCGCCCAGGCGAGCCGCTCGGCCAGGGTTTGGTCCCGCCCGGCCAGCAGGCCCGAAAGCGTCTGCCTCTGCCGGTTGAAATAGCCGCCCTGCATCTTGAGCCGGCGCATCTGCTCGTGCGGATGGATCGGGCTCCAGTCCGACAGCACCAGCACATGCTCGCGGTCGCAAGCCAGCGGATCGACGCCCGCAGGATCGATCACGATGGGTCCGAACAGCCCTTCGGCTTCCTGCATGCCGGAGTGCGAATGGTACCAGAACGTGCCGGAATGGGTGAGCGGGAACTCGTAGAGGAAAGTCTCGCCCGGTTCGATGCCGGGAAAACTGACGCCGGGAACGCCGTCCATCTGAAACGGTACGAGCAGACCGTGCCAGTGGATCGAACTTTGCACCTTCAGGCGATTGGTGACGGCGATCCGCACCTTGCGGCCTTCCCGCAGGCGCAGCAGCGGCGCGGGCAGCGTGCCGTTCACGGTCACGGCATGGGCAGAGCGGCCTCCGGTGGTGAAGTGGCTCTCGCCGATCTCCAGCGCAATGCTGTCTCCGAAGAGCACTTCCGATCCCGCGCGGGCGTGAGCCAGTCCGGCCGTCCCGCTGCGCGCCCAGGCGGGAAACATGCCGAGCGTTCCGGCCACGGCACCGCCGAGAGCGAGAAAACGCCTGCGTTCCAGCAGGAGGCGAAACTGACTATCGTGGAGCGACATGCACCCGATACGCGGCGCGGCGCGCTATCCCTCGGACAGAAACGACAATTTCTGCCGCGCGCGGTAGATCCGCGTTTCCACGGCCTTGCGGCTGATGCCCAGGATCGCGGCGGCCTCTTCCTGAGAAAGCCCCTCCACGGCGCAGAGCAGCAACGGCTCCTTCAGGGCATCGGGCAGTGCGGCAACGGCAGCGTGAATGCGCTCCACCGCGCGCTGGGAAGAGAGCGTTTCCTCCGGGCCGGGCGCCGGGTCGACAAGGCCGGCCGCCGCCTCGATCGGCAGGGCGAAGGCGAAGAAGCGCCGCACTTTGCGCCGGCGCGCCCAGTCGTGGCATTTGTTGAGGGCGATGCGCAGGATCCACCCGCGAAACGGACGCGCCGGATCGTAACGGCGCAGCGCCAGGAAGGCGGCGACGAAGCTCTCCTGCGTCACGTCGAGCGCATCGGCCTCATTGCCCAGATGGCCGCGCACCATGCGGAACACCGCGTCGCGGTGCCCCTCCATCAGCGCGGAAAAACCGGCCTGCCGCCCGGCCAGCGCCGCCGCGGCCGCTTCGGCCTCCCAGCGGACCGCTTGCCTGGCTGCCCCGGACACGCCGGGTCAGTCCTGCGGCGCGGTGGTCAATGCCTGGGCGACGGCCCGGTCGAAGCGAGCGGTCTGGTCGGCGCGCAGCACCGCGCGCATGGCAAAGACGTGCCGGAGCGTGGCTTTCTGCAATTCGCCCATCGCGACGTGCGAACGGTCGACCGCTTTCTCCACGTCCGGGCCATAGGCATGTTCATGTGCGATGGCGCGGGCGAGATCGGCGTTGGCAGCCGTCAATTCGCCTTCGAGCTGCTTCCGCCGCCCGGCGAAATCCTGCTCCAATCCGTCTATCCGGCGCTTCTGGCCAGCGTCCAGATCGAGTTCGCCGTGGAGCAAGGCGTGAATGCGGCTTTCGTCCGGCGCATCGGCGCGCAGCTTCTGGCCGATCCACAAGGCGGCCAGCGCCACCAGGAAGGACAGCAGGGCGACAAGCCCGTAGCGATAGGCCTGCCGCACGATCAGGAGGCCAGCAAGTGCGAAGGAGCAGCCGCCGGCATGCCCAGCAGCGGTTCGACATGGGCATGGCGATGCTGCGTCGGTGCCAGCGGCATCGACAAGCCGCCCCAGAGCCCGACCACCGCCGCCACGCCGCAGGCCAGCACGAAGCCGCGCCGCGCCGACAGTCGCTCCCGTCCGGCGGCCAGGCCTGCCATGACCGGCCCCTCCAGCCCGCCGAGCGCCGCGGGCACGGATTCCCGGCGCAGCCGCGCCAGCATGTCGTCGAGTTCGTTCATCGGCCCGGTTCCATTTCCAACCTTCTGCTCGCGATACGCACGGGCGTAGCGCATCCCTTGAAGGCCGCGGGTAAAAATTCCTGCCGAGCGCGCAAGGGATCGGCTGAGGCCCTGCGTATGGTTTCAGGCAAGCCGGAGCAAGCAGCATCGCCCGGCACCCTTATCGGAGCTTTCATGCGTTTTCCTGCATTCCCGCTTTCCTTGCGATCAGTCCTGGCCCTGCACCTTGCCCTTGGCGCGGCCGGGCTGGCACCCGCGGCATTCGCCCGCCCCGCCCTCGTCGCCGCCGATCCCGCTGCCGATGCCGCCGTGACCAAGCCGACTGTCCTGACCCTGACGTTCTCCGAAGCGCTCGACGCGCCGCTCTCGGGACTGGACCTTGTCATGACCGCGATGCCCGGCATGGCCCACCATCAGCCGATGCCGATCAAGGGCTTCCCGGTGAAGGTCGAAGACCGCAGGATCGCCGCCGCTCTGCCCCGCGCCTTGCCGGCCGGCACTTACCTCCTGACCTGGCATGCCGCCGGCGCCGATCGCGACGGTGCCACGGGCAGCTACAGCTTCACGGTGCGTTGAGCCTCTGTTCCGGCGCGGCGAATTGGGGCACAGTCACCCCATGGCCGCGCTGAGGATTCCCGGGCCCACCCAGGCCCTGCGCAACTTGCTCGTGCGGCAGGTTCGCGCCGTGTTCAACGATCGCAGCAAGGGCGAAACGCCCGTCGTGCCCTCCCGGCATGCCCTATTCGAACCGGACAGCCCCATCCGCATGGTTCATGCCGATGTCGTGGCGATGATGGTGGGCGGCATGCGCGCCCTCCTGCTGCAGATGCTGCATCCGGCCGCACTTCAGGGGGTGCTGGACCATTCCGATTTCCGGGAAGACGTGGAAGGCCGCCTGCGCCGCACCGCGCGCTTCATCGCCGTGACCACCTATGGCCACCGAGACGAGGCGGCACGCGTGGTCGGGGTGGTGAACGCCATCCATTCGCGCGTCATGGGGACCCTGCCAGACGGCACGCCTTATTCGGCCACCGATCCGCGTGTGCTCGCCTGGGTGCATCTGGCAGAAGCGACCAGCTTCCTCGAAGCCTATCTCGCCTACGGCAACCCCGCGATGCCACCCGAGGCGCAGGACCGCTATTTCGAGCAGAGCGCCGTGGTCGCCGAGATGCTGGGCGCCGCGCCGGTCCCACGCGATCGCGCGGAAGCGGCGGCGCTGATGTCGGAAATGCGCCAGGACCTGCGCGGCAGCGCGTCAGCCCGCGAGGTTGCCGCGTTCCTGCTGGAGGGAGAGGGAGCACGGCGGCCCGGCACCGCCATGCGCGCGTTGGGCGCGGCGGCCGTCGACCTGCTGCCGCCCTTTGCCCGCACGATGCTGGAACTGCAGCGGCCCGGCCTCTCGGCCATTCCCGCACTGGCCGGAACCCGCGCCATGGCCGGCGCCATTCGCTGGGCCTTCGCGGGGAGCCGCTAAGCGCAGCGCAGGCGGCGCGCGAGGAATGGCGCCCTGCGCGGGCCGAACGGTCGGCCGGCGGGGATATATCGCGCTTCCGCCCGCGTTCTGCTTCCATGTCCGACCAGCTCGCGTCCGACAAGCTCGTCACTGAAAAGGAAGTTCACATGGCAGATCTCAGCGCAATCGCCGAACACATGGAAATCATCGGCGCCGACGGCGTCCACATCGGCACCGTCGATCATGTCGAGGGCGACCGGATCAAGATGACCAAGGCCGACAGCGGCTCCCACGGCAGCCACCACCACTACATCCCGGGCGGACTGGTCGCTGCGGTGTCGGACGGACAGGTCCGCCTCTCGGCCGCGGGCGACGTGGCGCTCCTGTTCGAAGAGGAACAGGGCGGCGAAGCCATTTCCGACCATCGCGCCTGATCGGCGCAATACGCCGGATCAAGCTGCGCGATCAGGCAGCGAGAGGCAGTTCGCGTGCGGCGGCAGGAGCTTCGGCTTCGGTCGCCGCAGGCGTTTCGGCCTGGGCAGTGGCCTGCGCCAGCGCGGGGATGTGGCGTTCGGCCATGACGACATCACGGCGATAGGCGAAATAGAGCGAAACAAGCGAGAACATCGGGAATACCTTTGGGGCGTGCAGCGCAGTGCTGCATTGCAACATTCCCGCTATGTGATCCCAACTTACGCTTGCTGCAAATGCAAGCACTTCGCTTTGGGTTGCATATTGCGCAATTGGAGCTGGTGCGGCTGTAGAGATGTCGCGCCCAGCGCCGCCATTCTCGGCAAAGCGTCGCAATTGACGCTAAAGCAAGCTTGATCGTGCAAACCGGGCAAAGTGAGCTCCCTGCCCCTTGCACCGTTATCCCCTTCATGAAGAAAGACGGGACGGTTCGGCCGGACAAACCCGGCTGCCTATACGGTTGGGAACGGCAAAAATCGGCTCGGTGCCGCGAAAATTCAAACCGCAATCCGATATTGCGTAAAACGCAATTTTGCATGTGCGAAGCGAAACAGACCGGCAATCTTTGCGAGTCGACCGCCGCGCCGTGTGAGCGCGGCGGTCCTCGGCTTATTCCTCGTCCGGATAAGGGCCCTTGCCGCCATCCTTGATGAGCTGGTCCACGCGCTGGTCGATCAGCGGTAGCGGCACGCCGCCCAGTTCCAGCACGGCGTCATGGAAGGCGCGGATATTGAACTTGGGACCGAGCGCGGTCTCCGCCTTCTTGCGCGCGTCCACGAAGGCGAGCTGGCCCATGTAGTAGGACAGGGCCTGCCCAGGCCAGGAGATGTACCGATCCACCTCGGTCTCGATCTCGTGATCGGAAAGCGCCGTGTTGTCACGCAAGTATTGCTGAGCCTGTTCGCGGGTCCAGCCCATGGCGTGGATACCGGTATCGACCACCAGGCGCGAAGCGCGCCAGGCCTGGTAGCTGAGCATGCCGAAGCGGTCATAGGGCGTTTCGTACATGCCCATGTCCTCGCCCAGCGCCTCGCAATAGAGCGCCCAGCCTTCGCCGTAGGCCGAGAGGTAGCTGTCGCGGCGGAAGGCCGGCAGGTCCTTGTTCTCCATCGCCAGCGGCATCTGCATGGCATGACCCGGCGCGGATTCGTGCAGCGTCAGCGCGATCTGCGAGTAGAACGGGCGGCTGGGCAGGTCGTAGGTGTTGACCAGATAGATACCCGGGCCGCCGCGGCCGCCGGTATAGAAGGGCGCAACGTCGTCCGGCACCGGCTTGATGGCAAAGCGGCTGCGCGGCATGTGGCCGAAGAACTGGTCCGCCTTGCCGTCGAAGGTCTTGGCGATCCAGGCGGCGCGATAGAGCAGCTCGTTCGGGGTCTTGGGATAGAACTGCGGATCGGTGCGCAGGAAGTGCAGGAACGCCTTGAGGTCGCCCTTGAACTCCACCTGCTGCATCACTTCGGCCATCTGGGAACGGATGCGCGCCATTTCGCTGAGGCCGATCTGGTGGATCTGCTCCGGCGTCCTGTCGAGCGTGACGAACTCGGCGATCTTCGACTGGTAATAGGCCTTGCCGTCCGGCAGGTCGTAGGCCGCCAGCGACTTGCGCGCGCCGACCTCGTATTCGCTGCGCATGAAGGTGAGCAGCTTGGCATGGGCCGGCACGACGCCGCCGGAAATGAGCGTGCGGGCCTCGGCGCGCAGCTTTTCCTGCTCGGCGGCAGCGATCGTCGAAGGCAGCTTGCGCAGCGGCTCATAGAACGGCGAGGCTTCCGCCGTCTTGGCCTGGACCACCAGCTCGATGCCCTTGTCACGTCCGGTCAACGTCACTTGCGGGCCGGTGAAGCCGCGCTTCAGGCCCGCGCGCATGTTCTCGATCTGCTGGTCGTAATAGCGCGGGATCTCGCGCAGCATCGCCAGGTAGTTCTCGGCGGCGGCCTGGTCCTTGACCGGGTTGCGCGCCCAGTCGGCCAGATCGCCCCAGAAGCTGGTGTCGGCGTTGAACGGCTTCTCGTAGTCGCGGAACCGCTGCGAGGCGAGGAGCGCGTCGACCTGGCCCTTGTAGACGGCGAAGTTCACGCGGTTGGCGGGCGAAAGCTGCTTCTGGTCGATGGCGGCAAGCTGGCCTTCCACCTGCTCCCAGCGCGCGAGGCGTTCGGCCTGCGCCTTGGGGCCGAGGTCGGGCAGGGTGACCTTGCAGTCCTTGGGTGTGTCCTCGCAGGGCGCGAACTGGCTCTGGCGCCAGGTATATTCCGCCGTGTAGACCGCCTCGAACGCTTGGTCGGCGGTCTGCTTCCCGGCATGCTGGGCGGCAGGAGCGGCGGCAACCATGGAGGGCGAGGCGGCCAGAGCGGCGCCGGCCAGCAACATGGCCCGGCCAACCGAATTCTTCACGTCATTTCCCCTTTCGAGAACCTCGAGAATGTCCTGGTGGAGCTTCGCCGGAATGCGCAGCCCCTCCTTGTCGGATCGCGCGCGCGCGATCAGACGGCGCGATCCCGGCAGGCGTGCGCCCTGCCCTTCGATCATGTCGAACATGGCTTCGGCGCGGCGCAGATGCTCCTCCACACCCGCGCCCAGGAAGCCTGCAGGATCAATGGCGATGATGAATTCGCCGCCGATGGGAGAGCCGCCGCGGTCCTGATCGGCCGCCATCGATTCCGCGCTGGTCATGTCGCCGATCAGCGGACCTGCCAGCAGTTCGACCATCGCCGCGAGCGCCGAGCCCTTGTGGCCGCCGAAGGTGCGCATGGCGCCGTCGAGCACGGCCTTGGCATCGCTCGACGGATTACCCTCCGCGTCATAGCCCCAGTCGAGCGGAATTTCCTTGCCCGCGCGGCGGTGCAGTTCGATCTCGCCGCGCGCCACCGCGCTGGTGGCAAAGTCGAACACGAAAGGCGCGCGATCTGGACGCGGCCAACCGAACGCGATCGGATTGGTGCCGAACACCGGCTTGGTCCCGCCCGCAGGCGCCACCCACGAATGGCTTGGCGTGAAGGCAAAGGCGACGAGCCCCTGCTCAGCCAGCGCCTCGACCTCGGGCCAGAGCGCGGCAAAGTGGACGACATTGTTCAGCGCCATGGCGGCGATGCCGAACTTCCGTGCCTTCTCGACCAAGAGCGGCATGCCGCGCTCGAAGGGAAGCTGGGCGAAGCCGCCCTTCCCGTCCACGCGCACCAGCGCCTGGGCAGGCTCGCTCACTTCGGGCACGGCATCGGGCACCACGACCCCGCGCTCGACCGAATTGGCGGCGACGAGGAGGCGGTAAAGCCCGTGCGAGGTGCAGCCGTCCCGCTCGCCCGACACCATGGTGTGGGCGACCGCGGCGGCATGATCGGGCGCAAGGCCCCAGGCTTCGAGCACCGTGCGGGCGAGGTCGTCCGCCTCGGCTATCGTCAGGGCAACGTCTTCACTCAAGGATAGGCTCACTTCTTCTCGGTAAACAGGCGCACGCCGAAGACTGGCCCGGCCGAGCTGCGATCATGCGGCACGAAGCGCACCTTCACGCTGCTCTTGCCCTTGGTGAGCGCCTCGGGCAGCGGATAATCGACATCGAAGAACTTGCCCGCCGCATCGTTGTCGAGCTTCTGGGTGGCGATCTTCACGTTATCGACCAGGATGTCGAACACCCGCGAACGCTCGCTGCCCCAATAGCTCGCCTGAAGCAGCAGCGGGCCGGGCTTCACCTTCATCTTGAATTCGAAGAAGCCACCCGAGCGGGCATCGCGTCCATTGCGGCCACGATAGGAGACCGGATAGGAGATTTCCGAGGTCAGCTCGTGGTCGCGCTCGGGCTGCATTTCGCCCAGGTGCATCACATCGATCGAGCGGGCGGCGAGGTCCTTCTGGCGTGCCTGTTCGGCCAGGAACGCGGCTTCTTCCGTCTTCCAGCCGCTTTCGGTGAAGCGCTTGAAGTAGACGGCGCTGCGGCGGTCGTACTGGCTGTAGAACGGCGCGAACATGCGGTCGCCCGGACGGATAATGCCAGTGGTCTGGTAACGCGGACGGTCCGAGACCATCGGCGCGAAGGCGGCCAGCGGGTTGTCGCCCACCATCGCGGGCTCCACCCCGGTGAACTCCATTTCGGCCGGGCCGAGATCGGCGGCCATGACCATCGGGCCGCGAACGACGGCCACGACGTCCTGCGAACCCTGCGCGGTTTCGAGGCGCAGTTCCAGCGGCAGGTTGAGCGCGATCACGTCGCCCTTCTTCCAGCGGCGGTCGATCACGGCATAGCCGCCGACCGGCGTGGCGGGCACCGGAGCGCCGTTGACGGTGATGGTAGCCTTGCCGTTCGACCAGCCCGGAATGCGCAGCGCCACGGCGAACTTGCCCTGCTTCACCGCGTCCAGCGTGATCTTCACGTCCGACTTGAAGGGATATTCGGTGGCGATGGTGAAGGCCGCGCCCTTGGCCTTCCATTGCCCGGTCGAGGGGATGTAGAGGTTAACGAAGAAGGTATCATCGCCTTCCCAGAAAATGGAATCGCCGTGCTTGGAATGGCTTTCCATGCCCGAGCCGACGCAGCACCAGAAGGCTTCCTCGCCCGGGCCCGAATAGCCGCGCGGGGCGCCGCTCATCATCGGGGTCATGTACGTGAAGCCGCCCGTCTCGGGGTTCTGCGCCGACATGACGTGGTTGAGGTGCGCGCGTTCGTAATAGTCGAACAGCGCGCCGTCCGGCTGCCACGCGTAGAGCTGACGGGTCAGCTTGAGCATGTTGTAGGTGTTGCAATGCTCGCAGGTGGATTCCGTGAGGTGCAGCGCGACGGTATCGGGCTCGAAGAAATACTCGCGGTCGGCATTGCCACCGATCACGTAGCTGTGGTGCTGGGTCACGCGTTCCCAGAAGAAGCGCGCGGCGCGGCCCGGCTCGTCCTTGCCGGTCAGCTCGTGGATGCGCGCCAGGCCGATCAGCTTGGGCACCTGGGTATTGGCGTGGAAGTTGGAGAGCTTGTCCTCCTGCGCCACCAGCGGGTCGAGCACCTTCTTGTCGTAGATGCGTTCCGCCACCTTCAGCCAGCGCAGGTCGCCGGTCTGCGCGTAGAGTTCGGCATAGCTTTCGTTGAGGCCGCCATATTCGCAGCCCAGAAGTTCCTGCATCTGCTTGTCGTCAAGCGCGGCGAAGACCTTCTCGAAGTACCCGCCGAGGCCGATGACCACTTCCAGCGCCTTGGCATTGCCCCAGGCCGAATGGATATCGAGCAGGCCCGCGAAGTACTTGTGCACGGTGTAGAGCGGCGACCACGATCCGTTGAGGTCGAACCCGCCGGACTTGATCTCGCCGCGCATGACCTCGGGGAAGATTTCCTGCCCGTCGACGACCTTGCCGTCCTTGGTCTTGCGGCCGAGCGCACCGATGTAGCCGTCCTGGCGCTGCGCCTGGCACAGCGCCAGTTCGTCGACGATATAGTCGGCGCGGCGGCGGCATTCGGGGTTGCCCGTCTGCTGCCAGGTCAGCACCAGCGCGGTCATGTAGTGGCCCAGCGTATGGCCGGCGATGGTATCGGATTCCCAGCCGCCGTAGATCGGCGCCTTGGGCTCCAGCCCGGCGTACTTGCGGAAGTTGTGCAGGAAGCGATCGGGGCTGAGCGACATCAGGTAGTCGACATTGACGTTCACCGCCGTGGCATAGTCCGACGGCGCCAGGCGCACGTCGGTCAGCGGCAGCGGCTTCGCCTTGATCGGCAGCTTGGGAGCGACGACGGCCGCAAAGCCCTTGAGAGGGACAGAGCAAATAGCCAGCGCCGCCACGCCAGCCATCCATTCGCGCCGATTGGCCTGCATTTTAAAACCCCTATCGAATATCGTATACGGTATTGATAGAACGAGGGGGTCTGGAGTCAATCCTTTCTTTGCAGCAATTCCGTCACGACTTCAGCGGCGCAGCGCCACTTGGGTATCGGCATGGGCGAGTTCGATCAGCGTGATCATCGCCTTGCGGGCCTTTGCAGGATTGCCCTCGGCGATCTGGGCATAGAGCGCGTGATGCTCTGGCATGGGATCGCGCGGGCTGTCCTGCATGCCGTGCTTGATCGCCGTCGTCGAGGCGATGGCGGTCGAGATCGAGTTCGACAGCGCCAGCAGCATCTCGTTGCGGGTGGCCTCCATCAGCAGTTCGTGGAAGCGGATGTCCGCCGCCCGGCCCTTGGGGCTGGTGAGGGTATAGCGCTCCATGGAATCCAGCGCGTTGGCCATGTCCAGCAATTGCCGCTCGTCTCGCCGCAGGGCAGCCATTTCCGCTGCTTGCGGCTCCACCACCATGCGCAGTTCGAACAAGTCGCGCAGGAATTCGTCACTGGCGCCGCACTGGATCTGCCAGGAGAGCACATCGGGATCGAGCAGGTTCCACTTGCGCCGCTCGTTCACGCGAGTCCCTGCCTTGGGCCTGCTGCTGACCAGGCCTTTCGCCGTCAACATGCGAAACGCCTCGCGCAGGACCGAGCGCGAGACGCCGAGCAGTTCGGCATGCTCCACTTCGGCCGGGAATACGTGCCCCGGAGGATAGTCGCCATTGACGACATGCGTGGCCAGTCTCTGGGCCACTGCATGATGCAGGCGCCCGCTCAACAGCGGAAGCGCTTCGCCGGCCTCGCCTGATTCCATGCCCGGCCTCTTGTTTGCCATCATGCTCGCTCTCGTCGTTTGCATTTGGTCTGTAATATCGAAACCGATCTGGCTAGCCTGAAAATGAACAGATTATATATCGTATATTTTTTTAAAGCATCAAGCACGTCGCTTGGCGGGTGGGAGATGGCCCTGCAGCGGCATGCTATAACGGCCTGACGGGAAAGCGCAGCACCACGCTCAGGCCCGGACGATTGTCGCTGAAGACAACCCTCGCCCCGTGAACTTGCGCGATCGCGGCGACCATGCTGAGCCCAAGCCCTTCACCGGGGATCCCCGCCGAACCCTCGGCGCGGTAGAACGGCTCGGTCACCCGCGCAAGATCGGCGGGGGACAGGCCCGGCCCGTTGTCCGCCACGGCCAGCAGAAGCTCAGCGCCCTGCCGCCCGGCCCGCACATCGACGCGGCTGCCGTCCGGCACATGCTTCAGGGCATTGTCGAGCAAGTTGGACATCGCCTGGAACACCATGTCCAGATCGAGATCCGCCACCAGCGGCCGCCGCGCGTCGAGCACCAGATCGATACCGCGCCGCTCGGCCTCGGGCTGGTAGAATTCCACCACGTCTTCCAGCAGTTGCACGACGTCGGTGCGCTGAAGATGCACCGTCGCCCGGCCGCCTTCCAGCCGCGAGATGCGGATCAGGGCTGCGAAGATCGCCCGCAGCCGGTTGGCCTCGACGATGGCTTCGGCCACCGCCTGCCGCGCGGCGGGATCGCCTCTGAAGTCCTCGCCAAGATCGTGTTCCAGCACTTCCAGCTTGCCCGCCAGACGCGCCAGCGGGGTGCGCAGCTCGTGCGCGACATTGTCGGACACGCGCCGCACCGCCTCGAACAGGGTCTCGATCCGCGACAGCATCAGGTTGAGCGTCGCGCAGAGCCGGTCGAAATCGTCGCGCGTGCCGCGCACCGGGACACGGCCGGACAAGTCCCCCTCCATCACCTGGAGCGCGGTGTTCACCACCGCCTCGATCCGCTTGCCGATGGCCTGGCTCATCAGCCAGCCGCCGGTTATGCCCAGCGCCAGCGAGCCGAAGAGCATCCAGAGAGCGCCGGTGCGCAGAAGGTCCTCGTCATCGACGATGTCCTGCACGTCGCGCCCCACGATCACACGCGCGCCGTCCGGCATGGCCCGATCGCGGACGAAAGCGGAATGGTCGATCTCGAACCCGTCGACGAACTTGTCCGCCTCGATCACCGAAAGATCCCGCGCCGGCCGCGGCGGCCAGCTCGGCAGATTGGCGGCCACGATCTCGCCATCGGGCGCCACCAGCACATGGAAGGGCACGCGCGCCGCAGCGGTATGCGCGCGCCGGTCCAGCGCCGCGCGGGCCGCAGCGATCCCCGACTTGCGATAGATCCGCGCCACCTCGCCCGCCTCGGCCTCCACCGTGGCCCGCACGTCCGCCATCGGCCGCACCACCCGCCACCAGTACCCCGCGCCGAACAGCAGGCCGACGGACAGGCTGAACAGCAGCGCATAGGTCAGCGCCAGACGGAACGACAGGCTGCGAAAAAGGCGGGTCATGGCCGCATCATCCCGGTATCAGGCCGCGGTCATTCGGGGCGCATGACATAGCCGAGCCCCCTGATCGTATGGATCAGCGGCGCCTCGTCCTCCCGCGCGATCTTCTGCCGCAGCTTCGAGATATGCTGGTCGATGATATTGGTCTGGGGGTCGAAATTGTAGTCCCAGACGTTCTCCAGCAGCATGGACCGCGTCACCACCCGCCCGGCATTGCGCGCCAGATAGGCCAGGATTCGCAGTTCCCGCAGGGTCAGGTTGATCCGCCGCCCGGCGCGCGAGACGACATGGGCGACAAGGTCGATCTCCAGGTCCGCCACCCGCAAATGGTCGCTCGGCTCCGCAACCGCCGCGCCGCGCCTGCCCAGGCTCTCGACCCGGGCGAGCAGTTCGGACAGGGCGAAAGGCTTGGCCATGTAGTCGTCCCCGCCCGCCCGCAGGCCGCGCACGCGCTCGTCCACATCGCCCAGCGCACTGACGATCAGCACCGGCGTGGCGTTCTCCGTCGCCCGCAGCGCCGCCAGCAGCTTGAGCCCGTCGAGCGAAGGGAGCATGCGGTCCAGCACGATCACGTCGTAGATTTCGCAAGTCGCCTGGACCAGGCCCTCGCGCCCATCCGCGCAATGTTCCACGACATGCCCGGCCTCGCGAAGCCCTGCCGCGACATGGGCGGCCAGGCTTTCATCGTCTTCGACCAGCAGTATCTGCATTGTTCGTGTCCGGGCGGGATTAAGGACGGGAATCGTGCTCGTACCGGCACGAGGCCGCGCCGTCGAGAGCGGGGTCGGCGCGGCAAGATGGGCAAATCCAAATGTTTCCGCAATCATCCCGCGACGGAAATCGCGCATGGGGGCAGGATGTCCGCTTTGATTGCAGCCCCCTCGCACGTTCCCATGCCGCCACCCGCCACCACGCTGCGGGGCGCGAAGCCCGGCCTCATCCATGTCCTGGCGATCGGCGGCGCGCATCAGTTGCCCCATATCGTCCCGGTGGCCTGCGAACTGGAGCGGCGCCATCCGGGCACGGTGAAGATCTTCGTGCCCAAGGCCGCCGATGCCCGCGCAGTGCGCGATCTTGCCGCCGGCATGGGGCTGCCGCTGCCGGCCCTGGTGGAGATGCGCCTTCCGGCAGCACTCGGCGCGATCGTTCCGGGCTTCGCGCGCAAGCTGGCCCGCCTGCTCTACTGGTCGCCGCTGCTGCGCGATGCCGAACTGATCCTCTGCGCCGAGCGGACCTCGACGATCCTGCCGCGGCTGTGGAAGCAGTGTCCGCCGCTCGTGCACATCCCTCATGGTGCCGGAGACCGCGCCGTCGGTTTCGAGAAGCGCTTCGAGCTGTTCGACCACGTCATCGTGGCCGGCGCCAAGGACCGCGACCGCCTGCTGGAGGCCGGTCTCGTCACCCCGGAACGCTGCACGGCCGCCGGCCCGATCAAGCTCGCCGCGATGCTGCGAACGGGGATCGACCGCGCGCCGCTGTTCGCGAACGGGCGCAAGACGATCCTTTACAACCCGCACTTCACCAGGAAGCTCAATTCCTTCGACGCTTTCGCCCGGAAACTGATCGAGGCCGTGGTCAGGGACGGCCGCTACAACCTGGTCGTCGCGCCGCACGTCCGCATGGCCGCCCGCTGGTCCGCGCGCCAGCGCCGCGAATGGGAAGCGCTGGCCGTGCCGGGTCAAGTGATCGTCGACCTGGGCTCGCCGCGCTGCAACGACATGACGTATACCTGCGGTGCGGATCTCTACCTGGGCGATGTCAGCAGCCAGGTCTACGAGTTCCTGATCCGCCCGCGCGCCTGCCTCTTCGTCAATGCCCATGGCGCCGACTGGCAGGACTGCGAGGACTACGCCATGTGGCACTTCGGGGATGTCGTCACGCCCGATGCCGACCCGATCGCCGCGATCGACCAGGCCTTCGCCGATCACCGCGCCTACGTGGCCTGGCAGAAGGAGCGGATGCGCTATTCGATCGGCGGCCTCGATTGGAAGCCCGACGGCACCCCCTTCATCGCCGGCGAGGATCCGATCCGCATTGCGGCGGATATCGTCTCGCGCACGGCCGGGCTGCAACCCGCAGCGGCCTGATGCAAGGAAAGGCGCCCGTTCCTTCCGGCACGGGCGCATTTCCTTGCACTTCAATCGTCGTCTGAGCAGTGTGAGCCCTAGCTCATCCCGCCCATGGCGCGGACGTAAGCCACATTGGCCCGCATTCGCGAGGTCTGGACGCTGATCCACGAACGCTGCGCGTCCAGCGCGTCGGTCTGCGCCGTCACCACTTCGAGATAGTCCGCCGCGCCGTCGCGGTAGCGCGAGAGCGCGATCTCGCTGGTGCGCCTGGCCGCCTGGGCCGCCTCGCTCTGCGCGCCGGCCTGGTTTTCGAGGTGATGCATGGCCGCGATCGCATCCTCCACGTCCTGGAACGCGCCCAGCACGATGGAGCGATAGTTCGCCGCCACTTCCTCGTACTCCGCACGCGACATCTTGACCTGCGACTTGCGCGCGCCGCCGTCGAACAGCGTCAGCAATGCCGAGACCGGGCCGAGCGACCAGAACGTGTTGGGCGTCTTCAGCAGATCGCCATGCGTCGTCTGCCAGCCCCCTGCCGCGCCGAGGCCGATCGACGGGAACCATGCCGCTTTCGCCACGCCGATACGGGCATTGGCGGCAAAGACCCGGCGCTCTGCCGCCGCGATGTCGGGACGGCGCTGGAGCAGCTCCGACGGCACGCCCACGGAAACGCCCGGCACGTCGAGCGGCTCGCTCCGCATCGGCAGGGAGAACTCGGCCGGCGTCAGCCCGATCAGCGCGGCCAGTTCATGCTCGGTCGCCGCGCGTTCGTTGGCGACGGCCGAGACTTGGGCGCGGGCATTGCCGAGCACGGTGCGGGCGCGGTTGACGTCGATGCCCGAGGCGATACCGCCCGAATGGCGCGTATCGGTAAGCTTCAGCGCCCGTTCGAACGCCTCCACCGAGCGGTTCAACAGGTCTGCCTGTGCATCCAGCCCGCGCAGACGCAGATAGGCGTCCGCCACCGAAGCCTGCAGGCTGAGCCGCGCCGAGGCGAGATCCCCGCCGGTAGCGACCGCTTCCGCATCAGCTGCCTTCACCGAATTGCGCACCCGGCCCCAGAGGTCGAGTTCGTAGGACAGGCTGCCGCCGACCACATAGTCGTTGTAGGTCCGTGCCGAGCCGGTCGACAGCGGCCGGCCCGCCGAGACGCGATCGCGCGAGGCTTCGCCGCTGACGCCGACCGTGGGATAGAGGTCCGACGCGGTGACACCGGCAGCGGCGCGGGCCTGGTCGTAGCGGGCGAGCGCGGCGGCCAGCGTGGGGCTGGCGGTCTCTGCGCGCTTTTCCAGATCGTCCAGCGTGGGATCGCCGAACATCGTCCACCAGTCGCCGCGGGCCTCGGCATCGCGCGGGGCGGCCTGCGACCAGCCCGCAACCTCGCGGAAAGCGGGCGGAGCAGCGGTTTCGGGCGCGTGATAGTCGGGCGCCATGGAGCACCCGGCCATCGAGCACCCCGCAAGCAGCAGCGCAGCGGCTGCGCCGAACCTAGCCGCCATGGGCCGCGCCCTTGGCATCGGCAGGAGCTGCAGGCTTCTGGATCTTCACCGCGTCCCCGCTGCGCATCGAATCCGGCGGGCTGTCCACCACCCGCTCGCCCTGCTTGACGCCGACCGAGACCACCACCGTCTTGCCCAGATCGCGGGCGATGGTGACCGGGCGCACCGTCACGCGGTTGTTGGCGCCGACGACGGCCACGCTCGGGCCCTTGTCGGTGTAGAGGATCGTGCTGCCCGGCAGGGTCAGGCCCTGCACGCCGCCTGCCACGTCGAAGTGGGCCTGGACGAAAGCGCCCGGCTTGAGCGCGCCTTCGCTGTTGTCCGCCTGCACTTCCACGAGCACGGCGCCGGACTGGGCATCGACGGCCCCGGCGCTGCGAGTGACGGTGCCGGGGAACGTGCGGCCCGGATATTCGGGCAAGCTCAGGTCGACGCCGACGCCCTGCTTGACTTGCGCCGAGTATATCTGCGGCACGCGGACATAGACGCGCATGCGGTGGACGTCGGAGACGGTGAACAGCGGCTGCGCAGCGGCATTGCCGGCCACGACAAGCGCGCCGATCTGCGCCGAACGGCTGGTCACGATACCTGCGAACGGCGCGGAGAGCCGGGTGAAGCCGCGCGTGGCCTCAAGCTCGCGCACGCTGGCGAGCGCGGCATTGGCAAGGGCGGTCTTGGCGGCGAGGTCACCGGCCTTCTCGTCCACTTCCTGCTGCGAGACCGCGTCCTGCTTGAGCATGGCGCTCCAGCGCTTGGAGGTCGTGGCGGCAAGGCGCTGGTTGGCCAGCGCGGTCTGATAGTCGGCCTTGGCCTGCGCCAGCTGCTGATCCACTTCCGGTGCATCGAGCACGGCCAGGGTCTGCCCGGCCCCCACCTTGTCGCCGATGTCGGCCTGCCAGCTGCGCACGTAGCCGTTGGTGCGGGCATAGATCGCCGCGCTGTTGAATGCCTGGGCGGTGCCGGGCAGCGCAAGGCCGCCGGCATCGGCCGCGCCGGCCGGAGAGACGACCGCGACGGTGGGCACCGCCGCGTCTTCGGCCACGACTTCCAGATCGCGCGTGGCGCTCAGGCGGCTGGCGATGCCCGCGCCGACCACTGCCAGCGCGATCACCGCGGCGCCGATTCCGACGCGCTTGAGGGTGCGGCTCTCCGGTCCGGTGGACTGGTGAGCAGGTTCAGAGGTCGAATCATGCATGGGCGGCCTGCACTTCCTGGGGGGCGGCCTTCTCGCGGCGACGGCCGTGGACGAAGGCGAAGACGGTGGGAACGAAAAGAAGGGTTGCGATAGTGGCGCAGATCAGGCCGCCGACGACGGCGCGGCCGAGCGGAGCGTTCTGCTCGCCGCCCTCGCCGAGGCCGAGTGCCATCGGGCCCATGCCGATGATCATCGCCAGCGCGGTCATGAGCACCGGACGGAAGCGGACGAGGCCAGCCTCCATGGCCGCCTTCACCGCGTCGCCGCTTTCCGCGAGCTTCTCGCGCGCGAAGCTGACGACCAGGATCGAATTGGCCGTGGCCACGCCCATGCACATGATCGCGCCTGTCAGGGCCGGGACCGACAGCGTGGTTCCGGTCGCGAACAGCATCCACACGATCCCTGCCAGGGCGGCCGGCAGCGCGGTGATGATGACGAAGGGATCGAGCCAGGACTGGAAGTTGACCACGATCAGCAGGTAGATCAGCACGACCGCTGCCAGCAGCCCCCAGCCGAGGCCGGAGAAGGCGGTGTTCATCGTCTGGTACTGGCCGCGGATGGTGATCGTCGAGCCCTTGGGCGCCTCGGCCTTGAGCGAGTCGATCGCGCGCTGCACGTCGCCTGCCACGGCGCCGAGGTCACGGCCCTGCGGCGTGCCGTAGATGTCGATCACCGGCGCGATGTTGTAGTGCGAGACGACCGGGGCCGTGGTCGAGCGGGTCAGCGTGGCCAGCGCGCCGAGCGGCTGCGGGCGGGTACCGGCGGCGGCCCCTGAAACCGGCAGGTTCGACAGCTTGCTCATGGAATCCACCGCATATTCCGGTGCCTGCGCCACCACGGCATATTGCACGCCGTTGTCGGGATTCACGAAGAACACCGGCGCGGTCTGCGAGGTTCCTGCCAGCGAGTTGCCGAGGCTGGTGGTCACGTCCTTTTCGGTGAGGCCATATTGACCGGCGCGGGCGCGATCGACGTCGACGTCGAGCTGCGGCGAATTCGCCGGCTGCTGGAGGCGCATGTCGGCAAGGCCGGGGATGCGCGTCAGCTTGGCCATGAGCTTGCGCGCATAGACGCGCGAGGCGGCCAGGTCCTTGCCGGCGATCTGCACGTCGATCGGCGAAGGCGAACCGAAGTTCAGGATCTGGCTGGTGATGTCGGCCGGCAGGAACGAGAACTGGGTGCCGGGGAACGCGCGCGGCAGTTCGCGGCGCAGCCGCTCGACATAGCCGTCGGTCGGGGCATGGCCCTTGTTCAGCGTGATCAGCATGTCGCCGTCCTGCGGACCGATGGTGCCGCTGTTGTTGTAGACGGTGTTGATGGAGCTGACCGGCAGGCCGATATTGTCGGTGATCGAGGCCACTTCGGCCGCGGGGATCATCTGCCGCACTTGCGCGCCGATGCGTTCGAAGCGCAGCGCCGTCTCGTCGATGCGGGTGCCGACCGGCACGCGGACGTGCATGGCGATCTGGCCGGAATCGACGGTGGGGAAGAAATTGCTGCCCAGGAAAGGCATCAGTCCGAACGAGATGACGACGACCGCCAGGAAGCCGATCATGAAAGTCCGCTGCCCCTGAAGCGCCCGGTGCAGCAGGCCGAGATAGCCGTCGCGCAGCTTCTCGAAGCGGGCTTCGAAACCGCGCTGGAAACGGACCAGCGGATTGCGCGAATCCGGCGCGCCGGCATTGTGCGAATTCTCACCATGCGGGGCGTGCGGCTTCAACAGGTACATCGCCATGGTCGGCACCAGGGTGCGCGACAGGATGAACGAGGCGATCATCGCGAAGACCACCGAAAGCGCCATCGGCACGAACAGGTAGCCTGCGACGCCCGGCAGGAAGAACATCGGCACGAAGACGATGCAGATGCAGAGCAGCGAGACGAAGGCCGGGGTGACGATCTGGGCGGCGCCGTCGAGGATCGCCTCCATCACGCCCTTGCCCTGTTCGAGGTGCCAGTTGATGTTCTCGATGGTCACGGTCGCGTCGTCGACGAGGATGCCGACCGCCAGCGCCAATCCGCCCAGCGTCATCACGTTCAGGGTCTGCCCGAAGACCGCCAGCATGGCGATCGCGGCCAGCACCGCCAGCGGGATCGACAGCGCGATGATCACCGTCGAGCGCCAGGATCCCAGGAACAGCAGGATCATCAGCGAGGTCAGCGCGGCGGCAATGGCGCCTTCGTGGATCACGCCGTTGACCGCCGCCTTCACGAAGAGCGACTGGTCGCCCACCGGCAGGATCTTGAGATTGTCCGGCAGGGTCTCGGCGATCTTGGGCAGGGCCGACTTCACGCCGTCGACGATCGAAAGAGTGGACGTGGCGCCGTTCTTGAGCACGGTCAGCAGGGCCGAGCGGCGACCTTCCACATGGACGACGTTCTGCTGCTGGGCGCTGCCGTCGCGCACGAAGGCCACGTCGCGCATGTAGATGGTGGCGCCGTTCACGACCTTGACCGGCAAGTCATTGAGCGCCGCGATCGAATCCGGGGTGTTGTTCAGGCGCACCGAGTACTGGGTGGCGCCGATCTTGACGAAGCCCGCCGGGTTGATCTGGTTCTGCGCGGCAATGGCGTTGCCCACGTCGACCGCGGAAAGGCCCTTGGACTGGAGCGCCTGCGGATCGAGGTCGATCTGGACCTGGCGCTGGCGGCCGCCCGAGGGGAACGGCATGGCCAGGCCCGGAATGGTGACGAGGCCGGTGCGGATCTGGTTCTGGCCGATGTCGAAGAGCTGCTGCTCGGTCATCCCCTCGCCGGACAATGCCAGCTGGAGGATCGGCACGGTAGAGGCGCTGTAGTTCAGGATCAGCGGCGGCGTGATGCCGGGCGGCATCTGGCGCAGCACCGTCTGCGAAACCGAGGTGACCTGCGCCGTGGCGGTGCGGATGTCCGCGCCGGGCTGGAAGTAGATCTTGACGATCCCCATGCCCTGGAACGACTGGCTCTCGATATGTTCGATATCGTTGACGGTCGTCGTCAGCACGCGCTCGTATGGCGTGATGATGCGATCCGTCATGTCCTGCGGGGCGAGACCCGAATAGGTCCAGGCCACCGCGATGACCGGCACCTTGATTTCGGGAAAGATGTCGACCGGCGTGCGGAAGGCCGCCAGCAAGCCGCCGATGGCGATGATGATGGCCATGACGATGAATGTCAGGGGGCGGTGCAGCGCGGTCTTGACGATACCTAGCATCGAGAACTCCATAGGCCGCCCGGCACGCGGACACGCGCACCGGACAGGCGAATTCCTCTCCGAATCATTTTTTGGTTGAGTCCCCGCCGCTGCGACCCTCCTCTGCCGGGGCAGCGGAAACGGACGGGAAATCCTGCTGGAATAGTTAAGCCCCTAACGACCCTCTCGGCGATAGAAAAATGCGCTGAACGGAATACTCTCATGAATCGATTTCATGATTGTTGCTGGTCCGTATCGCCGCCGGCCTAGTGGCGAGGCGATTCAGCCGCGCGTTTCCGCGGGTTGCAGGAAGACGACCCGGAAATCGCCACGCTCCACGTCTGCCAGCGTATGCTGGGTAAAATGCAGCAGGCCCCGATCGGGGTGGCGAAAACTTCGCGTTCCGCCCTCCCGCGCCAGCACCGTCTGCGCGTTCCACGACTCCCGGAACTCGGGGCTCTGTTCCTGCAGCCACTGGACCACGCCCTGCACGCGCGGATCTGCCAGGCCGTGGCTGTAGTCGCGCCGGAACTCCGCGAGCAAGCGCCCGGCGCGGGCGTTCCAGTCGGGCAGAAGCGCGCGTGCGGCCGGGTGCGTGAAGACATAGCGCAGCAGGTTCGGCGCGGGCTCGTCCTCGAACAGCCCCACGAACAGCTGCCGGGCGGCCGGATTCGCGGCGCAGAGCGTCCATGCCGGGTCGAGTGCATAGCACGGCCACGCGATCTCCCCCACCAGGGCGGCGATGGCCGGCGGAGCCGCCTGCCCTGCATCGGCAAAGGGATCGACCGGATCGTGCCGCCCGGCGAGAGAGAAAAGATAGTCGCGCTCGGCCGCCGACAGGCTCAGCCCGGAGGCCAGTCGCGCCAGTGTTTCGGCGGAGGGACGCACGTCGCGGCCCTGCTCGATCCAGGCCACCCAGGTGGTGCCGATGGCCGCGCGGGCTGCAAGCTCCTCGCGCCGCAGACCGGGCGTGCGGCGGCGCCGGTCGTGTCCCTCGGGCGTCATGCTCTCGCGCCGCGTGCGGACGAAAGCGCCCAGCAGCCGTCTTTGCTCCTCGTTCCGCATGGTAGCCTTTATAACAGGATAACAATGTTCATTGTAACAGGCTATAGTTGCGCCGATCGGGGCTTCGCAAGGAGAAACCCATGACTGAAGACCAGACCAAACCCAGCCGGCATGCGCTGGTGGACCGCCAGTTCGGCGCCACGGCCGCCGCCTATGTCACCAGCAAGGTCCACGCCGCCGGCGCCGATCTCGACCGCATTGCCGAGCGGGCGCGAGAAGCGCGGCCCGCCCATGCGCTGGACCTCGGCGCAGGCGGCGGCCACGCCGGGTACGCCATGGCACCGCATGCCGGAAAAGTGACCGCCTGCGATCTGGCGCCGAGAATGCTGGAAGTGGTGTCCGCCGAAGCGGAGCGCCGCAGCCTCGCCAATATCGCCGTTCAGCCCGCTGCTGCCGAGGCGCTGCCTTTTGCCGACGGCACCTTCGACTTCCTCGCCTGCCGTTTCTCGACCCATCACTGGCGCGGCGCGGAGGCGGGCCTGCGCGAGGCGCGCCGCGTGCTCGCGCCGAACAGCCCGGCCATATTCATGGACGTGGTCGCACCGGCCGATCCCGCGGCGGACACGCATCTCCAGGCAGTCGAACTGCTGCGCGATCTCTCGCACGTTCGTGACTATTCCGCGGCGCAATGGCTGGCCATGCTGGGCGGCGCTGGCTTTGCCGTCACCCGGATGACCAGCGCGCGCCTGCGTATGGACTTCGCCGACTGGACCGGCCGCATGCAGACCCCGCCCGCCCAGATCGCCGCCATCCGCGCGCTCCAGTTGGCCGCGAGCAGCGAGGTATCGGCGCACTTCGAGATTGAACCTGACGGTTCCTTCACCATCGACACGCTCCTGATCGAAGCGGTCTGAGCCGCCGAAGCCTCCGCGCGCGAACCGGCGTTCGCGCGCAGTTGCCAAGGCGCCCCGCATCGCCAATCCGTCGGGCCGCCAGCGCGAAGTCCGCGCCGCCGATACGCGGCAAGGGCGCAAGCGCGGATCACCAAGACCATTGCGATCCCCCGCCCCCGGGCCTACGCGAAACGGACAAACCTGCAGAGACGAATTATGACATTCCAGACATGGTGGCTTTACGCCTTCGCCGTTTTCCTACTTTCCGGCACGCCCGGACCGAACATGCTTCACGTCATGACGCGGAGCGTGGAATTCGGCTTCCGCCGCAGCATGGCGGCCATGGCGGGCTGCATGCTGGCCATCACGCTGGTCCTCGCCGCCTCGGCCGCGGGCCTGACCGCCCTGCTCAAGGCGATCCCCGGTGCCTTCGAGGTGCTGCGCTACTTCGGCGTCGCCTACCTCGTCTATCTCGGCATCAAGTCCTGGCGTGCGAAAGTCTCTGCCGAAACCGTGGTCGACGAAGGGCTGACCCGCCGCAGTTCGCCCGCCGCACTGTTCCGCGGCGGCTTCACGATCGCCATCAGCAACCCCAAGCTGCTGCTGTTCGCAGCGGCCTTCTTCCCCCAGTTCATCAATCCCGCCGAGCCCAAGGCACCGCAGTTCGCCCTGCTCGTCGGTACGTTCGCGGTGATCGAAATGCTCTGGTACTGCACTTACGCGCTGGCGGGCGGATCGCTTTCCACCCACTTGCGCAAGCCCTCGGTGAAGCGGCTGTTCAACCGCGTCACCGGATCGATCTTCGTCGGCTTCGGAGCGGCGCTGCTTACCTCCCGCACGGCCTGAGGCCCAGCTCGCCAAGCTTCAAGCGCGGCTGGCTTCAAGCGCGGCTGGCCGTGCCGGCATGGTGGCGCGCGGCCCGTTCCGCCAGCAGGAAAGCGCCGACAAGGCCCGAGGGCTCACGGCAGGCGGGGCCGACGATCCGCTGCTCCATCGCCGCCATGTCGCGCGCGCCCTGGACATAGCCGCCCAGCAGTTCAGCGGTTCGCGCCCGGATCAGCGGCAGCAGCCGCTCCTGCTTCATCACCCCGCCGCCCATGACGATGCGCTCCGGCGCCATCGTCAGGAACAGCGTCATGCAGAGCTGCGCAAGATAGTCGGCTTCCACCGCCCAGAAGGGATGATCGGCCGGCAGCTCCGAAGCGGGAGAGCCCCATGCCGCGCTGACGGCGGGTCCGGCGGCAAGGCCTTCCAGGCAGTCGCCATGGAAGGGGCAGGTTCCGGCGAAATCCCCATGCGCGGGATGGCGGCGGACCAGGATATGGCCGGCCTCGGGATGGCCGATGCCGTGGACCGCCCTGCCCTCGCTGACCAGCCCGACGCCGATCCCGGTGCCGACCGTGACATAGGCAAGCTGGCGCAAGTCACCGCCCACCGCTGCGACTTCGGCCAATGCCGCGGCATTGACGTCAGTGTCGATGGCAAGCGGGACATCGCGGAATGCGCGGACGCGGGCGAGCAGGTCGGTCCCTTCCCAGCCCGGCTTGGGAGTCGCCAGGATCCTGCCGTAATCGGGCGAGGCCGGATCGACGCCCACGGGCCCGAAGCTGGCGATGCCGATCCCCGAAACCGGGCCCAGATCGGCGGCATCCTCGAAGAAGGCCGCCACTTCGGCGAAAGTGCTGTCGGGATCGCGCGTGGCAATCGTGGCCGTGCGGAGCGAGCCCGTTTCGGCGGCGCCCACGGCGCAGACGAACTTGGTGCCGCCGGCCTCTATCGCTCCATGGATCGTCATGCGCTGGATCATCCTGCAGTTTCGACACGGCCGGGAACAGCAATGTCCCGCGCCGCTTCATCTTCTCCATTTCGCCTGTGCCATTGCCGATGGGCAGGCTGCAACCGTCTTGACCGCCGATAAAGCTGCGCCCGCGGATCCGGCTGGACTCGCGGGCGCAGAAAGGAGCGTCGGAGACGTCAGGCGACGGAGGAGAGACGGAACTCCTGCCTGCGCGCGCCGGTATCGAAGCGGGCGGCCTGGTCGTTGAGCGATCCGGCCTCGGTGGTGAG
>NZ_SODQ01000011.1:0-148954 GCF_004368805.1 Novosphingobium sp. PhB55 | reverse complement strand
ACGGCCATTGACCCGTACTCCTCGCTTTTCGTGAGCTGGAGTTCGCGGCTACCCTTCGGATTTGTCAAATCTGCACGGAATTTGAGTCAGACCCAAAATAACTCGCCGACGGGACAGGCATATAAAGGACGAATGGTGTTCTGTGTGCATCGGCGGGCATGGGACGCCTCAGGGCCGACCCGCGAAGGCTAAAAGGCAAAGGTCGGGAGAACGGCCGCTTTTGGTGCGATCAACCGTTCAACCGCAAATCAGGGAATGTCTCAAGCTGGTCGGCTATTGCCATTTTTGGCGGCAAACAATATTCATCGTCCGTCGCGAAAAACGACTGAGCGAGGCGACCAGGACCCGCTCTGTCGCGAATAAGTCGGGTATTCCAGGCATGACCGACCAGCGTCTCCAACCATCATGCGTGTCGGTATGGCCGACGCGCCGACAGGAGCGCTATCGTGAATCGTACCATCGGCATCATCGGCGCAGGTCTCGGCGGCTTGACGCTAGCACGTGTCCTTCATCGGCACGGGATCGCCGCGTCGATCTTCGAAGGGGAAGCATCACCCTTGGCGCGTACACAAGGCGGCCTGCTCGATATTCATGAGCATAGCGGTCAGCGCGCGCTGGAGGCGGCAGGCCTGCACGATGCCTTCCAGAGCCTTGTGCGTCCCGGCGAAGACGCCAAGCGTGTCGTTGACCCGGACGGTACAGTTTTGTTCGACAAGCCAGGCAGCTCTGCTTCGACGCGCCCGGAAGTTGATCGCGGCGAGCTTCGAACGATGCTGATGAGATCCCTGCCAGACGGGGCGATCCGATGGGGTAGTAAAGCGACCGCGCTGACTTCCCTCGGAGAGGGAGGGCACGCTATCGCCTTCAGCGATGGGACTGGCGCAACGGTCGACCTGCTGGTCGGTGCCGATGGTGCCTGGTCGAAGGTACGGCCGCTCCTGTCTTCGGCGACGCCTATTTATTCCGGCACCTGCTTTATCGAAATTGCACTGCTGGACGCTGTGAAGGAAGCAGCGTCGATTGGAGTGATCGGCCGCGGCACTCTGATGGCGCTCGCGCCGGGCAAGGGGATCATGGTCCACCGCTACGCGGACGGGACGGCCCGGGGGTATGCCGCGCTCAACAGGCCCGAGAAGTGGTTCGGCAAGATAGATTTTACTGACACTGCGGCGGCGCTTGGCCGGATTGCGGACGAGTTCGACGGATGGGCACCGACGCTGACCGCCTTCATTCGCGACAGCAGCATCGATCCCATCCCCAGGCCAATCTTCGCGCTCCCGGTCGGCATGTCGTGGCTGCGCGTGCCGGGTGTGACGCTCATCGGGGACGCCGCCCATCTAATGTCGCCATTTGCCGGTGAGGGTGCCAACCTTGCGATGGATGACGGTGCAAGACTGGCGGAGGCGATCCTCCGCCATCCAAACGACGTCGAGGCAGCATTGACTGCGTACGAGAGCGACCTGTTTCCACGTGCGGAAGCCGTGGCGCGGGCCTCGGCCGCAAATCTCGAGCTGTTCTTCGGCGAGGAGGCCCCGCGCAGCGTGATTGGCCTTTTGGGCGGCGGAGCTTAATCATGCGGTCTAGCGGTCATCTCTAAACATCACTCGCAAGGTTCCGCCAGGAACATGGGCTCCCTTCGACAAGGCGTACGCATCAATTGTGCCAGCGCCGAAGTGGGGCAACGTCGCCAGCTGATCAGTTCTTGAGTATTCCTGTTTCGGTCATTCAGTTGCCCCGGAAAGGCACCTCACTGCGCCAGACAGGGTCTGCCGCTGGAAAGCCACGTTTGAGATTGTGAGCATCGTTCGGGGGGCTGTTGCTGCCGCGGACGGAGGCACACATGACCCCAACGAAGCTCCTGATCGGCCAGATGCTGGTCGTGTTCGGCATTGTCCTGGCCGGCGTATGGTTCGCGACCCAGTGGGTCGCTGCCGAGCTTGCCTATCAACCTGAGCTTGGCGAACCCTGGCTTCGCCTGGGTCACTGGCGCATCTACGAACCCTGGGCATTGTTCGTCTGGTGGTTCGAGTTCGATGCCTACGCGCCGATCGTCTTCGATGAGGCGGGAGCGATTGCTGCGGCGAGCGGCCTTGCCGGATGCGGGGCTGCTATTTTCGGATCGGTCTGGCGTGCGCGGCAGCAGCGTAATGTCACGACCTATGGCTCGGCACGCTGGGCGGAGCGAAAAGATCTGCGCAAGGGCGGTCTTCTTGCCTCCCAGGGCGTCTTCCTCGGGCGGATGGGCGCAGACTACCTGCGGCATGATGGCCCGGAACATGTCATGGCGTTTGCCCCGACGCGGTCGGGAAAAGGCGTGGGCCTGGTGGTTCCGACGCTCCTCAGTTGGCTGGGCTCGGCTGTCATCCACGATATCAAGGGTGAGAACTGGCAGCTCACTGCAGGTTGGCGTTCCAGCTTTTCGCACTGCCTCCTGTTCAACCCGACGAACCCGCGTTCGGCTCGCTACAACCCGCTGCTGGAAGTGCGGCGGGGCCAGCATGAAGTGCGCGATGTCCAAAACATCGCGGACATCCTTGTCGATCCTGAAGGTGCCCTCGAGCGGCGAAGCCACTGGGAGAAGACCAGCCACGCCTTGCTGGTAGGCGCGATCCTGCACGTCCTCTACGCCGAACAGGACAAGACACTGGCGGGCGTCGCAACATTCCTGTCCGATCCGGGACGCGATTTCGAAGCGACATTGCGGGCGATGATGTCGGTCAACCATCTCGGCACGCCGGGTAAGCCCAGGGTACATCCTGTCGTCGCCTCGGCGGCGCGCGAAGTCCTAAACAAGTCGGTCAACGAGCGTTCGGGCGTGCTTTCGACAGCGATGTCGTTCCTTGGGCTCTACCGGGACCCTACCGTTTCTGCGGTCACCTCGACTTCGGATTGGCGGATCGCCGATCTGGTTGAGGGCAAGCATCCCGCCTCTCTCTACCTCGTGGTGCCGCCATCCGACATCAGCCGCACCAAGCCGCTGATCCGCCTCATCCTCAATCAGATCGGCCGGCGGCTTACCGAGGAATTGCAGGACCACGCAAGGCAAGGTGGCAGTTCCCGGCGGCACAAGCTGCTGATGATGCTCGACGAGTTTCCTGCGCTCGGGCGGCTCGATTTCTTCGAGACCAGTCTGGCTTTCCTGGCAGGCTACGGTGTGCGCGCCTTCCTTATCGCGCAGAGCCTCAACCAGATCGAGAAGGCCTACGGCGACCACAATTCGATCCTCGACAACTGCCACCTCCGGGTCGCCTTTGCCACCAACGACGAACGCACGGCCAAGCGCTTGTCCGATGCCCTCGGTACGGCCACCGAGCAGCGAGCGATGCGCAACTTTGCCGGGCACCGCCTCGCGCCCTGGCTCTCCCACGTGATGGTCAGCCGGCAGGAAACGGCGCGCGCGCTCCTGACCCCCGGCGAGGTCATGCAGCTGCCGGCAACCGATGAGCTCGTGCTTGCCTCCGGCATGCCGCCGGTCCGCGCGACCAAGCTGCGTTATTTCGAGGAACCCGCTTTCATGGAGCGGATGCTGCCGGCTCCCGAGCTTGCTGCCAACGGCTATCACGATGCGCCGCCGGCACGCCCCGACGATTGGCAAGGCCAGGTCCGGGATGTCGATGCCCGCCTGGCCCCTATGGCTTGCGGCAAGGCGGTGGAGCGGGCGGCAGAGGCGATGAGCGATACGAAGACGGAGAGGGGGGCAGACCAACCTGAGGAAAGTAGCGGCGGTAGCGAACAGGCGCGCCAGCCCGAACATGAAGCGATGTCAGCGCCGCCCCCTGCGCAGGTTCCTCTCACGGCGCTCGGCTTCGAGGCGGACGATGACGATCCTGCTGCGGACAAGCGCGCCATCGACCTGTCTCAGCAGCGTCTTGCGCGGGCGGCTTACGCCATCGGCTCGCCCGATCATCCCGATCAATTCCAGCTGGAGCTTTGACCATGGTGCAGAAAATCCGCCACCAGTTTCTCCTGGCGAAGCCGGTCAGCGACAAGCTGATCGAGCTAGCCGGCAAGCGCGGTGTTACCAAGTCGGATATCCTCGCTCAGGCGCTTGGCTACTGGCTTGACCGGAAAGGCGTGTCCGAACTCGACGAGCGGTTCGGGCGCAGGCTGGACAGACTCGCAGACAGCCTCGACCGGCTTGTGCGCGACAGCCACATCGAGCTCGAAACCCTGGCGCTATTTATTCGCTACGAGTTGGCGATCCATCCACCGCTTGCCGAAACCGACCACGCGGGTAGAGCGGCCGGATCGATGCGGTTCGAGGCTTTCCTGAACCAGGTCGCGCGGCAGGTCGGCAAGGGCCGGCGCACGCTCGAAGGCGGCGAAGCACAGTGACGGGCGCTGAAACCAACCTGCGCAAGCGCTCGATGCTGCGCAGTGCGATGGGACCGGCAATCGAGGCGGCCCTCGGCGATCCGCGCGTCATCGAGATCATGGTCAATCCTGACGGCATGTTGCGCCTCGACCTGCTGGGCGAGGGCAGGGTGGATACCGAAGTGCGGATAGCACAGGACCAGGTCGAGCGGATCATCCGTCTCGTCGCCAGCCACGTGCGCAGCGAAGTGCACGCCGAGCGGCCGATCGTTTCGGCAGAACTGCCCGCGCACGGAGAAGGGGCAGGGGAGCGCTTCGAGGGGATCTTGCCGCCGGTGGCGATGGCGCCGTGCTTTTCGATCCGCAAGCCGGCTGCTCGCATCCATTCGCTCGGCGACTATGTCGCCGACGGGATCATGAGCCGGGAGGCCGCCGAAATACTGCGGCAAGCCGTGCTTCACCGCGCCAATATCCTCGTCGTCGGCGGAACCTCGTCAGGCAAGACCACACTTGCCAATGCCTTGCTAAACGAGATGGCGTCACTCGACGAGCGGGTCGTCCTGATCGAGGATACCCGCGAACTTCAAAGTCCCGCGCCCGATACCGTCGCACTGCGCACGCGTCAGGGACACGTCACCATCGGCGACCTCGTTCGCTCGACCCTGCGGCTGCGCCCCGATCGCATCATCGTCGGGGAAGTGCGGGGCCCCGAAGCACTCGACATGCTGAAGGCCTGGAACACCGGGCACCCCGGCGGCATTGCGACGATCCATGCCAACGGCGCCGGTGCTGCGCTCCACCGGCTCGAGAGCCTGGTCCAGGAAGCTGTCGTCACGGTGCCGCGCCGCCTCATTGCCGAGGCCATCGATCTGGTCGTCTTCATTGCCGGACGGGGCCTTGCCCGGCGGATAGCCGCCATCGCGCGGCTCGAAGGCCTCGACCCCGGCAGCGGCGACTACCGCCTTACCGACCTCTTGTCCCCCTCAACCCCAGAAGGAGAATGACGCCATGATGTCACTGCCATTTCGCCGGGCGCGCCCGGGCGCTGCCTGCGCTTCGCTGCTTGCCGGAGCAATCGCCTTTTCCCTCGCCGCGCCGGCCTGGGCGTCGGGCTCGGGGATGCCCTGGGAACAGCCGCTCGAGCAAGTGCTGGAATCCGTACAGGGTCCGGTCGCCAAGATCGTGGCGGTCATCATCATCATCGTCACCGGTCTGACGCTTGCCTTTGGGGAGACGGCCGGCGGCTTCCGGCGGCTCATCCAGATCGTGTTCGGTCTCTCGATCGCCTTTGCTGCGTCCAGCTTCTTTCTCTCGTTCTTCAGCTTCGGCGGCGGAGCGCTCGTCGCATGATTGCAGCCGGCCAGCATACCGAAGGGTTCGAGGTGCCGATACACGCCAGCCTCGGCGCGCCCATCCTGCTTGGCGGCGCGCCGCGGGGCATCGCCATCGTCAACGGCACCCTGGCGATGGCGGTGGGCCTCGGGCTGCAGCAGTGGCTGGCCGGCCTCGCCATCTGGGCGGCGGGGCACAGCCTCGCCGTCCTCGCGGCGCGGCGCGATCCCGATTTCGCGCCCGTCCTCCTTCGCCATCTGCGCCAGAGGGGATACTACGCATGCTGAACCTTGCCGAATACCGGGAGAAGCCGGCGTCTCTTGCCGATCACCTGCCTTGGGCAGCGCTCGTCGCGCCCGGCGTCATGCTGAACAAGGACGGATCGTTCCTGCGGGTGCTCGCCTTCCGCGGGCCTGACCTGGAATCCTCGACTTCCGGCGGCCTCGTCTCGATTGCCGCGCGCGCCAACAATGTGCTGCGCCGCTTCGGATCGGGCTGGGCGCTGTTCTTCGAGGCCGAACGCCGCGAGGCGATGGCCTATCCCGACGATGCCTTTCCCGATCCCGCCAGCTGGCTGGTAGAGCGCGAACGGCGCGAGGGCTTTCTCGCCGAAGGCCGACACTTCGAAAGCGCGTTCTATCTGACACTCACCTGGTTGCCGCCTGCCGACAGCCACGATGCCGCCGGTCGCCGCCTTGTCGAGCGGGCAGACGAGGCGGGGGGCCGTGACTGGCGTGAAGCTCTCGCCGGGTTCCTGACGGAGACCGATAGAGCGCTCGACCTCTTGGATAGCTTCATGCCCGAAGTGCGCGGGCTCACCAGCGGCGAACTGCTGACCTACCTCCACGGCGCCATCTCCAATTCCCGCCATCCGGTCCGCGTTCCCGAAACGCCGATGTATCTCGACGGCCTGATTGTCGACACACCTCTCATTGGCGGTCTGGAGCCGCAGCTCGGCGACCGGCACCTGCGCACGATCTCGGTGCTGGGCTTTCCGGCCATGAGCCATCCTGGGCTGCTCGATGCCCTCAACAGCCAGGACTTTCCCTATCGCTGGGTGACGCGCTTCATTGCCATGGACAAGCCGGAGGCGACCAAGGTGCTCACTTCCCTGCGCCGGCAGTGGTTCAACAAGCGCAAGTCGCTGACCGCGATGCTGCGCGAGGTACTCTACAACAGCCCTGCGCAGCTTCTCGACAGCGATGCCGACAACAAGGTCGCCGATGCGGACCTGGCCCTGCAGGCGCTGGGCGGCGACTATGTCTCGTTCGGTTATCTCACGACCACGATCACCGTGAGCGATCCGAGCCGCGATGTTGTCGAAGGGCGCATGCGAAAAATCGAGCGCATCCTGGGCGGGCTCGGGTTCACGACGATCCGTGAGCGGGTGAACGCGGTCGAGGCATGGCTCTCCTCGCTGCCGGGCCACGTCTACGCCAATGTCCGCCAGCCTCTCGTCCACACGCTCAACCTTGCCCACCTGATGCCGCTGTCCTCGGTATGGGCAGGGCCCGCCGCCAACGATCATCTTGGCGGCGCGCCGCTGCTGCACGCGCGTACGTCCGGTTCCACCCCGTTCCGCCTTTCGACCCATGTCGGCGACGTCGGACACATGTTCGTCGCAGGGCCAACCGGCGCGGGCAAATCGGTGCTGCTGGCACTCATGATCCTGCAGTTTCGGCGCTACGAGAAGGCGCAGGTCTTCATCTTCGACAAAGGGCAATCGGCACGCGCCGCCGTGCTGGCCTGCGGCGGCGCCCATCATTCGCTTGGCCTTGGCGTAGAGGGCGGCTCCGGACTTGCCTTCCAGCCCCTTCGCCGCATCGACGATCCGGCGCAGCGCGCCTGGGCGGCGGAATGGATTGCGGCGCTGCTGGCGCAGGAAAACCTCGTCGTCACCCCGGAAGTGAAGGACCAGATATGGTCGTCGCTGACGAGCCTTTCGACCGCGCCGGCCGCAGAGCGCACGATCACCGGTCTGACCCTGCTGCTGCAGTCCAATGCGCTGCGCACAGCGCTTTCGCCCTACACCCTTGAGGGTCCGTACGGCGGCCTCCTCGACGCCTCGGAGAACGCGCTGCGTTTTGCCGATGTCCAGTGTTTCGAGACAGAGGCGCTGATGGGCCATGCCGGCGCCGCCGCCCCGGTGCTTACCTATCTGTTTCACCGCCTCGAAGAGCGCTTCGACGGGCGGCCGACGCTGCTCGTGCTCGACGAGGCCTGGATATTCCTTGACCACCCGCTGTTTGCCGCACGCATCCGGGAATGGCTGAAAGTGCTGCGCAAGCGCAACGTCTCGGTCTTGTTCGCGACCCAGAGCCTTGCCGACATCGCCAATTCCCCCATCGCGCCTGCCATCCTGGAAAGCTGCCCGCAGCGCATCCTATTGCCCAACGACCGGGCGGAAGAGCCGCAGAGCCGCGAAACCTACGAGCGCTTCGGGCTCAATGCCCGGCAGATCGAGCTGATCAGCCGGGCGACGCCCAAACGGGATTACTATCTTCAATCGGCCCAAGGGAACCGGCTGTTCGAACTGGGGCTTGGGCCGCTGGCGCTCACCTTGTGCGGTGCCTCCGACCCAGCGACGCAGGCCCGGATCGATGCACTGCTTGCCGCAGGCGGCACCCGCCAATTTCTCTCCCGTTTCCTGACAGGGACGCCTGCAGAGTGGGCGGCGGATCTCATCGCGCACTTTCCCGGACCGCAGGACTGGGAGGGGGCGGACGATGCTGCCCTCGATCTCACGCCGTTTTTCCAGCTGTAGGAGAATGACCATGTCCATAATGCCCGTAATCCGGGGCCGCCGCGCAGGCGCACTTATAATCCTGGCCGGTTGCGCTCTTGCGGCCGGCGCCGCGCTGCAGCCTCGTTCGGTGCAAGCGGTAGTCGTCTACGATCCCACGAATTACTCGCAGAATGTCCTCACGGCTGCGCGCGCGCTGATGCAGGTGAACAACCAGATCCAGTCGCTGCAGAACCAGGCGCAAGGCCTGGTCAATCAGGCGAAGAACTTGTCGCGGGTGAGCTTCCCCGAGCTTCAGGCGCTGACAGATACGCTGCGCAAGATCGACGTGCTGATGGACCAGGCAAGGGGCATCGAGTTCAAGGTGGCGAATGCCGATCGCCAGTTCGCGCAGCTCTACCCCGATGCCTTCACCCGGTCGCTGACGCTCGACGACCAGGTCACGGCCGCCCGCACGCGCATGGCGGCGCAAGTTTCGGCCTACCGCCAGACCGTCACGCTCCAGGCGCAGATCGCCGAGAACGTCGCGGTCGATACCTCGGCGCTCGGCTCGCTGGTTGCCAGAAGCCAAGGCGCCGAAGGCGCGCTGCAGGTCCAGCAGGCCACCAATCAGCTGCTTGCCCTTACCGCCAAGCAGCAATTCCAGATCCAGGAGATGATGGCGGCGCAATACCGCGCGGAAGCGGTGAGTGAAAGCAATCGCGCGCAGGAAGCCGCCGAGGCTCAGGCCGCAACGCAGAAATTCCTGGGTTCCGGCACCGCCTACACACCGAACTAGCAGCTTTGGGCCTTTCGGCCCGATCGAGCCAGCAGCGGCGGACTGCCTCTCCCGCCGCCGCGCCGCGGGGCGCGTGCCTATCGTCCTTGGGCCGCGCGCCCCGCGGCACCCCAACTCAGCAGGAAGGCCAGCGATCATGGGCAACCTCAATGTCATCGACCAGTTCATGGCGACGTTCATCCGCTACATCGACAGCGGCTTCGGACTGCTGGGCGGCGATGTGCGCTTCCTGAGCGCGACACTGATCGCGATCGATGTGACGCTTGCGGCCCTGTTCTGGACGCTGGCCGGAGAGGACAACGTGCTCGCGCGATTCGTGCGCAAGATCCTGTTCGTCGGCGCTTTCGCCTTCATCATCAATAATTTCTCAGGGCTTGCCGACATCATCTTCCGCTCGTTCGCGCAGGCGGGCCTGACGGCAGGCGGCGGTAGTATTGGACCTGCCGATCTCCTGAAACCCGGCCGGCTTGCAGGTATCGGTTTCTCGGCATCTTGGCCGCTGCTCGTGCAGGCTTCCAAGATGCTGGGCTTTGCCAGCTTCTTCGACAATTTCCTGACGATCGCCGTCCTGCTGCTGGCCTGGCTGCTCATCATCCTGGCCTTCTTTATCCTCGCGGTGCAGATGTTCGTCTGCATCCTCGAGTTCAAGCTGGTGGGGCTGGCCGGGTTCATCCTGGTGCCGTTCGCGCTGTGGAACCGCACGAGTTTTCTCGCTGAACGCGTGCTCGGTCACGTGGTCAGCTCCGGCATCAAGGTCATGGTACTGGCGGTCATAGTCGGTATCGGCTCGACGTTCTTCGACGACCTGACGCAGGCTCTTCAGGGCCAGGAACCTGACATCGGCCAGGCCATGAGCCTGGTATTGGCCAGCCTAGCTCTCTTCGGCCTCGGCATCTTTGCTCCCTCGGTCGCCAGCGGACTTGCTTCCGGCGCTCCGCAGCTTGGGGCAGGGGCCGTCGCGGGTACCGCCATAGGGGCAGGCGGGGTCGCGATGCTGGCCGGCGGCGGTGTGGTCGCCGGCGCGCGCATGGCAGGCGGCGCGCTTGGCGGCATCCGCGCGGGAACTTCGATGGGAACCGCTGCTTCGGCGACTGGCCCCGCCGGCAAGCCGGCTTCCAGCCGTGGAAGCAGCGCGAATGCCCATGCTGCAGCATCGCCTTCGGGCGGCTCGGCGCACAATTCCAAGACAGCGCGGCCGGCTTCGAATTCCGGCGGTGCCAGCGAGCCGGGCGGTTCGACCTCGTCAGATACCGAGAACACGAACTCTCCGCCGCCGGCTTCCGGCGGCGGAGAGACGGCGCCGGCATGGGCAAAGTCGCTGCGGGCAGAACAGAGCTCCCGTCATCGCCGGCAGATGGCCATTCACGCGCTCCAGCAGGGCGACCGCGGCGGCGGATCCACCACTCCCGACATCAGCGAAAGGAATGACTGACCATGCGCTTCAAACGCAGCGTCCAGGGCTATGGGCGCACCCCCGAACCGGAGACGCCCTTCCAGCGCGCCGGGCAGCTCTGGGACGACCGCATCGGGTCTGCGCGCGTTCAGGCCCATGCCTGGCGGGTCATGGCCTTCGCCTCGCTTGGTCTCACTTGCGGAATAGCGGGCGGCTTTGTCTGGCTCGCCGCGCAGAGCCGCGTCGTACCTTATGTGGTCGCCGTTGACAGGCTTGGCGAGGCGCGCGCGGTGAGCAAAGCGGAGCTGGCGTACGAACCCACCGATCCGCAGATCGCCTGGGCCTTGTCGAAATTCATCGCCCACGTCCGCGGGGTATCGCTGGATCCGGTCGTCATGCGCGCGGACTGGCTCGAGGCCTACGACTTTGCAACCGAGCGGGGCGGGCGTGCCATCAGCGAATATGCCCGGGCTTCCGGTGCGCTCACCCGGATCGGGGAACGCACGGTCTCAGTCCAGGTCACGAGTGTCGTGCGGGCTTCGGATAACAGCTTTCAGGTCAAGTGGACGGAAGGCGCCTTCGATCGCGGCAATGCGGCCGGGACGAGCCAGTGGACGGCCATTCTGACCCTTGCCCGCAAGCCGCCCCGCGATGCCGAGACGCTGCGCCGCAACCCGCTGGGGATTTATGTCGATGCGATCGACTGGAGCCGGGAGCTCGAGCCCGACGGGCAGGGCGATGTCCGGTCGCAGGCCCCGGCCGATCCCAACGATGAGAGAGCCGATCAAGGCGGGTCCCCTCCTGCCGCGGGCCCCGCCCCGATTGCTTCCCCTGAACCCCTGGAGGTCTTGCCATGAGGTCATGCATCATGTCTGCTGCGGCGCTTGCTGCAGCTCTGCCATCCGTCAGCGTGCATGCGTTGGCGCTCCCGCATCAGGCGGCAACGGAAGGGCGAGGCTGGGTGGAGCCGGCGTCCGGCGCCTATATCAACGCGCGGCAGATGTATCTGTGGTCAGACGGAGCGGTCTACCGGATCTATACGCAGCCCGGCATGATCACCGACATTGCCCTGCAGGCGGGCGAGGCACTCGTCGCCGTGGCCGCCGGTGATACCGCGCGCTGGGTCATTGGCGATACCACCAGCGGAGGCGGCGATGACAAGCGCACGCATGTGCTGGTCAAGCCGTTCAGCTCGGGCCTCGCGACTAACCTCGTAATCACGACCGACAAGCGGACTTATCACGTCAGTCTCACCAGCAGCACGAGCGGGGGCATGGCAGCGCTCGCCTGGAACTATCCGCTGGACGAGATGATCGCGGTGAAGCGGGCCGAGGCTGCAGCCGAGGCCGCCAAGCCGGTGGCCGCGGGTCTTGGTGTCGAGCAGCTGTACTTCGGCTACCAGATCACCGGCGACCGGCCGTCCTGGCGGCCGCTTCGTGCCTTCGATGATGGGCGGCAGACCTTTATCGAATTTCCGTTGTCGATTGGTGTCGACGAGGCGCCGCCGCTGTTCCTGGTCGGGGAAGGGGGCGTAGCGGAGCTCGTGAATTACCGCATGCGCGGGCGCTTTTACGTTGTGGACCGCATCTTCGCGGCGGCCGAGCTCCGGTTCGGAAGCCACCGGCAGCAGGTCGTGCGGATCACGCGCGGGCCGGCGGGGAGGGGACGCCCATGAGTGAGGAGGATACTGCATCATCGGAAGAGCGGGATCTTCATGGCCCGGGGCCCCACCTGAACGAAACCGGCTCACAGATCCCTGGCGCTGAGGGTAGGAGGAGCACCGAAACGGGGAAGCCACCGGTTGCCTCTGGTTCGGGGGATTCGCCCAAGCCATCCAAAGTCGACCCGGAAACGCTGGCCATCCGGGCACGGCCGCCGCAACCTACCCGCGTTCGCAAGGGCGTGATCGTTGCTGGCACAGCGGCATCCCTGTTCCTGCTTGGCGGCGTCGCGTGGCTAGCATTCAGCGATAAATTGAAGGGTAGCGGAAAGGAGGCAATCGATCTGTCCCAGCCGAGCCGGAAGCCGAATGATGCCGTGGCGGCGCTTCCTGCCAGTTATGGCAAGGTGCCGAAACTTGGGCCGCCGCTTCCCGGTGACCTTGGGCGACCCATCCTGCGAGCCCAAGAGCGGGGCATGATGCCTCTCTCGTCTCCAGCGCCCGTAGCGGCGCCGGGCAAGGATATTGATCGAGAGCGTCGGGAAGTCGAACTCGGCGCTGCCTTGCAATCTGGTTTGATGGTGCAGAACGTGCGCGCACCATCCGGCGGGTTGTCCTCACCAGATGAAGCGGTGGCTGGTTTGGCCGCGAGCAGTTCCGAAAGCGCTCGGCCCGAGCCACCTGAACAGGACAGCAAGATACGGTTCGCTGAGCGGCTCGACGAGCGGGGGAACGTCAACCCGCATCTCCTGGCGCCCGCACCCTCGGCAAACATGCTGATGGCCGGCAGCGTCATTGCCGGTAGCCTGATCACCGGGCTCAATTCCGATGTTCCCGGGATGGTGGTGGCGCAGGTTACCCAGAACGTCTTCGACAGCGCGACCGGTCAGGTCTTGCTTATTCCGCAGGGCGCCAGGTTGATCGGCAACTATGACAGCATGGTCGCTTACGGCCAGAGCCGCGCGCTCGTGGTGTGGCAGCGTCTGATCATGCCGGATGGCCAATCCCTTCGTCTCGATAACATGCTCGCGGCAGATCCGTCCGGAAATGCGGGGCTGACCGACCAGGTCAACTATCACACAGCCCGGCTGTTCAAGGGTGTGGCGATTGCGACGCTGCTGGGTGTCGGAACCGAATTGTCAATCAGCGGCGAGAGTGACCTGGTTCAGGCAATCCGGGAGGCGGCACAGACTAACGTCTCACGGGCAGGCGATCAGATCACGCAGCGAAACCTCGACATCCGGCCGACGATTACGATCAGGCCGGGCGCTGCGATACGTCTTCTGGTGCGGCAGGATTTGATCCTGAAGCCATGGACCGGGAGGAATGCGCCTTGAGCGGGATCAAACTTGGTAAGCTGCCCGACAGGACAGCAGTGAAGCTTTCGGTGCTGATCACGCCCGACCTTCACCGTGACCTCCAGGATTATGCGGCTGCCTATGCCGCAGCCTACGGGCATGAGGTCGCGGTCGCCGATCTGGTGCCGGCCATCTTGTCGTCATTCATCGACAGTGATCGGAGTTTTAGGCGCCGGAAGAAGGAAGGGTAGCCGAGGATTGAAGGAATATAAAAGACAGCAAGGTCGGACAGTCCGGAACGTCTCCTAATAAGCCCTAGGTGACCCGAAGCTGCCGTTCGTTCAGAAGCATAGCGCGCTTGCTTTGGGAACAAGATGTCGAGGCGGCTGCGTTGGACGATCCAGAAGAGCTCCTATCGAACTCAAGTGTCTGGTTCAGGTCTTGGCGCTCATTCAAGTTGCGGAAATTGAAGAATCGCCGTTGCTTTTGGGTTGCCAGCTTTGGACGTATTGAGGGATTGAGATCAGAGCCGCAGGGTTCATGATCGTTGAATTGGTGATTTGACCACGGCTGCATCTTGGGATCGCTAGGGCTATCGCATTCCGCCGCCCCAAAATGCGGAGCGAACTGTCTAAAAGAATGTGCGCTTCCTCTTGTCGGGCTCGAGCTGCAAGTTAGCCCTCGAAATTGAGAACAAGGAAAGCTAGATGGCGCCGTCTGGGGGAATTGGCACTGTTGGGGACTATGCAAAAGAAAAACCTGGAGACTTGGCGCCGCGTTGCACGCGTCAAGCTGATCGAACTTATCCGGGAATTGGGTGATGCGGCCATGGCGACGTTGAAGGAGTGGCCAGCAGCCGGAGAAGGCCGCAGCCTCAAGGAGGCATGCGAGAAGGCTAACAAAGTCCTGATCGTGTCGAACCTGTCCCAACTCGCCGCGGGCATGAAGGAGATCGAGGGCGTGGTGGAGGCGCTCCGGAGTGCAGCGCAAAGCGAATACTTTCATCAACACGTCGCTCCGAGAAAAATCCGGACGGGGAGATGGAGGGGGCAATTGCTCGGCGATGTCGTCGGAAGCGAGTTGACCGATGCCCTTGGCGTGATTTCCGAGAACCGGACGACACAAGAAGTCGCGCGCAAGGTCGTGCGGCCCGAAATTCGAGCATTCGCCCAAAAGTCGGAGCCGCTCGCATCGTTAGCGCCGCCGCAGCAGACCGGACCTGTCCAATTCGAGTTCCGCAACGGAGTTCTGAGAGTTCGGCCGCAGCGCTCCGGAGCAGGGGATAAGAACCCGATTGGTGCCGAGCACGCCCGCAAGCGGCTTGTGAAGGACGCGGCTTGGCTGGTCGAAAATTTTGCCAAGTCGAACATCGATCAGCGCGCCATCGTCGTGATGGAGGAAATGGAGGAAAATCTTGCGTCCTCCCAAAACGTAATTGAGATCGGTATCGCCAATTTTGCCTGCGGCGAGTTGTGCTCGAAACTCGAGGACGAAATTTCGGCGCCGATTTCCGCGAAATGGAAGGCCTTCAGCGTTGGCGTTTCGCTTTATGTCAGCCAGTTTTCGGACTGGCATGCATTCGTGGACAACGCAACGGACTTCGATGCGACCGAAGACGATGCGCGCAAGGTTCACCAGGTCGGCGCGAAACTGGCGCAAGACCTCCGCAAGATCCCTGGTATTGCCGATCCCGAAGTACCGCGATCGATCGAGATCCTGCTCGAAGCAATGTCGACGCCGGGCAAGGCGGGCAAGCGCGCCCTCTTCGCCGTCGTCAGAACGATTGAAAATGTAGTCGCCAAGATATTTTCTGAATTTGGTGAACATCTGAACGCTGCGTTTGAAGGGAGCCGTGAGGCCGTCAAGCAGACCGTGAAATGGTCGCTGCTGTATGCAGCGGCAATTGCAGCATGCAATATAGCACCCAACGCCCAGCATATTGTGAAGACCGATTGGCTCAAGGCAATGGGCGAAACGGCGATCAAGAGTTTGGCAAAAGTGGATTGACGGGAGCACGGTCAGCGATGGGCTGGCGAAGCGCGCGGATGACGGAGCCGGTCTTCGAATGAAGCTGAGGACATGGGGGGAGGACCGGTCAGTCACGACCCTTCTAAGACGCTCAGAGGCGGAATTTGGCTTTCCACTTGCCGACCGTCCGGTTTCCGGGGCTCGCGAACAAAGCCGGTCGTTCAGATCAGTCACTGCCGCGATGGGAGTCCGTAGAGCGCCTTTACCCCTGCCGAATAAGAGTGGCATTAGTCGGATCGGCGCTGCCACGAACATTGAATGCCGACGGCGCTAATCCAATGCCGCGCGGTCTCCTCTGAGCAGCACCGAGTTCAGGCAAGCCTCGCTTCCGGGAAAGCCCAGTTGCCGTTCAGCACATCATCATGCGGGCGATACAGCCGCACCATATAGTTCCATCCGCGCTCGATCGGCAAGCAATTAGGGTTTGCCGGGTCGCAGCCGCCGAACTGGATGGTCACTCCGCCTTCTGAATCCTTCACCGCAGTCAGATTATTGAGCGTGTAGCGGTCAGACGCGTTTGGATGATAATAGCCGTCCTCGCCATAGACGCTTACAGACCAGAAGCCGTCCACCGGCACGTCTGCTGGCACCATCAGCGTATAGACTGTCTCGCCATCGTTGCTGGCGGGCACGAAATTAAAGTAGAGCGCGTCGCGCGGCGAATTGGCGCCCCAGGCGGAGGCCGCACCGAGCAATCTTTGGACGGGATCGACCTCCGCTTTCGATCCAAACGCCTTGCTGGTGTCGGTCACCGTGCCGGCGAGCACCAGCAGCGCGTCGCGCACCTTCTTCTTGCTTTCAATGTCCCAAGCCGGAACCTCCCAGCTGCCGGGTCCGCCCGGCTGCTCGATGGTGATCGCGTCCTGCAGCGTATGGACCTCATTGAGATCACCCGGCCGCGGGTTCACCAGAGTGCGAATGCCCACCAGCACATAGCGCGTATCGAAATTGGCGCGATCCAGGGTGTAGCTGCCGGGATCATAGATCGTCGGCTTGGTATATTGGTCCTCGTCGAAAATCTGCATCGACATATAGCGCGCCCCGGCGTCGGGCAGCGTGATCGTCACCGGGCCGGCGTCTAGATCGAACACGCCCGAGGAATAGACCGTGTCGCGGTTGCCGCGAATTACGACCTGATGATCGAGCGGCATCAGGTCGCGGGCATGGTGCCATTGCCCGATGCCTACTTTCGCGACCGTCTGGCCGAAATACATGTCGCTCTCGGCGCGGACGAAGGTGTCGACGGTGACGGTGACCGAGTCTGCCATATGCGTCTCCTTTCAGGGCCGCTGAACCAGTGCTGGCGGGAAATAGCGGCCGTCGACGACATCCTCGGCCGCGCCATAGAAACGGAAGGTCAGATTATATCGCCCGTCCCTCGGCGTCGGCAGCCAGTTGCGCTCTGGGCACGCCTCGGGTTTTTCGGGCGCGAACCACAGGGTCAGCGATCCGTCGGATTCGTACTGAAGGCCCGATTGGTTGTTGAGCAAGAAGCGGTCCAGCGGGTTGGCGATCACCTTGAACTCCCGCGAATCCACGGCGATCACCGACCAGAAATAGCGGACTTTCTGCGCGGGCAAGGCATCAGCGGGAAAGGTCAGCGAGATCGTCTTGCTGCCTTCGTTATCCCGTGCGACGAAGTAGATCACTTCATGGGCATTGTTCGCCCAGATGCCGGTGAAATCGGCGATCGTGCGCATCTGCCAGTCGTCGCCATAATTGCCGATTATGCGCGGGCGCACCCAACCATTTACCGATTGCCCCATGCCTTTGATCGCATCGAGGAATGCCGGGGCGGCCTGCGCCTGGATTACTCTATCGATCCGGGCACGTTCGGCAGGATCGCGCACTGCCGCCGCCACCGCCCGCGCCTTTGCCTCAAGCGGTTCGGTGCCGGGGTTGATGTCGGGTTCGCCGTCGAGGATTTCGTTGGCCCGTTCGAACGCCTCGCCCCCCGGAAAGCGTTCGAAGTCCACCGGGACGGGATCGGGCACCCGCGGGTTACCGGTCGCGTGCAAGGTCGTTGCCTTTTGCAGCTGGATAGCCGCGTCGGGATCGACGCCCAGCTCCACGCGCATCAGCAAGCGCGACTTGCGGCCGGGCAGATCGATCCGCAAGGCGTCGGCCGGCAGCTCGAGGTTCGACCCTTGCAGGCAGAGCGCGAACCGTCCGAACGGATGTTCGGGAAAATTGCGCTCGTTGATGTTGAGCGTGACCTCGCCCCAACCGTTGAGAAGCTGGAAGGTGTAGTACCGCCTTTCGATCTTCGGGAGGTCGAGGATCGTCGCGCTGCTCTCGTCGACGGCAATCCACGCCTCGCTGTAGGCGACGTCGAGGTTCGGGTTGGCCCATGAAACGCCGCCCGGCGCGCGGTGGATGATCGCGTTCCACTGGAAGCCTTCTTCCAGGTCGCGGCGCTCCTGCCGCAGCACCAGCCAACGGGCGAGCATATATTGATAGGCATCGACGACGTCTTGATCGGCAATCGTTCCCATACCGCACCTCGCTGGCCGGAGTTGATATCCGTCCGCAGCGTAGCGCAGCTATCGGTGGTAACCCGCACATTCCGGCCTTTCGCTCCCTGATGGCTCACTGGAAGCTGACCGGTAGAGGCCGGCCCGATGTCTGTCGTTCTGTGGTCCTGTACGGACAGATACCGAATGTCGGCTAGTGGTCATACCAGTAGGTCAATCGGTCGCGAGGGATCGGCAAAATCGTCCCAGGAGAGCGCGTTCGGGGCCAGCAACGACAGGTGCGGTCCGTCCGCTAACCAGCAGGTCGCGACCAGTCCAAGACGTTCCCCGTTGAAACATCCGAACTGTTTCACCCAACAAAACCGGACACAGCTGCTTTTCGTGGATTTAAGCCCTGACCGACCGCTATGAATTCGCCGACATAGGGTACATTCTGCGGTGATCTCAGGGCCTGACCGGATGGATCATGCCCGCGTCACCCGCTAGCTTTGTCGCAAACTAGGCGGGGAGCGCGATGGCAGAGAAACCGAACATCCTGTTCTTCCACGTGGACAATCTCGGCTTTGGCGAACTCAGCTGCTATTCGGGGGGACCGTTCCGAGGTGCCACGACGAGCCGGATCGATGCCTTCGCTAAAGAGGGCATGCGGCTAACCAACTATTGCCCGGAATCGCAGTGCACCCCAACGCGTTCGGCGCTGATGACCGGGCGGCACGCAATTCGCTCAGGGACGCACACAGTGCCCTTTGCCGTGCCCCGGTGGGGGCTCGTGGCTTGGGAGAAGACGATCGCGGATATGCTGACGCCGGCGGGCTATGGCTGCGCGGCCTATGGGAAATGGCACGTCGGCGAGGGCCCAGGGCGCTGGCCGACGGACAAGGGTTTCGAGGAATGGTATGGCCCGCCCCGCACCTATGACGAAGCGCTGTGGCCCGCCGATCCCTGGTACGATCCAGTCCGCGACCCGGTCAGCCGCATGGTCGAGATCCGGCGCGGCGATACTGACGTCACCGAAGGGGCGCAACTCACGCTCGAAACGCGGCGCGATTGCGACCGCGAGTACCTGACACGCGCGGAGGCCTTTATCCGACGAGCCGCCGCATCAGAAACGCCGTTCTACATCTACTTCAATCATTCAATGATGCATTTGCCGGTAATCCCGCGCGAGGAGTTCAAGGGCACCACCCGCCAGGGTGACTGGGCTGACAGCCTCGCCGAACTCGATGCCGATTTCGGCACCCTGCTGGACCTGCTGGGCGAACTAGAGATCGCCGACAATACCATCGTCGTCTTTGCTGGAGACAATGGTCCCGAGGAAGTCCTGCTCTGGCGTGGATCGCCCGGCTATTGGGAGGGATCCTATTTCGGGGGGGGCGAGGGTAACCTGCGCACGTCCTGCATCGTGCGCTGGCCAGGAAATATCCTGCGCGGCGAGGCCAGCGACGAGATCATGCATGTGGTCGACTGGTTCCCAACGCTGCTGCGGGCGGCGAACGTGGCTCCGCCCACGGACCGGGTTATCGATGGCGTCGACCAGTTCGACTGGCTCACCGGAAAGAGCCCGGCCTCCGCCCGCGAAAGCTACATCTACTGGATGGGCGACGAAATGTACGGCGTAAAATGGCAGAACTTCAAGCTGGTCATGGTGATTCAGAAGTATTTCACCGAGGCACCGACGAAGCTCGCAACCCCACACATCGTCAACCTGATCATCGATCCCCAGGAACGAGAGGCGACCAGTCTTCCCTATCTCCATTCGTGGACAGCGACCCATTTTAATCGCCTGATTGGCGACTTTGCCGACAGCGTCGCTCGGGAGCCCCTCATTCCACTTGGGGCGCCGTTGGATCTGGTGCCGCGACCCTCAACGGACGGCTAGTTGCGGTTTGAAGACCAGTGATGCCTGCTTTGTCAGCGTATCCCAGTAGACGTAGTAAATTGCTTTCCTGTCGTTCGACCGACCGGTTCCGACCCTTTCCGGCCACTCCGTGTCCAAATTTCTCATCCCACCTGCAGACCGTCCGCTAACCCGGCAGGTGTCGACCAAAGCTGGTCACTCCCAGACCGCCCGATGAACGGCTTCTCTAGCCAAAAGCAGCTGTTTGCCGCCACGGCAGATAGAAGCATCAAGGCATCTGGGGGTAAACCCCGATGGCTCAAGTCCTCCCGCAAAGCAAAGTTCGGCACCACCCACCTGGCCAAGAATCGGTCTGCGTCGTCCGATGGCCACTTCTGCGGAGTGCCCGGATGACCGACACCAGTTTCGTGGCTCAGCCTGCTGCCGACGTCGTGATGTTTCCCGCCTACGCCAAGGCCGTTGGAACCGCCGCCTACATCTGGGGCTGGCCCATGGTGAACATGATCAATCGGCGCGCGGCGATCACCAAAGCACCGCAACCCGGCTTGCTCAATGGCGTCCTGCCGTGCGCGCCGCGCGGGCGTATCGGGATGCTCCATGACTATATCGCGCCCGATCAAACCTTCATCGCCTGTCCCAACCAGGACGTGGTCTATGGCCTCGGCTTCTTCGATCTCGATAAGGAACCCGCCGTCGTACAGGTACCCGACTTCGGAGACCGCTTCTGGGTCTACGCGCTATATGACGCGCGCACGGACCAATATGCGGACATCGGCAAGCCCTATGGCTCAAAGCCAGGGTTCTATCTGATGGCCGGCCCCAACTGGAAGGGCGAGGTACCGCAGGGCATTACCGAGGTCGTCCGTTCCCCCACCGAACTCGCCAACATCATCCCCCGCTGCTTCATGGACGATACCGACGAGGATCGTGCTGCCATCCAAACAATTATCAATCAGATCGTCGCCTACCCGCTCAGCGAGTTCGACGGAATGATGAAGACAACCGAATGGAGCAAGGCGCCGACGATACCGGGGCCGCAGTCAACCGACGGTGCCGAAACCAAGTGGGTGGTCCCGGAAACCTTCTTCGACGAACTGGATCAGGTACTGGAGGGGGTGCCGCCGCTTCCCGGCGAAGAGTCACTCTATGCGCAGTTCCGCCAGATTCTTGTGGCCGCGAAGCGCGATCCGTCAATCAAGCAGGCGTTGCTCGAAGCGGCGCAGGATGCCGAGGCTTCGATCATCAAGACTTTCCATCAGTGGGAGCATAACGGGCGCCCCGCTGGAAATGGTTGGAACCGATCCACCAACAACGCCCGGTGGGGAATTGACTACTACGATCGCACGGGCACGTCGAAGTCGAACATGTTCGACAACAAGCCCGAGGAAACCCAGTATTTTTATACAGATTTCGATGCCGATGGGGTCTCGCTCGACGGACAGTTCGCTTATGAAGTGACCTTTCCTGCCGGGGAGGAACCGCCGGTAAACGGCTTCTGGTCGCTGACGCTTTACAACGAGCATCATTTTTTCCATCCCAACGGGCTCAATCGTTATTCGCTGGGTACCAAGAACAAATCGCTTCAGCGTGGGGCGGACGGCTCGCTGACGCTCCACATCGGCGCGCAATCGCCGGGCGCGGACAAGGAGAGCAACTGGCTGCCTGCACCTGACGGCGCCTTCTCGCTCTACATCCGCGCATATTGGGGCAAGGAGAGCATCCTTGACGGCAGCTGGCAGCCGCCAAAGATTCTGAAGTCGACCTGACTTCGGAGGGCTTACCTCGCCGTTGATCGTTGCGGGAGGAAGTCGGCTGTCGGAAGCCGGCCCAAATCAAGTCGTTCCGGCGGACGTCGGGGAACAGCCGCTATCGGCGGAAACCGTCCCTCAGATCATGCGCGCGAACGGCAACAATGTCCCAGGCCCGGCCCATCACAGCCGACCCATCCTTGCCGTTCAGTCTTCATTTCGACGCCCCTGGGTGCGGACGTTCCGGTTCCGGCAGTTTGCAACCAAGCCTGCTTGTGGACATCAGTTGTCGCGCATGTCGAGAACCGACGCAAACGGCCGCCGGGCGACTCGATCATAGCGAAGCGGCGGCACCAACCAATGCGCCGGAGGCCAGTATCGCGGGCGTTACCCACGCTCCCTTCAAGCGCCCTGCGGCGATCAAGGCGAAACAAAACAGCATCAGCGCCAGTGGCAGCGAGGATATGCGCAACCATGCTGCCTCGCCCAGTTGCAAGAAGGTCGCGGCGATGATGCCGACCACTGCTGCCGCAACGCCTTCCAGTGCCCGTTGAAGCGCAGGATGATCGACGATCGCTTCCAACCGCTCGTAGAAAATGAGCGAGAAGGCAAATGCAGGGACGAACATGCCAGCCGTGATCGCGATCGCGCCGGGCAGTCCGCCCGCAGCATAGCCGACGAATGTTGCGAAGATCACGAGCGGGGCGGGAAGAACTCCTGCCAGCGCGATCCCGTCGAGAAATGTGGCGTCGCTCAACCAGCCACGCCCCACTGTGTCGGCGCGGACATAGGGAATTGCGGTGTAGGCACCGCCAAAGGTCAGCAGCCCGCCCTTTAGACCGGCGATGAAGAGGGAAGCGACTGTTGAGGGCTCATGAGTAATGGTGAGGGCCGCTTGTCCGCCGGGAAGCAAATGGAGACAGGCGGCCAGGCCTGCGGTGAAGACAGCGACGGCAACGGCCAGATAACGCCTGTGAGCAAACGCATAAATTGCCGCGCCGCCAACGAGCGGCAACCAGAACGGCACATTTGTAAGCGTGAGCAGGGCGCTACCCGAGGCGATCGCCCATGTCAGCCGACACATAAGGATATGCTCGCCGATCCGGAAAACGGCGCGCAGGATGATCGCGAGTACAGCGATCTGGACGCCCAGAAGCGGCCCGCTCCACATTTCGTGTCCCGCTATCCAAGAGACATAGACCCAGCCAGCTAGCAGCATCAGGGCGAAACCGGGCAGCATGAAGCCTAGCCCTGCGAGAAGCCCGCCAATCCGGCCCCGCGCAACAATGCCGAAGTGGACGCAGAGTTCATGGGCTTCAGGTCCTGGGAGAACTTGCAGGATCGCGAGCAGCTTGTTGAAGCGGGAACGGTCAATCCACCGCTCCTCTTCGACCAGTGACTGACGCAGCATGGCAATCTGGGCCACAGGCCCGCCAAAGGCGAGGAAGCCAAAACGAAGGAACTTCAGAAAAAGTGCGGGAAGGCTGATCAACGGGAGATGCTTGTCAGTGGCCGTGTAATCCATAAACGCTCCTCTACCGCAGAAGCGGCAAATGGAGCGGACTTGGACGGATGCCGTCTGATCGGGCGCCCGCACTGCCCGATAGGAAACTTATCGTTGAATGCAGATGCCGCGTCAAGGGCCGCTTCTCAGACCAATCCCGTCGTTCCAAGTTAAACTTTTGAACGGCAGAAATGTCCCACGACGGGGGCGTTCCGCTTCCGGCAGCACGCGACCAAAACACGCCGCTGGCCGCATAAAATGTGAACGGCCTTTCGTCCCAAGACTTGCCGTTCCCATGCCATCGCTGCGCCCTTATAACGCCCGCGAACATCACGAACTCAAAGCACTCGCGCTATTGCGAGTGATTTTCAAATAGACTATCGGTCGCCTGATGTGAGCCTCCCTTGGGTCAGGCTCGATGTTTGTACCTTCGTTCAAACCGGCAATATAAAGATGAACTGGACGTCCCATCCTACACCTCAAATTCTGCTAAGCGGCGGGTATGCAGGGTTTGATGAGGAAGAGCGAGCAGTGGAAACGCTTGAGGGCGGCATCAAGCTGGCCTTCCTGATCGAAGGTAGCTTCGCGCTCCATGTCGACGGCGCTGGACCCCAGATCCAGCGAGCGGCTGAAACCAGTTACTTCATCAGCAGCCGTCCCTGGCAGCTCGATCATAGTTTTAAGAAGGGCTGCCGGCTCCATTATCTCACGCTCTTCCTGGACGCCGCGCTGGTCAGCGACGTGCTTGATGGCGATCTTACCGATGCGACAGACGTACGGCATGTCAGCCGAGCGACCCCGCTGGCCATGGCAAGCGTGGCGAACTCCATACTGCACAGCCCCTTCGAGGGTGCAGCCGGTCGTCTTCATGCTGCAGGGAAGGCAATGGAACTGGCTGCGTTGGCGATCGACCTGCTGGGATCACCGACCCCGGCAGGTGAAGTGGCGCTTGCCAATGCGGCGGAGGCGAAGCGCCTTCGTGAACTGCACGCCTATCTGTCCGAACACTGGCGCAATGCTCCTACCCTTGATGTTCTTGCCCGGCGGTTCGGGTTTGGCATTCGGACCATGACCACCGGTTTCCGTAGGCTGTATGGGTGTTCGATCAGCGAGCATTTGCGCGAACTGCGCCTTCGCGAAGGCTGGCGACTGTTAGATGCGGGAATGTCGGCTACGTTGGTTTCTGAAGCAGTGGGCTACACGCTGCCACATTTCACCACAGCCTTCGCGCGCCGCTTTGGCTTCACGCCAGGTGCGATCTCCCGCCATGGGACGCAAGGGATGAAAATCTGAAAATTCCGACCGGAAATCGAAAAGACACGGCGGACTTGAAGCGGTAGGGGCAACCCTATTGATAATCGTTCGCATGAATGGGGTTTTCCGAGATGTCCGCTTCTTTCCGAACAGCGCTTCGCGCTGGCTGTGCGCTTGCCTGCGTTTCCGGTGCTCTTTCATCCGCATCGGCGCGGGCTGAAGAAGCTGGTGACGGTAGTTCGGCATCAGAGATTGTCGTCACGGCCGCCTTGCCCGAAGGTGTCGGTGTTGGCACCAAGCTGCCGCTTACGATCGCGGAAACACCGCAGACCATCAGCATCATCACGCGCGTGCGTCTCGACGAGCAGCGCCTCATCACGCTTGACGACGTGATGAAGAACACGCCGGGCGTCACGGTGCAACCGGGGACGCGGCTACGCACCGCCTATTACTCGCGTGGCTTCGTGATCGACACGCTCAATTTCGACGGCATCCCGACCTCCGGATGGAACGAGGCGGTCAATACCGAGGACATGGCGATCTACGAACGGGTTGAGCTTCTGCGCGGAGCCAGTGGCCTGTTGCAAGGTACTGGCAATCCATCGGGCACGATCAATCTTGTGCGCAAGCGTCCCGGACGGGATCTGGCGGCAGAAGCGACCCTTAGCGCCGGCAGCTGGAACAACTACCGCGCAGAGGGCGACATCTCGATCCCGCTTACCGCTTCAGGCGACCTGCGCGCCCGTGTAGTAGGCGTGGCCGAGGACCGGGACTATTTCTATGACAACGGCCACCGCCGCAAGTTCATGGCCTATGGCACGCTCGAATGGAACGTGACGCCGGATACGGTGTTGGCGGCGACGATCAAGTGGCAGGACGTGCGCGACAAAGGCATATCCATGGGCATACCTCGCTATGCAGACGGTGGAACCCTCGACATCCCGCGCTCGCGCAGCACCGCGGCGGACTGGTCCACCCGAAACTGGAACAACGTGCAGATGTTCGCCGAACTTCGCCATAATTTTGGCGGAGACTGGGAAGGCAAGCTGGCGGTCAGCCGGATCATCGGCGACAGCGACATGACCTATGCCGCTGCCTATGGCACGGTGAGCCGAACGACCGGGCTTGGTCCCATCGTCTATGGCGGCGCCTATGATTTCCGCAACCGTGAAACCGATCTGGACGGCTATATCTCTGGCGGGTTCGATCTGCTGGGCCAGCACCACCAGATAATCTTCGGCGCGAACTATTGGGACGGACACACCCGTCAGACCTCTTACAGCCTGCCGGGCCTCGGCCAGTCGGTGGATCTGTTCTCCGACAATCCGATCAGCGTTGCCGAGCCGGCGACGAAGACCTGGGCCGGTGTGCAGACTACAAACACCAAACAATATGGCGGCTATGCCGTGCTGCGGCTCAAGCTGGCAGATCCGTTGACCGTGATCGGTGGCGGCCGGGTCAGCTGGTGGGAAACCGAGACGATCCGGCAGGCGACCATCGGCGGCCCGCTGACGCCGACTGGTGCTTACAAGGTCAGCCGTGAATTCACGCCCTATGGCGGCCTGGTCTGGAAAGTCGGCGGGCCTTTCAGCGTCTATGCCAGCTATGCCTCGATCTTCGCGCCGCAGAACTATCTCACCTATGAGGGCGATGTCCTCGATCCCGTTACCGGCAGCAACATCGAGGCGGGCATCAAGGGCGAATGGCTGGGCGGCAAGCTCAACGGGTCGCTGGCGCTGTTCCGCATCCACCAGTCGAACCGTGCACAACTCGACCCCGACCATCCGTGCGTCACCGGATCGACCTGCGCCTACATTGCCGACGGCAAGGTTTCCAGCAAGGGTATTGATGCCGAGTTGCAGGGCGAGCTGACACGCGACTGGACGATCCAGGCGGGCTACACTTATGTCGATACCGAATATCTGCGCGATCGTACCGCCACGGGCGCCGCCAGCAGCAGCGAGGGCACCGCGTTCGCCTCGTTCACGCCGCACCACATGGTGCGTTTCTGGACGCATTACCGGCCGTCCGCGCTGGAGGGCAAGCTGGGCTTGGGTCTCGGCGTGAACTGGCAGAGCAGCTATCACCTCGTCAGTTCGGGTGTGAAGATGACTCAGGGCGCCTATGCCGTGGTTGGCCTGCGCGCCGATTATGCGATCACCCCCAAGGTCGAACTTGGCCTCAACGTCGATAACCTGTTCGACAAGCGCTACTTCGCCTCGATAGGCGGCACGCAGTGGAACAACTGGTATGGCGATCCGCGCAGCGCCATGGCCACGCTCCGTGTCCGATACTGAAGTGGGGGCCACCATCTTCTCCGCTATGGAGACTCTGGTTCGACTGGATGCTGCCGGGCTCGCTGCCTGCCCGCTGCCCCGCTCGCCGGATGCGTGGCGGGAGATCAACTGCGCGGCGGGCCAGCGCGTCGTCGGGATGGCGACACCCGTCGATCCAACGGATTTGCACCCTGACACTTGGGAAATGCACCCGGATGGTGACGAGGTGCTTTTCCTGCTCGACGGCGCGATCGATATCGCTTTCGCGAGAGAAGGCGAGACGCAAACCGACCTGGTATCTCTGGCCTCGGGGCAGGGATGCGTGGTCGCGCCGGGCACATGGCACCGTCTGCTCCTGCGTGAGCCGTCGCGGTTGCTGTTCGTGACACCTGCGGGCGGCACCCGGATGCGGCCATGCCGAGACGCCTCGTGAAACTACGGCCGATCTTGTGGAAGGCGCATCGTTGGATCGGCCTTTTTTGCCTGCTGCCGATGACGCTGGTGGTGCTCAGCGGCATCGCGCTCCTGATCCTGCCATCCTTGGACGCGGCCTATACCTCGCCTACAGCGCCAGCGGGCATCGATCGCGCGCTTGCTGATCCGGGAGCAGTGCCCGGCGCCCGAGTGCAATTGGTGCTGCCGCCCGCATCGACCGCCGCTGGCTGGACGATCATGCTCAATGGGGCCGACCATAAGCCAAGGATCGTTCATTTCGACGGCAACAGCGGGGTTCTCGGCATCCCGTTCAGCAGCGACAGTTCGCCTCGTACTGTGTTGCTCGATTTGCATAATGCCCTGCTGCTGGGGGCGGGTGGCAAGATACTCGTCCTGCTGACCGCTTTCGGGGTGATCGTGCTGGCTGTGTCCGGGTTCGCGATCATGCGTGCGCGGCTGCGGGTCTTGCGGAGGGTACACTGGCATGGTGCTTCGCCTTCCGTCTCCCTTCACAAGTGGGCCGGTCTGGTCGGGATGGCGATGCTGCTTTTATGGGCGACCAGCGGCGCCTTTCTGCTGGGCTTCAAGATGCTGGGCGGGCGCAGGCCCGCATCATCGACGGTGGCTGCCCATGCATCGCCGCCGCGTATCGCTCTAGCGGCCCGAACTGCCCTTGCTGTAAAACCGGGGTCTGAGATCATGGGCATCATGCCGGGGGACGGCAGCGGTCCGGTAACCGTCATGTTGCTGGATCGCTCGGCGTTGCCCTGGCCAAGTCCAGCTCGCTCGCTTTTGACCCGCACCGCGGTACGGTCACGCCCGATCGCCCGCAGCCGGGCTTCATGAAAGTGATGATCGCCGCCAAGTCCCTGCACACCGGACTGTGGAGCAGCGGTGCCGTGCGTGTCCTCTATCTGCTGCTTTCTCTGCTCCCTGTCACGCTTGTCGTTACCGGAACCCGCCTCTGGCTGGTCCGTCGACCGCGACGCCGCAAAGTAATCGAAAGACTGTCCTGATGCCATCTATGCCGCTTTCGCGTGATCTGCGCCTGCTTTGCGTCATCGCCTTGCTTTATATAACGCAAGGCATACCGATGGGGCTGGCGATGGAAGCCTTGCCCACGCTTCTGCGCCGCGATGGCGCTCCCCTTAGTGCGCTGGCCTTCCTGCCGCTGGTAGGTATTCCCTGGATCATCAAATTCCTTTGGGCGCCATGGGTCGATAATCACTGGTCCCCGCGTCTTGGCAAGCGGCGTAGCTGGATCCTGCCGATGCAGGTCGTAATAGTAGCCTGCCTTCTCGCCGCCGCCCTGGTTGGCTTCGAGGCGGCGGGCTCCCGCATCGCCATCGCTCTTTTCACGCTCGCTTCGCTGGCATCGGCAACGCAGGATACCGCTACCGATGGGCTGGCCGTCGAGAACTTCTCAGGTCCGATGCTGGCGCGGGCCAATGCGGTTCAGGTCGGTGGCACGATGGTGGGCTTCTTTCTGGGCGGTGGTGGCTTCCTGATCATTTCCGGACTGTTTGGACGCATGGCTGGCATGGTTGGCTTGGCCGGTATTGTCGCGATGGCGCTATTGCTGGCAGCGCTTTGGCACGAGCCGCAGGCACCGCGGGAGCAGGCCCGAGAATCTGCAAGCCTGAAGCGGTTTCTGCGTCGTCGGGGAGCCGTCCGCATTCTCGCGCTGGCGCTGCTGGTTGCCATGAGCGCCAGTGCCACCTTTGGCTTGTTCAAGCTGCTCCTGGTCGACCGGGGGTGGAGCATGGAAGCTATCGGTCTGGTCGGGACGACGGGCGGCGCGGTGACAATCCTGATCGGCTGCGGCGGGGGCGCGTGGCTGTTGAACAGGGTGGGATTGCGCTCGCTGTTGACGGTAGCAGGGGTGTGCCTCGTCGTATCCGCAGCGACATGGATGCTCATTGCATCGAGCGTGGTTGCGCTGTCGATGCCGTTGGTTCTCGTCGCTGTGGTCGCCGGATCTATCGGCAGCGGCGCGGGCTCGATGGGCGCGATGACCTGGGCCATGAACTTTGCATCACAATCCCATCAGGCCGGCACCGACATGACGGCGGTGCAGAGCATGCGCGATACGGGGGAAATCGGCGCTGGCGTTGCAGGCACCGCGCTTGCTGCGTCGCTGGGATATGGCATCGCCTTTATCATGCCAGTTATTCTCGCGCTGTTCTTGGTCCTGGTCGTGGTTACACGCAGCAAAGATGTCAGTGACGTTCGAATCCCACGCTCGGGTTAGCGCTTCTCCGCCAAACATGTGCCGGCAAGCGACCAAAGCGGGTCATTCGTGACATTGCGGATGATCGTGCGGTCCCGCCAAAAGCCGCCGGTTGAGCCTGTCAAATCCGACTGCCAGGATCGCGCCGCAAGTTTCCTTGGCCTGCTAGTGGCGGCGGATACTGGTCAATGCGGCACATGAGTCGCCGTTACGATCACCGCGCTGCTTCGCAATCCGGCGTCACCTCCGGGTAAAATTAATTTGCCTATTTCAGATGAGCTCGTAACCAACCCGAATTAGCGGGCCTTTCCGTTTGATCGACCGGATTGAGAATTTGCCAATGTCCGCAGTTGAGATCGCATGAGTGCCGCCGCAGGCGATGACGGGGAAATCACCGACCTGGCATGAGCGATCCACAAATGGATCGCCTACGATTGCAATCGGCAACGCCTTTGCGATCTCTGCACAAACTGCCGCTTCAATGGCATTCGACGCACCCATCAAATCGTCGACTGTGCTTGGCTGCGCAGCCTCGACGCAAAAGTCTACACGTGCTTCGCCGGGAAACTGATGGCCGGCGGCGGCGAAGATGCCGGGAAATCGAGATTCACAAACGGCAGCGAGAAGATGCCCAGCGCTGTGATAGTTGGCGTTCAGATTTCGCCATTCAGGATCGACCGCAAATGAATAGGTCCGGCCGACCTCTAGCCCGCTGGTGTCGGTCACCAAGTGGTCGATGCCGCCATCTGATGATTGTCGGACGTCGGTCACATCCACCCCGCCGATCGTTCCCCGGTCAGCCTTCTGACCTCCGCCCTGAACATGGAACGGGGTTTCCGCGAGGCGCACTGCGGGCCGCTGCCCGTCGATTATTGCTATGACTTGAACACTGCCATAGAGGGCTGGGTCGGCAAGGTAGCGTTTGATGGCCATGGTGCTTACCGCGCCTCCAACAAGGTGGACTTGGTCGCGACTGCACGAGCTTGGGTGACGAGATCGGCGACTTCATCGTCCGAGGTTGAAAAGGCCGTAACAAATCGCACGACACCTGGCTCCCACCGGTCGTGATAGAACTTGAAGCCGAGATCGAGCAGGCCCGAGATCATCGGTAAGGGCAAGCGACAGAAAAGGATGTTTGCCTGAGGCTCCTGTTGGATCTCTACGCCTGGAATGCTCGTTAGGCCGGCCGCGAGGGTCTGCGCCATGCGGTTGGCATGGGTTGCGTTGCGCAGCCAAAGCCCATCCTTGAGGTAAGCGTCCATCTGAGCAGCCATGAACCTCATCTTGGAACTGAGCTGTCCAGCACGCTTGCGACGGAAAGCCAGTGAACTTGACAGCTCCTTGCGGAACGACACCACCGCATCAACGCCGAAAGTGCCGTTTTTAGTTGCCCCAAACGAGACGAGATCCACGCCCGCCTTCCACGTCATTTCTGCAGGCGAACAGCCGAGCGTCACCAGGGCGTTGGCAAATCGGGCGCCATCCATGTGCAGCGCCACACCAGCGCCCCGGCAGATTTCGCCAATTACTCCGATCTCATCGAGGCCGTACAAGGTGCCAACTTCGGTGGCCTGCGTGATGCTCGCGCTAGAGGGCTGAACCGAGTGGACGTCGCCCACCATTTTGTTCGCATTGGCAGCGAGAATATCAGGATCGATCTTACCTGCAGCACCGGGAATCTGAACGAGCTTTGCACCGGCGGTGTAGAATTCGGGAGCTCCGCATTCGTCCCGGTTGATGTGAGCATCGGAGTGCGAAAGCACGCTCCCCCACGGAGGGGTTACGGCGGCGAGCGCAAGCGCATTTGCTGCAGATCCTGTCGAGACGAGGAACACATCGACTTCTCGTTCGAAAACCTCCGCCAGCTTCTGCTCCACCGCTAGCGTGAGCGGGTCATTGCCATACGGCATGGCAGGGCCGGAATTGCAGGCTGCGACGGCAGCGATCATTTCGGGGGAAGCGCCCGCGACATTGTCGCTAGTGAAGACGCGGGGGCGAATAACGTGGTTCGTGGTCATGCTCTCGACACTTTGTGGCTTACTGAGTGCCGCGATCTAGCGGTTCATTGCCATCGTTTATTGAACGATATTCAAGCGGCCAGATATCGAGCCGGAGTGACACCTAGTACGGCCTTGAAATGGCGCGTCAGATGGCTTTGGTCCGCGAAACCGACCGCGAGGGCTACTTCTGCGATGTCGATGCCTTGCCGTAGAAGCTGACGTGCGGAATCTACGCGAAGCTGAATGAGGTAACGGTGTGGAGAGAGCCCGAAATGGGCTTTGAAGGCATCTATGAGTGCAGTCTTCGAGCAGCCCGCGATTTGGGCCAGAGTGTCCAGGTGAACTGCCTCGTCGGCGTGCGCATGCAGATATTCGCGAGCGTCGCGCAGCGGCATAGGCGCTCGCCCACCATTAGATCGCCCCTGTTTGCTGGTTTGGCGCACGAGCCGAGGAAGAAACTGCAAGAGGTGCTCTTCGATCTGGAGCGATGTGCTGACTTCACTCACTAGCACAATCCAGAGCTGATTGAGCTCGTGCAGAACTGTCGCATCGCGTTGGAAGGGCGCGGTAAAATCAAGCGTTCCTGAGACAGGCATCCCGGCATCGTCCAAAGCATGGTGAACCAGACCTTCCGGAAGATAGAGGATACGCTGGCTCCACCCCGTCTCGATGCCGGCCCCCCCCAGATGCGGCTCGCCTGGAGCGAAGGTTGCCAACGATCCGACGTCTGCGTGCCAAAGTTCGCCACGACACCATACATCATGAACGCCCCGCTCGATGACGCCGATCAGATAGTCGTCGTGAAAGTGCTTGGGGAAATCATGCTTTTGGAATTGCGCCCGAAAATACTCTAATCCGCCCAGCCATTCGGCGTGCCTCATTACCGCGCGATTCTGCGGAGGACGGCCGCGCCGTTGAACGCCCTTGCCGTGGGCCTCGTCCAGATCGTGCGATGCCTTTGTCATTTTAGGTGACACAACTCCGAATCCATTTAGTCCAGAATATAGGGAACTGGCCCGCGAATATCGAATCTTCGCCACCGACGTTGCGCTGCGACCTCCCAAGAGTGGTGCTTGCATATATAGCTCGGATAAGCGTGATCATTGATCACGCTGGCGCCGATGCCGCCCATTTGACGATGACTACAGCACGGCTTTCTGGCGGCAAAGGTCCAGTTCTGGAAATCCTGCTCGTTCAAAGCGGCTCTGCGGAACGTCAGCAATGTCCTACTACGCTGCGTTAGACGCCCGGAAAACCGACCCTTTATCGTCGTTCAGCCATCAATTTTCGCAACTCAGGTCCGGACGTTCCGCTTTTCGATTGTTGTCGCTCGCGCCCTCTACGACGGTAGGCACACCATCACTTAGGCGTGTCATCATTTTCGACCTTGGCCTGCCCCGCGAGTTTAGCGTCGATCGCTTCCAGCGCTTTGATGAAGCGCTCGTGCGCCAATTGCGCCTTCGGCATCAGCTTGGGGCTGATACCCCCAGCGGCGAGAATCTCGGCGCGAACCTCCATCAGCTTTTGAGCCTTCTTAATCGCATTGATCGCAACCGGGTCTTTGGAGATCGAGGCGTAGCGGGTCGGTAGCCCAAACCGAGGATGGGTACGAATCGCCTCTTCATCAGGCACGAACACTAAGCGCGGTTCCCCATCAACCGTGGGGGTAACGTCGCGCCAGGCACCGTCCTGTTCCTCCCAGATCGCGTGGTGCTCTGCCTCCAACCACACGCCAGGCTTTTCCCAAATGACCCACCCCATGATCGCCTTGCCGCCATGGGCGCGTATCGCCCGATCGACGTTATCGAAGCACTCGGTCTTCACGCTTCCCTCCAGGGGCTCCACCTCGATCCACTCGGGCACGCCCTTGAGCGCGATCCGAGCAAAGCGGATGACTTGGTCGTCGATTTGAGCGGGAGCGATCGGTTTCATGGTCGCGCATCTATGCCCCGCTCACATTTCCAGCAAGACGCACTCGCCAGATTGGAAGGGTGCCTGGCAGCCCGATCAAATCTCGAGGGCTTGCTGCCGGGCTCGCCGTTCCGTGCCAGACCCTTTGTTGCCGTTCAGACGCGAAAATCCGAAGCCAATCTGCGGACGGTAAGTATGCGGCGCGTGTCGGCTAAAGCCAGCCCATATCATAACCGGCAGCGAATGTTGACCTCTGGATGGGGTAATCGATTGGGGCATGGCAAATGGACAGAGGCCTTCGGCTTCAGCTCCGTGGCTCACGAGACTGGACAGCTTCGGCCAGCGTGAAAACGCATAACGTCATTAGTGTGTCTTAGCTAACATAGTGAAGGACGAGGCGGGATTTGATTTCATCAGCGATCAGCCCAGCAATGCCGAATCGCCCGGAATTCGACGCAAATTCAAGAATGTCGCTTCATAGTCTGCTCACAAACTGTCCCAAAATGAGCAAAGTTGTTGTTAACTAACATATAGCAATTGCTTCCGCTGCTTAGGTTTTCTAAGCCCCCGACGGCGCCCGGTGCGGGGCGTACTGATGTGGACGACAGGGGCTAATCATGCCGTTCACACATTAAGCGGGGGCTTGATGATGATTGACTATTCATGGCGGCTGTCGCTTGCCGCCATCAAGGCCGGCAGCGTACTGCTTGCCGCGTTGCTCATCATCGAGCCAGCAAAGGCTGCCACGGAGTCCGTGGCGATCGATGTCGTTGCCCGCATCAAGGAACGGTGCGGCTTCGCCGACAACGGCCCAGCCAGCATCACCGCACCGCGCGATCTCGAAGGCGTCGCCAACTTCGCTCTAGCAGTTGGGCTCGACTGCAACACACCTTATGCCCTGGGCGTAACGTCGCAGCGCGGCGCGCTGACGAATGTCGATGCGAACGACGACGGCTCGGGCTTTTCCTTCAGCAAGCGCTACCGGGTTTCGGTCATGCTCGAAACCGACAAGGGCGCCGTTCGCAGCGCGCCCTGTGCGTCCGACGAGATGGCGGATGGCGGACGGTGCGCTTTCGCAAGCCTCGTTCCCGGACGCGGCCTCAAGTCCGGCGCCGGGATCAGTGTCGGTCGCAATGCCGTGATCTCGATCGACTGGGCGGCGCAAGCTCTTAACCAGCCCCGCCTTGCGGCGGGCCGCTACAAAGACACCCTCATTCTGGTGGTTGGGCCACGCGCATAATTGCAGTCCACCCACACGGAGGGCGGAGCGTTGGGTCGACGCTTCGCTCAACCATCGGCCGCCTGTCCCGGTAGCCGGTGCAAGTCGCAAGACCCGCGAAAGCGGTCTTCAATTCTCCGACGCGTTCCTGCGTCAAGATACTCAAGGAGTTGAATATGAAGCGTTCGATCCTCGCCGCCAGCGCGGCAGCCGTTTTCGCAGTCGCCGCCGGTTCGGCTAACGCCGCCGATACGCGCATCGACATCAATGCGCAGGTCGACAGCAAGTGCGGCATCTCTTCGCAGGCTTCGTCGATCACCCTGGGCGATCTCACCGATGCCAATGCCAAGGTCCGTTCGACCGTTACCGAAGAAATCGCCCAGAAGCTGACCGACGCGCGCGTCGTTGCCTTCTGCAACAACGGCGGCAGCAACGTCCGCGTCGCCCGCGCCGTGCTCGCCCTTGACGGCGCTTCCGGCACCGGCCTCGCCCAGGGCGATTTCGCCCAGTTCATCCGTTACAACCTCGACACCTCGATCAACGGCCTGGCCCTCGACTCGACCTCGACCGACGGTGGCTCGACCGTAGCTCAGCGCTTCGGCGGCCACGACAGCCTCAGCTCGGCCGCTACCCGCGTCCAGTTCGTCAAGGCTGCCAGCCAGGGCGCCGCTGTCGCCTCCTCGAGCGGCTCCAGCCGCACCGCCACCAACTGGTCGTCGCTGACCGATCGTCGGCTGGCTGCTGGTAACTACTCGGGTTACGTCTCGATCGAGCTGACCCCGGCTGCCTGATGTTGCTCGGAGGCGGACGCTTGCGTCCGCCTCCGTCTTCTCCCGACCCTGCTTCCCGAGATCTTGCTCATGACCACGCCTCTTGCCCGGCGCGCATTGCGCCCGCTGCTGTCGTTCCTCGCACTGATGGCGACCACCGGCCCCAGCCTGGCTTTGAACGTGCAGCCCGTCGTGGTCGACCTCCAGACGGCAGGTCGCCGGACTTCGGCCATCGTCACGTTGCAGAATACCTTCCCCGACACCGTGCCCGTCGAAGTGACGGTCCACCCAGTCAATGTCGTGAATGGGGAACTGCGCGAAGCTGAGGAAGTCGAAAGCGACGATGTCCTCGTGTTCCCCAGCCAAGCGACCCTTGGCGGCAACCAGTCCCAGGCGTTCCGCGTCCAGTGGATCGGTCAGCCGCTGGAAGGCGAAAGCCGACACTTCTATGTGACCATCGCCCAGCTTCCGGTTGCCATGCCGGAAAGCCAGAACGCGATCCAGGTCCTTCACCGCTTCAAGGTGCTCGTCAGCGTCGGGACGAACGGCGATATGCCTTCGCTCAAGATCGTCGAAGCCAAGGTCGGCACGGATGCGGCCGGGAAGCCGCAGCCGGTCATCACGATCGCCAACGACGGTGCCAATTACGGCTACGTCGCCACCAACCGCATGACCCTGATCGAGCGGCGCGGGGACGGTTCCGAGGCTTATCGCAAGACCTTCGAACCCGAAGAGATCCGCGAGAGCATGGGCCTCGGACTGGTGCCTTCTAAAGCCAGTCGAATTTTTCCCATCAACGTCGAACTCCCGGATGCCGGCGGCACCCTTTCGGTCGAACTGAATTCAGCCGGAAGCAAATGACGCCGTGGCGAACCGCCGTTCCCTCTATCTCCTGGGCCTTGCGGGCCTGGCGCCGGGATTGACGCTGTTCGGTTCACTCGCTGCCTATGCGCAGACGAATGTGCCCTCGCGGGCCGAAAAGCCGACCACGCCGGGCGAACACCCCGCCGTTTCCCCAGAGCGTCTCAACCGAACCGGGCGCGACATCCCGATGGGAGGGCCGCTGTCCGACAATGGCTTCGTCCTAGGCGAGGTGTCCTACACGCTGACCGCTGACGACCGCATTCTAGTCGACACCAAAGAACTGCTTGCCCTGCTGCGCGGCGTTCTCTCCACCGACGCGTGGACAAGGGTTGCAGCCGGCATCGAGAGCAAGGCTGCAATCTCTACCGGCGACATGCAGGCGCTAGGCATTGGTCTCGCTTACGACCAGGCTAGCCTCGGCCTGCTGATGACGCTGGACCCCACCCTTCGCGTGCGACAATCGATCCGCGTCATGGGCTACGACCCCGTGGCAGGACCGATCCAGTCTGCTGAAGATGTTTCTGCCTATCTCACCGCCTTCGTTAACAGCGACTACGTGCACAAGGGGAGCCGGACCGGGTTCCAGACCCCGAACATCGTCTTCGATAGCGCAGTGCGAGTCAGCGGTTTCGTGCTCGAGAACGAAGGCAGTATCCAGGACAGCTTCCGGCGTGAAGGCACCCGTATCGTCTATGACGATGCGCGAGGCACCGCCCGATATACCGCGGGCGATCTGGAACCGGTATCGCGCGGGTTTTCCGGATCCAGCCCGATGGCTGGCCTCTCGCTTTCGCGGGTCTATGCCGACCTCGATCCGCAGCGCAACATCCAGCCGCGCGGTCAAAGGTCGTTCACCCTTACCCGTGCCTCCACGGTGGAAACGATCGTCAACGGGCAATCGGTGCAGGTGACCCGGCTCAATCCGGGCACTTACGACATCGGCGACTTTCCCTTCGCGCAAGGGTCCAACGACGTGAGGCTGATCGTCCGTGACGACAGCGGCCGCGAGAACGTGATCTCGTTTTCCATCAATTTCGATCGGACCCTGCTTGCTGCCGGCCTCAGCGAGTTCGGGCTCTATGGCGGCGTGAAAGCGCCGTTCGGTACTGGCGGCCGCCGCTACAGCGACGATCCGATCGCTTCCGGCTTCTATCGCCATGGCCTGACCGAGGAATTGACGGTCGGAGGAAACTTCCAGCTTCAGCGCCGGGGCGGGGTAGGCGGCGCCGAGGTTGTCTGGGCCTCGCCCGTCGGCACCCTGGCCTTCAACCTCGCCGGCTCGCATAACAAGGACGTCGGCAGCGGCTATGCCGTCAATGTCGGCTACGAGCTTTCGCGCGTTGGCACGGGCGGCAACGCCCGCTCGCTGACAGCTTCCATCCAGGCGACCAGCAGGAACTTCGCGCTGCCGGACAGCCTCTCCGCCAGCACCCCCTACGCTCTGGATCTGGGCGCAACGTACTCCCAATCCCTCGGCGCCGACCACTATTTCAGCCTCGACGGGTTCTATTCGGTTGCTCGCGGCGATCGGAAGGATCAGTCCACCGCCCGCGCCACGTACGGGTGGCGGCCCAACCAGCGTCTGCTGCTGACGGCGGAAGCATCCTACCAGAGCAGCGAACGAAGGTCCGGCCCGGGCGCCCGGGTTTCGCTGATCTACCGCTTCGACCGGAGCTCGAGCGTCACCGCCGATCTCGATAGCCAGCGCGAGCGTGCCCGCCTCAGTTACCAGCGCTCCAGCGGCACCGGTGTCGGATCCTACAATGCCTCGGCAAACATCGACCGGGTCGAGGATTCGGTAGGCGTCAATGCCGCTGCGAACGTGCTCCTCAACCGAGCGGAACTCGGCGCGGCCCACAACACATCGTTCTCGAACAGCGGCGCGATCATCGACCAGCGCACATCGCTGCGCACGGCCTTCTCGGTGGCCTATGCCGGCGGCAGTGTCGCTCTGTCCCGCCCGATCTACGACAGTTTCGCAATCGTGAAGCCCCATGCCTCACTGGAAGGCAAGTCCGTCTACATCGATCCCCGCAAGGACGAATATGTCGCCAGGTCCGGCACGTTCGGCGGCGCGGTCATGTCGCAGTTGACGTCCTATTCGCCCCGGCTGCTGACCTATGACGTGCCCGATGCGCCAGCCGGCTACGATATCGGATCGGGCATCGTCCAGTTCAGGCCGCCCTATCGCTCAGGCCATCTGGTAGAGATTGGGTCAGACTACTTCGTCACTTATACCGGCCAATTGCTGCTGCCGAGCGGCGCGCCGCTCGAGTTGGTGGGTGGGAACGCTTTCGAACTCGCGGCGCCTGATCGCAAGCCGGTACAGATGTTTACCAACCGCAGCGGCCAATTCGCTGTGCAAGGTCTGCGTCCAGGCAAATGGCGCATCGAGATGCCCATGAACGATGGCAAGCTCGTCTACATGATCGACGTGACGAAAACCGAAGCCGCATTGCAGCGCGGCGGTGCATTGAAGCCCGAGGGAACCCCATGAAGATCGCCGCCACGCTCTTGACCTGCGCCGTCCTCACCCTGGTCCTGCCTGGGGCGGCCAGGGCCAACTGCGCTGATTTCCGCGCCTCCGCGAGCGAACTCACCCTCGACTACGATCCGTTCAATCCGGCCGAAATCGAGCGGAACTTCACCATTCACGTCCGGCGTCTGGATCCGCGCGTCACAGCCGTGCGGCTCGTGCTTGCCAATCCCGGCGCGATCAACCGCGGCGCGGCTCTGGGCCGGAGGGATTCGGTACGCTACGATATCCGCTGGGTGCGGGATGCTGGCCGTATGGTCTTGGTTTCCGGCGCGGAACAGCCCAATCCGACCAACGGGGCGGTCGTTCAATTCGGTGCCGGCGCCAGCGGGGACAACGTCAACGAAAGTTTCCGCATCCAGGTCCCGGCGGGTCAGGGAATCGTCGCCGGAAACTATTATCAGCCGCTCGAACTGCGGTTCGTATGCCTTGCCGGCCGCGACGAACTTGATCGCGGCATGCAGCTTGGCAGTCAGGTCGCCGTCGATCTGACTGTGCCGGAAACTATCGCAACGTTCGTCGGATCGATGGGTACGCAGCGCGGCCGTATTGATTTCGGAGATGTGGACGGCTCCAGCGGCAACGTCATCCGCAGTCTCACGGTGACCGCCCAGTCGACAGTGCCTTACGAAATCCGGGTGGACAAGGAGCGCGGCACCATGAAGCGCTTTGCCGGAGATGACGCCGCCCTTCCTTACGCGCTGAGGGTGTCGGGTTTCCCGGTGACCGACCGCTCGATGATCGCTTGCAGCCAGACGCCGGCTCCGGGTGGCCGAAGCCACGGCGTGCAGGTGGAACTTGCCGGAAACGATCTACATCGCCTGCCGGCAGGTCAGTATGCGGACGTAGTCACCCTCACGTTCTCACCCCGCCTTGGGCTTTCGGGGGGCGAGGGATGCTCGTCGGTCCGCCCCTGATAGGCCTTGCAGCTTAAAACACTGCGCCCTTGGGTTCGGCTTCGAGACTGAAGTCCATATCCACGGCCGGCGCCTGATTTAGGACAAGCCGGAGTTGGCGCTCCCGATAGGCGGGGGTGCGATTATCGACGATCACCGTGTGCGTCTGCGTCGGTGAGAGCGGTACACGAACGCCGCCGACATCCACCCAGGCATCCACCAGTCCGGCCGGATGGTTGAGCGTGATCTTGTAGCCGGCGAGGCTATTGCACAGTTCGCGCATCGTTCCGAGATCGTTGGCACCGGTTTGGATGGCATGCGCGGGCGGTGCGGAGATGCTGACCTGACAGACCGTGGGTACGCGGCCGGTCACGGCAATCGAAGCGCCGTCGTAGGCGGTGGCGGAAGCTGCGGGAAAAAGCAGAAAAACTCCCACCAACGCGCAACGTTTCATTCCAGACGTGAGCATATTACCCTCCTGCTGAAATCGACAATCGCGTGCCGAACTGAAATCGACGTAAAGCGGCTTAGTTAACAAGTCCTTTTGGTCATCAAGTTCGCATCAGGGGCAACCTTGGCCATCCGTTCAACACAAAGCCCTGCGAAAGCTGCGCTCCGAGCCAGGAGCATCCTAACGCTCGTATGAACACGTTGGCACGACAGGCGTTGCTAAGAGCTTGACGGCGGCATCTCAGCACTTGCTTCGCCTTCTTCCTCCACTCGGTCATCGCGGCGGCCAGATGGAGCTTACACTTGGCCCCCTTTCGACCGTCGCTGGATGTGGTCGGCAACGGCAAAACGTCCGCTAAAGGTCGTCAACGGGCGCAGAGGCGCCGCCGCCGTGTAGGGCCTGGCTCCTTGCAACGGCAAGGAGCCAGACAATCTCAGATTTCAGTGCCCTCTGCGAGCGTCAAAGCATCCTCCACGTCGACGCCCAGGTATCTGACCGTGCTTTCAATCTTCGTGTGCCCAAGCAAAATCTGGACGGCCCGGAGATTTCCAGTCGCCTTGTAGATGATCGATGCCTTGGTTCGGCGCAAAGAGTGAGTGCCGTAATCTTCGCCGGGCAAGCCGATACCGGTAACCCATTCGTCGACAAGGCGAGCATATTGTCGGGTGCTTATGTGGGCTGCGTGATCGGTGCGGCTAGGAAATGCAAAGTCCTCCAAGGATCCACCTCGAAGCTCGAGCCATTTGAGTAGGCTGGCGCGAGCATCGGTCATCAGTTCAAACTGAACTGGCCGGCCGGTCTTCTGTTGTACGACGGTAGCCCGTGTTCGAATTTTCCGATCGCAAACGATGTCACTGATCCGGATTTTCACCAGATCGCATCCGCGAAGCTTGCTGTCGATGGCGAGGTCAAAGAGGGCCCGGTCGCGGACCCGCCCATGCTGGTCGAGAAAAAAGCGGATCGCCCATATCTGACGGGGTTTGAGCGCTCGCTTTGCTCCAACTTTACGCCCCGCGTTCCACGACACCCGCTCGCGAGCGGCGGGATCAAACTCTGATAATCCCATGACACATCTCCTGTGGCCCTGACGGCCATAGGTAGAACGCTTCAGAGAAGGCCGACCCTTAGCGGTCGCTCAGCGCCCAAGTTTCGCTCCCAGGGTGCGGCCCGTCCGCTAAATGCGCCGCATCCCGACTTCGCGGTGGCGAACAGTGAAACGATCAGGCGTGGCAGGGCTTTCCAAAGGAAGCGGATCAGGTGCGCGTGCGCCGGCGGGAAACGGGCGTCGCGCAGGGTCGTATCGGGTGTGAGGTGCGCGGCGGGGACCTTGGGAACCGCGACGCGCTGCGACAGGTAGATACCGTTGGGCCCGAACAGGGGTAGGCCACGAAGCACGCGACGGCGATCGGCACCGAATAGGTGGCACCGAACAGCTCGATCCCCATGAAGGTGCAGGCAAGGGGTGTATTCGCCGCCCCGCAAACAGTGCGACGAAAGTCAGACTGTCCGGTGATGCTGCCAGCGTACCGAGGCCAAGATAGTCACGCCGCTCCGAAAAGCCAGACCAATGCGACGACAGCTAGGCCGCCGATGACGGGACGCAGTGGACCAGAGGGCACCATGCGCTTCAGCCATCCGCCGAGCGCGTGATTGGTTTCCGCAAAGGCCAGTCCGACCAGTCCGAAGGCGACACCGGCGACGCCGGGCTTAACGATTAGCAGCGCGTCGACCGGCAACAGCGTGCCGACATGATAGACGCCGTGGCGGATGCCCTAGGCAAGGCAGGTTCAGTCGGCGACCAGCGCGTACCGCGGGTGCATATTCTAGCGTCCTCCAGACTGGCCTTAGCCACAGCGGGACGCTCAGAGCCAATCGTTGGTACCTTGTGGCCGCGCAGGGCGAACGTCGCTGTCGAGGTCGCCGTGGGGGGGGCGAGGGCTTTGTCAAAGACACGTCGGACAATGGATTGAACGTCTGCCATTCAAGCAATTTGGGAGCGGCAATACCTTCTTACCGAATGACTGGAGACCCTTTGGTCAGTCGGTTTTTCGAGCGAGATATCGCGCGCTCGCTTCATGGATAGTATATACTATCAATCAGCACGCGCGACGGGCATGACTTGTGCAAATCGAACATCGAAGGGAACGGTGAACGAACGTGAAGAAGCCCAAATTCGAAGAGGCCAAGGCCCGCACCGGCTCAAGTTATCCGCCGCCGTTCGACCAGCAAGTGGCGGGCCGGAAGACCTGGCCCCTGACGCGCGAACTGGGGTTGGCGCAGTTCGGCGTGAACCGCGTGGAGCTTCCGCCGGGCGCCTGGTCCACCCAGCGTCACTGGCACAGCATCAACGATGAGGTCGTTGTCGTCGTCTCGGGGGAGCTGGTTGCGGTTACCGACAAAGGCGAAGAGATACTCCGCCCCGGCGATGTCATGGGTTTTCCTGCCGGGATCGCCAATCCTCACCATCTCCAGAACCGCGGCACCCAGATCGCGGTCTACTACGATATCGGCGGCCGTGATGCTTATGACGTCTCGACCTTTCCGGACATGGGACTAGAGGCGCGGATCAAGATGCAGCTCGATTTCAGGCCGATCAGGGGCGGCAAATGACGATCCGGCTTTACTATTTTCCCACCCCGAACGGGCGGAAGGTCAGCATCGCGCTGGAAGAGATGGCGCTTCCTTACGAACTCGCCGTAGTGAACATCTTCGACGGCGAGGCGCTTTCCGGCCATTACCTCGCGATCTGTCCGAACGGGCGGATACCTGCGCTGACCGACGATCTGCCAGATGGCGAGCGTGTGACGATTTTCGAATCCGGCGCCATTCTCCAGTATCTGGGTCGGAAGACGGGGATGTTCTATCCGCAGGACGAGGCGCGCCGCACGCAAGTGGACGCATGGTTGATGTGGCAGATGGCGGCGCTCGGCCCGATGAGCGGGCAAGTGACATGGTTCCGCCGCGCCGCGTCAAAGCCGAGCAGGGACCCGGCGGAAACCTCGCTGGCGATCCACCGCTACGTCAAGGAAGTGAAGCGCCTGTACGGCGTGCTGGACCGGCAGCTTGAAGGGCGGGACTTCATCTGCGGGGAATATTCGATCGCCGACATGGCCTGCTGGCCATGGGTCGTGCAGCATGGCGACTACGCCGATGTCGAAGGCTATCCGAATGTCCTTCGCTGGCGCGATGCCATTGCCGCGCGTCCGGGGGTTCGGCGGGGTGTGGCGGTGGGGACTGAATGGCTGGCGGAAAACGCGAGCAAGCTGCCCGCTAGCTGAGGAGCCCGCGCACTTGCGCTGAGGCGGATAGCCATACGTTGAGAAGGCAAGTCGGAGTCGGTAGCGTGCAATATGATTCCGAGTTCGCCGAGGTTCCTGTCCGCTTTCGGGTGGAGCACCACCATGAATCCAAAAGCGGTCTCATCGAAGTACGTCGTTACTTCTGGTCGCGCCCGGTCGACCAGACGCTCCATGCGTTGAGCGATCATCTGGTACTCAATATGGCGCTGACGTCGAGACCAGCGCGAACCCGGGTGGATCGGGTGGCGCCCGATGAAGATCCCACTCGGCGGGAGGCCGGGCGCCTTCTCGTAATGATTCCGGGAATGCCGTATCACCTGATCGCGCCGAGCGGCAGTTTCCGCTGCCTTCACTGCGCGATCGACCGCGAAAAATTCTCCGCCGTGACGGGCGAATCCATCGACTGGGCCCGACTGGGGCTGTTCAGTGGCGAGCCTCGAACGGGATTGGGAATTGAAGTGCATCTCATGCGCATCCACGACGAACTGGTCTCGAACAGGATTGGGCGCGGAGACGCGATCGACGCCTGCGTCGAGTTGATCTGCGTCGAACTGGCGCGGCGTTTCTGCGATGTCCGGCCAAGCCGCACAGGCTGGCGCACCGGCGGGCTGGCAAGCTGGCGGATGAAGGCCATCATCGGCCGGGTCTACGCCGAGGGGGCTGCACCCCGTCTGGCCGAGCTTGCCGAGCTTTGCGGGCTTACAGAGCGGCAGCTCGGCCGCGCCTTCAAGGCAGAGACGGGCACGACGATCGGTCGCTTCGTGGACGAAGCGACGATGGAACGGGCGCACCGACTTTTGACGACCACCAGCCATCCCATCCAAGAGGTCGCCCGCGAACTCGGCTTCGCCAGCGCGGACAGTTTTGCGCATTCCTACCGCAGGCTGACGGGCACTTCGCCAAGCCACGTTCGGCCGCGACAGGCGCGTCAGTGAATTTCGGCAGACCCGAGGATAAAGGACATAACCGTCTGAAGGCCGATTGCCAGAGCACGCAATACTCCGCCATCCTTCCATGAAATTCGGACATCGCGCAGGAACATGTGCCGCCCGAATTCAATAAAATCGGGCAAGAGCCTGGGGAGGGGAATTTGGCGCATCAGACGAAGCGGAAGCTTCCGGAAGCTGGGCATTCGTTGCTCGGACGCGAGCATTCGCATTCCGCTTGGGTCACCAACGATCTGGATCGGGCAGTGGAGATCTTTTCCCGCCGATACGGGGTGCAAGAGTTTCGCTTCATTGAAGGGGTGATGCCAAGCGGGGGCCATATCCGCGTCGCGTTCGCGTGGGCGGGCGGGCAAGTCATCGAGGTAATTGCGGCCAACGGCCCCGGCACGGAATTCTACAACGAAATGCTGCCTGAGGGTGCTTTCGCCATCCGTTTCCACCACCTCGGCTTTATCGTTCACGATCAGGCGGGCTGGGATTCGCTGGAGGCGGACCTCGCGGCGCAAACCTGGCCCATTGCCCACAAGACCCTGACCGGAAGCTTCATCGACGCCTATTACGTGAAGGCTGAGGAGCTGGGCCACTATCTGGAATTCGTCCGCCCGTTCGACAGCGGCATCGCGTTCTACGCGTCCGTGCCCGCGAACTGAGGGAGAGCCGTCATGCCGACCAGCACACTCCAGGTTCCGGACCACGTGCCGCGCGAATGCGTGTGGGACCACGACCTATCGGCCTTCCTTCAGCAGGGAGATGACCCCTATCTGGCCGCCGCGCACCTTCACGAGCTGCCGGGTGCGATCTGGGTGCCGACCGCGGCTCACGGCCAGCCCGCCTGGGTCCTGACTCGGCATGCACTGATCGAGGAGGCCTTTGCCGACTGGACCGCATTCTCCAGCAAGCGCGGCGCGAACGCGGCGGTGATGGACTCCAGCTGGCTGCTCCTGCCGGTCGAGGCGGACCGGCCCGAGCATCAGCAATATCGCCAGATCCTCCACCCGCTGTTCACCCCGGCGGCGATCAAGCGCAGGGTCTCGGCGGTGCAGGACCTGTGCGACAGTTTGATCGACGGCTTCGTGGAACGGGGGCGCTGCGAATTCGTATCCGAGTTCGCCGGTATCCTGCCCAACGCGATCGTCATTTCGCTGCTTGGCCTGCCTTCCGAATCCCTGCCGCAGTTTCTCGCCTGGGAGGAGGAGATGGTCCACGGCGCGACTCCGGAGGCCTGCTTTGCGGCCGGAGCAGCCGTCATCGAATATCTGAAGGCGCACATCGCCGACCAGCGTGAGAAAGGCGTCGAGGCAACCGATGTTATGCAGGCGATCCTGGCCGGGCGGGCAGGAGAGCGTCCGCTGACCGAGGCGGAAATCCTGGGCATCGTCTACCTTCTCTTCGTCGCCGGGCTCGACACCGTCACCTCGACGCTCGGCTGGATCATGCGGCACCTTGCGAACGATGCGGCGATGCAGGAGCGGCTACGGGACAATCCGGCGGACATCCCAGCCGCGATCGAGGAGTTCACCCGTGCTTTCGGCGTCAGCGCGCCGTCCCGCACCGTTGCGAACGACATGGTCTTCCATGGCATCCCGATGAAAGCGGGCGAGGCGGTTCTGCTGCCGACCTTCCTTGCGGGCCGCGATCCGACGGCTTGGCCGAACCCGCACCTGATCGACATCGACCGGCGCCCTCGGCACATCACGTTCGGCATGGGCCCGCACGTGTGCCTCGGCGTCCATCTCGCCAAGCGCGAGATGAAGATCATGCTCGAAGCCTTCCTCGGCCGCATGCGCAACATCCGTCAACCGGCCGGCGGTCGGTATGAATATCATACCACCAATACCATCGGCGTCGATCGGCTCGATCTTGAATGGGACCCGGCCTGAGCGCGCGGGCAGTGGAGAGAATACAATGAAAACGCTTGTTATTGGTGGTGCCGGTTTCGTCGGCAGCGCGGCCTCGCTGTTGCTGCACGATGCCGGGCACGAGGTCACGATCATGTCGCGCTCGACGCCGAGGCCAGGTTCGCGACTGGATGAAATTCCCTTTATCGCAGGCAACTACATCGAAGACGATTTTAGCGACGGCCGCGTTCTGGAGGGCTTCGATGGGCTGGTGTTTTGCGCCGGCAGCGACATGGGCAACTATGTCGAAGGCGACAACGGTTCTCAGGCCGAATTCTTTGAAAAGGCGAATATCGAGGGGCTGCCGCGCTTCTTCGAGGCGGCGAAGCGCGCAGGCATCCGGCGCAGCGTCTACATGGGCAGCTGGTATTCCTTCGTCGCTCCGCAAGTGATCGACAAAATCGCCTATGTGCGCTCTCGCCATTTATCGGACGCCGCGGTTCGGGCGCTGAGCGGCCCCGATTTCAACGTCTGCTCCTGCGCGCTTCCGTGGATCGTCGGCCACACGCCCGGAGTGCCGGTGGCCCATTGGCGGGCTCTGGCCAAGCTGGCGATGGGCACGCTGGAGGGGGTGCCGGAATCCGCGCCCGTGGGCGGCGCGAACTTCATGTCCAGCCGCAGCGTTGCCCAGTGCATGCTTGGCGGCCTCGAGCGCGGCGAGTCCGGTAAGTCCTACTTGATCGGGGACGAAAACCTGAGCTGGAAGGCGTTCTTCGAGCTTTGGTTCGCCGCGGCGGGCCGACCGCGAGACCTGCCGGTCGCGCGCGGCAACGTACTCGTGCCGGACTTCGCGCTGTCTTACCTCGATTTCGGATCGAGCAGCTATATCCCGCCCGCCGAGGAAACCGCATTGCTCGGCTACGATCGCGGTGTGCTGCGCCAGACCGTGGCCGACAGCTTCGCCTACTACGCCGGCCTTGCATAGATTCTTATGAAATTTCCGGGCGATCCGAACCTGGGGCGCCCGGCCATTACCAAAAAAACAATATGAGCCCTGGGGAGGAGCGAAATGAAAACCTTGCGATCCGGACTAATGGCCGCGTTGCTCGGCACGAGCGGCCTGACTTTTGCCGCTCCAGCCGTGGCGCAGCAGGAGACATCTCCCCGGGCTGCCCCTCCCGAGGCGGCGACTCAGGACATCATCGTTACGGCGCGTCGGCGAGAGGAGCTGCTGCAGGACGTGCCGATCTCGATCACGGTTTTCAACGAGCAACAATTGGCGAACCGCAACGTCACGAACGCCAGCGACCTTGCGCTCTTCACTCCCTCGCTTTCGGCAAACACGAACTTTGGTTCGCAGAACTCGTCGTTCGCGATCCGGGGATTTGTGCAGGATATCGGTACACCCCCTTCGGTAGGCGTCTACTTCGCGGATGTCGTGACGCCGCGCGGTCCGACGCAGGGCACTACCGGTGGCGACGGCGCCGGGCCCGGCATGATGTTCGACCTCCAAAATGTTCAGGTCCTAAAAGGCCCGCAGGGCACTTTGCAGGGACGTAACACCACCGGCGGCTCGGTGCTGATCGTGCCCCAGAAGCCTACCGAAATCCTCGAAGGCTACGTGGAAGCTTCCGCGGGCAATCGGGGCATGTGGCGTATTCAGGGTGTCGTCAATATTCCGCTCGCTGACACCATGCGGTTGCGGCTGGCCGTCGATCACCAATCGCGTGACGGCTATCTTCGCAGCGACACCGGAACAGGCCCGCGCGATTTCAATGATACCGACTACACCGCCGTCCGTGCTAGCCTGGTCGGCGAACTTACGAGCGATCTTGAGAATTACTTCATCGCCACTTACAGCCGATCGGAGACTCATGGCGATCTGCAAAAGCTGATTGCCTGCAACTCGGCGCTGTCGGCCGCGAATTTCCTCGGTCTGCTCTCCTGCGGTCAGCTTGCCGCAGAGAAAGCCGGTGGCACGGGCTTCTATACGGCTCAGAACAGCACCTTCGACAATCCGGTTTCGCGCCTTCGTCAATGGCAAGTCATCAACACCACGACCTGGCGTGCGAGCGACGCGGTTACGATCAAGAACATCGTCAGCTATGCCGAACTCACCAACTTCCTGCGTTCGTCGCTGTTCGGCACGAACTGGTATCTGGCGCCCAGCGTTCCCTTGCCGTTTACCGGCGTCAATCCCGCACCCGGAATGGATAGCGCCAGCCAGAGTACATTCACCGAGGAACTGCAGGTGCAAGGTCTCTCGACCGACGAGCGCTTACAATATCAGGGCGGCGTCTATCTGGAGATCAGCGATCCATTGGGGCGTTCGGGAAACCGAAATCCCACCTTCATTTCCTGTTCCAATCTCAATGCGCTGGAATGCACGAGCCTGCTTGGTCCGACTTCCAACGTGAACGAAAAGATCGGCAAGACCGCTTACCGCAGCACCGGGATCTATGCGCAAGGCACTTATGAACTGACACAGGCGCTCAAGTTAACCGCGGGTTTACGCTACACTTGGGACCGTCAAACCGCATCAGTCTCCAACAAGGAATACTTTTTCCCTGCGCCGAATGTGCCAGAGGTTTCCTGCACTTATCCATCCAGCGAACCAACCTGCGAGATTGCCCCGCCCAAGGCGAAATCCAGTGCTCCGACTTGGCTGGTCGATTTGGAATACAAACCTGCTGAAACAGTCATGCTCTATGCAAAGTATTCGCGTGGGTACCGCGCGGGCGGAGTGTTCCCGAACTCGCCGAGCAACTACCGGATCTTCGACCCTGAAAAGGTCGATGCCTATGAGATAGGTGCAAAGACGTCGTTTGATGGGCCCGTACGAGGGACCTTCAACGTCGCCGCCTTCTATAACAACTTCACCAATCAGCAACTTTCGGTCGGATTTGTTGGCGTAGACGGGACCGCGCCGACGACCGGCGTGGTCAATGCGGGCAGGTCTCGCATCTATGGTGTCGAACTCGAAGCCTTGCTCAAGCCATTCGAAGGGTTCACGATCGACGGTGCTTACACCTATCTCCACGCGCGGATCGTCTCGATTGCGCCTTTGGTGTCCACGGACCCGAATTACGCCATTAGCCAGGAAATTTCTGCTGGAGACCGGCTGGCCCTCTCGCCCGAGCACAAGTTCAGCGTGACGGCAGCCTATACCTTGCCGCTCGATCCCGGCGTCGGAGCAGTTACGATCAGCGGGACATATTCCTATCGCTCCAGCCAGTACTCCACTTATGCGTATGAAACGCCCGCCGTCTACGAGGCATTCGGGGCCAATCTGGGCAAGTTGCCCAGTCTCGGACTATTGAACCTGAACCTGAACTGGAATTCGGTCGCGTCGTTGCCCGTTGATCTTTCTCTGTTCGCAACGAACGTCACGCGGGAGCACTACTATACCTACGTTCCAGGGCTTGCTTCCTATGGCTTCGAAACGGCCTCTGTGGGCGAACCACGCATGTACGGGGCGCGGCTGAAGTATCACTTCCGGTGAGCGAGACCGGGACACCCAACCCGAGGGGATGAAACGACCTTTTCCACCATCAGGCAAGATTTTGGGCTCAGGACCACCGGAAGTTTATTCGCCGGGATGCCCGGCGGCGGAGCCAGCTTTCTCGTCACTTGATCCGCAATCAGGGTTGAAATTCCGCAACGACTTCGTTGTTTCGCACCGTGGTGACCGGCGTCACTCCGGATACCCCCTTAAGGTTTGGGCGAGGGCTGAAGATTGGCTTGAAAGTATAACAGCCAGAAGCCAGAATAGGGTTCGACCAGTACTGCCTGAGGTGAGCGCAGAAAAAGATTTACCGTGGACAAATTGCGCCTTTACCGTATCGGTCGGCCGCGACCGCACACCGTGCCGCCGCGGCGCTTTCCAGACGATTGCGGAACCACGCAATAAATTGGAGATGTCGCCGCGCTCGGTGGTGAGAATTTTCTCGACCCAAGCCGTATCGGTCGCCCCAGAAATGTGTCTGCCAATACGAAGCTTTGCAAATGGCAGCTTCCGGGATCACTGTCGGTGGCTCGGAACGTTCGGCGCGGGACGCGCTGTCGCCCTCCGACGGTGAGGGGGCTCTACGGTCCGTGAATGGCAGCTTTTCGGATTCGCTTTCTCTAGAGCCGACCGTCGCGAAAGTCCCAAACCAAGTCGTTCAGGCTCATCCGCAATTCCATGAACCAAAGGCCGCTTCCAAGGAGCCGAAATAGCGAGCCGAACGTCCGGTTTGTCGGCGTTGGCCGACCGGCAGCTTCTCCTAGATCATCGTGAATTCCAGACAAACAAAAAACGCCGACACTGCGGACGTTATAATCGTCGCTTTGGAGGCGGGCACACGATATTGCTCACGATCTGTTTGAATAACCATACAGCGCGCCGGATGAAAAATGAACTTCTCCCACGACATTGAATATCTACAAGAGATTGCGAAAAAGATTCTCAGATTTTCCCCAGTTGGAGTTTCAAAAGTCATTTTTAGAGCGAAGATTAATCCTGAAGGTGATGTGGCCAACTTCAAATATAATTATGAATGTAACGATGGATCATCAGGGTGGTTTATTTCTGATTCTGCGCTTGTAGAAGAGGAAATATTTTGCCTTTTGAAAAAGCATAGAGCTTTCTTTGTCTCTCAGGGGCAAAATCTCTGGCTCGAGTCCATGTTAAGCATTGATGCAAATAGTGGGAAAATTTCGATGGCTCTAAAATATGATTGAGCCATCTGTCCGAATGAAAATCATGGCGAGGTGACCTTGCCTATCCGTCAACGGCCTGCAGGCCGCAGATAGCTTTCCTGAATAGTCGGCTTCCCCCGGCTTTCCGGCTTTGAAGGTGCCCATATCGCTTGCCAGAAGCGGTCGGCCGCTCAGCCGAATGTCGGCTTGTCAGGATTTTAACGCGGAACCGGACAGACGTCCGCTTTGCAGGATTTTAATCTGGGATTGGCCTTCCCGAATCCGCCAACTTCACCTCCGTTTAGAAGGTAACGGCGGAGGCAAAGTCTCCTGCCAAGCTTGCGCCGAGTATTCGACGCAAATTCGATCCGGGCCGCACTTCATGTCCTCGGTGATCGTTCGCCGAAACTCATCAACCTGATTGCACGGCACCGAAGGGCCAACAATTAGGACTATGCCGCCAAACGGATTGCTCGCGGCGCCCGCAAGCAATCGTTTAAATTCTCGATTGCTGACGTGATTGCCGTTCCACATCAGCTTATCCACATCTATCGTGATGGCATTGGACCACATTAGTTCACCAGATTGGCTGCCTTTCGGCATCCAGGCCGATGGTGAAGGTTGGCAATTATTTTCGCTGTAGATGTGAGGCGACGCATATTCTGCCGAGAGCTTGCCTCCCGTTGTCAACGTAAGCACCGCAATCAAAGACAGGGCTCGAATCTTCATCTACTCTTCCGTCGGACATCACTTCGCATCATGTTTGGCGGTGTTCTCGAATGTCCGCTAGCCCCGACATTGATACCATAGCGCCCGAAGCTGGGATGGCTTGAAAGCGGCCGTTCATTTTCACGAGTTGAATGGCGGACTTGGGGCGATGCGCGCTGTACCTGGTTGCGCCTTCCGGAAATTAGGCATCGGCGTCGCCAAGTTCAATTCGCTTGGCTGGTGTTATCGAATGACCGGCGATTGGCCCAGAGCTCAACATCCACAAGCGAATAAAGCACCCGACGGCCAAACTTTTTAAACGGTGGGCCCCCGCCGATCACTCTCAGCTTTTCAAGTGTCCTAGGCGAAAGACGAAGAAACTCTGCCGCTTCAGAATTTGTCAGATGTGGGGATGTTTTTGCTGCCATAATTATGGGTGCTCCCGAGCTGAATGACTGGGCAAGGAGGCGCATCATATTGGAAAAATAGATCGTCTAACATGTTCGATACGGTGCAGGAGTATGCCTTTCGGGCGAATTTCGTGCGTAAGGTTGGGGGTGCCCTTATGCCTTAGCTCCCATCGCTTGTTTAAACTCAGACTCGGTCTCGGCGATACTGGAGAAAAGGACTTAGCTGTTCTCTGCACATGGATACAACGGATAGCAGCCGGGCAACTTTCCGGAAAATTGCCCGGTGTCGGCCACGCTCATATTCGGCCGCCGGGATCAGATGCACCTGTTGGCCGGGTCTGGCAGACATTCCCGCCCGCCATGCCGATCAGTTTGTGCTGATCGGGTAGCGCTCCAGGATTGCGCTTGCCACGCCGTTGGTCCAGCCAAAGCCGTCCTGGAGCGGATACTCACCGCCGCCGCCGGGCAGACGCTCCTCGACATCGTACTTTTCGAGCATTTTGCCGGTTTCATGGTACGTGACTTCGACCGTCTTGATCCAGCGGGTCGCGATGTTCTGCGCCAAGTCTTTGTGGCCGTACCGCTCCAGACCATCGATGGCGACCCATTGAAGGGGAGCCCAGCCGTTTGGCGCGTCCCACTGTTGGCCCGTGCGGAGGTTTGTCGTGCGCAGGCCGCCTGGCGCGATCAGCTTGTCCCGGGTCGTATTCGCAACCGCTCTGGCTTGTCCGGTGGAGGCCATGCCGACGAACAGAGGATAGAGAGTTGCGCTCGAGAGGACGGGCGTTGCCTTGCGATCGTACCAGGCCCAGTCGGAGTAGCGGGCCTCCTTGCCCAGCCACAGATACCGATCGACGGAGGCTTTGCGTAGATCGGCCCGTTTGACGAATTCGTTAGCGCAGGGCCTATCGCCCGTTTGTGCACATTGCTCGGCAATGTGCCGCTCTATCGCCCAGAGCAAGGCATTGAGGTCAATGGGCACGATCGATGTCGTCTCAATCGTCGAGAGATTCTTTGGATCGGTAAGCCAGCGTGAGCTGAAGTCCCATCCGCTTTCCGCGCCGGCGCGCAGGTTCCGGTACATCTGCTGGGGTGGACGGCCGGATTCTTTTGCCGCGGTTGCGCGATCTTCTGCGAAGGACTCATCGCGCGGCGTATCGCGATCGTCCCAGTAGCGATTGAGCAGGCTGCCATCCGGCATCGGCATCACGCGGTCACAGGGTTTCTTGGATTTCAGCGCGCAACCTTCGCCGGCCATCCAATAGGCGTATTCCTTGCGCAGTGCCGCAAGACGGCGGGCACGCACTGCGGGGTCAGCCTGCTTCGACAGGTCGAGCATGAGCGCGAAGAACGGCGGCTGCGAACGGCTCAGATAATAAGTGCGCGTTCCGTTAGGAATATGGCCGAAGCGTTCGATCAGACTGGTGAAGTTGTCGATCATGCTTTCGACAAGATCGTCACGTTTGTCTGCAACGAGGCCGAGCATGGTAAAATAAGAGTCCCAATAGTAGGATTCTCTGAAGCGACCGCCTGGAACGATGTAATGATGAGGGAGGTTTATCAGAGATGAGTTCTCTTCTGCGAGAGAACTTTTATCTATACGCATCAAGGTTGGCCACAGTGACCTTACGTGCTCCCGGATGTTTGAAGGATTTTTGTCATTCACTCCTGGCACAATGAAAAACCGCAGTGCGAAAGCACGGAGCTTGGCTGGTGTGTTTGGCTTTTCGCGATTGTAAGCAGCAACGATGTCTTGAGGGGGAGTTTTCGCGGCGGCATCTGCAAAGGTTTTGCCGTCTTCAAACACATGTTGTTCCTGGATTGCCGAGAAAAGATCACCATACAAATCCGCTGGCGATGGTGACGGCGCGTTACCACACAGCACCAAGCCGAGGAATGCAACGGGAAGGCGAAGGATCTTACGGTTGTTTTTCACGAGGCAATCCTTGGAGTAGCGCAAGTGGTGACCAGCCATGTCGCTGGGTGCGATCGTCGATCTAACAGCTTGGCTTTGCGCCAATTAGGGGTGATATTTTCGATGGTTATTGACCGCCACACTGCGGTTTTTCTCGACGAGGTTGATCGCATCATGAACTTGATTGTCCACTATGTGAACATATCTCATGAAAACATGGATGTCCTTATGACCCGTGAGCGCCATGCCTACTTTCAAGGGAAGTCCTGAGTTCGCGATATCAGTTGCTGCACGATGCCTAACAGCGTGAGTACCGACATGTGTGACTTTCGCTTCTTTTAAGATTCTGCCCCAAGCAGCCCAGTAGGTGGCATAAGGCATACACCTTTTCTGATCGCCGGGCGCGGGAATGACATAAATGGACGTCGCGCTGCGCTCGGCCTTCTTCAAAAGCTTGTGTGCCTCAACGCTGAGGGGTTTCCAAAGGCGTCCAGTCTTGGTGTCAGGCCAAACGACACGACGAGTGCTGAAGTCGATCCAACTCCATTCAAGAGTGAGGATTTCGGATATCCTAGCGGAAAAAGCGAATTGAAGCCGAGCCGCCAGCAAAACCCCTTCATTTTCCAGACAAAGTTCATGTGCCAAATCAAGATATCGGAATATCCTGGCTAGCTCATCGTCCAGGAGGAGCCGCGTAGATTCTTGAACTGGGAACGGCTTAAAGCCTTTGCAAGGATTTTTACCTTTTTCGAGGTAACCCCAATATTCAGCTTGATTGAACATCTTTTTTAGAGATGTAATAATTACATTGCCAATTCCACGTGAATTATTGAAATCTGCGATGACCTCCTTCATTGCTTCCTTAGATATAGCGTCAATCTTCACATGACCGAGTACAGGTAAAATATGCCTGCGGATTACGGTGTCGTAGGTCGTGTAGGTTGTCCGACGACAACGCTTTGCCACATGGCGATCCATAAACTCAGTAAAGAGCTGCTTGAGGGTGAGGGTCTCGCGGCGATGCTGCTTGTCGAAGAGTGGGTCTCCTCCGGCTCGAACATCCGCCATCCATTTTTGAGCAATGGCCCGCGCTTGTTCTGCGGTAAGTTCGCCGTAAGCGCCGATCGCTGGTTTGCGTCTCCTGCCGTCGGTGGTACGGTACTGAAGCATGAAGGTTTTTCGGCCATTTGGCGCGATCCTGCAAAGGAATCCTGGCAAAACTGAATCCCGGAGCTCGTACTCCGCGGCCTGAGGTTGGGAAGCGTCGAGAGTTCGTCTGTTCAATTTGGCGATTGGCATTTGAGTAGTCCTCACCTGATCCCGAACTCCAGGGGCCGCATAGGGGCTTTCTGGCGGTAACTCGGGGCTTGTTCCATCGAACGCCAGGGAAGTCTAAAGCCGATTAAATCTCTGATAAATAGATGTTATTCTTACTCAGTCGAACCTTGGCGAACACCGTCATACAGCTTTCCTCCGACCCAGTAGTACATCTCGCGGAAACGACCGCCTGGAACGACGTAGGGCTGTTCGAGATGAATCGCGGAGTCTCCCGCGCGCGGGGTTTGTGCGTCTCGGCGGACGAGTTGCGGCCAGAGTGCTTTGATGTGGGTGCGCATCGCGGTCGGCGCGGTGTCGTTTATGCCGGGGACGATGAACTCGGCCAGGACGAAGGCGCGCAGTTCCTGAGGCGTCGTGGGCTTCGCTGCCTCGAACTTGCGCATGATCGTTGCGGGATCAGTGCGGGGCACGGCATCGACGAACGTCTTGCCGTCCTCGAAGATCTTGTGCTCCTGTACGTCCGAGAACAGGGCGCCATACTGGTCCGCAGGCGAAGGGACCGGCGGCGTGTTGGCGCAGAGAGCGACGCAGATACTGGTCACGGCAAGCGCGGAAGCCAATCGAAGGCGCAGCGCGGTGCCGCGAGATGTTGTCTTGTTGCTCATGCCCGGTCCCATCCAGCCTTGCCTGCGTTCAGCAGGCTCAACCGATATACCGAGCCAAAGTGCCCGGTATGTGGCGGAAAAACCGGTTCTTCCCGCGCTGGATTTCTATTCGAGGACGGTCCGGAGCAGGCTCAGGCGGCGACGTCAGTGTCGATATCGGGCGCCGCGACGATGGGGGAGCGGCGCAAGGGGACGTCCTTCGAGCGGCGGATAGCACAGAGCCGGGTTTCGCCGTCCCATAGCTCGGCGTCGCGGGTGGCGGCCTCTCGGTGGGCGAGCATGAGGGCCTCGGGCAAATCGAACGCTTCAAAATGGATGGTTTCGCCAGCCCCGTGTGGCTGTGCGAACTTCAGGGTGTAGATCTTCATTTGCATCCTCCGGGCGCCGGGAACCGTTGCGGTCCTCACTGGCGCCGCGCCTTGTCTGCCCTGTCATTGCCGGCTTGAGAATGCGGGACAATCCGGAAAAGTTCCCAGGGCCAGGAAGTTAACGCCAATTGTCATCCAGGCGAGAGACGGGAAGCTGCGCCCCAGGCAAAGCGCGCCACTGCGGCGAAGCAGAACAGCGGCAGCGCCATCGCCACCTGAAGATCCGCGCGCTCGCTGAGGAGGCCCATCAGCGGCGGGAACACGGCGCCGCCGATCACGGCCATGACGATCAGCGAAGACCCCATCGTGGTGCCCGCACCCAGATCGCGAATGCCCAGCGCAAAGATCGTGGGAAACATGATCGACATGAAGAAGCTGGTAAGCGCCAGGCAGGCGATGGCGGCTACGCCGCTCAGCGACATGGCCATTGCGACCATGACGATGTTGGCGAGCGCGAAACCCAGCAGCAACTTTGCCGCCGGCACGCGGTGCATCAGGGCGGCGCCCACGAAGCGGCCCGCCATGAACAGCACGAGGCTGCCGGAGAGCAGGAATGCAGCGGTCCGCTCGGGCGTCTGCGGGGCGAGGTGCTTGGTGAAGTCCACGAAGAAACTCCAGATCCCGACTTGCGCGCCGACATAGAAGAACTGGGCGATCACGGCGCCGAGCAGGAGGCGATTGGCCAGCACGGTGCGCAAGCCGCCGGTGGAGGCGCCGGTCAGGGCATCCTTCGGCGCGCTCTCGATTCGCGGCAAGCGAACCCGCGCCAGCCCGGCGGCGAGGATCACGACGAAGCCGGCAAGGCACAAGTAAGGGATCTTGACCATGTTCGCCTCGGTGCCGCGCCAGGCTTCGAGTTGGGCATGAGTCATGGCCGAGAGGTCGGCCGCGCTGTGCTCTACGCCCGAGAAGATGAAGAGCCCGCCCAGGATCGGGGCAACCACGGCGCCAAGCCCGTTGAAGCCCTGTGCCAGGGTAAGCCGCTGTGAGGCGCGCGAGGGGTCGCCGAAGCGAGCGACATAGGGGTTTGCCGAAGTTTCCAGAAATGCTGCGCCCGAGGCGATTACGAACAAGGCGAGCAGGAAGGCCCAGTAGCGATGCACTTCTGCCGCGGGAAAGAACAGCAGCGCGCCCAGCGCGTAGAGGCCAAGCCCTGTCAGCAGTCCCGCCCGGTAGCCGAAGCGCTTGAGCAGGAAGCCGGCAGGGAGCGCCCAGACGAAATAGGCGAGGTAGAACACGAACTGGATGAAACCGGCCTCTCCGCGCGAGAGGGCGAGGGCCTTCTGGAACTGGCGGATGAGGATATCGTTCAGGTTGTTTGCCAGGGCCCAGGCGAAGAACACGCTCGTTACCAGCACGAAGCCGGGCCAGAACCCCGGAAATACGAAGCGCGAAGGGGTGCCGGGCTCTTCCGGTGCAAGTTGCCCCGTCGGTGGAACCGCCGGCAAGTCTGCCGCCAGGATCGTCTCCATTTCCATCCTCTCCGTCCCGTCCTCAGGACTTGTGCTTCGCCGGCCTTTCGCGCGCAACCGTCTTCCACAAAAGATTGACGCTTGCGCTATGCCCGATCGCTCGCTAAATTTTCACATATAGAAGATGCTGTCAAATACGGCAGTGAGAGAGGAGCGCCGATCGATGATGTCGGGCCATATCGATGCGCACCAGCATTTCTGGGCCTATGATCCGGGGGAATACCCGTGGATCGAGGCGGGCTCCGGCATCGATCGGGATTTCACTCCCGACCTTATTGCAAACGATCTCACCGCTTGCGGAATCGCGGGCTCCATTGCCGTCCAGGCGCGCCAGAGCGAAGGCGAGACTCGCTGGTTGCTGGACCTGGCCGCGAACCATGCCGCTATCGTGGGCGTGGTGGGCTGGATAGACCTGACCGCTCCCGATCTTTCCGAACGTCTTGCCGTGCTGGCAGACGAGCCACGCCTGATCGGTTTTCGCCACCATGTGCAGGACGAGCCCGATCCGGACTTCCTGGAGCGCCCGGATTTCCGGCGCGGCGTGCGGCAGGTTCTGGAAGCCGGTTATGCCTACGACCTTCTCATTCATGCGCCGCAGCTTGAGGGCGTTCCCGCCTTTCTCGATGCCGTGGGGCCGGGCTGCATCGTCATCGATCACGGTGCCAAGCCGGGAATTGCGGCGGGCGAATGGGAGCCCTGGGCAAGCCGGATCGCCCATGTCGCGCAGGCCTCTCCGGTGTTCTGCAAGCTGTCCGGCCTCGTTACCCAGGCGCGCGGACGGGACTGGAGCGAGCTGCAGATGCTGCGCTACATGGAGCATCTGCTAAACTGCTTCGGACCCGGTCGGCTCATCTATGGCTCCGACTGGCCGGTCTGCGAACTGGCCGCCAGTTACCGCGAGGTTCACGCGCTCGCGTTGAAGCTTCTGGCGCCGCTCGGCGCGGGGGACCGCGACGCCATCATGGGCGGCAGTGCCCGCCGTGCCTATTTCCAGCTTGCCGGTGACGGCGATCTGGCTGCCTGCCGCGAAACGGCCATGGGAACCGGCGCTTGACGTCACGCCCAGCCGGATCGCCCGACACTCCATTCGAACGAGGTACTTGATGAGACTTGCCGGTAAGAGCGCGGTCGTGACCGCTGCGGCAGCAGGGATTGGCCGCGCGATCGCGGAAAGGTTCGTGGCGGAAGGCGCGGCGGTTCATGCCGTCGACCGGGACCGCGAAGGGCTGGCGGACCTGGCGGGCGTGGAGACCCATGTGGTCGACCTCACCGATGCCGGGGCTGTCCGGGAGCTGGCGCGCGCGACGGGGAGCTGCGACATTCTGGTGAACTGCGCCGGGATCGTCCATCCCGGTACTTTGCTGGACTGCACCGACGAACAATGGGCGCAGGCGCTCGATCTCAACGTCACGGCCGCTTTCCGCGTGATCCGCGAGTATCTCCCGGCCATGGTGGACAAGCGAACGGGATCCATCGTCAACATCTCCTCGGTTGCCTCTTCGATCATCGGCGTGCGCAATCGCTTCGCCTACGGTGCCAGCAAGGCGGCGGTGATCGGGCTGACCAAGTCCATCGCGGCCGATTACGTGGAGATGGGAATCCGCTGCAACGCGATCTGTCCCGGCACGGTGGAAAGCCCGTCGCTGGTAGGGCGCATGAAGGCGCAGGCCGAGGCGACCGGCAACTCCTTCGAGGAGACGCGCAGCGCCTTCGCCGCGCGCCAGCCGGTGGGCCGGCTTGGCCGGCCGGAAGAGATTGCCGCGCTGGCGACCTACCTCGCTTCGGACGAAAGCGCGTTCACGACCGGCACCACGGCCGTGATCGACGGCGGATGGACCGTCGAATGAGCCGCATCACCGCCCTGCGCACCGCCGACATTCGCTTCCCGACCAGCCTGGCGCTGGACGGATCGGACGCCATGAACCCCGACCCCGATTATTCGGCGGCCTATGTCATCCTGGAAACCGACGATCTCGATATCGAGGGGCACGGTCTCACGTTCACCATCGGGCGTGGAAACGAGATCTGCGTCGCCGCGATCGAAGCCCTGCGGCCGCTGGTCGTGGGGCTGGAGCTGGACTGGATCAGGGACGATCCGGGCCGGTTCTGGCGTCATGTCACCGGCGACAGCCAGTTGCGCTGGATCGGTCCCGACAAGGGCGCCATGCACATGGCCGCCGGGGCCGTCGTCAATGCGGTGTGGGACTGGTGGGCGAAGGTCGAGGGCAAGCCGCTCTGGCGGCTGATCGGCGAGATGAGCCCCGAGCAGATCGTGCGGGCCATCGACTTCCGCTACATGACCGATTGCATCGGCCCGGAGGAAGCGCTCGAACTGCTGACGCGCAAGGCGCAAGGCAAGGCCAAGCGGGTGGAGCGGCTGCTGGAGAGCGGCTTCCCGTGCTACACCACTTCGGCAGGCTGGCTCGGCTATCCCGACGACAAGCTGCGCCGTCTGGCGCAGGAGGCCGTCGATGCAGGCTTCCGGCAGATCAAGCTGAAAGTCGGTCGCGATCTCGAGGACGATATCCGCCGCGTGCGCATCGCGCGTGAGGTGATCGGGCCGGATTGCCGCCTGCTGATCGATGCCAACCAGATATGGGAACGGCAGCAGGCCATCGACTGGGTCAATGCACTGGCCTTCGCGAAGCCCTGGTTCATCGAGGAGCCGACCAGTCCTGACGATGTCGAGGCGCACCGGGCCATCCGCGAGGCGATCCACCCGGTTCGTGTCGCTACGGGCGAGATGTGCCAGAACCGCATGCTGTTCAAGCAGTTCATGATGCGCGAGGCCATCGATGTCGTGCAGATCGACAGCTGCCGCATCGGCGGGGTGAACGAGATCCTGGGCGTGCTGCTCATGGCCGCGAAGTACGACCTGCCGGTCTGGCCCCATGCCGGCGGGGTGGGCCTCTGCGAATATGTCCAGCATCTGTCGATGATCGATTACCTCTGCTTCTCGGGCACGATGGAGGACCGCGTGATCGAATATGTCGACCATCTGCACGAGCACTTCGTGGACCCCTGTGTGATCCGGGATGCTGCCTATATGCCGCCGGAGCGTCCGGGCTTCTCCATCGAGATGAAGGCGGAATCGATCGCCCAGTACCGGGTGGACTGATGGACCTGGAACTGAAGGACAAGGTCGTCGTGGTCAGCGGCGGCGGGGCGGGTATCGGCGGCGCGGTGTCGCTGGCCCTCGCGCGCGAAGGCGCCATTCCGGCGATCCTGGGGCGCAGTCCCCTGGCCGCCGACTTCGAAGCCGAGCTGCGCGAACTGCAAGGCGATGCGCTGTTCCGGCAAGTCGATGTCACTGACGACGAGGCCTGCCGCGACGCGATCGCGGAGATCGCCGCCGCCGGCCGCGGGATCCACGGTCTGGTCAACAATGCCGGGGCGAACGACGGGGTGGGGTTGGAGGCCGGAACGCAGGCCTTCATGGCCTCCGTCCACGCCAACCTTGCGCATTACTACGGGCTCGCCCATCACTGCCTGCCGCACTTGCGCGAAAGCCGGGGTGCCATCGTCAACATCTCGTCCAAGACGGCGGTGACCGGGCAGGGGCAGACCAGTGGCTACGTCGCCGCCAAGGCGGCACAGCTCGGCCTCACGCGCGAATGGGCGGCGGCGTTGCTGGCGGACGGCATTCGCGTGAACGCGGTGCTGCCCGCCGAAGTGATGACGCCGCTCTATGCCCGGTGGATCGAGAGTTTCGAGGATCCCGGCGCCAAGCTGGCGGAGATTTCTGAGCGCGTACCTCTGGGGCGGCGCATGACCATGGCCGGCGAAGTGGCCGACACCGTGGTCTTTCTGCTCTCCGCGCGGGCCAGCCACACGACGGGACAATGGATATTTCCGGACGGCGGCTATACGCACCTCGACCGGCTGTTGACGTGATTATCTTTCGAAGGAGTATGCTGTGAAGCTAGTGCGGTTCGGTGAGAAGGGGCAGGAACGCCCGGGAATCCTCGATGGTGAAGGCCGCATCAGGGACATATCGCAGATCGTCCCGGATATCGCCGGTGACGTGCTGACGCCGGAGGGGCTGGCTGCACTGCGCGGGCTGGACCTGGCAAGCCTGCCGCTTGCGCCCGAGGGCGCGCGGATCGGGCCTTGCGTGGGCGGTGTCGGCAAGTTCGTGTGCATCGGCCTCAACTACCGCGATCACGCCCGCGAAAGCGGCATGGCGATCCCGTCGGAACCGGTGGTGTTCAACAAGTGGACCAGCGCGATCTGCGGGCCGGACGACGATATCGTCAAGCCGCGCGGCTCGGACCGGATGGACTGGGAAGTCGAACTCGGCGTGGTGATCGGCAAGGGCGGGGTCTACATTCCCGAAGCCGAAGCCCTGGGCCACGTTGCCGGCTACTGCGTGGTTCACGACGTGTCGGAACGCAGCTTCCAGTTCGATCGCGGTGGCACCTGGGACAAGGGCAAGGGCTGCGATACGTTCGGCCCGATCGGCCCCTGGCTGGTCACTCCCGACGAGGCTCCGGCGCTGGACGACATGCGCCTCTGGCTCGAAGTGGACGGCGAGCGCGTGCAGGATGGCACCACGGCCGAAATGATCTTCCCCGTCGCGGCGATCATTTCGCATCTCAGCCAGTTCATGAGCCTTCAGCCCGGCGACGTGATATCGACGGGTACGCCCGCCGGTGTCGGACTGGGCTTCGATCCGCCTCGCTTCCTCTCGGCAGGCCAGGCCGTGCGCCTGGGCATCGAGGGTCTGGGCGAGCAGAACCAGCGCGTGGTCGCGGCCGGCTGATAGCGAACGGCCGTCAAGGATGATCGCGGCGGGGACGGTCCCCGCCGCGTGGCTCGCGGGGGGCGGGCAGGAGCAAGGAAGGGCAAAGATTTTGGGCAACGTCCGCTCCACAGGAGCATCAGGGGCAAAGCGCGGATCCGACACCGAAAGCGGTGAGACGGACGGCAAGCGTGCCTATTCCGCGCCCGCGCTGGAAAAAGGGATCGAGATCCTCGAACTTTTCGCGCGCGATCCCAGCGGCCTTACGATCAGCGAGATCGCCCAGCGGCTGGAGCGTTCGATCAGCGAAGTGTTCCGCATCATCATCGTGATGGAGCGGCGCGGCTGGCTGCGCAAGGATCCCGCCAACGACCGCTACAGCGTGTCCTACCGCGTGCTGGACGTCGCCTTTCGGGCCACGCCTGCACATACCTTGAGCAATGTCGCGGCGCCGGTCATGCACCAGTTGTCGATCGATACCAACCAGTCGTGCCATCTGGTGGTCCGCACCGGCGCTGCCGCCACGGTGATCCACCGCCAGGAGAACGCCGGGCCGGTAGGCTTCGGCATTCGGCTGGGCACGGTGGTGGACATGATGACGAGCTGTTCCGGGCACGTCCTCCTGGCCTTCACCTCGCCGGAGCGCCGCGCGGCCGCGATCGCCGATTTGCCGGACGCCAGCCAGGCAGCGCTGCGGCGGCTTGAAAAGCGCCTCGATACGGTCCGCGAGCAGGGCTATGAAATGCAGCCGAGTGCGCGGGCGTCCGGCGTGACCGACATCAGCTTCCCGGTCTTCGGCTTCGATGGGCAGGTCAGCGCCGCGCTGACTTTGCCGTTTCTCCTGACCATCGACGGCTCCCAGCGAACCGATCTCAACGAAACGCGCCGGATGCTGGGCGAAGCGGCGCGGCAGATCTCCGCCGGACTTGGCTGGCTGCCGCCGCGGGAAGAAGACTGAGCCCATCGCGGCGGTATCCCCGGCCGGACAGGACCGGCCGGGGGCGCGACAGTCAGACCAGCTTGTTGCTGCGGATCAGTTCGCGGTACCAGTCGGCGCTGAGCTTCGGCGTGCGCTTCTGGGTCTTGAAGTCGACGTGGTGGATCCCGAACAGCTTGGTATAGCCGTCCTCCCACTCGAAGTTGTCCATCAGGCTCCAGAGGAAGTAGCCGTCCACGGGATAGCCTTCCCTCACTGCCCGCTGGAGGTGGGTCAGGTAATTGCGCAAGTACATCACGCGGTCGGCATCGTAGACTTTGCCGTCCTGGGCCACGGGATCGTCGGCCGAGCAGCCGTTCTCCGAAATATAGAGCTTCTTCGGCTTCCACAGTTCGCTGACGGTGCGGATCGACCAGTACAGCGCTTCCGGGGTCACGTAGAGCCAGGGTGAGGCCATGCGCGGCGAATTGGCAAGATGCGGCAGGATCTCGTAGCCGCTCGCCGTAGCGGCAGCCCGCACGGTGTTCGCGGTGTAGACGTTGAGCGAGACGAAATCGAGCGGGCTGCCGATCGCCTTCATGTCGCCTGCCTGCACCTTGGGCGCGTCCTTGCCCTGCGCGGCAAGGTAGCTGTCGATATAGCGCCCTTCCATGATCGCGGTGAGGAACATGGCGTTCTCCTCGCGCATGGCCTTTTTGGTCGCCTCGATGTGCTCAGGCGTTTCGATGGCGGGGACGAAGATGGTGGCGTTGTCGGCCAGGCCGACCTGGGTTCCGGCCCTGGCATGGGCGCGGATCGCCTGGACGCCGAGCCCGTGCGCGAGCACGCCGTGGTGCCGCACCTGGTTGACCTGATCCATCGGCAGCCGCAGCGCGGGGGCCTTGTTGCCGTTCCAGTAGGCAAGGTCGGTGAAGCAGCGCAGTTCGTTCACCGTCATGAAGTGCTTCACGCGGTCGGACGTCTTGCTGGCCATGAAGCCGGCATAGTCCGCGAAGGCAAGGGCGGTATCGCGCGATTGCCAGCCGCCTTGGAGGCCGGTGGGCAGGTCCCAGTGGAACAGCGTCATGTGCGGCTCGATGCCCGCGGCGAGCAGGCCATCGACAAGGCGGTTGTAGTAGTCGAGTCCCTTCTGGTTGGGCTTGCCCTTGCCGCTTGGGAAAATGCGCGACCAGGCCACCGAGAAACGGTAGGCCTTCACGCCCAGCGCTTTCAGCAGCGCGATATCCTCGGCATAGCGGTGATAGCTGTCGCAGGCGACATCTCCCGTGCCGCCGTCCGTCGTCTTGCCGGGGGTGTGCGCATACGTGTCCCAGACGGTCTCGCCGCGCCCGTCTTCCTTGACGCCGCCTTCGATCTGGTAGGCCGCGGTGGCGCAGCCCCAGGTGAAGTCGGCAGGGAAGCCCAGCGGGTCCTGAGCCCCGCGATCCGTCCGCGGCCCCGTGCCGGGGGCGGAAGGTTGCGCGGAGGCGGGCCAGGCGCCCAGTGCCGTGCCGAGGCCTGCTGCTGCCAGCCCCAGCCCGAGTTCCCTGCGATTGATACCAGTCATTGTCCTGCTTCCTGTGCTGCCGTACCCGCCCCGATCACGCGCACCAGGCCGGAAACGGACTGGCCGGTGGGGAGCTTGCTTTTGCTCGTGAGCGTTCCGGCCGCCTGGTTCCACACCAGTTCGGCCTTGCGCCCGTCGCTCTTGCGATAGGCGTTCGTCGTACCGTCATCGTCGTAGAGCGTGAAGTGGCTGTCTGCGCCCGGATAGACCCGGATGCTTTCGATCGCCTGCTGCTCCGCCGTGCTCTTCACGGCTGCGCCCATCGGCACGATCGAGCCCGCCTTCACGAACAGCGGAATGCGGGAGATCGAGGCATCGACGTCCACGCTCTGTCCGCCTTCGAAGCGCTGGTTGGTCCAGTAATCGTACCAGGCGGTGCCGGCGGGGAGGTAGACCGACTTGCGGGTCTGCCCCTGCTCGGTGACCGGCGCCACCAGGAAGGCCGGGCCGAACATATATTCGTCGCCCAGCGTCGCGGCCTTGGGATCGTTCGGGAAGTCCATGAACAGCGCGCGCATGAAGGGCGCGCCGGTCTCGTAAGTGTGCCGTCCCAGGGAATAGATATAGGGCATGAGTGTGTAGCGCAGGCGCAGGTAGTCCGCGAGGATCGGCTCGGCGGCGGTGCCGTATTCCCAGATCGCCGTGGCTGGGCGCTGGCCGTGGATGCGCAAGGTTGGAGTGAAGACGCTGTACTGGAACCAGCGCACGAAGAGTTCCGGATAGTCCGGATAGTCGGGCGCCATGGCGGTCGCTCCGGCAGGATCGACCAGAACGGGATGTTCGGCTTTCGGACCGCTCGGCCACTGCCAGCCGCCGATGTCGCTGCCCCAATAGGCCAAGCCCGAGGCAGTGAAGTTCAGGCCGGTGGGGATCTGACGGTGCAGGGCTTCCCAGGTGGACTTCACATCCGAGGACCAGAACAGGCTGCCGGTGCGCTGCGAACCGAGGTAGGCGGCGCGCGACAGGATCATGTTGCGCATGCCGGGCCGGTCGCGCGCAGAGCCTTCCGCCGCGCCCGAGGTGTGCACCAGCGGGAACAGGTTGTGGTAGCGATCGCCCGATCCGATGGAGTAGAAATAGCCGTCCGGAATGAGATCGGGCTCGGTTTCATCCAGCCAGAGCCAGTCGAAGCCCTGGCTAAGGATATTGTCGCGCACTTTGCCCCAGAACCACGCGCGGGCCTCGGGATTGGTGCTGTCGATCAGCGCACCGGCCCGGTCGAAGCGCATGGGCAATCCGTCCACGGGCTTGCCGTCCTTGTCCTTCAGGAACCAGCCCTTGCCCGCCAGCATGTCGAAGTAACGCGATTCCCGCTCGAAACGGGGCCAGACGCTAATGATCGAGCGCATGCCCATCGATTTCAGGGTGTCGTTCATGCCCTTCGGATCGGGGTAGTACGTCCGGTCGATGTCGAGCTGGCCCATGCGGGTCCAGTAGAACCAGTCCAGCACCATGACGTCGAGCGGATAGCCGCGCTGGCGATAGCCATTGGCGATGCCGAGCAGTTCCTGCTGGCTTTCGTAGCGCGCCTTGCTCTGGATCAGGCCGAAGCCGGCCTTGGGCGGCAGAGGCGTGGCGCCGGTCAGCTTGGCGTAACCGGCGTAAAGCTCGTCGCTGGTCTTGCCGGTGATGACGAAGAACGAGACGCGCTCACCCACTTGCGACTGGAAGCGGGTGGTCGAATGAAGGCCCGGCCAGACCAGGGTGCGCGCCGGGTTGTCCCAGACGATGCCCCAGAGCTTGCCGTTGGCTTTGGTGGTGACGAGGAACGGCACGCAGACGGTTTCGCCCGCCGGCGCGTCATAGCTGTGCGAGCAGTCGATCTGGCGGCCCTTGAGATCGAGCGCGCCTTCCTGGTTCTGGCCGAGGCCGTAATAATGCTCGCCCGACACCGCCTCGAACGTCGCGCCGACCTTGAAGGTCTTCTCGCCGTTGACGGTGACGGGGGCCATGTCCCAACCCGTCATCTTCGTCAGCAACTCCCCTTGGCCGTCGCGGATCGACAGGCTGACCGGCGGCAGCGAAGGCGCGAAATAGCGCTCCATCTGGCTCGGCGCCTTGGGCCAGGGCTTGGCATCGACCGTGAGGCTGAGCGCGGAGGATGCGAAGATGTCGCCGTCGGTGCCGGCGCTATGGTTCCACCCTGCGGCGTCCGGCGCGGCATTGGGGCCTTCGCCCGGCGCGGCTTCGGCCAGTTCGGGATCGAGAGCGATGGTCACGCGCACGATGTTGGGCGCATAGGGCTCCACGGCGACGCGCGTGCCGTTGCGGTCCAGCAATGCCATCGGCGCTGCCAGCGCGGGCATGGCCAGGCCGAGGCAGGCCGCGCCCGCAACGCTTGCCAGCGCGCCGGCTTTCATCGATCTGGCCTTCATCGATCTGGCCATTGTCGTCTGAGCCTTCATTCGGGCTTTTAGGCTTCCTGCGATCATTCCTCTTGTCCCCTGTTCGCCTGCAATGTCGTTTTGCAATTCAGATCAATCCACGCCCGTCGATACGGACGACCGGTACGAAGCCGCGGTGGCCGCGCGGCATTTCAAGATGGAGCCCTTGCCCGTCGCGGCGGTGAACCAGCGGTCCGCCGCCAAGCAGGGTCACCTTTTCGACCACCCCCGGTTCGCGGCCGGCAGCGAGCGTCGCGATCGTGACGTCGCCCTCCGGCTTGCCGAGCACCAGCGCGTAAAGCGCGCCCTTGTTGGTGGTGAAGCGAATATCGCGCGCAGTGAAGGGTTTCGCCTTGTCCTCGCTCTGCATGCCCAGCACCGGACGGTTCGGGCCTTCGCCGTAATGGCGCCAGGGACGGGAGCCGAAGATCGCCTCTCCCCCGGCTTCCATCCACTCCGACATCTGGTCGAGTATCCGGTCTTCCTCGCTGTCGATGGAGCCGTCACCCGGCTGCGGAATCGACAGCAGCAGGTTGCCGTTCTTCGACACGACATCCGCCAGCCGCTGGATCACTTCCTCGGCGGTCTTGTAGCTTTTGTCGTTGAGGCGGGCGACGTTGTAGAACCAGTCGCCGATGCAGGTGTCGGTCTGCCAGGGTTCGTCCCAGATATGGTCGGTATAGCCGCGCTCGACGTCCTGGACCACGCCGAAGCGCGCCTCGGGCGAGAGCTGCTTGGCGGTTAGGACGACGTCGATCTTGCCGTGCCACTGGATCGAGCGGTTGTAGTAGTCCGCCGCCGCCTCCAGCCCGACCGGGCCGAACGGCAGTCCGTAATCGTCGAAATAGACCAGGTCGGGCCGGTACTTGTCGATGAGGTCGGTCTGGCGCAGCAGCCAGCGGGTGACGTAGGCCGGGTCGTCCTTGGGCCCGGTCTCGATCCATTGGCCGTCGTTCGCCTCGTGCCAGGCGTTCATCGCGGCGATGCTGTCGATCCCGTCGGGCATGACGGCGTGACCGCCGGTATAGAGTTCCTGCGGGTCGAGCCCGTCCCACCACTGGCCCTTGCCATCGGCCTTGCGCAGGCTGAAGGCATCGTAGCGGCGGCCCTTATCCGGTCCGGTCGGGTCGTAGCCGTAAGCGGTCTGGTACCAGTGCCAGGCGTGGGCGGCGTGGTTGGAGACGCCGAAGCGCAGCCCGGCCCGGCGCGCGGCTTTCTCCCAGATGCCCACCACGTCCTTGCGCGGGCCGACGCGCAGGCTGTTCCAGGCGTGGTAGCGGCTGTCGTAGCAATCCAGGTTGTCATGGTGGCAGGCGAGGGCGACGAAATACTTGGCGCCGGCCTTCTTGTAGCGCTCCACCAGCGCTTCCGGCTGCCAGCGTTCCGCCGTCCAGCGGTTCTGGATGTCCTTCATCCCCTCGACCGAGGGATGGCCGTAAGTCTTGAGGTGATGTTCGTACATCGGGTGGCCCTGCATGTACATGAAGCGCCCGTACCAGTCGCCCTGCTGCGGAACCGACTGCGGCCCCCAGTGCGCCCAGAGGCCCAGCTTCGCGTCCCGGAACCAGTCGGGATAGCGGTAGTTTGCCACCAGCGAGGGCCAGTTGGCCTGCACCGGCCCGGGCGTCGTGCCCATGGCGCTGGCGGCACGCGCGGTGCGGGCGAGGCCCAGCGCCGCGGCGCCGGCCAGGAAGGAGCGTCGCTTGAGGTCCATCATTTGGGGGCTCCCGAAGTTCCGGTAATGGTGGCGGCAATGGCGGCAAGGGCCAGCGGGCGCATGACGGCATAGCCTTCCGGCGTGGGATGAACGCCGTCGCTGGCAAGGCCCGGCTTCATGGCGCCGTCCGGCTGGGCCATGGCCCGGTGGTAGTCGACATAGCCGAAGTGGTTGATGCGGGCATAGGCGGAGAGCCGCCTGTTCATCTCGTCCACCTGAGGCGCGGGCAGCTTGCCCGGGCTCCACGGGAAGGCGGCGGCGGGGGGAACGGAGGCGATGATCACCTTGATCCCGTGCGCGCGGGCCAGTTCCGCCATGCTCTGGATATTGCCCATGACCGTGTCGATCGTCGCCGCGCCGGTATTGCCCGCGATGTCGTTGGTGCCGGCCATGATGTGCACGGTCTCGGGCTTCAGGTCGACGACGTCCTGGCGGAAGCGCACCAGCATCTGCGCGGTGGTCTGGCCGCTGATCCCGCGATCGACGATGCCGCCGGTGAAGAATTGCGGATCGGCGTTGATCCAGTTGTCAGTGATGGAATCGCCCATGAAGACGACCCGGACCTTCTGCCCCGCCAGCGCCCGGTTCGCCTCTGCATAGCGGCAGAGCTGCCCGAAATCGCGGGTCAGCATGTGGAGGTTCCAGAGTTGCCAGCCGGCGGCATCCGCAGGTGCGGGATGGACCGGGCAGGGATCGGTGACGATGCCGACCGGATCCTCGGCGTGGGGATCTCCCGGCACGCGCGTTTCCGCGGCGGCAGGGTGGGCAAGACAGAAGCCCAGTGCCAGCGCGGCGACCGGGAGCAGGCGGCTCGTTTTCATTTCTTGCCTTTCAGGGCCAGTTCAATGGCGCGCTGGGCGATTGGCGCCATCACTGCATAGCCGTTGTCGAGCGGATGGACGCCGTCTTCGGTGAAGCGCGCCGCCATCAGGCCGTCACGGTCGGCCATGGGGGTGTGGTAGTCTGCGAAGCCATATCCCCGCCTGGCGCAGAAGGCGCGAAGCCAGGCATTGAGCGCCAGAATTTCCTTCGGATCGCGCTCCTTGACGACGTCTTTCGCTGCCGGGGTATAGTTGTTCACCGGGAGCAGGGCGCCGAACACGACCTTGATCCCGTGGCGATCCGCCAGGTCGGCCAGGGCCTCCCAATTCGTCTCGATCTGTTCGGGCGTCTCGTGCTGGAGGAAGCCCTGGATGTCGTTGATCCCCGCCAGAATGACGACCGCGGAAGGCTTCAGCGCGACCACGTCCTGATGGAAACGCAGGACCATCTGCGCGGTCACCTGGCTGCCGATGCCGCGATTGACGTAAGGCTTGCCGGGAAAGCTGGCCGTCAGGTTCCAGCGATCGGTGATGGAATCGCCCAGGAAGACCACGCGCTTTTCGCCGGGGCGCGGTGCGGGAAGGGCTGCGTTGGCGGGGGCATAGAGATAGCGCTCGCCGAAGTCCTGCATCAGGCTGGGCACGAGCTTCGCGCGGAACGGCCCGAGCCACTGGCCCCAGTCCTTTTCCTCCACGGTCCTGCGCTCGGGAGAGCTTTGGTATTGCTGCGCCGCCGCCTGGACAGAAGCGAGGCCCGCAACCAGCGCCAGGGCGGCCATGCCTGCCCTCACGCCGCGGTCACTCCGTGCGTGGCGGCGAAACTGGCGAAAAGCGAAGGCCAGGCGGCTGCCTGCATGGTTGCGGGCAGGCGAACGCCGAAGCCATGGCCGCCGTTCTCGAAGATGTGCAGGGCGCTCGCCCGTTTGGCTTCCTGCAGGGCCTGGAACAGGGCGATGCTGTTGGCGGGCGGCACCAGGCCGTCGTCGGCGGCATGGACCAGGAACGTCGGGCAGGTCGCGCCGTCGACGCGCTCTTCCACCGAACGGGGCTTCTGCATGGCGGGGGTGGAACCCGGTCCGAGCAGGTTGTCCCGCGAACCGACATGCGTGAAGGGCGCGAGCAGGCTGACGACGGGATAGACCAGACCGGCCACTTGCGGCGCGGCGCTCTGGCTGTCGGCCTGATCGACGGGCTGGTAGACGCGCTCGGAATGGCGGGTGGCGAGCGATCCGGCCAGGTGGCCGCCCGCGGAAAAGCCGAGCACACCCACTTTGCCGGGATCGATGCCGAACCGGCTCGCGCCGGCGCGGATCAGGCGCATGGCGCGCTGGGCATCCTGCAAGGGAACGTCTTCGCGCTGGCTCCAACCTTCGCCGGGGAGCCTGTAGAGCAGGATGAAGGCCGTCACGCCTCTGGCATTGAGCCAGGCCGCCTGGCTCGTGCCTTCGTTGTCGTAGGACAGAAAGCCATAGCCGCCGCCCGGCACGATCAGCATGGCGCTGCCGTTGGGCCGGGCCGGACGCTTCACCACCAGGACGGGCCGGTCGATCCCCGTCACCCAGCGATCGGGCTTTGCGGGGTCCCTGGACTGATCTGCCACCTTGCGGTGGATCGGCGCGGCAGGCGCACCGGGCGCTGCGCCGGGCCAGAGCGGCACGACTTCGTCCTGGGCGCTGGTCTGCGCACGCGCCAGGCGTGGCAGGATGGTCAGCGCGGCCGCGGCGGCCAGCGTGGTGCGGCGGGTGAACTGGGTCACGGGGTCTGCTCCTGAAGCTCCGGGGATGTCCATTGGCGGATCGGGGACATGGCATTGCCGATCGCGGCCGCTGCCTGGCGCACACTGGCGCTGCATTCCTCGATCGTGGTCTTGCTGGCAGGCCCGGCGACGAACGGCACGGTGAGCGCGGCGCGCGCGATCCCGCCGAACAGGATGGGGGCCGAAAGGTCGGTGATCCCGGTCAGCATCGGGCTGGGCTCGCTGGCGCCGCCGGCAGCGGCCACCTTTTCGAGCCTGGCGATCAGCTCGCCCTCATCGAAGGCCGGGTTTGCGCCCCGGATGTCGCCCAGCATGGCGGCGCGCGACTCGGCCGACTGGAAGGCGAGCAGGATGCGGCCGGAGTTCGAGAGGTGAAGCGGACGGCGATAGCCGACTCTGACGGCGAATCCCGAAAGTCCCGGCGCTTCGATCGCGATGATGACGATCATCTCCGCACCCGATGCGACGGCGAGGTGGCAGCTCTGGCCCACGCCGCGGGCCAGCTCCTGCATGACCGGAAGCGCGGTGGAGGCCAGGTCGCGGATCGGCGGTTGGCTCATGCCCAGCGCGAACAGCCGGTTGGTCAGCCGGTAGCCGTCCTCGGCCCGCGCGATGTAGCCGTGCTCTTCCAGCACCTGCAACATTCGAAATATTTCACTGACCGATCGGCCCAGCGCGGCCGATATGTCCGACATGATCAGTGGCTCGCTCGAACCTGCCAGAAGTTCGAGGATTTCCAGCCCCTTCTTCAGCGCGGGCGCCTGATAGCGCGTCTTGCCGTCCATCGATCCTCTCCGATCCCTTGCCCGCCCCTTATTCGCCGAGGGAGCGCGGAATTTCCATGTGCCATCGACCACAATCCACATATGAAATCAATTTTTATATTTCACAATGTGTCAATTGCGAGTAATGAGTCGCTCGTCGTCACCGCGCTCGTGCGGACAAGGCGAAGCAGGATCGGGAACGGGCAAGGTCGGTAACGGGCCAAGGCCGCCCGGCGATGCGACTTTTGAGGATGTGCTCCGCCGAGGAGCCAGGGAGAGGGAAGTCCATGAGGACGATTGATCAGGCATCGCGCCGTGCGCGTCTGCTTACGAGTATTTCGGTTGCTACCGTCGCTCTGGGCGTGATGTCGCCTGCCAGCGCTCAGGACGCTTCGGGCGTGGAAGCCGCCGCGCCGCAGGATGCGGAAGGCCAGGCCGGAGACATCGTCGTGACCGGCGTGCGCGCAAGCCTCAGCAACGCGCAGTCGATCAAGCGCAACTCGGACGTGATCGTCGATTCCATCGTGGCGGAAGACATCGGCAAGCTGCCTGACCGCAACGTGGCCGAAGCGCTTCAGCGCATCACCGGCATCCAGATTCAGCGCAGCTTCGGCGAAGGCAGCTCGGTCTCCATCCGCGGGCTCAGCCAGGTGCGCACCGAAGTGAACGGCCGCGACGTGTTCACGGCCAACGGCGGCCGCAACCTCAGCCTCGAAGACGTGCCTTCCGAGCTTCTGGCCGGCGTGGACGTCTACAAGAACCCCTCGGCCGACCAGATCGAAGGCGGCATCGGCGGCCTGATCAACTTGCGCACGCGCAAGCCCTTCGACTTCGACGGGTTCAAGGCCTCGGCCAGCGCCAGCATCAACTATTACGATCTCTACGGAAAATCGACGCCGCAGGCCAACCTGCTGCTCTCCGACCGCTGGAATACCGGCATCGGCGAAATCGGCGTCATGGTGGACTTCGCCTACCAGAAGACCGCGTTCCGCCAGGACCAGATCTCCAGCCAGCCGTTCTATGAACTGGACCAGTCACTGGATGCGAACGGCAATCCGAACAACGCCACCGACTATGCCGTGGCATCCGGTCTCGGCCGTCTGGGCAAGGACACCTACCTGCCGCACGGCGTGGGCATCGGCCAGTACCTGGGCGATCGCCGCCGCCTGGGCGTGGACGCGGCGATCCAGTGGAAGCCGACCGACACCCTGCTCGTCACGGGCGAATATGTGCGCTCGGACTACAAGTTCCAGTACGGCGACTACAGCTTCTTCGCCTATACCGGCAACAATCCGATCACGCCGGACTATACCCAGCCGTTCACCTTTGATGACGACGGCAATTTCCGCAGCGGCACTTTCGCCAGCGTTCCCATCGATTCCAACACCAGCCTCGAGCGCCGCAAGTCGGTCACCAACGACTTCTCGCTCAACCTGAAGTGGACGCCGACCAACAACCTGTCGGTCAACGGCGACTTCCAGTACATTCGCGGCACCACGGACGGCCAGCGCTCGATCGTCATCCTCCACTCCAATGCGGAGCGGCTCTATCAGGTGGTCGGCAGCGGCGTGCCGACGATGGACATCCTGCCCGACAACGATCCCAGCAACGGCAACGGCTCCGTCACCGACGTGGCCAATTACGCCCCACTGGGCGGCGGGTACCTGGACCACATCGATCACTCGGTGGGCAAGGAATACGCCGGGCGCCTTGATGCGGAATACCGCTTCGACAACAGCATCCTGCGCTCGATTTCGGCAGGCCTGCGCTATACCGACCGTTCCGCGGTCACCGATTCCAGCACTTACGCCTATTACGGCACGAGCGCGCTGGCCGATAACCTCTATGAGGTCCACCCGTTCCGCGGCGATCTCTATCGCGGCTATCAGGGCGTGCCGGACGGCGGCGTGTTCTTCAGCCGCGGGATCGTGCTCGACTACGACGCCACCCGCCAGGCGCTGGCGCCTTATGTCAGCGATTCCCAGCGCCAGTCGCTGCTTGACGGCGTGAGCTACGTCCCCAGCGACCGCAACACTCAGGGCGAGAAGACCTATACCGCCTATGGCCTGGCCAAGTTCGACTTCGCCGATGCCGGCTTCCCGCTGGACGGCAATATCGGCGTCCGCGTGATCAAGACCAAGGTCTCGACCGACGGCTTCATCGTCCAGACCCCCCAGGTCATCATCGACGGCCAGCCGGGCAACGGCCCGATCTCCTACGTGGCGCTGGGCGTGAATTCCAACTACACCAAGGCGCTGCCGAGCCTGAACCTGCGCTATCACTTCAATGACAAGTTGCAGCTCCGCCTGGCCGCGTCGAAGGGCCTGACGCGCCCCGACTTCTCGCAGCTGAACCCCAACATCAACATCGTCGAGTTCAATTCCGGCAGCGGCCTGCGCACTGCCTCCAGCGGCAATCCTTTCCTGAAGCCGCTGGAAGCCAAGCAGTTCGACGCCTCGCTCGAATGGTACTTCTCGCAGACCGGCTCGCTCTACGGCGCGGCGTTCTACAAGAAGGTGGACGGCTTCATCGCCAACATCACCAGCACCGAGACGTATGACTTCGGCAATGGTCCCTTCACCGTCGACGTCACGCGCCCGCTCAATGGCGACAACGGCAAGATCAAGGGCTTCGAGATCGGTGGCAACACCTTCTTCGACTTCCTGCCCGGCATATGGTCTGGCTTCGGTGTCCAGGCGAACTTCACTTATGTGGACAGCAAGGCGCCGAGCCCCGACGCGGCCGACAACGAAGGCAACAAGCTGTCGGTGCCGCTCGAACTGCTCTCGAAGTACAGCTACAACCTGATCGGCTTCTACGATCGGGGGCCGCTCTCGGCCCGCGTGGCCTACAACTGGCGCAGCAAGTACGTGGTGACCACGCGTGGCAACGGCAGCGGCAATCTGCCGATCTTCAATGACGCGCGCGGCCAGCTTGACGCCTCGATCACCTATACCGTGACGCCGAACTTCGCGTTGACGGTGGACGGCGTGAACCTGACCAATACGGAGAACCGCACTTACTACGGTATCGCCAGCAGGCCGCAGTCGAACGTTCTGAACGATCGCCGCGTCAGCCTGACGGCACGCCTGACCTACTGATCCGGCTTGCTGCGGCCGCCTCGCTTGCTATCCCGCAGGCGAGGCGGCCGCTCATGACGCCGGCCGCCGGCGATGCCACGGAAGAGGGGAAGGCGATGCGACAGGTTCTGCTGATAGATCTTGCGGACGAAGCCGAAGCCATCGCGCGCTACGAGGCCTGGCATGCGGCGGGCGCGGTGCCGGAGGCGGTCGTGCAGAGCATTCGCACCGCGCGGATCCGCGACATGGAGATCTACCGCACCGGGAACCGGCTGGTCATGGTCATGGAGACCGAGCCCGGTTTCGATCCGGCCGAAAAGGCGGCCGCCGATGCTGCGGACCCGGCCGTGCAGGCCTGGGAGCAATTGATGGACCAGTTCCAGCGTCCGCTTGCCTGGGCCGCCGCCGACAGCAAATGGACGGCGGCCAGCCGCATCTTTTCCCTTCAAGAACAGCCCTGAGGACGACCCGCACGATGCGATCTTCTGCAATCCTGCTGGCCAGCGCCATGCTCTCCTTCGTGGCTGCCCCGGCCCTGGCTCAGGGAGAGGTCCCGCATATCGAGACGCGCCAGGGACGCCATGCCCTGATCGTCGACGGGGCGCCGTTCCTGATGCTGGCGGGGCAGGTCAACAACAGCTCCAATTATCCCAAGCCGCTGCAGACCGCCTGGCCGGTGCTGGACCGGATCGGCGCGAACACGGTGGAAGTTCCCGTCGCCTGGCAGCAACTGGAGCCGCGCGAGGGGCAGTTCGATTTCAGCTTCGTCCAGGCCCTGCTCGACCAGGCGCGCAGCCATGACAAGCGCGTGGTCCTGCTGTGGTTCGGTGCCTGGAAGAACACGGGCCTCGCCTATACGCCCGATTGGGTGAAGGTGGACAATCGGCGCTTCCCGCGGATGAAGAAGCCGGATGGCAGCGACCACGATGTCCTGACGCCGCACAGCGCGGAAACGCTGCGCGCGGACAAGCGGGCGTTCCTGGCGCTCATGACTTATGTGCGGGACCACGATCCGCAGAACACCATCGTCATGGTCCAGCCCGAGAACGAGGTCGGAAGCTACCGCAATCCCCGCGATTACGGGGCAGCGGCGCAGAAGCTGTTTGCAGGCGCCGTGCCGCAGGCATTGACGCGGCGGCTTGGCGGCCGCTCCGGCACCTGGAGCCAGGTCTTCGGCGACAAGGCGGACCGGGCCTTCAACACCTGGTTCACGGCGCGCTATATCGAGGAACTGGCGGCGGCGGGCAAGGCGATCAAGCCGCTGCCGATGTACGTCAACGCCGCACTGGCCGACCCGTTCAAGGAGCCGGATCCGCAAAGCGTCGCCAGCGGCGGGCCGCAGGGCGATGTCCTCGACATCTGGAAGGCGGCGGCGCCTTCGCTCGATTTCGCGGCGCCGGACATCTATGACCGCAAGAGCCGCAATGTCCTGAAGCACCTCGATCTCTACACCCGGCCGGACAACGCGCTGATGGTGCCGGAAATCGGCAATGCGCGCGAATATGCCCGGTACTTCTGGCCGGCGCTGGGGCGCGGTGCGATCGGGTTCTCGCCGTTCGGCATGGACGGCAGCGACTATTTCAACTTCCCGCTCGGCGCCAAGAGCTTCGACGAGGCCACGCTGGACGCCTATGCCGCGAAGTACCGCGTGCTGTCGGAGGCGATGCGGCCTTGGGCGAAGATCGCCTTCGAGCATCCGACCTGGGGTGCCGCCAAGCCCGATGACGGCGCGGCGCAGGAGACGACCATGGGCAACTGGCAGATCACGGCCAGCTTCGGCCAGTGGCAGTTCGGCCAGCGCGAATGGTTCCCCGATGCCGACCTTCCGGCCTGGGCCTCGGAGCCGGTCGGCGGCATCGCCGTCGCGCAGCTTTCGGCCGATACGTTCCTGCTGACGGGCGATCACGCCCGAGTGTCATTTGCACCGGCAGCGGGCAGCCCGCCGAACGGCATGGTCCTCAGGATCGAGGAAGGGCACTTCGCCAAGGACGAATGGGTTACGGACCGGGTGTGGAACGGGGACCAGACCGATTACGGCATCAATCTCACCGCGCGGCCCGTGTGGCTGAAGGTCACGATGGGGCGCTACAGGTAAGAAGGCGCCTCCGCTAAGCCCTGGGTAAGAGCGGGGACTTCGCGTCGCCGCGGAAGCGCGTTCTCAGCGTTGCTGGCCCAGCCCGGTGGCGGCCCAGTAGATCCCGCCCATCAGGTGCGCGAGGTATTGCGGCTCGCGGTAGGCCTCCCCGCTATGGCCCAGCGTGGTGACGAAGACGCGGCCCTTTTCGAAACGGTGATACCAGGCGACAGGGTGGTCCCCCATCGGTTTCGCGACTTGTCCCGGCCAGATGCGGGTGGGGTCGTAGCTCGTTTCGTCGACACGCAGCACCGGCTCGATCCTGATCCCGTGCGGATTGGTCAGCACATAGTATTCATCGCTCCATATCCAGCGCGAAGGCAGGCCGAAGGTTGCCGGGAATCCGGGATCGGCGGCGGTGACAACGCCCGTCTGCAGCATCGGATGATTGACGAAGCTGCGGCCGACCAGCTTCTCATACCAGGGCCAGTTCCCCGGCGGCATGATGAGCGCGCGGTGGACGATGATGGCGTTGCCGCCGCCGCGCATGTAGCTTTCGAAGTTCAGGCGCTGGGCCGGGTTCAGTTCCTCGCCCGGGGTGTTGAGGAACATGACCGCGGCATAGCCCTGCAGGTCGCCTTCGAAGACTTTGGGATCGTTGGTGTACGTCAGGTCGAAATCGTGAAGCCGGGCAAGATGCTCCAGGCTGTCGCGCGCGATCGGGATATATTCGTAATGGTACTTGTTCGGGATCGCGAGGACGAGCAGTCGGTACTGCGCTTCTGCCCATGCGCTCGCCGGGCAGGCGAGCGCGAGCAGGAGCAGCAGCGCGCGGATCAGGCGCGTCACCGGCCGGTCCGCGCGGCATAGAGGGCGTGGTGCGTCAGGATGTAGAGCGTCTTGCCGTCCTCGCCGCCGAACACCAGTTGCAGCGGCCGCTCGGGCACGTCGATCCGTCCAACCTCCTGTCCCTCTGGCGAGTAGACGAAGACTTGCCCGTTGGCCACGTAGACCCGGCCCTGCGCATCGCTGGCAACGCCTTCTCCGCCGCGCTCGGCAAAAGGCTTGAGCCCGGTGACGGCGCCTTCCGCGCCGACCACGCCGCTATACGTGCGGTTTTCCGAGGCGTTGGTCAGGAACACGCGTGCGCCGGGCTTGCCCTGGATGAAGCCGTAGCTGTCCAGCGAGTCCGAGAAGCGCAGGCCCCGGTGATCGGCCGGACCCTGGGCGAACACGCGCCAGGCGGGAAGGACCACGCTGCCATCGGGCGAGGCATATTCCTCGGCCTTGGGCAGCGCCATGTTGCGCGTGAACATCTCGGCAAGCGTGGTGAAAGCGTAAGTCTTCGGGTCGATCTGATCCTTGAACTCGCCGTTGATCCACCAGTTGACCGGCAGCACCGTTGCGGCATTGCCCGACTTGCCCGCCGGTCGGGGCGCGATCACTGTCAGCTCGGTATCGGGCGAACCCGGCTTGAGACTGTAGACGGTGCCGTTGCGCCCGAACGAGGACAGCACAAGCAGGTTGCCCGAGCGGTCGACCGTCAGGTTCACCGGATCGAGCGCGGCATCGCGCACGATTTCCAGCTTGCCGCTGTCCGACCAGCTCCAGATCCGCTGGAACTGGCGGTCGATGAAGTAGAGCTTGCCTTGCGCGTCAACCGCGCCTCCGCCGATGGAGTGGAATCCGTCTGCCAGTTTCTCGATGCGGGCGCCTTCGAACGTGACGGGTGCGACGGGCTGGGGGGCGGCCTTGACGTCCAGCACCGCGAATTCGCGTTCGCGCACGTCCAGCCCATGCGTCACGTCGCGCAAGGCATTCTCGAAGGGGAACTTGGTGAGGCGAAGGAACGTGGCGCAGCCGTTCTCGTCGCAAGTCCCGACGCCGCTCTCGGCATTGACGTGAACGTTGCGGAAACGGATGTCCTGCGAATTGTAGAGCGTGATGGCGGCCGGCGCCGCCTTGCGCGTGCGGGTGACGCGGTAGGCGTGGAGATTGGCAACCAGGATATTGCTGGAGTTGCGGATTTCCAGCGCCACCGCATCGCCGCTTTCGCCGGCCTCGCCTTCGGTCTGCGGAGCCAGCAGTTCCCAGTTCGAGACGCGGTTGAGCCCGATCTCGGTGCGGACGTGGTGCTCCACCGAGGCCTGGATCAGGCGGCCGGGCGTGGTCGTGTCGGAAATCAGGATGCCGGGGTGCGCGAAAGTGCTGGGGCTCCAGATATTGGCGAAAGTACCGCCGCCGCCCTGGGTAACCCAGAGACTGGCGTATTGGCCGTCCCAGCGGCGCGCGGCATCGGGATCGGCCGTCGCGTTGTTGTTGTAGGGATCCATCCGCGTGCCGTCGAAGCGATTGGTGCCATGGCCGCCCTGGAACTTCACGTCGTTCACCATCGAGCGTGCCCCCGCCTTCCACAGCAGGGCGGCGGCGCGCGGGTTGTTGCCGTTGGCATTGAGACCGATGCCGGCGACGATGGCGTCTCCGCCCGAGGCGCTCTCCACCAGCGCCTTCGGCGCGCCGACGCCGGCGTAGCCGGGAGAGCCGTCCGGCAGGACGATCTGCGTCAGGCTGGGATGAAGGCCCAGCAGCACGGTATCGGGCCGCAGCCGCAGGGTGTCGCTGACCTTGTAGAAGCCGGAAGGCAGATAGACCACGCGGTGCGTGTCGATGGCCTTCTGAAGCGCGGCGGTGTCGTCGCTCTGATTGTCTCCCTTCGCACCGAGACTGCGGGCGTTCACCCAGTCGGAGACCGGCGGCAGCGCGCGGATGGCGGGGGCGGACGGCGCGGGCAGGGCGGAGAGCGGCTCGGCATCGACTTGGGTGCGATAGGCGCCCATCTGCCCGAACGCCGGCAGCGTCAGGCCGTGAGTGAATGAGGAAACCTTGTAGGTCTCTCCCTTGCCCGCGACCGTCTTTCCGCTTTCGCGGAAGCGCGCGAAGACCGGGGTATGCGTGGCCACCGCGTTCTGGAAGCCGATCTGGGTATAGACGTTGTTCTCGTTGGAAATCAGCACGCCGGCCTTGGAGACATTCTCGAAGCGGACATCCTGGCCCCAGAGCCAGTCGCCGTAGCCGCGGTCGATCTCGATGCCCACCGGCGTGTCGCGGATGGCGACGTTGAGCAGGGTCAGCCCCGCTTCGTGCTCGCGGATCGCCGCATCGCGCTGGCCTTCGAAGGTGGCGTCCACCAGGGCGAAGGGCCAGGCGGGGGAGGGCTTCTCCGCCAGGATGCCGTAGCGGCCGCCGCGGAAGTGCAGGTCTTCGGCCTCGTTGGCGACGTGATAGAGCCCCGCGAGGCCGGAGCCGATATCGAAATCGACATGGCTGACGAAGCTGTGCTGGGCGGAGTGGAAGCGGATGGCGGTGGCGGCCGGATTGCCGTCCATGATGCGAAAGTCGATATTGCCGAGCGCGGAGTAGAACGTGCCGGGGTTGGCGTCCGGAATGTCCTTGTTGAAGGGCACGCTGCCGGGCGGCGCGAAGGCGACGGGGCGAGCATCCTTGGGGTCCCGCTCGCGGCGTCCTCCAGCAAACATCACCATGTGGCCGACGCCCTTCTGGAAGCCGGGCGTGCGCGGACCGAGCACGATCGTCGGCCGCTTTTCGCCGATGCCGAAGATGCGCACGCCGGGCCAGAGGAAGATGGTGCGGCTGATGCGGTAGGTGCCGGCGGGCAAGAACACGATGCCGCCGCCGCCCTTTTCGGCGGCGGCGTCGATGGCCTGCTGGATCGCGGCCGTATCATCGGCGCGGCCATCGGCCTTGCCGGATACGGTGAAGGCACCGGGTTCATCGGGAGCTGCGGTGTAGACCGAGGGCGAGGCGTAGGCGGGCTGGATCGCTACAAGGGAGGCCAGCAGGGCCGTCGAGGCGCCGATCGGTCCACGTTTCATGTCAATTCTCTCCGGGTTTCAAGGCACGTGTATCCTGTCGTCGTCCCGGGGGCGACCCGGGACGACGAAAGCTTCAGAAATTGAAGCGGATGCCGGCGCGGTAGATCCGCCCCAGGGTGTCGTAGAGGGCCGGGTTCACGTCGAGCCCGGTGTTGGTCTGCGGCGAGGCGACGGGGTCCTTGTCGAACAGGTTGTCGATCTTGCCGTAGAGTTGCAGGTTGTCGCCGAACTTGATCGTCGCGCCGACGTCCACGTAGAAGGCGCCCTTCATGGTGTTGTAGTCGATGGTCGGATGGTTGCCGGTCGAAACCGGGCAGGACGACTGGCACACGACGTACTGGTTGCCGAACGTGCCGTCGCTGATCCAGCGTTCCTGCAGGGTCAGGCTGAAGCGGTCGCTGTCGTAGGTCTGCACCGCCAGCCATTTCCAGTCGGGCGTGGCACCGGCGTTGTTGCCCGCCTGGTCGACCGGATCGACCCCGGCGATGCCGGCGCTGACGATGAACTTCTGGATATGCGTGGCCAGCGCGCGGACGGTGAAGCTGCCGGGCAGGCCCAGCGGCTGCTGCCACTGGTAGCTGGCCTCGATATCGAAACCGCTGGTCTTCCAGGAGGCGAGGTTGAACGGCTGGACGTTGACGAAGTTGGTGCCCTGCGGACCATCCAGCTGGAAGCCGCCGCAGAAGGCCTGATTACCCTCGAAGCAGAAGCGCACGATCTGGTCGGCCGACAGGGTGGAGACCACGCCGTCGAGCTTGATGCGATAGTAGTCGAACGAGAGGCTGAGGCCCGGCAGCCAGGAGGGGCGCGACAGCACGATGCCCAGTTCGGTGTTGCGCGCCACTTCCGGCTTCAGGTTGGGATTGCCGATGGTGTTCTGGAAGATCTGTACTGCCTGGTTGCGGAACGGGTCGTTGAAGTTCGGTACCGTGGTGACCGTCGGCGCGGCGAAGAGTTCGGAGAGGTTCGGCGCGCGGACGTCGCGCGAGGTGACCGCGCGCAGGCGGATGCCGTCGAGCGGGGTGTCCCAGGTGCCGCCGACTTTCCAGGTCCAGACGGTGCCGGAAGTGCTGTAATGCGTGGCACGCGCTGCGCCGTTGAGGTTGGCGCGGCCGATCGAGTCGCTGTTGAGCAGGGGCAGGTCGACTTCGACATAGCCTTCGTAGACGTCGTATTTGCCGCTGCCGTTCTTGTAGTTGCCTGCCGCCCAGTTGCTGCCGAGCGTGGAGTTGAGCAGCGGATCGGCCGGATAGTCGGCGCTGTTGGGGCTGATGTCGGAGACGCCCGCACCATAGGGGTCTGCGTTCACGCGGTAGAACTCGCGTCGGTATTCGCCGCCGAACGCCACCGAGACCGGGCCTGCCCAGGAATCGAAGGGATTGCCCGAAAAGTTCGCGCTGAGGACGTCCTGGGTCAGCTTGGTATGCTGGAACGGCCCGTTTTCGTGCGGGGCGACATAGGCGAGCGCGGCGTCGGAAGGTGCGAAGTTGCCGAAGATGTTGATCGGCTGGCACCCGTTGGCGCGCGCCACCGGATCGGCGCAGACGATGGCGCCGTTCAGAGTGGTCGCATTGGTCGCCGCCACGTAGCGGTTCTGCAGCACGATGTCGCGAACCCTGATGTCCGAGATGGTGATGCCGTGCTCATAGTAGGCGTCATAGTTCCACGAGGTTCCCACCGCGTCGAACGCGCCCTTGAGACCGCCGACGAAGCGGTACTGCTTGCGGTCGGTATCGACGCGCGGATCGGGGAACGAGCCGTTGCTGGTGCCGAATCCGAAGCTCGTGATACCCGCGGCGGTGCAGCGATCGCGCACCAGCTGCGGCAGGAACGGATTGGCGCATTGCACCGTCAGCGAAGGACGGTTGTAGCCGGGGCTGGGCTGATTGTGGGTCTTCACCTGGGCGATGTTGACGGTGACGTAGGCTTCGTTGTTCTCGGCGAAGTCGTAACCGATGCGGCCATAGCCGTTGATGCGCTCCAGCGCGGACTTGAGCGAGGCGCCCGAGCCCGGTGCCCCGGACAGATCGCCGCCTTCACAGAAGCTGTTGCCGCGATAGCAGTTGCTGACCTGGCCATTGCCGAGCGGCTGGCCGTTCGACCCGTAGTTGAAGTTGTAGGGCGTGCCGTTGGCATCGAAGGCGATGCCCTGGAGAGGGCCGTTGTTGATGAGGCCGTAGCGGGCGTATTGGTAGGGCTGCGCAAAGTCGCGATAGTTGAACTGCGGCAGGCCGTTGTTGGTCTGGCCAGTGTTCATCAGCGTGGTCGCGCGATACCAGTCGCGGCTGCCCGCAAGGTCGGTGCCGAAGTCTCCGGCGCCGACGCCGCCTTCGTGGTCGTACTCGCCGCTGACCACCACATGCAGGCGGTCGTCGAGGAACGACTTGCCCCATGCCGCCTGGACGAGCGCGGTCTCATCGTCGCCGTACTTGGTGATGCTGCCAAGGATGTTGCCCTTGAAGCCTTCGAACCGGGTGTCGGTGATGAAGTTGACGACGCCGCCGACCGCGTCGGAGCCATAGGAAGCGGAGGCGCCGCCTGTCACCACGTCCACCCGCTTGACGAGAAGCTGAGGGAACATGCTGATATCGGGCACGCCGGTCACGTTCGCGCCGACGACGCGCTGCCCGTCGAGCAGGGTCAGCGTGCGGATCGGCTGCAGGCCGCGCAGCGAGAACGAGCTGAGGCCCTGCTGGCCGCTCGACGTGCTGAAGGTGCCCGTAGACGCGCCGGTCGAACCCTGGAGCGAGGGCAGCTGGGCGATCGTGGTAAAGATGTTCGGCTGGGCGTTGGCGGTGATCTGTTCTTCGCCGATGACGGTCGTGGGCGTCGGCGCGTTGAACCCGCTGGTGGTGATGCGCGAGCCGGTGACCACGATCTCCGCGGCCTGACGGTCAGTGGCTGCGGCGCCTGTGGGCGTGGTCTGAGCAGGAGCCTGTGCGGCCGCTTCCGGCGCGTCCTGCGTCTGCTCCTGGGCCTGCGCCGTGCCGGCGAGGGCTACGGCGACGAGCGCAACGAGGCTGGCCCCGGTGCGCTGTCGATGGATTGCTGTCCTCATTTTCATCGTCCTTCCCCTTTTACTTCCGGGCCGTCTCTCCCAAGACGACCCTCCCTTTTTCTGATGACGCATTTTGCAGACCATGTTCGGGCCGATCGGCTTTCGGGCCAGTTCCGTTCATGCCTGTTCCGTTCATGGCCGTGCGGCGTAAAGTGCGTGATGTGTCAGGATGAACAGCGTGCCGCCGTCCGCTCCGCCGAACAGGATCTGGAGCGGCCGGTCCGGTACGTCGATGCGCGCCTGTTCCTTGCCGTCCGGCGTGTAGATGTAGACTTGCCCGTTCGCGACGAAGACGCGGCCTTGCCGGTCCACCGCCACGCTCTCGCCGCCGCGACCGGCGAAGGGCTTGAGGCCCTGCAGAGCGCCGCCGCTGCCGATCGTGGCGCTGTAAGTCATGTTCTGCGAACCATTGGTGACGAAGACGCGCTCGCCCGGCTTGCCGCCGATCAGGCCGTTGGCATCGAGGCTGTGCGACCAACGCCAGCCGACGTGGTCTTCCGGCCCCTGCTGCCATACGCGGAAGGCAGGCAGCGCCAGGCTGCCGTCGGGCGAGACATATTCCATGGCCTTGGCGGACCCGGCATCCTGCGCGAACATCTCGGCCAGGGTGGTGAACTGGTAGGTCTTCGGATCGATCTGGTCGCGGAATTCGCCATTGATCCACCAGTTGACGGGGAGCAACGTGCGGGCCGCGGATTTTCCGCGTACCGGCGTAGGCGCGATCACGGTCATCGCGTCTTTCGGGCCATCGGGATCGAAGGCGTAGACGCCCCCCTTCGGGCCGAGCGAGGACAGGACCAGCAACTGGCCCGAGGCATCGACAGCCAGGTTTACGGGGTCGAGCGCGTTGTCGCGCACCACTTCGAGGCCTTTGTCCGCAGTCCAGCGATGGATGCGCTGGAAGCGGCGGTCGATGAAATAGAGCGAACCCCTGGCATCCGCGGCCGCGCCCGAGATCGACCAGAACCCTTCCGCCAGCTTTTCCACGGGGATCGCGGAAGGTTGCGCGGGCGTACCGGCAGCCTTGCCCGGCGCGCCGATGTCGAGGCTGGCGAATTCGCGCTCGCGCACCAGGCTGCCGCTGGACACATCTTCGATCGCGTTGTCGAAGGGATACTTGCTGGCACGCAGGAAGGTGCCGCAGCCTTCGTCGTCGCAGGTCGCGTAGCCGCTTTCGGCATTGACGTGGACGTTGCGGAAACGGATCTCGCCCGAGTTGAACAGCTTGGCGGCGCTGCGGGCCGGGTGGTAGCTGCGCGTCACGCGGTAGGCGTGGTAGTTGGCGAAGAGGAGATTGCGCGAGTTGCGGATTTCCAGTGAAACGGCGTTCGGCCCATCGCCCACTTCCTGCTCGGTCTGGGGCGCCAGGAACTCCCAGTTCTCCACTTTGTCGAGCACGATCTCGTTGCGGGCGTGATGCTCGACCGACATCTCGTAGACGTGGCCGGGGGTGCTGGTGTTCGTCACCATGAAGCCCGCCTGCGCGAACGTATTCGGGCTCCACACGTCAGCGAAAGTGCCGCCGCCGCCGTCGGTCACCCAGATGCTGGGGTACTGGGCATCCCAGCGTCCATCGGCGACCGGATCGCCGCTGCGTGCGCCGAGCGAACCAAGGGGCTTGCCATCGGCCGTGGGCGTGCCGCCGCCGCCCATGATCTTCACGTCCTCGACAAGGCTGTTCTCCCCTGAGCGCCAGAGCAGGGCGCTCGCGCGCGGGTTGATGCGGCCGGTGAACAGGCCGATGCCGGAGAGCACGTTGTCTCCGCCGCGCGGGCTTTCGAGGATGGGGAGGACTGCGCCGAGCCCGGCATGGGCCGGATTGCCGTCCGGAATGTAGAGCTGGGTCAGCGCCGGATGAAGCCCGATGAGCACGCTGTCCGGCCGCAGGGTCAGGCGGTTGGTGACCTTGTAGAACCCGGCCGGAAGGTAGAGCACACGATTGGCGTCGATGGCGCGCTGGAGGGCGGCGGTATCGTCGGTGCGGCCATCGCCCATGACGCCCAGGCTGTGCACGTCGACCCATTCCGACATCGGGGGCAAGTCGCGGATCGCAGGCTTGCGCGCGGCGGGCAGGGCGGGGAGGGCCTCCATATCCGCCTTCGTCGCGTAATCGCCGTCGCTTCCGAGCGAGGGCACGGCGAGGCCATAGGAAAAGTCGGAGACCTTGTAGGCCTTGCCCTTGCCGGCGACCGACCGGCCGCTGTCCCGGAAACGAGCGAAGACCGGCGTGCCGCTGGCAAGGGCATTCTCGAAGCCGATCTGGGTGAAGACGTTGTTCTCGTTGGAGATGACGACGCCCGCGCGGCTGACATTCTCGAACCGGACGTCCTTGCCCCAGAGCGAATCGCCGTAGCCGCGGTCGACCTCGATTCCCACCGGCGTGTCGCGGATCAGCACATTGACCATGGTGAGGCCAACTTCGTGTTCGCGGATGGCGGCATCGCGCTGCCCGTCGAAGCTGGAATCGATCAGCGTGAATTGCCAGGCAGGAGAGGTCTTCTCGGTGACTATGCCGTAGCGGCCGCCGTGGAAGCGCACGTTCTCGATCACGTTGCCGGCCTGGTAGACGCCCGCGAAGGCCGACCCGAGGCGGAAGTCCATGTGGCTGAGGAAGGCGTGCTGCGCCATGCGGAAGCGCACCCCGGCGGCGGCCTGGTTGCCTTCGCCGATTTCGATATCGAGATTGCTCATGGCCGAATAGAACGTGCCGGAATTGGCGTCGCGCACGGTCTTGTCGCGCGGAACCACGGTGGGCACGGGGACGGGCACCTGGCCGACCGCGTATTGATCGTCTCCGGCGAAGACGATCATGGTCGATACGCCCTTCTGGAAGCCGGGGGTGCGCGGGGCCAGGAAGATGGTGGGGCGCTCCTGCCCGACGCCGTAGACCCGCACTCCTGCCGGAACCACCAGCGTGCGGGTGATCCGGTAGCGGCCGGAAGGCAGGAAAACGATGCCGTGTCCGCTGGAGTCGCGCGCCTTGTCGAAGGCCTGCTGGATGGCGGCCGTGTCATCGGTGCGGCCGTCTCCAGCGGCTTTCACGGTCACCGCGCGCGGTTCGGCCGGGGCGACAGGAAATACGGAAGGCCCGCTCTCAGGAACGGCAGCGGCCGCGCCGCCCGCGGGAACGAGCGCGCTGGCCGCCAGCAAGGCCGCCGTTATTCCGCCGCGTCCGATCATTTCCCGCCTCCCTGTCGGTTTATCTTCGCCTGTTGCTAATGCGGAAGGGCGGACTTGGCACTTGCGACAAAGGTCGTAGTTCCCAGGTCGGTCGCCGCGCTTCTATAGGTCGCCCATCATCGCGGTGCGCTTTGCGGCATCGCCCGGGCTGCAAGGACCCCGTTTTGCCAAAATCCTCAGGAAGCGCCTTTCCTCGCGGCGCGATCATCGTCATGGGCGTCAGCGGTTGTGGCAAGTCCACACTCGGCGCATTGCTGGCCGAGGCGCTCGATTGCGCTTTTCTGGAAGGCGATGCCTATCACTCGCCCGAAGCTGTGGCGAAGATGCGCGCCGGACATGCCCTGACCGACGAAGACCGCTGGCCCTGGCTCGACCGCCTGGGCCGGGCGGCGGACGAGGCGGTTTGCGAGAATGGCCGGGTGATCGTCGCATGCTCGGCCTTGCGTCTGGTCTACCGCGACCGCTTGCGTGCGGCCATCGAGGCGGGCGCCCGCTTCGTGCTGCTGGAAGCGAGCCGCAACGATCTCGTCACGCGGCTGGAGAACCGGCCGGGGCATTACATGCCTGCCAGCCTGCTGGACAGCCAGCTCGCCACGCTCGAAGCGCCGCTGGACCGCGAGCAGGCCGTGGTGCTTCCCAGCGAACAGCCGCCGGAAATCCTGCGCGATTCCGTGCTTCGCATGCTTCGCGGCGGCTGAACCTCCCGGCCTTCGGCGCAGTCCCCACGCCGCCTGGCGGCACACACCCCCACATCGCCTGGCGGCACACGCCCCCACGCCGCCTGACAAGGCCTGTGGGGCCTTTCTCAGGTTCAGGGCATCAGGCGGCGGCGCCCCTCCCAGAGGTGCCAGCGCATCGCCAGGGCGGCCCCTTCGGCGTCCTGTGCGCGAATGGCCTCGACGATGACTTCGTGTTCGCGCAGCATGGTGGCGATCACTTCGGGCGGGCGCGACCGGGAGATGTCCACGCCGGCGCGCATGATCTTCTCGACATCGGACCAGAGCGCATCGAAAGCGACCAGGAACGCCGGGTTCCCGGTGGCGGCCGCGATGCGGCGGTGCAGTTCCATGTCTTCGGCATGGGCGGGCGCGTTGGACAGCAGGGCGCTGCGCAGCAATTCCATGCCGTCCTCGACATGGACCATTTCCACCGAAGTCCGCCGGGTCGCGGCCAGGCGGGCGGCCTCCGCTTCCAGAACGAACCGTACTTCGTAGCTGCCCAGGGTGGCGGGAAGCTCTGCCATCGGCATGAAGGCGGCGAGGCGCTCGGAAGGGCGGCTCTTGACGAAGGAGCCTGCGCCGCGCCGCGCCTCGGTGATGCCGTCCGAGGCCAGCCGCACCAGGGCCTCGCGCACGATGGCGCGCGATACGCCGAACATCTCTGCCAGGCCCGCCTCGGACGGCAGGCGTGAGCCGACCCCGAGGTTCCTGGACTTGATGATCTCGACGATGCCCGCATAGGCCTGATCGGAAAGCCGCGTCTGGTTCATCGAGTTTCCTGTTTGTCCATCATCGTTTGCAGTCGGCGGCCCGCCAGTGCGGGCCGGTTATCGGGATGGTCCTTTGTTAGATGATGCTGCTGGCCGCAAGCACCAGCAGCAGTCCGACCACGGCGACCACGGTTTCCATGATCGACCATGTGCGGAACGTTCCGGGCATGTCCGTGCCGAGGTAGCTCTTCACCAGCCAGAAGCCCGGATCGTTGACGTGCGAGAAGAACAGCGAGCCTGCGCCGATGGCCAGTACCATCCATTCGGGTTCTACGCCCGAACTGGCGACCAGTCCTTCCATGACGCCGGCCGTGGTGATCGTCGCCACGGTGGCCGAGCCGGTGGCGAGGCGGATGCAGACCGAGACGCCCCAGGCCAGCAGCAAGGGCGAGATCGCCCCGCCGCCCGCCAGACGCACCAGCATGTCCGAAAGACCGGCGGTTACGAGGACCTGCTTGAGCGCACCGCCGGCGCCGATGGCCAGGAGGATGCCGCCCGCGGGCGCCATGGCCTCCAGCCAGATCGCGTCCTGAATGCGGCGCTCGCCGAGGCGGCCCCCGAACAGCAGGGGCAGGGCAACGAGGTTGGCGATGAGCAGGGCGATGACGGGATCGCTCACCCAGCCGAGCCAGGCCAGCTTCGCGGCGACCGCTGGCGGAGCGATGGCGACGGCCTGTCCCGCGGCGATCAGTACCACCGGCAGCAGGACCGCGGTGAGGGTGCGGCCGACCGAGGGCGTCGCCACGTCGATCGTCTCGGGCGCGAGCAGCGGCGGGCTGAGTTTCACGCCGGGCGCGGTAAAGCGGGCGAGCACCGGGCCGGCGATGATCGCGGTGGGAATGCCCACCAGCAGGCCATAAGCCAGGGTGAGGCCGAGGTTGGCGCCAAGGGCATTCACGGCGAGCAGCGGTCCGGGGTGCGGCGGCACGAGGGCGTGGACGACCGAGAGACCCGCCAGTGCCGGCAGCATCAGCCGCAGCTTGGAAGCGTCATCGTCCTGGCCCTTGGGCAGCGCCGCCGCGGCAGAGGCGACGATCGGCAGCAGCAGCACCAGTCCGGTCTCGAAGAACAGCGGCAACCCGATCAGCAGTGCGGTGAAGAGGCTGGCCCAGGGCGCGCCCTTGACACCCGACACGCCGAGCGCGGCTCGCGCCAGCCCGGCCGCGCCGTTCGACAGTTGCAACATGGCGCCAAGCCCGAGACCCAGGGCGACCACCAGGCCGGTGCCACCCAGGATCGAGCCGGCGCCCTTCTCCACGGCCTTTGCCGTTTCATCCAGCGGTATGCCGGCCAGCACGCCGACGGTGAAGGCGCCGCACAGCAGTCCCACGAAAGGATGCAGTCGCCCGCGGACGATGAGCGCAATCGACAGCGCAATGCCGACGATGGCGGACAGGACGAGCCTGATGTCTTCCGGCGTCATGATGCCTGCGATTCCGATGCGGTCGATGCTGCTGCGGGGAACCGGACATTCTTCCATGGGCCACACGCCCGCGCTCGACGAAATGACAGGGTCATCCCTCGCCTCTCCCTAGTCTTTGCTTTGTGATCGGGTTGGCAATACCACCCAAACCTGTTGGACAGGTTATAGCTGGAAGATCGGCATATTCTAGACAATTTAGTGTGAGAGGTAAGATTTCTCTTGAACCTGTCAGACTGATTCCATTATCACTAGGCTTAACGAACTCCGGTGCGGCAGGCTCTCAGCGGGCATGCGCGGTACCTCAAGAACCGAGTCATTTAGGGGAGAGAAAGAGATGCACCTGGTTGCAGATCTGTGCACGGTTCCCGTCAGTCAGGATGTTGCCGCGCGGGAGGCTCCGGCCGAACCGCTCCATTTCACGCCGACCCAGCTCAAAGTCCTGCGCTGCGTGCGTTCGGGGCTTTTGAACAAACAGATCGCCTATGAACTCGGCATGGCCGAGGCGACGGTGAAGGTCCACATGACGGCGCTCATGCGCAAGCTGAACGTGCGCAACCGAACGCAAGTCGCCATCGCGGCGGGACGTCTGGCGCGCGCGTGATCGCGCATCCGTCGTGGGGCAGGAACGGCAACGTGGGGACAGGACGATGACGACAGGTTCGCGGCGCGAGGTTCTGGGAATGGGCGCGGGACTGGCGGCGGCGGGAGTCGCTGCGGGGTTTTCTGCGCGGGCCTTCGCGGCGCCGCGCAAGATCGGCTATGCCGTCGTCGGCCTGGGCTACTACGCCACCCGGCAGATCCTGCCGAACTTCGCCAATTGCGAACAGTCGCGGCTGGTTGCGCTGGTCAGCGGCACGCCGTCCAAGCTGGAGCAGTACGGCGCGCAATACGGCATCCCCAGGACGCATCGCTACAACTATGCCGAGTTCGACCGCATCCGCGACAACCCGGATATCGACGCGGTCTATGTGGTCCTGCCCAATAGTCTCCATGCCGAATACACCATCCGCGCCGCTCAGGCGGGCAAGCATGTCCTTTGCGAAAAGCCCATGGCCACCTCGGTGGCGGAATGCCAGGCGATGATCGCGGCCTGTCGCAAGGCCGGGAAGAAGCTGATGATCGGCTATCGCTCCCGGTTCGAGCCCTACAACCGCCTGGCGATCGAATTGGCACGGGGCGGTCATGTCGGTCCGACGCGGCTCGTCACGGCGGAGCACGGCTTTCCCATTCAGCCCGATCAATGGCGGCTGGACAAGGCGCTTTCCGGTGGCGGGTCGATGATGGACATCGGCATCTACAGCCTCAACGCCGCCCGCTACCTCACCGGCGAGGAGCCGGTGGAAGTGAGCGCGGTGGAATCGACCGACCGCGCCGATCCGCGTTTCCGCACCGTGGAGGACCGCGTCAGCTTCGTGCTCCGCTTCCCCTCGGGCGTGCAGGCGAACTGCATCTCCAGCTACAGTTCTTCGCACAATGCCTACCGCGTGCATGGCACCCAGGGGTGGATCGCGATGGAGCCGGCCACGCCCTACACCGGACAGGCGATGACGATCCGCAAGGACGGTGTCACTGCGCCGAGGACGCTGCCGCCGCCCGCGCGCAACCAGTTCGCCGGGCAGCTCGATCACCTCGCCGAATGCGTGCTGACCGGCGGCGCCCCCATCGTCGCGGGCGAAGAAGGACTTGCGGACATGCGTATAATAGAGGCGATCTATCGATCGGCGGCGGAGCGCCGCATCGTCGAGCTGAAGGCATGATCGATCGCCGCATGATGATGGCCGGCCTCGCCGCCGTGCCGCTGCTCGACGCGGTGGGCGCCGAGGCCAAGGCGCCGGCGATCGGCACTGTGCGCCGCCTCGATCCGGCGCTCGACAGGATCGTCGCGCCCGGCGCTTCGGTGACGCGCCTTGCCGAAGGATTTCGCTGGGCGGAAGGCCCGGTCTGGGTTCCCGGCAGCAACTGCCTGCTCTTCGGCGATCCGCCAAGCAATACCGTCCACCGCTGGACGGCGGCAAAGGGCGTAGAGATATTCCTGCGTCCCTCGGGACTGCAGACGCCGGTGCCTGCCGCGATCCGGGAGCCGGGGCTCAACGGGTTGGCGCTGGACGCGCGAGGGCGGTTGATTGCGGCGGACAGCGGCTCGCGGGCGATCGTGCGGATCGACCTCGCCACGCGCCAGCGGGAAACGCTGGCCGACCGTTTTGACGGCAAGCGTTTCAACAGCCCCAACGATCTCTGCGTCGCCAGGTCCGGCGCGATCTATTTCACCGACCCGACGTATGGCCTGGCGGAAGGCGACGAATCGCCGCTGCGCGAAGTGGCGTGGTGCGGGTTATATCGTCTGTCGCCGGACGGCCGGGTGGACCTGCTGGACCGCAGCCATCGCCGCCCCAACGGCGTCGCGCTCTCGCCGGACGAGCGCACACTCTATCTGTCGCTGTCGGACGAGACCCGTCCCGAAGTGCTGGCCTATCCACTCGGCGCGGACGGAATGACCGGTGAAAGCCGTCAGTTCCTCGACATGCGCGTGCAGCATGATGCCGGCCGGCCGGGCCTGCCCGACGGGATCAAGGTCGGCGCCTCCGGGCACGTCTTCGCGACAGGGCCGGGCGGCGTCCACGTCTGCACGGCCGATGCGCGGCTGCTCGGCGTGATCGAGACGGGCAAGGCGATCGCCAATTGCGCGATAGGGAAGGGCGGCAAGGTCCTGTTCCTTACCTCTTCCGACAGCCTGGCCGTGATTCCGCTGCGCAGTTCCTGAGCGCCGCGCCGTCAGTCTCCCTGATGGGCCGGTTCGCTGAGGTGGATCGCGGTCCCGCCTTCTCTTGCAGCGTCGATGAGCGGCGGCGGGGGCGGAAGATCCGTCACGAGGTCATGGATCTGGCCGAAGTCCGCGACATGGACGGTGCCCACCCGTGAGAACTTGGCGTGGTCAGCCACGACGACGATGCGCCGCGCGCGGTCCAGAAGGGCCCGCTTGAACGCGGCTTCGTCCGGATCGAAATCGAGAAAGCCATGGTGCGCGTCGATGGCGCCCATGGAGAAGATGGCGATGTCCGGCAGGAAACCGCGGACCATGCGGACCGCGTCGGCATCGAAAGCCGCGCGGTAGTCGGCATTGAGCATGCCACCCGCCAGGAAGACGCGGTGGTCGGAACGGCCCAGCACGTCCGCCGCCACTTCGACGCTGTTGGTCACCAGGGTGAGCCCTTTCCGATGCCCCAGTTCCTGCGCCACCCAGAAGGAAGTGGTGCCGGAATCGATGAACACCGTCATCCCGTCCTGCACCAGGCCCGCGGCGTGGCGGGCGATCGAGCGCTTGGCTTCGAGCTGCTCGCGAAGGCGTTTGCGATAGGGCGCTTCCAGTCGCGGCGCGGGCAGGGTGACGCCGCCATGCACCTTGATCACCGAACCGTTCGCCTCAAGCTGCCGCACGTCGCGGCGGATCGTCTCCTCCGAGACGTCGAAGCGCAGGGCCAGCTCGGAGATCGAACAGGACCCTCGCTCGTCCAGCGCGGCCAGGATCGCGGAAATGCGGTCGGCCTGTATCATGCAGTTTCCCCCTGACGAACGTGCCTGCCGACCATGCTTGTTTGTGCTTGTGAGGGCAAGTGGGTTCTTGCCCGTATCATGTCGGTAGATGTGGATTTAATTCAGCAAAGCCACAAAATGTCACAGACCTGTAATCGGAGGCGCCTAGCTCGCCGTCAACGGCTGAATGGCCGAGGCCAGGGTGCCGCATCTTCAGGGGAAGCAGAAATGAAGACATGGATGATCGGAACGGCGATCCTCGCGATCGCTGCGGCAACGACGCAGGCGCACGCCGAGGATGCGGCGGCAGCGCCGACCGCGGAAGCGCCCGACAGCAGTGACACGGCGTCGAACGAGGACATCGTCGTCACCGGCGAGGCCGTGCACTTCGCCAATACCCGCGTCACTCCCGAGATGATCGAGCGCCAGTCGGCATTGACCAGCGTGAACGATGTCATCAACGAGCTTCCGGGCGTCTTCGTTTCGGAAGGCGATGCTTTCGGTTCGTCGGACTGGGCGACTTCCATCTCCATCCGCGGCTTCACGCAGATCGGCACCACCATCGACGGTCTGCCCAACGGCGGCTCGGGCTATGGCGGCGGCTCCAAGGCGAACCGCTACATCGACGTTCTGGACTTGCGGACGGTAGAAGTGTCGCAGGGCACCGCCGACATTTCTTCGCGCTCCAACGAAGCGCTCGGCGGTACGCTCAACTACGTGACCTCCGATCCCGAGAACGACTTCCGCGTTCGCCTTTCGGGCGCAGCGGGCGATTATGGCGCGCAGAAGTTCTATGCCCGCGTCGACACCGGTGAATTCGCACCCGATACCCGCGCCTATATCAGCGCCTCGCATTCCAAGGCGCACGACTGGATCGGCGGCGCCGGCAAGACCAGCCGCGATCACCTGAGCGCCAAGATCACCAGCACGCTCTCCAACGTCAATCTGACCGGCTTCCTGTCCTACGACGATGCCGACGAATCCGAATTCGGCTCCGTCTCGCTGGCGCAGTTCGAGGCCGATCCCGACCACGACGTCTATACCGACAACTGGACCGGCATTCCCTATATCGACCAGAACTACCGCGCCGGTTCGCGTGCACTGCGCAAGAACCTGTTCGGCTATCTGCGCGGAAAGGTCGACCTGGGCGAAGTGAAGCTCTCGCTGACCGGTTACTACCACCGGATGCGCGGCCGGGGTGACTGGCTTCCGCCCTATCTCGTGGATGTGACCGCAGATGGCGCCGGGGCGACCGAGAGCGAATATGCGGGCGGCTCCACCGTGATCGGCGGCAGCGCGCTGGGCCAGGTCTATTTCCTTACGCCCACCGGCGCTGCGGCGGCCATGATCGCAGGTTGCACCGGCACGGCCGGCATCCCGGCCCAGTATTCGCCGAGCTGCTATGCCGCCGATGCCACCGGCGCGATGTCCTACCGCCACACCCATTACGAAAACGACCGCGTCGGCTTCACCGCTGACGCCGATTGGACTCATGATTTCGGCGCGATCACCAACACCCTGCGCGCGGGCGCCTGGTACGAGAACGTCAATGCCAACCAGGTTCGCGACTGGCACCGTGTAAAGAACCCGCTGCTCGGCCTGGCCTATGACACGACGCCCTACTGGGTCCAGTTCAGCACCGACTACGACACTAACGAATTCGTCTATTACGCGCAGGACGCCGTGACTTACGGCAACCTCACGGCGGCTTTCGGCATCAAGCAATACTTCCTGAAGCAGACGCGGGCCGAGTTGTTCGATGATCAGGTCAGCACCGGCATCACCTCGCATTCCGATCCGCTGATCTCGGCGGGCCTGACCTGGAAGGCACCGATCGACGGGTTGGAATTCTTCGCGGGTTATGCGCAGAACTTCTCGGCCATCAGCAACGGCGTTCTGGGCGAATCGCAGGAAGTGATCGATCGCATCAAGCCGGAAACGGCCGACAGCATCGAAGTGGGCGCCCGCTACAGCACGCCGCGCGTCCAGGCCTCGATCACCGCTTACGACATCAAGTTCGACAACCACATCGTCTCGATCTCCTCCAACCTGGTCACCGGCATCGACTATCTGGAGCAGCAGGAAAGCGTCTATCTCAACGTCGGCGGCGTGCGCAGCCGCGGCGTGGAGGCGGCGCTGGCCTATCGCCTGCCGATGGGCCTGATGCTTTCGGGCAGCTACAGCTACAACCACGCCGTCTACATCGGCACCGGCAATGCCGAGCAGGATGCGGACGTTGGCATCACGCCGGGCGTTCAGGTCGAAAGCTCGCCGCGCAACATGTGGGTGCTCTCGGCCGACTACAAGCGAGACTTCTTCAAGGCCGGCCTCTCGACCAAGTTCGTCGGCGATCGGTTCATCGATACCGTGGGCGGCGAAGTGGCGCAGTCCTACACGCTGCTGGGCGGCTATATCGGGGTGGACCTTGCCGACTTCTCGGACAAGCTGCGCGGCATGGCGGTGACGCTCCAGGCGACCAACATCACCGACAAGCGCTATCTGGGCGGCGGCGGCGGCGGCGCGGCTTTCCTCGGCGCACCGCGCACGGTAACCGCATCGCTGACGTTCGACTTCTGAACTGAAATTGCAGACCGGGAGTGTGGCGGCTGCAAAGCCCCATGCTCCCGGTTCTCCCTGAGGATACTCGATGGCCGATCTCTCCCGCCGATCGCTTCTTGCCGGAACTGCCATGCTGGCAGGTCTTCCGGCGTCCATCGCCCGCGCGGCGGCCATCGCGCCCGACGTGCGCAGCGGAACGATCGCGGATGTGGAGCATGTGGTGATCCTGATGCAGGAGAACCGCAGCTTCGATCATTATTTCGGCACCTTGCGCGGCGTGCGCGGCTTTGCCGACCGCCTGCCGATCCCGCTGGCCGCGCCGGATTCCGGTGCAGGAACGGGCACGGCGACGGGCGCTGCGAGCGGCATGGGCGGCGAACGCAAGGTCTGGCAGCAGCAGGACCGTCATGCCGCCGGCGGCGCAAGGATGGTTGCGCCTTTCCATCTCGACACCCGGCGCGAATTCGATCTCATGCGGGTGGAGAGCACGCCGCACACCTGGCCGGATGCTCAAGCCGCCTGGAACGAGGGCCGCATGGGCAACTGGCCGGAGGCGAAGCACCAGCGCGCCATGGGCCACTATCGCCGCGCCGACATTCCCTTCCAGTTCGCGCTGGCGGAAACCTTCACCATCTGTGACGCCTATCACTGCGCGATCCAGACCGGCACCAATACCAACCGCCTGTTCCTCTGGAGCGGCACCAACGATCCGCAGGGGCGGGCGGGCGGCCCTGCCATCGGCAATTCGCATGACGAATTGCCGGAAAAGGGCGGTGCGGCCGACGACTATCTCTGGACCACCGTGCCGGAGCGCCTCCAGGCGGCGGGGATCGACTGGCGCATCTACCAGGACATGGCGGACAACTTCACTGACAATCCTCTGGTCGGCTTCCGCGCCTATCGCGAGGCGCACCGGGGCAAGGGCGATCCGGCCCTGAAAGAACGAGCCCTCACCACCCAGGCGCTCGACCGGCTGCGGTCCGACGTGATGGCAGGCCAATTGCCGCAAGTGAGCTGGATCGTCGCAGATGCGCGCAGCAGCGAGCATCCCGGTCCCTCCAGCCCGGCACAGGGCGCGGTCTATACTTCCCGTGTGCTCGATGCCCTGACCGCCAATCCACGCGTCTGGGCGCGCACGGTCCTGCTCGTGATGTTTGACGAGAACGACGGGTTCTTCGACCATGCGCCTCCTCCCGCGCCGCCTTCGCGTCTGTCCGACGGGACAGTGCTGGGCGCCTCAAGCGTGGACCTCGCCGGTGAATATCATGAGCGCTCCGCCCCCGGCGAGGCGAAGATCGACCTGCCGGAACTCCGGGGGCGTCCTTATGGCCTCGGCCCGCGCGTGCCGATGTACGTCGTTTCGCCGTGGAGCCGTGGCGGCTGGGTCAACTCGCAAGTGTTCGACCATACTTCGGTGATCCGTTTCCTGGAGACGCGCTTCGGCATTCACGAGGCGAACATTTCGCCCTGGCGCCGTGCCGTGTGCGGTGATCTGACTTCCGCTTTCGACTTTACGGCGGCAGATCGGGATCCGTTCGGCCCCCTGCCGAACCCCGGTGCGGACGCCCTGCGCGCCGCGGCCGTGGGACGCCAGCCCAATCCGGCCGCGCCGCCCACAAACGAGATGCTCTGGCAGGAGCCGGGCCTCAGGCCCTCGCGCGCTTTGCCTTACCGGCTGGAAGTGTCCGACCGGCTGGACGAAAGCGGCATCCTCCTGCACTTCTCGGCCGAAGGTGCGGGCGCCGTTTTCCACGTTTACGATCGGCACGCGCTTTCGGCTCCACCTCGCCGCTACACCGTGAGCGCTGGCCAGGCACTGGACGGTCGCTGGGGCTGGAGCGCATCGGGGGGCTACGATCTCTGGGTGCTGGGGCCGAACGGCTTCCACCGCCACTTCGTGGGTCACCGCGACGATCCATCGCCGGACCTGACGTGGCGGCTTGGCGGGGCGAGCCTGTCATTGCAGTCCGCTGCGCGGAACGCGGCCGGTCTGCAGGTCCTGTCACTCGGCCTGAAGGGAGAGCGCAAGGAAGCGGCGCTGCAGCGCGGCCATGCCCGCCTGTCCTTGCGCGAAACGCGCGGCTGGTACGATGTCACCGTCACGGCCGCGCAGGGCAGCCTCTGGCAGCGCCGCCTTGCCGGACGGCTCGATGAGGTTGGCCAGCCTACGACCAGCGATCCCTTCACGCCCCTAGGATAAGCCGTTCGAACAGCGCGTCCGCCGCGGCGTCCATCACCTCTTGGCTGCAGAGACCTTGCGGCATGTCACCGTGGTGACGTGCGGCACAGGCATGGGGGCAGCCGTCGCCATTGGCGAGCGAGTCGCAGGTGCCGCAACCGGTGCTTTCTCGCTAGGAGGTCGCAGGATGCCCGGAATTGTTGCCGAATGTCGGAAAAGGGCGAAGCTTCGGGCACCTTCGGCGCGCCCATGCTGCGGCATCCCGGAACACTTCGGCGCAATATCGGGCTTGATCGGGCACGCCGCATGAACACGCTGGCGGTGGAGCGAATGCCGGCCTGGAGTGGGCCGGACGCAGCCATGAAGACGCGGCCCTCGCTGGGCCAGGCACTGGCCCGGGGGCCTTCTTGGATGCTGGCGCTCTACGGGGGACTGGCCAGTTTCGCGGCCTATTTCTCCATGTATGCCTTCCGCAGGCCCTTTACCGCCGCGACCTATGCAGACGTGCCGGGCTGGGAGGGCGTGGTGGATTTCAAGGTCGCGCTCGTGATCGCGCAAGTGGCCGGATACGCGCTTTCCAAGTTCATCGGGGTGAAGGTCGTGTCCGAGATGGCGGCGACCCGCCGCGCCGGTGCCATCGTCGGCCTCGTGGCGTTTTCGTGGGTAGCGCTGGTACTGTTCGCGGTGTTGCCGCTCTCGTGGAAAGTGCTGGCGCTGTTCCTCAACGGCTTGCCGCTGGGCATGATCTGGGGCCTGGTCTTCGGCTATGTCGAAGGACGGCGCACCAGCGAAGTGCTGGCATCCATCCTTTGCGCCAGCTTCATCGTCTCTTCCGGCGTGGTCAAGTCGGTCGGCCTCTGGCTGATGACGGCCATGGACATCAGCGAGTTCTGGATGCCCGCGGCGACGGGCCTGGTGTTCTTTCCGGTGCTGCTCGTCGCGGTCGTCGGCCTGTCCCAAATGCCGCCGCCCAGTCCGCAAGAACAGGCCGAACGCATGGCCCGCCCCCCGATGGCCGCCGCTGCGCGCCGCGAATTCCTGCGCGATTACGGCCCCGGCGTGGCCTTTCTGGTGCTGGCCTACGTCCTTTTCACCGCACTGCGAGACTTGCGCGACAACTTCGCTGCCGAGATCTGGAGCGAACTGGGCTATGCGGGCGTTTCCGAGGTCTTCACCGCCAGCGAGCTGCCGATCGCGGTGGTGACGCTGACGATCCTCGGCAGCCTCGTGATGGTGCGGGACAACCGCCGGGCTCTGATGGCGGTGCATGTCATCGTCATGGCCGGCGCGCTGCTGATCGGACTTTCCACCCTGGCGTTCCAGCTCTCGTGGATCGCGCCCCTGCCGTGGATGATCCTTTCCGGTCTGGGGCTCTACCTGGGTTACGCGCCTTTCAACGCCATGCTGTTCGACCGGCTGGTCGCGGCCAGTCGAAGGGCGGGGACAGCGGGGTTTCTGATCTACGTGGCCGATGCCTCGGGCTATGGGGGCAGCGTCGCGCTCACGCTGCTGCGCAACGTCCCGGGCGTGTCGCTGGACTGGCTGCACTTCTTCATCTGGCTCGCCTATGCCTCGTCCGCTGCTTGCCTGGCGATGATGGCAGCCTCCGCCTGGTATTTCCGCGCGAGGTTGGGGCAGCGCGGGAAAGCCATGCGCGTCGCGCCGCGGGAGCGAACTGCCGCGTTCGTCAGGCCGGAACCGGCTCGCCCGGCGGCCTGTTCGGCATGAACAGCAGAAGGATCGCGCCCGCCAGGACCGCCACGCCGCAGAACGTCAGGAAGGGCCCGAAACTGCCCCCGCCGCGCAAGGTCAGGCTGAGTATGATCGCACCCGTGGAAGCGGCGCCGGCGATGATGGCCGTCATCATGCCCATGACCGTGCTGTAGACCTGCACCCCGAAGGCGCGCGCGACCAGGTAGCTGATGAGGTCGCCTTCGGCCCCGATGGTCAGGCCGATCAGCACGACGCCAAGAGCCACGATGGCCGGCGATGAAAGCGGGGATGCCATCACGAACAGGCCCACGGACGAAAGCGCCATGGCCGCGAAGGCCACGAGGTGTGCGGGGAGCCGGTCCAGCGCCAGGCCGCAGGCGAAGCGCCCGGCAAGCGTGCCGCTCGCAAAGGCGGAGATCATGACGGCAATGCCGCCCGCGCCGACACCCTTGTCTAGCAGCATGAGGTTCAACTGCGTGAGCGCGATGATCTGCGGGAGATTGCAGAGCAGCATGGCACCTGCCAGCACCCAGAACGCCCGGTTGCGGAATATGGCCGGATAGTCCTCACGCGCGGCGCGGCGCGTGACCCCGGCCCCGCCGCCCCGCTTTTCCGATGGCATCAGCACCAGCGCCAGTCCGCCAAGCAGCGCGGAGACCACGGCGACCAGGACATAGCCGGCCCGCCAGCCCTGCGCTTCCACATACTGGTTGAGCAGCGGCGCGGCCAGCACGCCCATCGCGGCCGGTCCCGACGCCACAATCGCCAGCGCCACGCCCCGGGCATGGACGACATGTTGCACCACCACCCGGCTATAGACGGTGGCCGTGGTCGTGATGCAGATGAGGCCCATCGCCACGAACAGGGCGATATAGACGCGGATGTCGCCGTTCATGCGGCTCAGCAGTCCGTAGCCGATCGGACAGGCGATCACGCCGACGAAGGCCGTGCGCCTCACGCCCACAACGTCGGTAAGGCGTCCGATGAACGGGAACACCAGCACGCAGACGAGCGTGAGACTGCCGACCGCAGCGAACTCGGCCTTGGACCAGCCGAACTCGCGCAGCAGGTGCGGGGCCATGATGCTGGTGATATAGCTGGTGATCGAATAGCCCGAGCTGAGGCCGATGACGGCAGCCAGCAAGGGGCGCCACTGGGCGCGGAGTTCCTGAAGGTATGCCGGCATCTTCCCTCTCCGAAACCCGTATCAGTTCGCCCGGACGACTGTGCACACGGCTCAGACCACCGGCATATCGGCAAGGGTTTCGCTCATCGTGCAGGATGCATCAAGTGACCGCGTATCAGCCCGGCGATATGAGGAACGAACATCTGAAATTGATGCCAAACCAGCGCGAGAGTGCAGGTTCGATCGTATTGGCGCAGCATTTGCCATCAAGCTATCGACGATGGACCGAGACGCGATTGCCGAAAATCCTCGCGCAAAACGGCGCCATAGCCGTCCACGCGGTCCGCTGTGGCGATATCGGCAGTGCCGAGATTTCAAACGCAACGAACGGGCCTGCCTCACCTTGATGTAAAATGCATTATCTATAGACGATTACCCATGAACACATCTTTCATGCCTCTTGCCGGCAAGCGCGTCCTGGAGCTTGGGACCATGATCGCGGCCCCTTTTGCCACGCATATCCTGTCGCAGATGGGCGCCGAAGTCATCAAGATCGAGCCGCCCGCAGGCGATACCACGCGGTCGCTGGTTCGCGGCGGACCGTCGGGCACGATCATCGCCTACAGCCATTCCAAGCGGGCGATCTGTCTCGACCTGACCACGGAGGAAGGCAGGGATGTCTTCCGCAGGCTGGCCGCGAGCGCCGATGTCGTGATCCACAATCTGGCGCCTTCGGCGGCCCGCAAGCTGGGTGTCACCGCGGACGATTTCCTCGCGGAGAATCCCAAGGGGATCCACGTCCACATCAAGGGCTATGCCCATGGCCCGCAGGCGGACGACCTCATGACGAACCCGATCGCCGAAGCGGCGACGGGGGCGATGGACGATCACCGGGTGGACCAGCGGCCCACGCGTTTCGGGCCGTCCTACCACGACCAGTTCGCGGGAACTTACGCCGTCATTCGCGTCTTGGGCGCGCTGCTCGATCCCGAAGCGCCTGAAGCCGCGCGCCGGATCGAGATCGGCCTCTACGAGACCGGACTTCATCTGGCGGCTCGCGACCTGGCCGGAATGCAATTGAAAACGCAGCTTCTGGGCCGCCTTGAAAAGGAGGGCGGCGGCGAGTTCTCGATGCCGGGTTATGGCGCCTATCTCACGGCGGACGCGCGCTGGGTCTATCTGTTGATCCTGACGGATGCGCATTGGGCGAAGCTGACCCGCGCATTGGACATGCCGGAAGACGGCAATCCCGACTATGCCAGGCTGCGTGATCGCAAGAAGGCGCGGGATGTGGTGGAGGCAGCCGTACAGGCGGCAGTGGCTGGTTTCGATTTCGAGGACATATCCGCTCGGCTGCGCAATGCGGGCATCGGTTTCAACGAAGTCATGCCGCTGGAGCGCGTCCTGGATGCGCCGCAGGCGCGGCAGCCGGGCAAGCTTCGATCGCTGGATTTCCGCGGGTTGGATTTCGAGGTCCCCGAATTTCCGGGTCAGCCGCAAGTTGCGTCCAATCTCCCGCCGCCCGAGATCGGCGAACATACCACCACGCTTCTGGAGGAACTCGGGTACGGGGCGGCGGAGGTGGAGAACCTATTGTCATCGGGCGCTGCCAAGGCCTATCAGACCGGCGATTTCGCCTGGGCGCCGGTACGGGACAAGAGATGACGGACAAGATGATGCATTATCGCACGAAGGAGGAGCAAGTCGCCGATTTCTTGCGTGAAGGCATCATCTCCGGCCGCTTTCCGCGCGGGGCCAGGCTCAAGCAGCAGGAAATCGCCACGATGCTGAACACCAGCATCACGCCGGTCCGCGAAGCGCTCAAACTGCTCGCGGCCGAGGGGTACGTCCTGGGCGACAATTACCGCGGCGCGACCGTGGCCCCATTCGATATCGAGGCTTCCAGTGAAGTGCTGGCGCTGCGCATTCTTCTGGAAACGCAACTGGTTCGCGGCGCGGTGGCATGCGTGACGAGCGAGGATATCGCCGAGTTGAAGGTGCTGGCGGACAAGTTCGCCGCGGCGTTCGAAGCGGGCGAGAACGAGGCGGTGCGGGCGGCTAACTATCGTTTTCATCATCGTATGTTCGAAATCGCCCGAATGCCGCAGACCTTGCATTTCGTGCAGATCCTCTGGGCACGCTATCCCTTCGATCTGATCAATCGCCTCAAGGGCCGCGTCAGCCGCGCGGCCGAGGAGCATGACGAATTGCTGGCTGCGCTTATTGCCGGGGACACCGCCACGGCCATGCTGGCTACCCGCCAGCACATCGAGGCCGGCTTCAACGAATTGCGCCGTTCGGTGGCGGGCTGAGGTCCGCCCGGTCTATTCCATCATCCTCAGGCAGGAGTTCCACGTCCCATGAAAACGCTTTTCCTCATCATGGACATGTTGAACGATCTCGTCGCCGAAGACGGTTTCAGCGCCGGGAGCTACGGCGTTCAGGTGGCGGAGCGCAAGGTTCTGCCCAATACCGCAGCTGCTCTGGCGGCGGCGCGAAGCGCAGGGGCGCGGGTGGGTTACGTCCGGATCGGGTTCTCGGCAGACTACCGGGAAGCGCCTGAAAACTCCCCGATCTTTTCCGGTGCCCGTCAGAACGGCATCTTCAAGCTTGGCACCTGGGGCACCGAAGTCCACGAGGCTTTGGCGCCGCGCGAGGGCGACTTCGATATCGTGAAGCACCGTGTCAGCCCCTTCTACGCGACCTCGCTCGAGGCGATATTGCGAGCGCATCGGATCGAACGATTGGTGCTCTGCGGCGTCTCCACCAACGGCGTGGTGCATTCGGGCGCGCGCGAGGCTCATGATCGGGATTACGAGGTGGTGATCCTGGAAGACTGCTGCGCCGGCGCGACAATGGAAGAACACGCTCACGCCCTGGCTTGCCTTGGCCGTTACGCCCGCATCGTGCCCAGCACCGCCTTCAACTGGGCGGAATGACGGCCGCCGGATCGGCCGAATATCCATAGAATTGCGTAAATAGGCCTCTAACGCTCCAGCGATCATGCTTGTGGCCGCCTTGGCTGACGTGGACTCATGATGCGCTCCTGGATAATGCATTATCCATCAAATGCAGCCGGCAGCGAATGCGCTTGCCGCGATAGGGAGCCCAGCGATGACGGTGGAGTTGAAGGAAAAGGAAGTCGGCGGCGCGCCGGCGGAAGGCAAAATCACCCCCGAGGCGATCAAGGCGGCCGAAAACATGATCGGCATGCAGTTGCGCCCGGAGGGACCTTATCTGCAGGACGCCACGGAAGACACGATCCGCAACTTCGGCAACGGCATCGGTGACCTCAACCCGCTTTACCGCGATCTGGAGAATGGCCGCCTGACGCGCCACGGTTCGATGCTGGCGCACCCGAACTTCCCGATGGCCTTCGGCTGGGTCGGCCGCACCCGCTGGGGTCTGCCCGGCGTCCATGGCTTCTATGCCGGCAACGACTGGGAACTGTTCCGCCACATTCGCCCCGGCGACCGTATCAGCGCGATCGAGCGCGTGGTCGGCGTCGAAGTGAAGGAGAGCCAGTTCTCCGGGACGCTCGTGCTGCAATATGTCGAGGCGACCTATTTCAACCAGCGCGGCGAACTCGTCGCCAAGGCGCTGGGCACTTGCACCCGGCATGAACGCAAGGCGGCGCGCGATGCGGGCAAATATGCGGACATCAAGACTCACGAGTATACGCCGGAAGAGTTCGACCGGATCGACAACGCGATCCTCGACGAGGAAAAGAACATCCGCGGCGGCAATGTGCGCTACTGGGAGGAAGTGCAGGAAGGCGAGCAGCTTCCCGAGATCGTGCGCGGCCCGCTCAGCCTGATGGACACGATGGGCTTCCTGGTCGGCTGCGGTCGCGGCCACACCCACGGCGTGATCTTCAAGAACGCGGTGAAGCATCCCGGCCACTTCTTCCGCAATCCCGAGGCGGGCGGCGGCATCGAATATACCGGCATCGGCCACCACCGCGAGTCCACCGCCAAGGAAGTGGGCGTCCCCGGCGTCTACGATTACGGCCCGCAGCGTTCATCCTGGATGGCGTCGATGGTCACCAACTGGATGGGCGACGCCGGTTTCCTCAAGCGCATCAAGACGCGCATGAGCCGCTTCAACACCATGGGCGACTGCACCTGGGCGCGCGGCACCGTGACGCGCAAATATATCAAGGACGGCTATGCCCTGGTCGATATCGAGATCAAGGGCGAGAACCAGCGCGGCGAACTGACCACGCCTGGCCTGGCGACGGTGGTGCTGCCGTCGCTCGATCCCAACACCAAGGTCTTCGTAGACGGTTCGGGTCTCGATCTCGAACTGCCGGTCGTGCGCTGAGGCAGGGGCAATGGCGGGGCAGGAAGATCAGGCACCGCTGGCAGGCATAAGGATCGTCGCCATCGCCCAGGGCGTGGCGGCGGCCTATGCCGCACGGCTGCTGGCAACCATGGGCGCGCGCGTCCTGCTGGTGGAACCGGCCGGCGGATCGCCGCTGCGCCGGGAGCCGCCCTTCCTCCCCGGACCATCCGGCGAAGAGACCGAGGTGAGCGCGCTCTTCGCCTATCTGGCGGCGGGCATGGACAGCGCGGTGATCGATCTTGCGTCTTCATCGGGACGCGAGGCTCTGGACCGGCACCTGGCCGAAGCGGACATCTTCTTCGACGATACGCCGCCGGGCGAGCGCGCGGCGGTGGCTCTCGACGAGGCGGGCATTGCTGCGCGGTTTCCCCGCCTGCTGCATGTCTCGGTGCTGCCCTTCGGCGCGCAAGGCGACAAGGCTGGCTGGAAGGGCGCCGACCTGATCGTCCAGCACGCGGGCGGCGAGGGCAACCTGCTGCCGAACGGGCTTGCGGTCGAAATGTTTCCCGGCCGTGCGCCGCTCAAGATCGGCGGTCACTTCGGGGAGATGCAGGGCGGCATCGCCGCGGCTCTCGGCGCGCTTTCGGCGCTTTGGGCGCGGCCGGAGGCGGGCGGGCAGGCCGTCGATATATCCAGCCAGGACGCGATGCTGGCGGTGGGCGCTTTCGCCATCCAACGCCTTGGCGACGGTTCGGTGGAGCACCGAGTGGAGCGCAGCTTCCGCTACGGCGGGGTGATCCCCTGCGCCGATGGTCACCTCGAACTGTTGACCCTTGAGCAACGGCAGTGGGATGGCCTGGTGCGGCTGCTCGGCAGCCCCGATTGGGCGACGGACCCTGCCCTGGCGAGCAGTATCGAGCGCGGGCGCCGCGGGCCGGAGATCAACCGGCATATCCGCGAATGGGCCAGCGTGCGGCGCGTGGACGACATCGTCGCCGAGGGACAGAAGCTCGGCGTGCCCCTGGCGCGCTACAAGTCGCCCGCGGAAATCCTCTCGGGCGAACAGGAAGCGCATCGCGGCCTGTTCCAGTCGATTGACATGGGAGGCGCGGGCCTGCTCGATGTCCTTGTTTCACCGTTCCATTTTGGCGGCGCGGCGCTTTCGCTGCGAAACGGGCCGCCTGCATTGGCCGGAATGCTGGAAGTGACGCCATGAGGCCGCTGCAGGGCATCCGCATCGCCGACTTCACCGTGCACAATGCCGGTCCCTTCTGCACGCACCTGCTTTCGCAGCTTGGCGCCGAAGTCATCAAGATCGAGAGCGCCATGCGCCTCGACGCTTTTCGCAAGCCGCACCCGGTCTACGGCCGCGAAGGGCCGGCGACGTTCGACCAGGTGGCTTCGAACAAGCTGTCCGTCCGCATCAACCTCAAGAAGGCCGAGGGCGTCGCCCTGGCCAAGCGCATCGTCGCGGCCAGTGATGTCGCCGCCGAGAGCTTTCGCCCCGGCGTGATGGACCGGCTCGGGCTTGGCTATGCCGACCTTTGCGCGGTGCGCGAGGATATCGTGATGCTGTCGGTCTCGTCCTCGGGGCAAAGCGGTCCGGATTCGCACTTTGCGGGTTATGCGCCGCTGTTCGGCGCCTGGGGCGGCCTTGGCGAACTGACGGGTTACGCCGACGGGCCGCCGGTGGAGATCCGCCACGTCATGGACCATACGGTCGGCATGAATGCGGCAGTTGCGCTGATGGCAGCGCTGCATCGCCGCCGCGCGAGCGGGCAGGGCGGTCACGTCGACGTTGCCGCACGCGAAGTCGCCGCTTCGCTGGTAGGCGATCTGCTCCTGCTGGCGGCGGCAGGCGGCGCAACGGCGCGGATCGGCAATGCCCATCCCCGCATGGCGCCGCACGGCGTCTATCCCGCTGCCGGGGAGGACCGCTGGCTGGCGCTTGCCGTGGAGGACGATGCGGCCTGGACTGCGCTTTGCGGGGTGATGAAACGACCGGACCTTGCTGCGGACCCGCGCTTTGCGGACGGCGCCTCGCGCATTCGGCACCGCGAAACGCTGGACTTGATGGTCTCGCACTGGAGCGCCGGTGTCGAGGCGAACGCGGCGGCCGAACAGCTTCAGCAAGCCGGCGTCGCCGCCCATGCCTCCTGGACCACGCCCGAAATCGCCGCGGACGCACACTTGCGGCAGCGCGGAGCGATCGTTTCGGTGGCGGAGCCGGACGGTACGCAGCGCGCGGCAGTCGGCGTGCCCTTGCGCCTTTCCAAGGGGGAGGACATCGGTATCCTGCGCGGAACCCCTCGGCTGGGAGAGCACGAAGACTACGTTTACGGCGAGATCCTGGGCATGGGGCGCGCCGAGCGTCTCGCGCTCGAGGCGGCCGAAGTGATCCACTGATCGCGGGATGAGGATGGACATGAGCGAGACAGCAAGCCTGGGCTTCATCGGCCTTGGCGTCATGGGCAGCGGTATGTGCGCGAATGCCGTGAAGAAGCACGGCGCGCCGCTCCATGCCTTCGACATGAATGCCGAGGCGCTGCGGGCGCAAGTCGATGGCGGCGCGCGGGGCGCCGCTTCGGTGGCGGAAGTGGCGCGCGTGGCTTCGGTCGTGTTCCTCTCGCTCCCCGGCGGCAAGCAGGTGCGGGCGGTCTGCGCGGAAATCGCGGCCCATGCCGCGCCCGGGGCGGTGGTGATAGACCTGTCCACCACCGCCGTGGCCGAAGCGCGCGACGTTGCGGACTTGCTGGCTGCAAAGGGCATCGCTTTCGCGGACGCGCCGGTGGCGCGCACGCGGCAGGCGGCCATCGACGGTACGCTCTCCATCATGGTCGGCGCCGATCCGGAACTCTTCGCGCGGATCGAGCCGCTGCTGCGCTACATGGGCTCCGACGTCACGCATTGCGGCGCGGTGGGCTGCGGGCAGGTGGTCAAGCTCATCAACAATACCCTGTTGTTCGAGCAAGTGGCCGCACTGGCGGAAATGTTCGTAGTGGCAGAGCGGGCAGGGGTAGCGCCCGCCAAACTGGTGGAGGCGGTCTCGCTCGGTTCGGGAGACAGCTTCGCGCTGCGGAACCACGGGCTCAAGGCGATGGTCCCGCGGGCCTTTCCGGCAAAGGCCTTTCCGATGGCCTATACGCTCAAGGACCTGGGCTACACGATCGAACTGGCCGAGGAGATGGGCGTCGAGCCCCGGCTGCCGCGCCTGGCCGCCGAATACTACCAGGCGGCAATCGACCAGGGCCTTGGGGAGAGTTACTTCCCCGGCGTGATCGAGGTGGTCGACCGCAGATAGCGGCGGCCGGATGGGAGAGAGCCCGATGCAGGAACGCAAGCTGGACTACCGGGTGGTCACGGAGGGACTGTTGTTCCCCGAAGGCCCCATCGCAATGGACGACGGCTCGGTGCTGGTCGTCGAGATCAAGGGCGGGCGGTTGATCCGGGTCTGGCCGGATGCGCGCAAGCAGGTCGTGGCCGAGCTGGGCGGCGGTCCCAACGGCGCGGCGATCGGCCCGGACGGCGCCTGCTACGTCGCCAACAACGGCGGCTTTCACTGGCTGACCGAGGACATCTTCGACACCCGTGGCTATATGCGGCCCCACGGCCGCGCGCACGATTATGCGGGGGGATCGATCCAGCGGGTCGATCTGGAGACGGGCGAGGTCACGACGCTCTACACCCATTGCGACGGCGTGCCGATCAACGGCCCCAACGACATCGTCTTCGACGCGAATGGCGACATGTGGTTCACCGACCACGGCAAGACTTACGGCCGCGTCATGGATAGCGGCGCCGTCTATCACGCGGCGGCGGACGGCTCGTGGATCCGGCAGGCGATATTCCCGATGGTGACGCCCAACGGCGCCGGGCTCTCGCCCGACGAGCGCACGCTCTATGTTTCGGAGACCGAGACCGGCCGCCTCTGGCGCTGGCCGATCTCCGGGCGCGGCGAAGTGTCGAAACAGGCATGGCCCTCCCCCAACGGCGGGATCCTGCACGGCCAGGCGACCGGCTATCAGCGCTTCGATTCCATGGCCCTGGAGGCCAATGGCAACATCTGCGTCGCGACCCTGGTGACCGGCGGCATCAGCGTATTTTCACCCGAGGGGGAGAAGCTGGAATATTGGCAGGGGCCGGAGCCCTACTGCACCAATATCTGCTTTGGCGGCCCCGACATGAAGACCGCCTGGATCACCGTTTCCGGCCGCGGCCTGCTGATCGCGGTCGATTGGCCGCGCCCTGGCCTGCCGCTGCTGCACCAACGCATGGGAGTTACCGCTTGAGCGTCTACGAAGACTGGGTCGGCCGCAGCCAGACCGCGACCGACGTGCTCGATCCCGCCCGCAGCAATGCGCTCGACGTGGCGCTGGGCGGCGCGGGCGCACTGACGGCGGGCGATGCGCTGCCCTTGCTCGACCACTGGCTGCACTTCTGGGACGTGAAGCCGCCGGCCGCACTGGGCACGGACGGCCATCCGGCCAAGGGGGGCTTCCTGCCGCCCGTGCCGCTGCCGCGCCGGATGTGGGCGGGGGGACGCCTGACGTTCCTCCAGCCGCTTCACCTGGGCGAAACCGTCACGCGTACTTCGACGATCATGGCCGTCACTGAAAAGGTCGGGAAAAGCGGCACGCTCGTCTTCGTCACCGTCCGCCACGAACTGGATGCCGGAGGCGGCATCGCCGTCAGCGAGGAGCAGGATCTGGTCTACCGCGATCCCGCGCCCGGCGTCCTGCCGCTGCCGGTCGCGGTACCCGTGCCGGATGCGGCCTGGGCGGAAACTGTCGCGCCCGATCCGGTGCTGTTGTTCCGTTATTCCGCGCTCACCATGAACGGCCACCGCATCCACTACGACCGGCCCTATGCAATGGGCGAGGAGAGCTATCCCGCGCTGGTCGTCCACGGTCCGCTACAGGCGGCGCTCCTGATCCGACTGGCGGGCAAGGGACTTGGCCGGCCTGTCACCGGCTTCGATTTCCGCGGGCAGCAACCCGCCTTCGACGGCATTCCCCTGCACATCTGCGGCAACGTGACGGACCAGGGCGGCGAATTCTGGACCCAGCAGGGCGAGGCGAAGAACATGATCGCCACCGTGCGCACCGCCTGACCGGGAGAAGACGATGACCGAGACGTACCAGCTCCATATCGACGGCCAGTGGCGCGCGGCTGCCGATGGAGGCACGCTACCCGCCATCAATCCCTACGACCAGTCGATCCACGCCCATATCGCCGTCGCCACGGGCGAGGACGTCGAGGCCGCCATTGCCGCGGCGCGGCGGGCTTTCGATAGCGTCTGGAGCAAGACCACTCCGGGCGAACGGGCGAAGCTGCTCAACCGCGTTGCGGACCTGCTCGACGCCGATGCCGACCGGATGGCGTTGCTAGAAACCACCGACAACGGCAAAGTCATTCGCGAGACCCACAACCAGATGGGCTATGCCGCGCGGATCTTCCGGTACTATGCGGGCTGGGCCGACAAGATGCACGGCGATGTCGTTCCGCTGGACCAGAAGGACACGCTCGATTTCGCCATACGCGTGCCTTACGGCGTCGTGGCCTGCGTGACGGCGTGGAACTCTCCCGTGGCGATCCTGACGAACACGCTGCCGGCCGCCCTGGCCGCGGGTAACTGCGTGATCCTCAAGCCCAGCGAACATGCCTCCACCACCACGCTGGAAATGATGAAGCTGTGCGAGAAGGCAGGCTTTCCGGCAGGCGTGGTGCAGGTCGTTACCGGCGCGGGCGACGTGGGCGCGGCGCTGACGGGCAGCAGGCTGGTCGACAAGGTGAGCTTCACCGGCAGTCCGGGCGTCGGCCGCAAGATCGCGGCGGTGGCGGGCGGGAACCTCAAGCCGGTGACGATGGAACTGGGCGGCAAAAGCCCCAACATCGTGTTCGACGATGCCGATTTCGACCTTGCCCTGATCGGCGCGCTCGCGGGCATTTTCGGCGCGACCGGGCAGACCTGCATCGCCGGATCGCGTCTCCTGGTGCAGCGCGGCATTTACGAGCGCATGGTCGAAGGTCTTGCCGCGCGGGCGGCGCAGATCCGCATGGGCGACCCGCGCCTGCCCGAAACGGAAATGGGCACGGCGGCCAACGAGCCGCAGTTCGACAAGATCCTCTCCTTCATCGCAGCGGCCAGGGGCGACGGCGCCCGCCTTGTCGCCGGCGGCGGCCGGGCCGAGGGGGCGGGGCTGGAGAAGGGCTTCTTCATCGAGCCCACCATCTTTGCCGACGTGCGCAACGATATGAAGGTGGCCGCCGAGGAAATCTTCGGCCCCGTGCTGTCGATCATCCCCTTCGACGAGGAGGAGGAAGCCGTCTCCATCGCCAATGATACGCCCTATGGGCTGGCGAGCGGGGTCTGGTCGCAGGATATCAGTCGCTGCCTGCGCATGATGCGTGCCGTGCAGTCTGGCGTGCTATGGGTGAATACCTACCGCGTGGCCGCGCCGCAGGCGCCCTTCGGCGGAATGAAGGACTCCGGCTTTGGCCGGGTGAGAGGCGAGGCGGGGATCCAGGAATTCCAGCAGACCAGGAACGTGTTCATCGATTTTTCGGGCGACCGGCGCGATCCCTTTTCCATGAAGTTCTGAAAATCTTCCCGCGCCTGCCGCGATCGGCTCCTTGACATTGGATCCAATAAATTCATTATTGGATCCAATAACGATTCACAGGAGCGGATGTATGGGCAGCGCAATGCAAGCAGGGCAGGGCCGGATTTGGCCGAAAGACGCGTGGTACGTCGCCTGCACTCCCGATGAGATCGAAGACCGTCCGCTTGGCCGAACGATCTGCGGAGAGCGCATGGTGTTCTTTCGCGGCCCGGATGGCGCCCCCACGGCGCTGGAAGATTTCTGCCCTCACCGCGGTGCACCGCTTTCGCTCGGTTTCATGCGCGAGGGGCGGCTGGTCTGCGGCTATCACGGGCTGGTGATGGACTGCCTTGGCAAGGCTGCGGAAATGCCCGGCCAGAAGGTCGGCGGTTTCCCGGCCGGCCGCCGTTTCGCCGTGATAGAGCGTTTCGGCTTCATCTGGGTGTGGCCGGGCGATCCCGAGGCGGCCGATCCTGCGCGGCTGCACCATCTGGAATGGGCGGAAAGCGACGATTGGGCCTATGGTGGCGGCTATTACCACATCGCCTGCGACTATCGCCTGATGATCGACAATCTGATGGACCTGACGCACGAGACGTATGTCCATGCCGCCAGCATCGGCCAGAAGGAAATCGACGAGGCGCCGGTCCGCACGCGGGCCGACGAGAACGAAGTGGTCACCAGCCGGTTCATGGAGGGGATCAAGGCCCCGCCGTTCTGGCGCATGGCGCTGCGCGGCGCCGGGCTCAGCGAGGATGCCACGGTCGACCGCTGGCAGGTCTGCCGCTTCTCGCTGCCCAGCCATGTCATGATCGAAGTGGGTGTGGCGCTTGAGGGCCAGGGCGGTTACGACGCGCCGGAAGCGGCCAAGGCCTCCAGCATCGTCGTGGATTTCATCACGCCCGAAACCGAGACCAGCCATCACTACTTCTGGGGCATGGCGCGCCGCTTCGCCGTCGAAGATGCGGCGCTTACGGACACCATTCGCGAAGGCCAGGGCAAGATCTTCTCGGAAGACCTCGACATGCTGGAGCAACAGCAGGCGAACCTGCTGCGCTGGCCGGAACGGCGCTTGCTGAAGCTCAACATCGATGCCGGCGGCGTGCGATCGCGCATGATGATCGACCGGGCCATCGCCGCCGAGAACGCGGAGCCGAACGGGGCGGCGAACGCGGGCGATCTGCCCGCCGAGCCGGTGCGGGAGGAAGCCGGCGGGGTTTGACAGTTCGCCTCGTGCCGACGAAAGCAGGCCATGGACGATGAACGGAATGCCCAAGCGCAAGGCGGTCGCCGGTTGAAGCCCGGCCAGCACGTCATCATCTCGTTGCGGCGGATGATCGCGGAAGGCAGTTTTCGTCCCGGCGAGCGGATCGCCGAGATCGCCACCGCAGAGGCCCTCGGCGTCTCGCGCATGCCGGTGCGCACGGCGCTGCGCGCGCTGGAGGCCGAGGGGCTGGTCGAGAAACTCGGGGCGCGCGGCTATGCGGCGCGCTCCATTTCCGCGGCCGACATTCACGGCGCGATCGAGGTTCGCGGCGTGCTGGAGGGCCTGGCGGCGCGGCGGCTCGCGGTACGGGGACTGACCCCGGCCGAAGACGCACGCTTTGCGGCCTGCCTTGCCGAGGGCGAGGCGATCTTCGCGAAAGGCACTCTGGCCCAGGGCGATGTCGATCGTTTCCACGACTACAATCTGGCATTCCACAACCTGCTGGTGGAGGCCAGCGGCAACCCTTCCATCGGCCAGGCGCTGGAGCGGAACGACCACTTGCCGTTCGCTTCGGCTGTTGCGCTCGCGCTGGAAAACGAGCCGGCCGACGAATTCGCTCACCTCCATTCGGCGCATCGCGATCACCTGGCGGTAATTGCCGCGATCAGACTGGGGGATGCGCCGGCCGCGGAGCGCGGCATGGCCGAACATGCCCGGGCGGCACTAGGCAGCGAGCGCCTGTTCCAGCGCTTTCGCTGAGGGAACCGGCGCTGGACAAGGTTGCGCCGGTCCGTCCATCCCGCGTCAGTGATTGGGAATATACGTGCCGAGATGGCGCCCGGCGATATAGCCGAAAGTCATCCCCGGTCCCAAAGTCCCGCCCGCGCCGCCATAGGCCTCGCCCAGCACGGCCGCCATGGCATTGCCTGCAGCGTAGAGGCCGGGGATCGGATGGCCGCTCCAGTCCAGCACCTGGGCATCGGCATTGGTCTTGGGGCCGCCGGCAGTCCCGAGCGCACCGGACTCCATCTTGACGGCATAATAGGGCCCCCGATCGATCACGCCCAGCGTCCGGTAAGGCGGGTCGAATTCGGCATCGCCCCACATATAGAAATTGTCGTAAGTGTTGTCGCCGCGGTTGAAGTCGTCGTCGTGCCCCTTGCGCACCATGTCGTTGAAGCGGGCGACGGTGGCAGTCAGCCCCTTGGCGTCGATGCCTGCCTTTTCCGCCAGTTCCTCCAGCGTGTCAGCCTTCATCATGAACGACGGGGTAGGGCCGCCCGGCGGCGTGTTGAAGGTCTGGTACTTTTCGCGGTAGCGCTGGTCGACGATCAGCCAGTAAGGCAGGTTGGCATAGGCGTGAGTGCCTGCGTCGAAGGCGTGCAGTGCCTTGCCCATGGCGTTGTAATTGGCCGCCTCGTTGACAAAGCGCTTGCCGGCGCGGTTGACGAGGATGGCGCCGGGGCGGGCGCGTTCGTCGGAGCCAAGCAGGTAGTTGGGCTTGGCCGCGCGGTGCTGCGGCTCGAATTCGAGCACGCTCTGCTGCCAGAAGGCATGCTGCATGTTGCCAAGCTGCGCGCCGGCCTCGATCGCCATGAGCAGGCCGTCACCCTCGTTTTCCGGGACGCTGACCGGGCCGGTCAGCGGACCGCGCAGGAAGGTCTTCACCAGTGTTTCGTTCCATTCGAAACCGCCGGTGGCGATCACCACCCCGCGGCGCGCGCGCACGCGAAAATCGCGGCCATTGGCGTCTTCCGCCACGACGCCGACCACGCGGTCGCCGTCCTTCACCAGTTTGCGCGCGCGCTTTTCGAACTGGACGGGAATGTCGCGGTCCAGCACGGCCCGGAACAGCGATCCGGCCAGCGCCTGGCCCAGCCCCCGGTAGTCGCCGGCCTCGCGCTCCGCGAGTGTGGCTTCATCCAGCGTTCCGTTGATCGCCTCCATGAGGCTGCCGCGGACGGGATAGGCCATTTTCGTGGGATTGACCCGCGTTGCCCATTTGCCAAGTCTTTCGAAGGAAAAGGCATCGTTGTCCAGCGAGCGCCCGCCATCGGGTTTCGCGCCCGGCATATAGGGCTGATAGTCGGGAAAATCGGCGTAGGCATGGAAGCGCACCGGCGTCCTGTCGGCCAGATAGCGGATCATTTCCGGCCCGCATTCCATGAAGGCGCCCAGCGTATCGGGATCGAGCGCGCCCGGAGCCAGGGCATCGAGGTAGGCCACCACGTCTTCGTCGGATTCCGCGATACCGGCCTCGACCTGGTGATGGTTGCCCGGGATCCAGAGCATGCCTCCGGACATGGCCGTGGTGCCACCGACCATTCCGGTCTTTTCCAGGATGACGACATCCTTCGCGCCAAAATCGTGTGCGGAGATCGCCGCCGTCATGGCGGCGCCGCCGGATCCGAGCACCACGACGTCAGCTTCCAGGTCCCATTCGGGGACTTCGCCCATCCTTTGTCTCCCTTTTGCTTCGATTTTCCCGTGTCGATTTTATTCGGGCGAGCGGCCCTGCCTCAACCCGGTCCTGCCGAGACTCGTTCGATGCGGGCGCTGCTTTGCGCACGAGACTAATGGCTGATTTTCTGAGCGTGACTGTCAGATTGAACAGGTTCCCGCATTGCCGCCGGGAGGAGCCGGCCTCGACCCGGCATTTCCCGCAAGCCACTGGAAAGAGCGGCGAACCCCGCCTATCCTGCCCGGCGATCGACCACCTCCGGCAGCGAAGAAGGCAACCAAGGCGATGAAAGCCACTGCACTGCACATTCTCATGCCGCTCATCCTGCTGGCGGCCAGCGGTCCCGCAGCGCAGGCGGACGAGGCGCCGCCGCGCGCCGTCAGCCAGGGCGAGGCGACCCGCATCCTCGACCAGCGAGGGGCGGAACGGCTTCTGGCGAACAAGGGTTTGACCCTGCAATGGATCGACTGGGATCGACGCGGCAGCGCCGATGTCCGGCGCGAGGGCGATGTGTGGAAGCTGCATGGCACCCAGGCGGAAGCGGGCGGGCCGGGCAGGCTGGTGCTGGACGGCACGATAACCGAGATCGGCGCCGATTACTTCACCTTCCAGGGCCGCATCAGCATTACGAACACGCCGGATCCCGGCCGCTCATGCTCGCAGGACAAGTCCTGGCACTTCGCCATCACTCAGAACCGCAGCTTTTACCGGCTGCGGGAATTCGAATGGTGCGACGCGTTGACCGACTACATCGACATCTATTTCTGACCGCCCGGCGGCGTTCCTCGGCCGGAAGGCAATCGAATTGCGCCGATCTGCATAGTAAAAGCAGGTGGGAGGAGGACCCCAAGCCGCTATTCTCGCGTTGAAAAGCCGAGAAATGGCAGGGAGAAGGCAAGGGTGATCGTCCGGACGACAGCGGGAGCGATACGCGGCATCGTGGACGGAGGCGTCGCGCGGTTCAGGGGCGTGCCTTATGCGGCGGCACCGGTCGGCGCGGCCCGGTTTGCAATCCCGCGCGATCCGGCGCCCTGGGACGGTGTGCGTGACGCTCTCGAACCCGGACCGAACGCCCCGCAGCGGGTCAAGGGGGTGCCCGGCCTCGACGCGGCGGCGCTTGTCGGCGAGGGCTGGCGGCACGGCGATGAATACCTGACGCTGGACGTATTCGCGCCCTGCGATGGCCAGGCCGAGGACGGCCGGAGAAGACCGGTCATGGTGTTCATCCATGGCGGCGGCTTCGTGATCGGCAGCAAGGACGCGCCGGTCCAGGACGGCAGCAACTTCGCGCGGGACGGTATCGTCTTCATTTCGATAAACTACCGCCTGGGTGTCGATGGTTTCCTGCCCATTCCGGGCGTGCCCACCAATCTCGGTCTGCGCGACATGCTTTTCGCGCTCGAATGGGTGCGGTGCAATGCCGTCTCGTTCGGCGGCGATCCGGGCAATGTCACGGTCTTCGGGGAATCCGCGGGCGCCATGGCGATCGCCGATCTTGTGGCCTCGCCGCTCGCCAAAGGCCTTTTCCGCCGCGCCATCGTCCAGAGCGGGCACGGCCGCATGACCCGCGACATTGCGGTGGCGCAGCGGCTCGTCCGCAAGCTGGCCAAACTCCTGCGCATTTCCCCGGATGCGGAAGGCTATCGCAGCGTCGAGCCCGGCGAGACGTTGCTGGACGCGGTGGAGAAAGTCAGCCTGCCCACCACCCGGCTCGACTTGCGCGATGCCGAAGGACATGAACCGGTGTTCGGCATCAGCCGCTTCGTTCCGGTCCATGGCGACGATGTCCTGCCGTTGAAACCGCTCGATGCGCTGAAGGCCGGCACGGGCGCGGAAATAGACCTGCTGATCGGTACCAATGCCGAGGAGATGAACCTCTACTTCGTGCCGAGCGGCCTGCGCGAGAAGATCGGCAGGCTCCTGGCAACGTACGTGTTCCACCGCGTGCATCCGCGGGCGCGCAAGCTGCTCAAGGCTTACGGCATGGGCCGCCGCGGGATGAAGCCGGGCCATGCCTTCACAGATGCGGCGAACGATCTGGTCTTCCGCTGGCCGGCCCGCCGATTTGCCGAGGAACACCAGGGCCGAACGCATATGTACGAGTTCGAATGGCGCTCCCCGCTGTTCGGCGGGCTGGGCGCCGCCCACGCCATGGAACTGCCCTTCGTGTTCGACTCCCTGGCCACGACGACCGGTCCCGACGGTCTTTGCGGGGAAAATCCTCCGCAGGCACTGGCAGACCGCGTCCACCGCATCTGGGTGGATTTCGCCCGCGACGGCAGCCTGCCCTGGCGCGAATTCACCCGTGAGCATCGCGCGGTGTTCCAGCTGGAACGCGGCGAAGCTGTCGAGGAACCGCCGTTCCCGATCGCCCCCTTCCTTCGCTGAGGACCTTCCATGTATCTTGAACGCTTGAAACTGGACGGGCGCCGCGCGCTCGTCACCGGGGGCGCCAGCGGCATCGGGCTCGCCTGTGTCGAGGCGCTGGCCGAGATGGGCGCCAAGGTGGTGATCGCCGACTTGTCCGAGGCCGCCATCGAGAGCGCCCGCGGGACCATGCGGGAAAAGGGCTATGCCTGCGAGGGCCGTGTCATGGACGTGACTCACTCCGCCCGGGTGACCCAGGTCGCCGATGAACTGGGTACGATCGATATCCTGGTGAACAATGCCGGCATTGCGCGCAGCGAGACGGCGGCCGAAACGGTCGAGGATGAGCACTGGCTCAACGTCATCGATGTCAATCTCAACGGCACCTTCTGGTGCGCCCGGGCTTTCGGGCGGCACATGCTCGCGGCCGGGCGTGGCAGCGTGGTCAATGTCGGGTCGATGAGCGGCTTCATCGTCAACCGGCCACAGGGTCAGAGCTATTACAACGCCTCGAAGGCGGCCGTCCATCAGCTCACGCGCAGCCTTGCCGCCGAGTGGGCGGACCGCGGCGTCAGGGTGAATGCCGTGGCTCCCACATACATCCGCACGCCGCTCAACGAGTTCGCTGACAAGCAGGGCGAGATGTATCGCCGCTGGATCGACTCCACGCCGATGGCCCGTCTCGGTGAAGTGGAGGAAGTGGCCTCTGTCGTCGCTTTCCTCGCTTCCGATGCGGCCAGCCTGATGACCGGCAGCATCGTGCTGGCCGACGGGGGCTACACCTGCTGGTAACCGCACGAACCCAGCCATCTTCCGCTCACGACGTCATCCTGGATCCGTTTCAGGATGACGTTGTTTTGTCGGCGTTTTTCATGCGGGAAAACAGGCCCGCAGGCGCCCACCGTCTCCCTGCCGATGCCGATCGGTCAACACATTGCGCCGATCGGCAAACTCGAAATGACTCCCCAAGGACCTTTCAGATAGGTTAGACCTGTCTTATAGGTTGAATTGACCGACTTGCCAGGCATGGACCTCGGCAGGCGGTAGCGAGGGAGGATCTATGAATCTCAGGGTTTGCCTGTCTGTCGGCGCATCGTGTCTGGCTCTGGCCGCATCGCCGGCTATCGCGCAGCAGGAGCGCGCACCGGCCGCTTCGGCCGATAGCGCCGCTCCCGAAATCGTCGTCACCGCCCGCAAGCGCACCGAGACCCTGCTCGACGTACCCGTCGCGGTCACGGCCGTCTCGGGAGACACGCTGGCCAAGCGCAACATCAATTCCGTGCGCGAGGCAGCGGTGCTGACGCCCGGCCTCAATATCAGCAGCGACGGCGCCGGCCGCGCCTTCGTTTCGATCCGCGGCGTCGGCGTAACGCTGGTCCAGTCGGTCCAGCCTGGTGTCGGGCTTTTCGTGGACGGCATCTACCGCCCCAATACCGCTTACCTGAACAATCCGCTGCTCGACGTCGAGCGGATCGAAGTGCTGCGCGGCCCGCAAGGCACGCTTTACGGCAAGAACACGCTGGGCGGCGCGATCAATGTCATCACCCGCCAGCCCGGCAACGAGTTCGAGGCGCGCGGACAGGCCAGCTACGCCGGGCCGGACGATTCCTGGCTGGTTTCAGGCTCGGTCTCGGCGCCGATCGTCACGGACAAGCTGGCGGTTCGCGTCGGTGCCTCGCACCGCCAGCAGGACGGGTTCATCAACAATACCACGATCGGCGGCAAGTCGAACAAGTTCAATACGGACTCGGTCAGCGCCACGATCCGCGCGACGCCCACCGAAGACCTGACGCTGGTGGTCAACGGCTACTACGACTGGGTGAAGGGCACCAATGTCCCCTACGCCCGCGTCACCGGCCCCACCGACTATTCGCGCAGCAACCAGTTCAACACCTTGGGTACCACGACCTACAAGTATCGCGGCGTCAATGCCAAGGTCGAGACGCCGATCGAGGCCATCGCCACCACCGTGACGCTTCAGGCCGCCTACGACGCGCGCAACAGCAGCGCGCCCGATACCGACGGTGACTTCGGCCCGCTCAACATCGTGCGCCAGGCCTCCAGCGACAGCCTGCGCACCAAGACGGTGGAGCTGCGCTTCGACAGCAAGCTCAGCGACCAGCTCTCCACCCTGTTCGGGCTGTTCTACAGCCGCGAGGATACGCGCTCCAACCAGGCGACGCTGATCGTTCCCTTCAATCTCACCAACAACAACAGCAACCGGACTAAGGCCGACACGTATGCCGCGTTCGGTACGGTGTTCTGGAAGCCCAATCCCGATTGGGAAGTGGCGCTGGGCCTGCGTTATGACCATGAGGACCGCTCGGCGAGCGGCGCGATCAACGCGGGCGCCGCGGGTAGCGTCGGCCTTAAGTCAGACCAGGTCGAACCGCGCCTTTCGGTCACGCGCCACTGGACGCCCGAACTGATGACGTACGCCTCGGTCGCACGCGGTTATCGCGGCGGTGGGTTCAATGCGGTGACCGCGCCCGTCCGCAAGTACAAGGGCGACTCCGCCTGGACTTACGAAGTGGGCACCAAGTACGTTTCGGCCGACCGCAGCTTCACCCTTTCGGGCGATCTCTTCTACAACGATTACAGCGACTACATCGGCCTCAATTCCATCGCTCCGTCCTCGACCGGCGGCCTTGTCACCGTCGATCTCAATTCGGGCGATGTCGAAAGCTACGGCGCGGAATTGGAGTTCAGCTATCGGCCGGTTGAGCAATGGACGCTCTCGGGCGGCGCCACCTACATGCATGCGCGCCTGACCGACTCCTCGCAATATACCGAGGTGACCGGCCGTACGCTGGCGACCGACCGGCTGACCTTCCAGCCGGACTGGATGTTCAACCTCTCCAGCGATTACGTCGTGCCGATCGGCGCGGACAGTCTGACTTTCAATGCCAGCGTCAACGGCAAGGGCAGCCGCTCCGCCGCCAGCCTGAACCAGACGACGGCGACGATCCTGAAAAGCTACGTCCTGTTCAACGGCTCCATCACTTATCGGATGGAAAACGGGATCGAGCTTTCCGTTTTCGGCAACAACTTGTTCAACAAGAAGTATTTCGACTCCTACATCGAAAAGACCACTCTGGCGCTGGCGGGCCTGCCGGCATCGGATCTGGGCATCATCGGCGACCTGCGACGCTACGGCGTGCGCGCGAGCTTCCGGTTCTGATCCGATGGGCGCGTCTCCCCCCCAACCGCCCCGCAAGCCCCTGCCGGAGGGCTTCCTCGATAGTCTGCACTCAGCTTTCGGGGAACGTCTGGCGACGGGCGAGGCGATCCGCAGCCAGCATGGCCAGAGCGAGGCCCATTTCGAGCCCGCGCTGCCGGATGCCGTGGTCTTCGCCCGTTCGACCGAGGACGTGGTCGAACTGGTAAGGCTCTGCGTGGCGGCGGGCGTGCCTATCGTGGCCTATGGCGCGGGCACGTCCATCGAGGGCAACGCGCTGCCGGTAAGGGGCGGCGTCACCGTCGATCTCAGCCAGATGGATGCTATCCTGGCAGTCAATGCCGACGACTTCGATTGCACCGTCCAGGCCGGCGTGCGGCGCGAGCAACTCAACGAACACTTGCGCGATCAAGGGCTGTTCTTTCCCATCGATCCGGGCGCCAATGCCACCATCGGCGGCATGGCGGCGACGCGGGCATCGGGCACCAACGCCGTGCGTTATGGCACCATGCGTGAGGCGATCCTGTCGCTGCGGGTCGTCACGCCGGATGGCCGCGACATCCGCACCTCACGCCGGGCGCGCAAGTCGGCGGCGGGCTACGATCTCACCCGCCTGATGATCGGCAGCGAAGGCACCTTGGGCATCATCACCGAAGTGACCTTGCGCCTTCACGCCATTCCCGAAGCGATTTCCTCGGCCGTATGCAGTTTCGAGACGCTGGAAGGCGCGGTCGATACCGTGGTGCAGTCGATCCAGCTCGGCGTGCCGCTGGCGCGTGTCGAGATCCTGGACGATTTGCAGATGAAGGCGGTCAACCGCTGGTCGAAGCTCGACTACCCGGAACTGACCACGCTGTTCTTCGAATTCCACGGCTCCAGCCGCTATGTCGAGGAGCAGGTGGAAACAGTGCGCGAAATCGCCGACATGAACGGTGGCAGCGCCTTCCGCTGGTCCAACCTTCCAGAAGAGCGCTCGAAGCTCTGGAAGGCAAGGCACGAGGCCTATTACGCGGCCGTCAATTTGCGCCCCGGCGCCGTGGGCTGGGCGACCGACGTCTGCGTGCCGATCAGCCGCCTTGCCGAATGCATAACCGAGACCAAGCGCGACCTGGAAGGATCCAGCGTTCCGGGCACGATCCTGGGGCATGTGGGCGACGGCAATTTCCATGTCGTCTTCTCGATGGACCCCGATGCTCCCGCGGAGATGGACGAAGTGGAGGCCATCAACGCCCGCCTGGTAGAGCGCGCGCTGGCCATGGACGGCACCTGCACCGGGGAGCACGGCATCGGCCTTGGCAAGCAGGACTGGCTCGTCGCCGAACTGGGCGAGGCGGTGGAGATGATGCGTCTCATCAAGCGGGCACTCGATCCGCAGGACTTGTTCAATCCGGGCAAGATTTTCGCGTTTTCCGAGTGAAAACGCCTGAGCCACGTTCCGCCGGGTGGGGCGGAACCGCCCGGTCGCCTTTGGTACCCCCCAGGCGGCCGGGTGACCTTTCGGGATCGCAAGACATGACCAGCCTCACTCTCGAAGCGCCGCGTTCGGTGCCCTCCTTCCGCCACCGGCTGATGCCGCTGCTCATCCTGGCGCTCGCCATGGCCGGCGGCTTCACGATGATGGGTTCTTTCAGCATGGTGCAGGAAGGCGCCAAGGCGGAAATGGGGCTGAGCGACTATGCCTTGGGCCTTGTTCAGGGCGTTTCGGCAGCGGTGCCGCTGGTGGTCTTCTCGATCCCGATCGGCATTCTCGTCGACCGCCGCAACCGGGTTCGGCTGCTGCTTCTGCTGGGGCTGGTCTGGACCGCGGGCACGCTCTTGACCGCTTTCGCGCAGAACCTGCCGGTGCTGTTCCTGGCGCGGATGATGGCGGGCATCGGCACGACTGGCGCGCTGACGGCTGCGCTCTCACTGACCGCCGACCTCTGCGCGCCCGAGCAGCGGGGGCGGGCGATGCTGGTCGTGACCCTGGGCAAGTGCCTGGGCCAGGCAGGCGCTTTCGCGCTGGCGGGATGGCTGCTGGGCGCCATGATCCACGCGCCGCTTCCCTTCATGCACGGCCTCTCCCCATGGCGCGGAACCCATGTCCTGCTGGCCGCGATCAGCGTGTGCCTGATCCTGCCGCTGCTCGCCTTGCGGGAACCCGAGCGGCACGAAGTGGAGGCGAGCATCCATGCGCCGTTCGCGGTTGTCGTCCACGAACTCTGGGCCAGGCGGGCGTTCCTGATCCCGTTGTTCATCGGACAAGTGAGCGTGGTCATGGCCGATGCGGCCGCCAGCATCTGGGCCTCGCCGGTCTTGTCGCGCAGCTATGGCCAGGCGCCTGAGGCCTTCGCCGGATGGATGGGCGCGCTGATCTTTTCGGCCGGGCTGGTGGGATCGATCCTCGGCGGGCTTGCGGCGGATCTTGGCCAGAAGACCGGGCGCCGCGGCGGTTTGCTGATCGGCGCGGTTCTGGCGGCCGCGGCAGGCGTACCGGCCGCACTGTTTCCCATTGCCCCGAGCGTGCCGCTGTTCGCCGCTGCGGTAGGCCTGCTGATGTTCTGCGGTACGGTCACCGGGCTGATAACTTCCGTGGCTCTCACCGTGCTGATCCCCAACGAACTGCGCGGATTGTGCATCGGCGCCTTCATCGCCCTGGCCGGGCTGGTCGGCTTCGGTGTGGCACCTTCGCTGGTGGCCTGGGTCAGCGGCCTGCTCGGCGGCGAGGCGCACCTGGGGCAGGGGCTGGCGATCGTCGGCGCTGTCGTAGGAGCCGTCTCGGTCCTGGCGTTCCTCCAGGCCATGCGCCGGGCGCCGCTTTCCGCGACCTTGGAACCTATCTGATAGCTCTTGCAGAAGCTGTCAGATAGGTTATTCTGCCAGGAGGAGAGGAGGGGCGATGGAAAACGAATCCCCAATGGCTGCGATCGAAGTGTCGCCGGAAATGGTCAGTCTGGTTGGAGCAGGCCCCGTGCCGCCGCTCGATACGCTTTCGCCCCCAGCCGCGCCGGTCGCTTTCGTGGTGACGTTTGGCTCTGCGGGCATAGCAGCGACCTTGCGCTACCTGGCCGCCCCCGATTGCCCGTCTCTGGACGCCGAGCGGCAGGAGCGGGTGATCCTGCTGGTAGCACGCGCCGCTTGCGAGCGGATCCTGGGCGCGGCCTCGCTGCCCGCCGACGGTGCGCTCCATCACCTCCCGGCAGACTTGCGGGCCATAGCCCTGGCCATTCGCGATTGCGACCTGCCGGAAATGGCGCGCACGCCTTATCGTCTGGCCAAGAGCATCGAACTGCTTTGCGATATCCTGCGCGCGCAAGGGCAGGGCGATCTCGTGCCCGTCAGCCAGGACCGCGTGATTTCCAGCGCCGATACCCGCCGGCTACTGGCCGCGCGCCGCATCATCGAGGAACGCTGGGCGGAAAAGTTGACGCTCGACATGATCGCCCGGGCAGCCGGTCTCAACCGCGCCAAGCTCACCCGCGGTTTCCGCGAGATGTTCGATTGCAGCGTGGCCGACGCCCTTGCCGATCAACGGCTGCGCCGGGCGGGGCAGATGCTGCTTTCCACCGATCTGCCGGTCTCTTCCATCGGCTATCGCTGCGGCTATCTCAACAATGCCAGTTTCACCCGCGCCTTCGCCCGCAAGTTCGGGCAGGCGCCCACTTACTACCGGGCAGGGAGGCTGGCCGCGTGACGACACGGACGCTGGAAGGGCGAATGGCGGAGGGCGGCGGCTCGCTGGTGGAGCAGGCGGTCCAGGCTGTGCGCGGTCATATCCGTTCGAACGACCTCAAGGTGGGCGATACCCTGCCGGGAGAGGGTCAGTTCGCTGCCGATCTCGGTGTCAGTCGCGCCGTCATGCGCGAGGCTTTCGGCGCATTGGCCGCTCTGCGCCTGATCGACGTGGGCAATGGCCGACGTCCCCGTGTCGGTGCGATCGACGGCTCCGTGATCGGCACCTCGCTCGACCATGCCGTGGCCACATCGCAGATCAGCGTGGCCGAAGTATGGGACGTGCGCCGCACCGTCGAAGTCCGCATCGCCGCGCTGGCGGCCGAGAAGCGCAGCGACCTTCAGGCCGAGCAGATCCTCGCTCTCTCGGAATCCATGGCCCGCGCCGATGGCAACATGGCACAGATCACGGCCTTCGATACTGCCTTCCACCAGGTGATTGCGGCCGCCTCGGGCAATTTCCTGTTCAGCCAGATCGTCCGCTCTTTCGAGCCGCAGATGGAGTTCGCCGTGCCGCGCGCCTGGGATACCCGGCGGACCGAGGAGGAGAAGGCGGCGATCCTCAGTCTCCACCGCCGCATCGCCCAGGCCATTGCCGACCGTGATCCGGACGCGGCGGCTGCGGCCATGACCGCCCATTTCGACGCATCGATCGGCGATCAGCTGCTGAACGGATAGGGCCGGGCTATCCGCTCCGTTTAGCCGTGCCATTCCGAGGCGAGCAGGCCAAAGATCAGCGAATCGCGAATGCCGATGTGAGTGTGCCATTCGCCGCGCAGATGGCCTTCCAGCCGGAAGCCCAGGCTTTCCAGCAGGGCAATCGAACCGCGATTGTCGGGGTCGGTATCGGCGAAGACGCGCCGCTGGCCCTCCGCGAAAAGCTGCCCGATCACGGCGGCGACGGCCTCGCGGCCGATCCCGCGGCCCTGCGCCTCGCGCGAGAGGAGATAGCCGATCTCGCTGACACCTTGCCGCTTGCTCCCGACCGAGACGAAGCCGATGGCATGGCGGCTTCTAGTTTCCAGGATCGCCCAGGTTCGCCACGATCCGGTTTTCTCCAACCCGAAATCCTCGCGCAGTTCGCGCGGGTCGGCAAAAGGCGCTCGGGACCACCATGTCATGATCCCCGGATCGGACATCGCCGGGAACAGGGCTTCGGCATCGTCAGGCGTCCGCCCGCGCAAGGTCAGCCGCTCGGTGACGATGACGGGCAGTGCCTGGTTCTCGCTCACCGCTTGATCTTTCGATGTCATCCTGTCGTCCCCCGCCTGGCCGGATGCGTTACCTTATCACCGTTCGGGTCGATCTCGTCATTCGGCGCTTTCCGTCTCCAGCAGGCGTTTGAGCGCCTTGAGATCCTTCGTCACCGTGGCGGCGTCGGCAAAGAAGTCCTCGTCGGACATGCTGGGCTGTCGAAACAGAAGGAAGACAACTTCGGTCCCCTCGCCATTGGCGACGAGGCGCAGGGGTATGTAGATTTCCGGCTTGCCGGGCAAGGATACCCAGTGATCGAGCACGCCGAACGCATTGGGCGGGCTGAACCGCACGGTGGCTGTACCCGCGGGCGTTTCGGCCAGCCAGCGCTCGCCGTCCCGGTGGAGCGAGGATGACATGCCGGAGGCCCATTCCGGAAAGTTTTCAGGCAGGGATGCGAAGGCATAGGCCGCATCGAACGGGCAATCGATCGTGCGTGTAATGGCGCGCGCGTCAAGGATCGTCATGGTCGGCTCCAACGGGGCATCGATGTTCCCGAGATAGTCCGCGAGATAGGTATTGCCTGCGCCTTTCGCTTGCCGCCGAAAAGGCAGCCGTGCCGGAAATCCGACGGATCGAACAGTCCGCGCACGTCATGTGTTCACATTTTGTTCGCGCAGTGCTAGGCCCTCGATATGCCGGATGCTGCGGACAGGAAGATCATTCACGTCGACATGGACGCATTCTTTGCGTCGGTCGAGCAGCGGGACGATCCTGCACTGCGGGGAAAGCCCGTGGCGGTCGGCCATGCTGCTGCGCGGGGCGTGGTGGCGGCGGCCAGTTATGAGGCGCGCAAGTTCGGCGTGCGCTCTGCGCTGCCATCGGTCACGGCGCTGCGCCGCTGCCCGGGCTTGCTGTTCGTGCCGCCGCGTTTCGACGTCTACAAGGCCGTGTCGCGGCAGATCCACGCGATCTTTTCGGACTATACCGATCTCGTCCAGCCGCTCTCGCTCGATGAGGCTTATCTCGACGTCACCGCCAATCGCCGCGGCCTTCCCACCGCGTGGAAGACCGCAAAGGAGATCCGGGCGCGCATCCTGGAGGAAACCGGGCTGACCGCTTCGGCGGGCATTTCCTACAACAAGTTTCTCGCCAAGCTGGCGTCGGACCAGCGCAAGCCGAACGGGCAGTTCGCCGTGACGCCCGACATGGGGGCGGACTGGGTGGAGACGCTGCCGGTGAAGCGCTTTCACGGCGTGGGGCCGGTCACGGCGGCCAAGATGGAGCGCCTGGGCATCGAAACGGGCGCTGACTTGCGCGGCAAGTCGCTGGAATTCCTGCAGCGGCATTTCGGAAGCTCGGCCGAATGGTACTTCCGCATCGCGCGGGGCATCGACGAGCGGCCGGTCAATCCGGATCGTGAGCGCAAGTCCTCCGGCTCGGAAACCACGTTCGACCGCGATCTCACGCTCGACGCCGAGATCGAGGCCGGTGTGCTCGTTCAGGCTGACGATGTCTGGGCCTGGTGCGAGCTGACGCAGGCCTTCGGGCGCACGGTGACGGTCAAGGTCAAGTACGGCGATTTCCAGCTCATCACGCGCAGCCGCACCCAGCCCGTCGTCGTCCGCCGCCATGAAGACTTGCGCGAGGCGAGTCTCGCGCTGATCCGCTCCGTCCTCCCCACCGACAAGGGCATACGGCTCGTGGGCGTTACCGTGTCGAACTTCGACAAGCCCGAGGAAGAGGAAGCGGCCTTGCCACTGTTCGGCGCCCGCTGACCGCTATGCCGACAGGCTTCAGCCCAGGCTCGGATCGATCAGGAACTTCTCGCCCGTCGCCTTTCGCTCGTAGATGCGCAGCACGTCGGGATCGAGCGCCTGGGCCAGGCCGATGACGCGGGAATAATGGCTGGCGAACGTCGTATCGAGTTCCGCCACCACGCGGCTGCGCAGCTTCATCGCCACTTCGGGACCGGCTTTCTGGAGGAAGGGGAAGAGCAGCCAGCCCGAGACGCCCCACTGGAACCCGAAGGCAAGGCGGTTCAGCACCGTGGGGGAGGGGTCCAGGGCGCCGTAGATATAGAGCTGCTTGAACTCCATGGAGCCGTAACGGCTATATTCCGTCATCCGCTTCAACGAAGCCCGTTCCATGGCCTGGAGGATCGTGCCGGGAAGCGTGCCGCCGCCGATGGCATCGAAAGCGACGGTGGCGCCGGTCTGCTCGACGGTCTCGGCCAGCCGGGCGCCGAAATCCTCGTCCTGGCTGTTGACGATGTGCTCGGCGCCGATCTTGCGCAGAATGTCGGCCTGCTGCTCGGAGCGGACGATATTGACCAGGGGGATGCCGTCGTCGAGGCAGATCTTCTGCAGCATCTGCCCCAGGTTAGAGGCCGCTGCGGTATGAACGATGGCCTTGTGCCCTTCGCGCCGGGCCGTTTCGACGAAGCCTAGGGCCGTCAGCGGGTTGACGAACATCGAGGCGCCCTGGGCCGAAGTCGCGCCATCGGGCAGGGGGATCACGTCGCTGGCCTTGATGCGGCGATAGTCGGCGAACATGCCGCCGCCGATCATGCCGACCCGCTTGCCCTTCAGCGCCGCCGCGTCGCCGCCCGCTGCCACGACGATGCCGGCCCCTTCGTTGCCAACGGACATCGACTGCCCAAGCCGGCCGGATACGGCGGACATGCGGCTCTCCGGAATGGCGAAACGCAGACGCGGGCGATCGCCTTCGAGCTTTTCCATGGTGGAGACATCCGCCGGGCCGAGGAGCAGGCCGAGATCGCTCGGATTGATCGGTGCGGCCTCCACGCGCACGACGATCTCGTCGTCGGCCGGCTCGTCGATGCGAACGTCCTCAAGCGACAGGGTGAGCCTGCCGTCCTCGATCGTCGATCTCAGTTCGCGTCCAGTGAGGTCCATGATCTTCTCCGGTTGGCGGCCGAGGGGGCCGAAGCTGGCAGGGCGCTCTACAGCGCGGCACGTCCGGGCCAACTTAGTCGGCCCCGCCTGCTGTGCAAGGCATCCGGTCGCCCGAGGCGGTCATGAGAGCCGCGTGGGCGGCGGCCGGCATGGCCAGGGATCGGATCGTCGCCCGAAGGTTGCCAAGGATTGCGGGAAGCCGCATGTCAGGGACTAGCGAGCACGCCCGATCCGTGAAGCTGGAGACACGTCCTGGAAACCATAGGCAGAGATCTTCGCGAGATGCAGCGGGTGCCCCTGGCAGCCTCTCACGTCGCCGCCCTTCGCGATGCCGGATCCGAGGTGGAATATGCCGCGGGCACGCTCATCGTCGATACGGGCGATCCGGTCGACCGGTTCGTCTATGTCGAGGAAGGGGAGATCGAGGTCGTGAACCCTTTCACCCGGGAGCGGCACGTTCCATCGACGCTCGGGCCGACGCAGTTCATGGGGGAGATGTCTTTCCTGGACGGCGGCAGCTGGTCCCTGCCGATGCGGACGGTCAGCGACACGAAGGTCATCGAAGTGCCGAGGCCGGTGATGTTGCGGCTCATGTCGGAAATTCCGGAAATGTCCGACATCATCATCACCGTGCTCGCCGCGCGGCGGCGGCGGCAGCTCGATGCCGGTGACGGGATGCTGGTGCTGATCGGGGAGGACGAAGACGCGTCCATCCGCCGGATCGCCGAATTCGCGAGCCGCAATCGCTTTCCTTACACCAGCTACGCGCTGGGCAGCGAGGATGCCCGGCTCGTCGCCACAAGCTGCTCCGTTTCGGAAGACACCCCCGCCGTCATTTTCGGGCGCAACAATGTCGTGGCGGACCCCACGCCGGACAAAGTGGCGCGCCTGCTGGGCCTCAACCGGGAACTGGTGGACGACGAGGAATTCGATGTCGTCATCGTCGGCGGCGGGCCTGCCGGCGTTGCGGCCGGTGTCTATGCCGGAGCCGAAGGCCTGCGGGCACTGGTGGTGGAAGATACGGCCATCGGCGGTCAGGCCGGAACCTCCAGCCGCATCGAGAACTACATGGGCTTTCCCACCGGCATTTCCGGCGCCGATCTCGTGTGGCGCGGCGAGGTTCAGGCGATGAAGTTCGGGACGCGCTTCGCCATGCCGCGGCGTGTGGTGAAGCTGGACCGGCTGGAGGACAAGCAGTTCTGCGCCACGTTCGACAACGGCCAGCGGGTGCGGGCCGGAGCCGTCGTCGTCGCCACGGGTGTCCAGTACCGCCGCCTGCCCATCGATGGCCTGGCGGAACTGGAGGGCAAGGGCGTCTACTACGCTGCCACCGAAAACGAGGCGCGTTTCTGCCGGAATGCACCGACCGTGGTGATCGGCGGCGGCAACTCGGCGGGGCAGGCGGCGATGTTCCTCAGCCGGTCCTCGGCCCATGTGAACGTGGTGGTGCGGGGCGGCACGCTGGCGGCATCCATGTCCAACTACCTGTCCAGTCGGCTCCAGGCCGACCCCGCGGTCTCGATCGACTACCAATGCGAAGTCGTGGCGGTTCACGGGGATGGGAAGCTGGAATCCGTGACCATCCGCGACGCGCAGGGCACGCGCGAGCATCCCGCTTGCGCGCTGTTCATCATGGTCGGCGCCGCGCCGAACACAGAGTGGCTGGCGGACCTCATCACTCTCGACAGCTGCGGTTTCGTGCAGACGGGCGAGAGCGTTGGCGGAAGCTCGCCTTACGCCACCTCCTGTCCGGGCATCTTTGCGGTAGGCGACGTTCGGGCGAGATCGGTGAAGCGCGTCGCATCCTCGGTAGGGGAGGGGTCCGTGGTCATTTCCAGCGTGTGGAACCACATTCGGACGTGAGCGGGAGCCTGCGTCGGTATCGGCTGTCGCGGCCGGGCCTCAGATCGAAGTCATGCGCTCCATGGCCTCTTCCAGCCCATCGACGCGGTTTGCGCCGGTGAAGGCCTGCAAGGGGAGCGGCGGCCTGCCCGCCGGCAGTCCCAGCACTTCGGCTATCCCGTAGATGAGCCTCAGGCTACCATGCTGCTGGAACAGGGACCACATCGGCGCGAAGGCCGCTTGCAGGCGGGCGGTTTCGGCCTGGTCGCCATTGCGGGCGGCCCGCGCCAGTCGAAGCGCGGGGGCGGGGAGGATCCCGGCAATCACGCTGTGCCAGGCATCCGCACCAGCCAGGAAAGCCGGCGCGGCGCACCAGTCTCCGCTGTAACCGATCCGAAAATCCTCCGGCGCCGAGGCGCGAAGCTCGGCGATCTCGCCTGCGTAGTCCCCGCTTTCCAGTGGCGGCATTTTCACGGCGGCGATCCCGTCGACGTGAGACAGCGCGGCGATCAGCCCGTGGGAGAAGGTGAAATTGGTCGTGCCCGGATTGTTGTAGATGCAAAGCGGCAGGGCGGTGCTGCCCGCGGCGGCCTTGAAATGATCCGCCACTTCCCGTTCGGTCAGCTTGGCATAAGACATGGGCGCCAGCAGCAGCCCGCTTGCTCCGGCCCGTTCGGCTGCGGCGGCCAGTTCGCAGGTCCAGGAGGTGCGCAAGGCGCCCACGCCGACTACGACAGGCACACGGCCACCGGCTGCCTCCACCGCTGCGACGGCGGCGCGGTTTCTCTGGTCGCGGTCGAGATAGGCATAAGTGCCTGTGCTGCCCAGCACGCCGATGGAATCGACGCCCGCACCCGCCAGCCGGTCCACCAGCAAGCCCAGAGCATCGGTATCGACGATACCGTTTTCGTCGGCCGGGGTGAGCGGAAAGGCGGAGAGGCCGGTGAAGATCGTCATGGGCAGCGGTCCATCAGCAAACATCGAAGGGGGGAGTTCTAGGACGGAGCCAGCCGGGGGAGCAACGCCTGGCGCAAGGCCGGATTTCGAAAAGCAGGGGATCATTCTGAGGGCCGCGGCGGTGTCGGCCGACCTTCGCTTGCGCTATCCCCTAGCCGATCTCGAACGGAACATCGAACACATGACCGATCATCTCCATGTCATCACCGGCGGTCCTGGCTCGGGCAAGACCAGCCTGATCCAGGCCCTGGCCGCCGAAGGGTTCCGACACATGCCGGAGGCGGGCAGAGCCATTATCCAGGACCAGGTCGATATCGGCGGCGAAGCTCTCCCCTGGGCGGATCGTGCGGCTTTCGCGGCATTGATGCTCAACTGGGAAATGCGCTCCCACCGTGAAGCTGCAGCCAGTCACGGCACCGTGCTCTTCGATCGCGGCATCCCCGACGTGATCGGCTACCTCAGACTTTGCGGCTTGCCCGTTCCGGCGCCCGCAATGCGCGCGGCCGAACTGCGGCGATATGCCCCCAAAGTCTTCGTGGCCCCGCCATGGCCCGCGATTTTCCGGCAGGACGAGGAACGCAAGCAGACGTTGGCCGAGGCCGAGGCGACCTTTCATGTCATGGTGGAGACCTACTCGGCGCTGGGCTATGCTCTTGTAACGCTGCCCCTGTCATCGATTGCTGAGCGTGTGAAGTTCGTTCTGGGGCATATTGCCTAGGCCCGTTTCTTCTCAGGCTGTTCAGGCGAGCGGGATGCCCAGTCCTTCCAGTTCACGCTCCGCCCAGAACAGGCGACCAGTATACTCCCATGGATTTTCGCAGGCCGCGAAGTAGACCATCATGCGCGCAGGCACCGTCATGGGCACGGCCACACGGTCATCAAGCCCGCGCTCCTTGACGCGGATGGCGACCAGTTCGGTGGCGACAAGGCCCGGATGAAGGCCGATAATGGCGATGTTGCGGGCGTGCAGCTCGGGCGCCATGGCGTTGCCGAAGCGGTCGAGCGCGCGCTTGCTGGAATAGTATCCCGGTACGGCCAGGCTGAAGCCGCCGACGGCGCCCAGCTTGGGCAGCTCTTCCGGCTGACGAAAGACTTCGCCGCTGCCCGTGGACAAGTTGATGATGCGTCCGCCGCCGCGGGCTTCCATGATCGGAACCACCAGCTGCGTCAGCGTGAAGGGCGCATGGACGTTGACCGCGAACTGGTAGAGCCATTCCTCGCGCGTGAGGTCGAGAAAGGGCTTGCCCCAGATGTCGCCGGTGGTGGCAGCGGCATTGTTGACCAATATGTCGACGCCGTCGAAGCGCGCCATGGCCGCATCGATCAGCGCGCGCAGATCGGCCTCTTCGGCAAGGTCCGTCGCGACCGCGATAGCCTCGCCGCCGGCGGCCTCGATGGCCGCGAGCGTCTCGCCGATCGTGCCGGGCAGCGAGGCATCCGTTTCAACGGTCCTTGCGGCGAGCACGACCCTGGCGCCGCGCCGCGCGAAGTCGAGCGCCGCCTGCTTGCCCATCCCCCGGCTGGCACCGGTTATGACCACCACTTTGCCCGCGATGTCGAGTTCGCGCTGACGCACGGCCGGGATCGACGGATATTCCGCCCCGACGGCGCTTTGGGCGAAAGCGACGTTCTCGGAAACCTTGCTCATGGACATCTCCCGCTATTCCAATAATGGAATGCCACTGGATAATGCTGGAATGATGTGGCAGGGTGCTACCCAAGTCAACGCCGCCTTGGCGATGGTTGGAGCCGTCTCATTGTCCGATCCGTCGAACCCCACCACGCGCGTCATGGATGTCCTCAAATTCCTGGGCGCCCATCCGACCGAGCGTTTCACCCTGGCAGAGATCGCCCGGCACGTCGGGCTCAGCAATGGATCGGCGCATCGCCTGCTGACGACGATGGCCGCTGGGCAGTTTCTCTCGCGCCATGAGAAGCACCGGACCTATTCGCTTGGTCTATCGCTCGTCGCCATCGGCCAGGCCGCCATTGCCGGCCACCAGGGCATCGAGATCGCGCGGCGAGAGCTGGCGCGGCTCGCGGCCGAGCTGGATATGCAATGCAGCGCGAATTGCCTTGCGGATGAAGAGATCGTGGTGCTGGTCAAGGAAGGCAGGCCTCAATCCCACCTTGGACTCACGCGCGTGGGAGAACGGCGCCCGCTCATGCCTCCGGTCGGGCTGTGCCACGTCGCCTGGGGCGACCAGACGCTGATCGACGGCTACATTGGCAAGGCTCGGCCTTTCATGGCGGCTTCCGTGCTCGATCATTTGCGTGATGCGTTGCCGCTGATCCGTGCGCGCGGCTATGCCGTCTGCGCGAATGGCCCGGGCGCCGCGGCCAGCCGCCAGGTCTTGGTGACGGCCAGCGATCAGGTCCGCGACGAGGCCTATTGGACGCGAGTGCACGAACTGATCGGGCAGCTCTCGGCGGACGAGATCCAGCTGGTCGACCTCGCGCGGGCGGAGGGGGCAGGCGTCAGCTACATAGCTGCCCCGGTGTTCTCGCCGGAGGCAACGGTGGCATTCCAGCTGGTGGTGACGGGGCTGCCGACCGACCTTGACCCGCGCAGAATCGAAGCCTGCGCGCAGCGGTTATGCGCGGCGGCGGCAGTGGTGACCGCCGAGATGCACGGGCGGCATCCCGCGGGTTGAATTGGGAGCGGCCTGCATTTTGCGGCCGGCGCATCGGGGCTGGCGGTCAGGTCCCGCTGCTGCAATGTCGCTTCGCGGGCAATAGGCACCAAGCGCCGGTGCGTCTGGCACCGGCGCCCGGATCCGTGCTTACATCTTCACCGAAACGCGCAAGTAGCCGAACTGGCCGGGCACGTCATAGGTGGTGGGATCGTAGTTCGGGCCCGTGCAAGTGTTGCACGGCGGCGGATCGGTGTTGAACACGTTGACCACGCCCAGCGTGAAGGTGAAGGCGCTGTCCATGAAGCTGGGCGTATAGCCAAGCTGGACGTCGCCGTAGAACCGGCTGTTCATCTTGTGGCCGTCGCTCTCGGTCACGCTGTCGATGTAGCGGCCGGTGAACGAGGCATCGATGCCGGCGATGGACCACGAGAGGATGCCGGTGCCCTTGAACTTGGGATAGGACTGATCCGGGAAACCGCGCGTGGTGCCCTTGTAGCTGATCGTGGCCGAACCGTCCGCCGTGGGGAACGTCTCGGTATACTTGAGCAGTCGGTTGGCGTTGAACGACAGGCCGAACGTGCCCGCGCCGGTATCGGGCGAGGTGTAGTTCAGGCTGACGTCGATACCCTGCGTGCGAATGCTGCCGATGTTCTGCAGCAGGCCGACCACGCGCGAGATGATGCCGCTGGGCGTGCGCACCACATTGGCGCAGGCGCTGGGATCGCCCAGTTCGGCGCAGCGCGACAGGGTGACTTGCGGGTTGATGGCCGAAATCGCGTCGCTCACCTTGATGTCGTAGTAATTGACTTCGAGGCTGAGATTGCGGGCAATGCCGCCGCGCGCCCAGGACGGGCTATAGACACCGCCGAAGAGCAGGGTCTTGCTGGTTTCCGGCTTGAGCTGGTCGTTGCCGCCGGTCAGCGTGCCGATCTGGCCGCCCTGCGGCTCCTGATAGCTGCCGCTGGCGGGAACGCCGTTGGCGATGCAGTTCGTGCGCACCGTGGCGGAACTTTGCCACAGCGATCCGGCGACGTTGGTGCAGGGGTCGTCGATCGGGGCGTCGGCGCGGGACTGGGCGCCGAACAGTTCGCCGATCGCCGGAGCGCGGAACCCTTCGGCATAGCTGGCGCGCAGCAGCAGGTCGGAGACCGGCTTCCACAGGCCGGTCGCGGTGAACGTCGTGCTCGATCCGCTGGTCGAGTAATTGGCGTGGCGTACCGCGCCGTCGGCTTCCAGCAGCTGGAAGAACGGGGTGTCCTTCAGGATCGGCACGCGCAATTCGCCGTAGAACTCATCCGAATTGTAGCTGCCTGCCGCGGCCTGCGCGGGAATGTCTGCGCCGAGCCCCGCCTGGATGATCGGATCGGGCGTGAACGAGCCGAACTGGTAGCGGTGCTCATAGCCGACCGCGATGCCGACCGGGCCCGCAGGCAAGTCGAACAGGTCACCGGTGAGGTTGGCGGTATAGTCCTGCATGCGCTGGCTGGACCTGTCTCGCTCGGTGAACGAGATGTAGTCGAGCATGGCCTGCGTGATCGAGCCTTCGCCGCCGAAGATGTTCAGCGGCACGCAGGCTCCGGTGCAGTCCGCCAATGGGCCCAGTGCCTGCGCCACCCGCGCGGCGTTGACGTTGCCGGTGAAGATCTGCTTGGCGTCGTTCCAGCCGAAGGCGGCGTTGACATCCCAGTAGAACTTGCGCGAACCCACATGGAAGCTGCCATCCAGCCCGGCATTGGCGGTCATCGTGTCGACGCGCTGCGTGTAAGTGCGCTGCCCGGCTTCGACCAGGCGGCGGGCGACGAAACCGTAAGTTGCCGGTTCCCCGTTCGCGCCCGAATTCAGCGTGATGCCGAAGGGGTTGTAAGGGTTGCTCACATCGACCGAGACGGTGTCGAGCAAGTTGCCGTTGCCCGCATCAGGCCCGATGAACAGCGGCAGGAAGGCGGCCTGGTTCTGCGAATTGCGATGGTTGTAGACCATCTTGGCACGGAAGGTGATGTTGGAGGTGAGTTCCTGCTTGGCGCTGACCCAGAAGCCATAGCGCTCCTGCGGCGTCAGGAAGTAGTTGTAGGGAGAGAAGTTGAAGCGGTCGGCATCGGTGAAGGCGCGGAAATCGCCGCCTGCAAGCGTCGGATCGTAGACGCCCTGGGTGGTGAGCGGAGGGTTGCGCGGCGTGATGCTGCCCCCTGCCGGTAGCGATGGATTACCCTCGTTGAAAACGATGCGCCCGTTCACGGCTGCCGACGAACAGCCGCCGCGCGGATCCAGGCACGAAGTCTGGCCGGGGTTGGGGAACTGCGAGATCGAACGGTCCGCCGTGCTGACCTTGTCCTGCTTCACGTAGCTGGCGCCGAACACGACCGAAGTGGTCGGGCCCTTCACCCCGTAGCTGACGTTGTAATCCTGCGTATGCCCGTCACCCTGCCGATAGGTGCCGAACTGGCCCGAGGCGCGCAGCCCTTCCTGCTCGGACTTGGTGATGATGTTGACGACACCGGCGATCGCGTCCGATCCGTAGAGCGGCGACTGCCCCGATTGCAGCACTTCGATCCGCTCGATCTGGCTGGCGGGAATGGTGTTGAGGTCGACCGTGGAGGGGATGCCGCTGGCCGCCGTGGCGTTCACGTAGCGCATGCCGTCCACCAGCACGAGCGTGCGTTTGGCCAGGAGATAGCGCAAGTCGATTTCGCTGGTGCCGGCACCCACGCCGCCGCCGTCCTGCGGGTTGCCGATATTGCCCGAATTGTTGGCCTTGGTATTGAGGCCGCCCGCCGCGCTCGGCAGGCGTTGCAGCACATCTGCGACGGAGGAAAGGCCCGTCTTGGCTATGTCCTCGTTACTGACCGTGACGACGGGACTGGGATTGTCGAGCGGGTTCTGTCGAATGCGCGAACCGGTCACTATAATAGCGTCAGTCGAAGCGGGATCATCTTGTGCGAAGGCGGTGGCAGGAAGTACAAAGGCCATTACGGCCATGCTGCAATGCAAATGAAAACGCATGGAATTCATTATTTCACCCTTTCGTAAGTCGCCTGAACTCGGGTGAAATGAAAGCTCTCTTGCCTGCCTCCGCACTGCAACAAGAATTCTTGAAAGTGCCACATTTTTGAAACAAAAGCGCAACATCGTGACAAAAACGCAACGTTCGCCAAGAGGATACATGCGGCGTGATGCCTGACGACAATTCTCTGGGACACCGGGAAATGCGGCAGTCCGACGGTCGATCCGGCTCCGGGTTGGTATCGGCATGACCCAGTGGATCGGCTGGCTGCGGCGCCTTCCCGGGACGCCCTCTGCGCTCATATCGGTACTGGCGACGGAAGGGGCAGCACCCTGCGGGGCAGGGACGCGCATGCTTGTGACCACCGGCGACCAACTCGGCAGCATCGGTGGGGGAGAGCTTGAACGCCTGGTGCTGGAAAAGGCACGCACCTTGCTGACGCTGCCGCCTGGCAACTGGCGGGTGGAGGACTATCCTCTCGGTCGGCGGCTCGATGCGTGCTGCGGCGGGCGGATGCGGGTACTCATCGAGCATCTGGATCCGGGCGATCTCGACTGGCTGCATGATGCGGAGCCCTGGCACATGCTGGTGACGACACTGGAGAAAACTCGGGTTGAACGCGCGGTATTCCGGCGTGAAACGGCCACGCGGCAGTCGGCGCGCGGCGAGCTGCCCGGCGCCGGGACGCGCATGGTGGAGCCGCTGGGAAGGCGGCCGAGGCCGTTCTACCTGTTCGGTGCGGGGCACATCGGCAGGGCGATCGCCCGGCACACGATCGGCCTGCCGCTGCAACTCGCCTGGTTCGACACGAGACCGGAATCGGCCGAAATTGACGGGGTCACGGTGATCTCTGAGGAGCAGATCGCAAAATGCCTCGAAGAGGCGCCGGACGATGCGGCTGTCGCCATCCTCACGCATGACCACTCGCTCGACTACGGTCTGGCCCTTGCCGCCCTGACGCGAACGCCCCTGGCCTTCGTCGGGCTGATCGGATCGTCAACCAAGATCGCACGCGTCAGGGCGCGTCTTCTGGCAGAGGGGGTGAGCGAAGATGCCTTGGCACGCCTCACCGCACCGATCGGGCTTCCCGGTGTGACCGGTAGCGAACCGGATGTCATCGCCATTGCCGTACTGGCCCAGGTGCTTCAACTGAACGCCTAGCAGTTCTTCTTTCGGCTATGCCTGAACTTGACTGAAGCGCCCTTCGTCGAAGATCGGTGTTGACTGGACCTGAGCGCCCAGCCGCCGGTGCCATGCCATCGCGGCTTCGCCCGCGGTATTTCGCAGGTCCTGCAACGGTTCGCCGCCATGCCCGGACTGGAACAGCCGGCGCAGCATGCCGCCGACATCGTGCAGGGCGATTTCGGCCTCGACGCTGGCAAGCCCCGCGCCGCGGCGCGCCTGTTCGATTTCGGCAACCGGCTCGTTCCGGCGCACGGCCTCGAAATAGCGGCGATTGGCGTCGATGCCTTCGTCGATGCGGTTCTTAAGAGAAGCGCCGAAATCGGGCCACAAGGTGAATACGGCGATCAGCGCCGTCACGCTGCCGATCACGTTGTCGAGCATGCGGGATGAGGCGATGCCCGCGCCGGGCTGGAGCATTTCGGCGACGATCACGAAAAGCATGGTGAGGAAGATGACGAAGATGGTGTAGTTCACCGAACGCACGGCGATCGCCGCGCCCGCCAGGATGACCGCCAGCATGACGAGGACTGGTGAAGCGCTGCTCACCGTCACCAACAGCCATGCGAGCATCCCGCCCAGCACGCTGCCCAGGATGCGCTCAAGGCAGCGCGCCCATGTCACCCGGGCGCCGCCCTGCAATACCACGACAAGCGCCATGGCCGCCCAATAGGGATAGCCCAGCTGGAAGACGATGGCCGACAGATAGACGACGACCAATCCTACCGATTGCCGCACGGCCTGGCGCAGGGCGACCGGGGACGTTCCGTGGAGGGGACGTGCCTGCCCAGCCTTGCCCTGTAGATGGGTTCCGGATTGGCGACAGGCCAATCCTTCCAGCGCGCTCTCGAATGCTCGCAGGCAGCCGATGAACAGGTCATCGGTGAGTTGGCCCTGAAGGCGCCGCAGCCGGCCTGCGGCCCAATCGAGCGGGTCGTGCCGACGTCCGCGGGAGCGGGAAGAGAGGGTCCAGGCCAGCAGGGTCGTCTTGCAGGCATGGGCGACGGCGGCGCGCTCCTCGATCCGTCCGGCCCTGATGATGCAGGCCTGGTCCAGCGCGATCAAGGCGCCGAACAGCGTCTCGCAGGCTTCGCAGTCCTGCTCGAACGGGGCGGTGGCGGAAGGGTCTTCGCCATAGCGTTCCAGCATGCTGCGGAAACGCTCGATGGCCAGCCTTACTGCGCGTCGGTGTTCCGCATGTTCGCGGTGCCAGCGATCGTCGCGGTGCTGCGCGTCTCCGAGCTGCACAAGGCTTTCGGCCATATCGAGCAGGCGCACGACGACGGCGTCCGATGCGCGGGAAAGCGGCAGGGCGGCGTCGATCCGCCATATCGCATTGATCAGCAGATAGGCCCAGACCGCGCCACCGAGGAAGGCGGCGGCTTGTACCGCGGCCTGCGCCGGTGGATGCGGGAAACCGACGGCCACCACGCCGACGACCGCGAGCAGCGTACCGAGCAGTCCACCGAACCGGATACGTGCCGACCACAGGACCGCACAGAAAACGATGGTCGGCCCCGCGATCATGCCTGCCATGGGCGCGAACGAGGCGATCCATGAACCGGCGAAGGAAATGACGGTGCCGCAGCCCACGAAGATAGCCAGCAGGCGGCGGCGCTGGGTGTCCGGTCCGGGACTGTCGCAAAGGCACGTCCAGAACGCCGCGAAGACGGCCCACCCCAACCCGGCGCGCCCGGTCGTCACGGCAAGAACGAGGGGGAGCGCGACGGCGACGGCAGCACGCAGGCCCTCGACATGGTTGAAGAGCTCTGGGAGCAGGCCGAAGGAGCGCAGCTCGAGACGTCGCGCGGCTCTTCGGACGATCGTCCTGGTATGGGGCCGAGGCCGGCGAGGATCAGGCTTGTCGGTCATCACGCTCCGCCCAGCCTGCCCACTTCGGTCACCCGCATCAATTGCGATTTAAGCACGCCCCATCGAAGGCCGCGCAATGCGGATGTCTTCCGGCAGGGCAGGGGCCGGGGAGGCCGGTTCGCCCTTCCACTGCGTGATCACCGTGGCGATGGGTGGAAGCTCGGCTTATCTTTTGGAACTGGGGCGCACCACGCTGGTCGGTACGCTTGGCTATAGTCATCTCGAAGCGGACGAGCGCCTGTTTCTCTATCCTGAACGGCGCATCGAGCATCGATACAGCGCGAGCATTGCCGCGACCTTGCGCGCGCTTCACCTGGGCAGTTTCGCGCCGCTGGTCCGTCTCAAGTGGGAGCGCAATCGCTCCACCATCGAAATCTACGACTATCGCCGCGTCGTCGCCGAGTTCGGCGTCACGTCAGCTTTCTGAAAAGGGCGCTTACCACCTGAAGCCTTCCCGCATGAGCGACCAGGCTTTGAGCAAAGCCATTCTAAGACAAACACCCAAACCGCCCATCCCAAGGCTCGATTTTCACTCGTACTGGGATCAGAAACCTGGTGATCCAGGGAAATAGAACGAAGTATTGGGCGCGTTATGCGGCTTTAAGCAGGATATCTATCACGCTCTGCGGCGCCGTCAGCATGAGATCATGACCCGTGTCGAGCGACAATACCGTTTCCGCTTGCAGCCAGCGGTGGCGTAGCGCTTCGGGCCGATTAGCCAATGACGTTGGGCAGTTTACGATCGTCCGGGGAATTTGAGCGAGGCGGGCCGGATCGTTCAGGATCAGCTTGTCGGTAACGGTTTTCCAAGGATGCGGCGTAAGGCGTTCCAAGGCCCAATCCTTGAGCGGACAAGTGCCGAGCCCGTATATCTCCCCCGCTGCCGCGTCGGGCCAAAGTCCCAGTTCAACGCCATCGACCATGCGTGTGGTCCCGGCCAATAGCAACAGGCCGGGCGATACATCGATCAGCGCTTCACCATCTTGAGGGATCGCTGCGTCGAGGTAGACGAGCCGCTCTATCCGATGCGCTTCGCGATCTGCGGCGCCGGTGACGACCATGCCGCCGTAGCTGTGGCCGACCAGAACAACGTCATGCAGGTCTTCGAACTTGAGCAAAGCGGCAATGTCAGTGATATGAGTCCCGAGACCCAGCTCCGGGGACAGCAGATGGCTCCGGTCCGCCAATCCGGTGAGTGTCGGCGCAAAAACCTCGTGGCCGGCGTTCTGTAGCGCGCGCCTCACCAGAGCCCAGCACCATCCGCCGTGGCCGCCGCCGTGCACGAGGACGAAGGTCGTCATGTGCTGGCTGCGCCATTCGCGAGGATATGTGCGCCTGATACCCAGCTTGCCTCCGGTGAGGCGAGAAACGCCACCACCGCTGCGACTTCGCTCGCTGTGCCGATACGTCCGAATGGGGAGGCTTGCTCAAAAAAGGCACGGGTTTCCTGCGGTGCTCGGTCCATCATGCCCGGAGCCGTGGCGCCGGGAATGACCGTGTTGACCGTCACACCTCGCCGGCCAAGCTCCTTGGCCCAACTTTCAGTGAAGCTCTTGATAGCCACTTTCGTCGCCGAATAGATGCCTGCGCCCGCCATCGGAAATTCACCGAGGCTGGAGGAGAGGTTTATGATGCGCCCGCCGTCGCGCAGCCGGCTCGCCGCTTCCGCGGCAATGTAGAGCGGGCCGCGCAAGTTGACGCCGAGCATCCATTCGAGCTGCTCCTCGTCGAGATCGGCAAGACTCCCGCCACCGCTGACGCCCGCGCTGTTCACCACGATGTCGAGGCGGTCAAAGTGCTGGTCTATCGCACCGAAAAGCTGCTCGACTTCGCTCCGCTTGCTGATGTCGGCGCGCACGCGGATTGCCTCGCCCCCGGCTGCAACGATCTCATCCACCGTCGCAGCAGCGCCGGCTTCGCTGCCGCTGAAATGGACGACGATGCTCGCGCCCGCGGCGGCAAGCCGAAGTGCGATCTGCTTTCCGATGCCCCGGCCTGCGCCAGTAACCAGGGCCACCTTCCCGGACAGAGGTATGCTCGTCATCAGCTTCTAACTTCGCTCGTCATTCTTCGATGGCCTGGCCCGACCAGGAGCCATCGCTCGCCATCGATGCCAGCAGTTGCCGCAACAACATCTCGATCCGCACCGAAGCATGGGTGAGTACGATCGATGGATTACGGGCGATGACCATTGTGCGGGCCAGTGCATGCGCGCCGACGCGAGCCGCGCTCAGCGCCCCGGAGGCGACCTTGTCACCAATCGCCGACCAGGGCAGTACGCTGCACATCGCGCCGCTTTCCAGCAGGGCCAGCGTGATTTCGAGCGAATCGACTTCCTGCCGCACGGGCAGATCGATGCCGTGGTGACTGCTTTCCCGATCGAGAAGTTGCCGCAAACCGTGCTGCATGCCGGGAAGGACCAACGGCAAGCGGGAAAGCGTCTCATAAGTGATCGAACTTTCATGGGGGGCGGCGCCATGGTGGATCCCGTGACGCGCCAGGATGTCCGGTTTGCCCACGGCGAACAACGTCTCTCGGCACAGCCGCCGGGTCGAAAGATGCCGCATGCTCTGGCTTTCGTAGAGTATCCCGAGATCGATCTTGCCAGTCTCCAGCCATCCCCGGATGGCGCCGCTATAGGCATCGACGATCCTCACGCTGGCAGCGGCCGATTGTTCGCCCAGCGCCGCGATCAGCGGGACGGCAGTCAGCCGGCCCATGGACGGCGGCATGGCGAGGACAACCTGGCCGCGAAGGTCTCCGCGTAAGTGCCGCCCGTCTGCAATAGCCTCATCAGCGGCTTGGAGAATGTGGCGCGCCCGTTCCCGGAAAATGTGGCCGGCCTCGGTAAGAACCACGCCCCGGGCAGACCGATCGAACAGACTGAAGCCCAGTTCGTCCTCAAGTCGCAGCAACTGCTGGCTGAGCGAAGGCTGGGCAATGCCCAGGGACTCCGCGGCCCGCGTGATCGAGCCGTATTCGGAGATCTTCAGAAAGGCCTTGAGATGGGCGGTTTCCATCCGGTTTGGCTACTCGGCAGCGATTTCAAGCGCGGCGCCCTGATCGGCCGGACGCATGTCGACGACCCAGCGAACAGATCGCCGCATCGGTTCGATGCCGTCGTGCGGGGAGCCCGGCGGCATGTGGTGAGAATTGGCGTAGACCGTCATCGGATCGCCGCCCGCAAGCGAAACGAGCCGCTGGATGCCGGCCAGCGCGAAGGCATCGAGGATGCGGGGCCGAATGCTCTCGGGATAGATGCCAACGGTCTGAGTGGTGTCGTCGCACCATTTCAGGACGTCCGTCAGGTTCTGGACCGGCACGAAATTGACCACGCGGTTGTTCAGCTTGTCGAAGAATTCGACCCGGTCGTTGAATTTGGAGACGACGAAGCCGCCGTTCAGCGTGTCGCCCTCGACATGGTAGAAATCGTCCTCAAGTGCGACGGCTGCCATCTCGGCTTCAAGCTCCCGGTTCGGCGCGGTGAACGGCACGGAAAGCAGCGGTGGCAACAGCTCATAGGCAGCGACCATACGTCGCCCGAGTTCGGCGACGCGCTCCAGCGAGGCGTCATCGGTGTCGCTTTCGACATAGACCAACCGCGTGTTCGCACAGGCAGTCTGGTTATAGAAGCCAGCCAGCGTGGCGAGACCTATCGCCGCCTCGTCCATGGCCGCTTCGCTGGCGAAAGTGTCGCGGCCGATCATCGACATCGAGTACTTCGGATTGAGCGCGGTGAGATCGATGCCCGGCTGGAGGAACTTCTGGATGTGGCGCACGGAACTCATACCGCCCCAGGTAGTGATCTTGTCGATCCGGCTCGTCCTGACGATCTGCGAGTCCATGATTTCGTCTCCGCCTTTCCAATAGGCGACCGCGATATGCTTCGTCACCGGATGATCGGGCGCCAGGTCGATCAGCGTGCGGGCGATGGCATTGGCCGTCAGTGGGTCGTTCGATGGCGATTTGATCAGTATGTCGGACTTGGTGAGGCCGGCGCGGGCGACGGTCATGGCCGCAACCACCGGCACGTTGCCGGCGGTGATGTGCAACTGACGGGTGCCGACCGCGCGAATGCTGACGTTACCGTAGGGGCCGCTGCCCGGAACCCACCCGTCGATATAATCGAGGCCGATCGTCTTATCGACGAGGCCGGTCATCATACCGCGCTCGAACATATGCGGGAGCGCGTCGTAAACGCCCCGCAGGATCGGTTCGGCAAGACCGCCCGCCTTCAGCGCAAGCGCGAAGCTTTGCTGCAGCAGTTCGTTGTCATCCAGTCGCAGGCGCTTGCCCAGCTCGACGAAGAGATCGATGATCTCGAGCATCGGCGTGTCGTGCAGATCGCGCAGTTTCGCCGTGTCGCCCAGCACGAGATCGTGGATGTGCTTGTGCGGGTCCGCCTGGCGGAAGTCGGCGCCACCGCGCCCCCTGAACTGCACGGCATCGTCTCCGGGCATTATGACCCTGCCGCGCGCTATGATCGGTATTTCGAGGATCGGCTCCATCATGCCTCTCCCGCCACGAATTCCATGAATTCGTTGTAAGCCGCCTGCGATCCGGCGCAGGTGATCTTGTCATCCCCGCCCTCGTTCTCGGCGAAGCGTCGGATCGCCTTAGAAGCGCGTGGTCCGCCCCAACCGCACGGGCAATCCTCCTCCCAGTGCATCGTCACTTCGTCGCCCGAGGTGAACCCGCCCCAGTAGGAGGTGGGAATGGGATCGACGAGTACCAGCCGGCCTTTCTGCACCCCCTCGCGCGGCAGCGCCTTGCCGGCCGCGTCCATCAGCAAGGGGATGGTGTAGGGCAGGAAATGGAAGTAGCCGTGATCGCAAAGCGGCGCATTGCCGATACATTCGGAGAAGCCGTACTGGTTGCCGAGGTGCTCTACCCCGAAGAAGGTCTTCACCTGGTCCTCCCAATCGGCGGGCGCGTCCTTGTAGCCCTTCATGCCGCCCCCGCCCTGTAGGATCGAGCCCGGCGCGAATTCACAAGTCATGCCCTTGTCGAGGCCCGCTCTGGCGACACGGTAGAGGTCGGCGAAGGTGCCACCGATCTTCACTCTCTGCCCGCGATAATCGCGAATGAGCTTGCCGAACCAGGCCTCCATGTCGCCTTCGCGGCTACGCCCCTGGACCAGCATCTGCTGACGCTGTTCAAGGAGGGCAGGGTCGAGGCCCAGGTTCATCACCTCGCCCTTGTCCTCCGCCGCTTGCAGGCGGCCGGAAAGGGCCATGAGATCGGCCGGAATATGGGTGTCGTAGAGCGTGTGGTAGAGCTCCTCGCCGCCTGCCATCTCGACATTGAACAGGCTCATCATCTTGAGCATCGTCTGATAGCCGCCGCGATAGCCGGGGAAGAACGTCGGCAGCTTGGTCGTCCAGGGGTTCACCCCGCTCGACGCGCGATTGACGCTAAAGAAGTGGTACTTCCATGGGCCGAGTTCATCGTAGGAACGGGGCACGAAAGACAGCTTGCCGGTGGTCCCGCTGGAATAAGTGACGAGCATGCCATAAGCTTCGAGCCTCCGCAGCCACTGCTCGATCGTGGTGACACCCGTGAGGTCCACACGAGTGAGGTCATGCGCGGTCAGCTTGTCGAGCCAACTGGTCAGCTTGGCGAAATCGCGGTTCTCGATGATCTGGATCGGATAGTTCTTGAGGACGCGGTGGTCGAAGCAGACCGGCAAGACGTCTTCCAGCTTATCGATGGCCTCCACGCCCTGGCGGTCAGCCAGCTTCTTGAGGGCCGGGATGCGGTTGCGCAGCTTTGCGAAATTGATCCGGACGGCTTCGAGTTGCAACGTCTCGCGTTCTTCGCGCGGGATCGCGTAAAGATCCTCGAAACGGCGATAAGTCCAGGCTCCCGGATTGTCCGGCAGGAGACTGATAGTCATGGCTGCATCCTCTCATCGATCTGTCGTCGGCAAGATAAATGCAGTCAATTCCGCATAGAAGGCGTCATTCCCGTATCGCGGCCATAGGAAAGTCCTATCGCTCGGCTTCTTTCGATATCCGCGATCGTCGCGATCGAGCGAAGCTCCTGAAGAAGGAACGATGACGATAGGTCAAGCGCAGAGGAAATCTGCTCTCGTCAAGCTGGCCGGACAGAAACTCTTGCACGGCCGCCAGACCGCTCGATGAGAGTGGAATGATTCGCGTTGGCCGCTCGTCCATACTCAACAGACGACGACGCGCGTGAACCTTACGATTTCGTCGCCCGCGTTCGTGTAGGAAAACGGCTGCGCGCTGCTGTAGATGGCGAAGTCCTGCGCATCGATGGTGACTGCCCCGTCAGCCTTGTCGATGCGAAGTCGTCCTGCAGATACGAAGATCATCTCGTGCCAGCCTGCCGGATCCGGTTCGGCAACATATCTTTCGCCAATCCCGAGTGACCAGGACCAAAGCTGAGCCGATGCTGCAGCAGGGACGCTGCCGAGGAGCACCGCCTTGCTGGCATCGTCACTTCCCCTCCAGGTCAATGCTTCAATTCGCTCGGCACTGACCTGCGGATCGGCAACCATCGCCACGAAGTCGACGCCGAGCGCCCAGGCCAGCCGATCCAGGCTGGACAGGCTGACATTGGTATCGCCCCCCTCCAGATTGACGATCATCCGGCGGCTTACGCCTGACGCCTCCGCGAGCGCCGCCTGGCTAAGGCCTGCCAATCGGCGGAGCCGCTTGAGATTATCCGAGACGTGGGAAAGTACATCGGAACGATCGGATTGACTGCGCAGTATATTGCTCATAGATGCGCAGTATGTTGCACAAATCCACCACGCACAAACCCTTTTTCAGCCGCGAAGAGGCTGCACTTATCGGGATCACCCTGATGTGGGGGGCGACGTTTCTCATCGTGCATCTGGCTGTTGGACACTCCGGCCCTTTGTTCTTCGTCGGTCTCCGCTTTGTCGTGGCAGGCCTGCTTACGATAGTTGTGTTCCGCCGCGCGCTCCGCGGCATCACGAAGAAGGAGCTGGTGGCCGGATCGGCTGTCGGCGTGACCATCTTCCTGGGCTACGGATTGCAGACATATGGTTTGCAATCGATCAGCAGCAGCACATCGGCTTTCCTGACGGCGCTCTATGTGCCGATGGTGCCACTCATCCAATGGCTGGTGGTGCGTCGACCGCCGCGCGCGCTGACATGGGCCGGCATCGCACTCGCATTCGTCGGTCTGGTCTTCCTTGCTGGCCCGGATGCATGGCAGCTCGGTCTCGGACGCGGCGAAATCGCCACGCTCCTCAGCGCCGCAGCGATCGCGGCTGAGATACTCCTGATTGGGCGGTTCGCGTCGGAAGTGGTCAGTTCCAGGATCACCGTCGTGCAGCTGCTCGTGGGCGGACTGCTCTCCTTCGCGACGATGCCCATTGCGGGCGAGGGCGTTCCGGCGTTCTCCTGGGTCTGGCTGGTCGCCGGTATCGGCTTGGGGATCGCAAGTGCTCTGATCCAGCTGACGATGAATTGGGCACAGAAATCCGTATCGCCCACGCGCGCCACGATCATCTACGCCAGCGAGCCTGTCTGGGCCGGCGTCATCGGCCGGATCGGGGGCGACAGGCTCGCCCCGCTGGCGATCCTCGGTGCCGCCTTCATCATTGCCGGTGTGATCGTCAGCGAACTCAAGCCGCGCCGAAGGAGCAATGGCGAACTGTTGGTCGAGTAAGAAGGGCGGAGAGTATCCAGTCGATCATGTCCTGTTTGCAATACTCACACCCAGAAGTTGCCGATCCGCTTGCCCGCACTCCCGGCAACAGGAGGCGCTCATGCGGCGCGAATGTCGCCGCTAACCCAATCATTGGCGCTCTGTTGCCACCCTCAGCCGGTCCTGACAGTGCCGCCATCGATAATGAACTCAGCGCCATGAATTGCAGCGGCACGATCTGATGCGAAGTAGGCGATAAGGTCGGTGGCCTCATGGGGTTTGACCTGCCCCCCGAAAGGTCCCTCATTCTGATGTAGAGTCTGCCCACGAGAAGGAGCAGACGCATGAGGAAGAGCCGTTTCACCGAGGCGCAGA